>JBAVEN010000076.1:0-10116 GCA_049587755.1 Bryobacteraceae bacterium | reverse complement strand
CTGGCCGGTTTCGCCCTCCAACCTCATCAGGCGAAAACCGCAGCGGTACAGTTATCCCCAACGCTCACAGCGGTCGAATCGGCCCCCACGGATATCTTGGACAGATGTGGTTATCAACCTGCCCCACAACTTAGCCGGCGAGGCCTTCACGGGATCTCCACCGTGCCGTTGGCGGTGGCCATTTGACGGCCTTCGGAGTCGCGCGCCACGATGCGAATCATGTAGGGGCCGCTCTTGACGTCGAAATCGCTGGTGACGGTGACGCCGCGGGTAAGCCGCTGCTCGAGATTCTCGTCCTTCAGCCGAAGCTCCACCACCTTCTGAGTTCCCTTGAGGTAGTTGCCGTTGCCATCGAAGAGGGCACACACCAGGGTCACGTCGTCGCGGTTTCGGTCATCCTGCTTGCGCAAAGCAAGCTGGCGGATATCGAGGTGAGCGGTGACGGTCAGGCCAGCATCATCGGCCGTCGTCTTGAAGAATTCGGTGTGAATGTCGATGGGCAGGTCGCGCAACTCATCGCGCGAGAAAACGGCCTCGCCGATTTCCCGTGAAGCCATGGCGGCAGCGTTCTCCCCATGGGAAGGCGCCCAGTAGCCCTTGCGAGCCTGCACGGACAGACCCTTGCCGTTGGCCAGCGTCACCTTGATCTCGTGATACCTTCCGTCCGGTTTGAGGTCCTTCGGATAGAAGCCCAGATAATAGACGTAATCGGGCGGGCTGGCCAGGCGGTTGAATTCGGCCTGGAAATCGTTCTGGCTGAGGGCGGCGCCGCCGGTGCCATATGCCAGATCGTCCAGAATCAGCCCTTGGGCGGTAGTTTCGGCTTCCTTGTACTTGGCGACGCCCAACTGGACTGAGCCCGACAAGTGGCAGCCGGGAGTATCACGGTCCGGGTTGATATCGCTGGTCCGGTTGTCCGTGTGAACGCCGCGCGCGTCGAGGGTATTGATGACGACACCCGCACGAGTGGCCCGGTCGATGGATTCGCTGAGTTCCCTCTGCAACTCGTCGGGGAGGTACATACCGGGCGATACGAAAATCATAACCCGATCGCCGGGCATGGACCCGAGCAATCGCACGATATTGTTAAGGACACGGAAGGCGTACATTGCGTCGCCCCTGCCTTCACTGGCCGCTCCGCGAAGAGCGAATTCGGCGATATCGCGGGCTTTGTTTGGGTTTTTGTAGCAATCGTTGACAATCTCGGTCTCCAATCCCAGCGCCGCTTGGTCGTCGCGGTTCAGCCATTGGTCCGCCACATAGAAGCTGGCGGGGGGTATGTACACGCGAGGCATCGCGGGCATGACCTTCATCAGCGCCTCGCGGAATTTCGCCGCGTCATCGGTGAATTCGAGCGACAGTCTACCGGAGAGCGTGAGTAAAGCGATGCGTTCCTGTGGGGGGATTCCATGCTCGACGTACTTCAACGCGGCGACGCGCGCGTACATGAGGTCTTCGAGCTTGAGATGGACATCATCGAAAACAAAGGCTACGAAGCGGGTGGGAACGATGCGCGCGGGGTTGGGCGCGGCGGGCTCGGCAGGCTTTGCCGGTTGGCGTACAGCGGGCCGGGCATGCCCGGCCCCTACGGGGATTGGCTGCGCGGCGCTGCCTTCGATGGCGAATTGCGAAATGTACTGCGGCTTGCCGCGGTCCGTGAGCTGAAAGTCCTCTTTATAAAAGCTGCCGAGTGTATGGCCTTGTTTGTCGCGGACCACCACGGGAACGCGCACCAGATTGACACTTGATTGAAAGGTGGGCGTCTCTTCGCGAGTGGTCACCTCGCCGGTCTGAGTTTGAGCAGCCAACGCGGCGGCAGTGACAAGCAAACAGGACCAAGGGCGCACGATACTCTCCTTCCGCGAGAGACCTGGAGGCGCGGATTCTCAGAGCGGCCGCGGCGCCTTCGTCCCACTGGTTCGAATTATAGCCTTCCCGCCCCGCCGGTTGGAGCGGAAGCTGGTAGCTCAAAATGGCCACGAGTCAAGGCGAAGCGTCTGCCTGAATGCGGGGCCAAGCACTCCTGCTAGAGTAAAAGTTTGACCTCAATCTGGTTCCAATCGGGAATTGTGCCGGCGGCGTTAGCGGCGCTGGTGGGCTGCGGCGGCGCCGTAGTGGGAATCTGGCTGACGGGCATGCGCAGCCGCATAGCCGCCATGGTTCCGTTCAGCGCCGGGGTGCTGATCGGCGTGGCGCTGTTCGGCCTGCTGCCGGAATTGGCGGAGGATTCCAGTTGGCTTCTGGCGCTGGCGTTGTGCGCTACCGGCTACGGCCTGTTGCTGCTCATCAACCGTTACGCCTACCCGATTTGCCCCACCTGCGCGCACGACCACGATCACGACGCCTGCGGCACGGAATTGCACGGCTTCGCCGCGCCGCTGATCGCCGCCGCGGCGCTGCACAGCTTTTTTGACGGCTGGAGCGTAGCGGTGGTGCAGCACGCGGCTCCGCTCGGTCTGCGTGTCGCGGTGCCAATCGCAATCGCGCTGCACAAGGTGCCGGAGGGGATCGCTTTGGGAGGGGTGATGCGCGCGGCGGTGCCATCGCGCGCCACGGCGCTCCTCTGGTGTCTGCTGGCGGAAGGCTCGACGCTGGCCGGTGGCGTGTTGGCCCTCGGGCTGGCGCCCAATCTGGGCAGCATGTGGACTATCTATCCGCTGGGCCTTACGGCCGGCTGGCTGGTTTATCTGGGCTATCACGCCGTGCACGAGGAGTGGATGCGTAGAGGCGGCGCCCGTGCGTCTGCTTCCGCGCTGGCCGGCGGAGCCGCGGCCGCGCTCATCCAGCGCGGGGCCGAAGCGCTGCTGCGGTAAGGCGGGGCGTTCGAAGAAATGCGCGCAAACCGCTCCCTGACGGTCGCGGCTCTGTTAGGACCGGCGTGCCGGGGCGCCTGCCCGACTTGCAGTTACTGTTCGCGAATCCAATTGAGGATCGCTGCATCGAGCCAGAATCGATGCTCGCCGCGCGCCAGGAAGCCGAGGTGCCCGCCGTGCTCGGTCAGGACGACTTGGATGCGTGGATTGCCGCGCACCGCGGGATGCTCCAGGATCCGCCACGGGACAAACGTGTCGTCCTTGGACTGGATCAGCAGCGTGGGCACGCGAATCCGGTCCACATAGCCGATCGCCGATTGGGTGCGATAGTAATTGTCCGCCGTGCCCAAGCCAAACGACGGAGCGGTGATGCGGTCGTCGATGGCGATGATCGAGTTCAGGCCGGCGAGATCGGCCGCCTGGTAGCGGCCCGTTGAGAGCAGGCGGCGGCGCATCTTACGGACAAAACGGAGGTGGTACAGGCGGTTGTCGGGAGCGGCAATGCGCCGCGCGCAGGCGCCCA
The DNA here is from genome assembly GCA_049587755.1 of Bryobacteraceae bacterium. Lineage (GTDB taxonomy): Bacteria > Acidobacteriota > Terriglobia > Bryobacterales > Bryobacteraceae > Bog-375. Next base: position 6,780 of record JBAVEN010000076.1, on the reverse strand, counting down.
GGTCGAGCGGCACCGATACACCGCAGACGCCGCGCATTAGGTCCGCGGCCGAATCCCCGAGTTCTCCGGCCAGCTTCAGCGCCACGTTTCCGCCCAGCGAGAAGCCGACGACGAACGCCGGCGTGCGGCCTTCCTGGCGGAAGACGCGCAGCACCGCGGCCAGATCGCCGGTCAATCCGGCGTGGTACAGGGTATGCGAAAGACGTTCGGTGCCGCCGCAGGTGCGCATGTGCATGCGGTGGACAGCGAAGCCCGCTTGAAGGGCGGCGGCGGCGAGGCTTTCGATATAGCCCGCCTCGCCCGATCCCTCCAGGCCGTGCAGCAACACGATTTCGCCCGCCGCCGCTGATGGACGCTGCGATTTTACCAATACACAAACGCCCGGCTCGGTTTCGACGATGCGCCGCTCGACCGGCTGCAGTGCCCGCGGCCGCCTCCAATAGTGCGAAGTGACGGTCTGCAGGTGCGGGTTGCGGAACAGGGGATGGAAGGGGATCATTGGGGCCGCGGCCACACAACTCTACCACCTTGTTGGCCGGGCCGCGGTCATTCGTGGCTGATGACGATTTTGCCGAAGTGCCCAGCCGTTTTCAGGTAGCGAAACGCATCGGGCGCTTCGGCAAACGGAAACACGCGATCGATTACCGGACGGAGCCGATGGAGAGCGATGGCCCGGTTCATGGCTTCGAACATTTCGCGGGAGCCGACGTAGATTCCCTGCAGGCGCGCAGCCTTCATCATCAGCGGGCGCGTATCCACCGCGGCGCCCGGCTCCGCCAGCACGCCGATGAGGCTGATGCGCCCGCCAAAGCGGACCGCGCGGAACGATTGCGGCAGGGTTCCGGCCCCGCCCACCTCGACCACATGGTCGACGCCGGCGCCGCCGGTAAGTTCCAGCACCCGGCGGCCCCATTCCGGCGTTTGCCGGTAGTTGATGCCGTCGGATGCGCCCAGCGCGAGAGCACGGGCGAGTTTGTCGTCGCTGCTCGAAGTTACGATGACGCAAGCCCCGTGCAGGCGCGCGAATTGCAGCGCAAAAATAGAGACGCCGCCGGTGCCCAGCACCAGCACGTTGTCGCCGGCCCGAATTCCGCCTTCCGTCACCAGCGCATGCCAGGCGGTGACTGCGGCGCAGGGAAGAGTAGCGGCCTCCGCGTAAGAGAGGTGCTCGGGAATTGGCACCAGGCCGTCTTGATCGAGCACCACGAACTCCGCCAGCATGCCATCGATGGCGCCGCCGAGCGCGGACTTGCTCTGGTCTTCGGTGAGGGCGCCGGCGAGCCAGGTTTGCATGAAGATGGCGGCCACTCTCGTGCCCGGCTTCACCCGCGTGACGTGCGGACCTACTTCGACCACCTCGCCGGCGCCATCGGAGAGCGGAATCAGGGGGAGTTTCACGTGGCGGCCATAGCCGCCGCCCGCCACCACCAGGTCGCGGTAATTCAGGGAACTCGCTCGAACCCGAACCAGCGCCTGGCCGGGGCCGGGCTTCGGTTGCGGACGTTCAACCAGCTTGAGGGCGTCCGGCGAGAAGCGATCTTCAAAAACAAACGCCCGCATGGCGTGGTTCGCTACTGATTCTGTCCGCTGTTCTGCACGATGCTGCGGGCCAGGTAGTTTTCGATCTTCGAGGAGTTGCGCGCCACCTCGTAATACGCCGCCTTCAACAACTGATCCTTGGCGTTGCGCAGATTCTCGCGAATGCTCTGCTGCACGTTCGGGTCGTTGAGCTCGCGCTGTCCAGCGGATTCCTTGGAAATCATCTTGAGAATGCGATAACCGTCCGGGGAGGGAATGATCGGCGAGATCTGGTTGGGCTGCATCGACAAGATCAGCTTACGCAGCTCGGGCGAAGAATTGGCCAGCGCCGATTCCGGAATAAATCCGCGATCGCCGCCGTTCGGCGCCGAGTCCGGGTCTTCGGAGTAGTTCTGCGCCAACTGGGAGAAATCGGCGCCCTGCTTGAGCTGGGCCTCGATGTTCTGGATTTTGGCTTTGGCTTCGGCCTCACTGTGAGCTTTGCTGTTCCGCAGGTTGCGCACCGGCGTATTGGGGTCGGGCGTGACCAGGATTTGCGCCAGGTGGACCTGCGGCTCAGCCAGGTTGAAACTGGCTTTGTTGGCGTTGTAAAAATTGGCCACGTCGGCGTCAGTGATGTTGACCTGAGATGTGATCTCCTTGTTCACCAGCTTCTCGACCGTCAGCCGCTGACGAATCTGCGCGCGCAGATCGCCGATGGTCATGTGCCGGTCGGCAAGTTGGCGCTCGAATCCCTCCTTGGTGAAGGGAGCCTTCATCTTGTTGATCTCGGTATCCACGTCGGCATCCACCGCGGTGAGGCCCAGCTTTTCGGCGCGCTGCAGAAGGATCTCATTGGTGATCAGGCTGCTCAGCAGGTCGAGCTTCTGCGACATCACCAAGTCTCGATTGAGGGCTTCCGGCTGCTGCGGGTACTGCGTCTGGTATGTCTTCTCGAGCTCCATGTAGGTGATGGGATGACCGTTCACCACCGCGGCAACATTGGCGGGTGGCGCGTGTTTACAAGCGGCCTGAAACAGAACGCACACCGCCGCCAGGAGCAAAAGCGGATATGGCTTCATGGCGAATCCTCATTGTACACACACTTCGCCGCACCCGGCCTGCCAGCCTGGCTGAGCCAGCGAGTGCGTTTCGCCGCGCCGCATTACACTGGAGGAAGCAATGAAATTCGCTGTCTGCTCTCTTTTTTGCCTGGCCTCGCTGTTGCAGGCCGGCGCCTCCAGTTACTTTACCCCCGAGCACCGGCTTACCGGGATCGGCGTGGACCGCGAGGGCCTTTCCGGCGATGTGCTGGCCGAACGCGCCCGCCTGATGGTGGAATCGCAGACGTTCATCATCATGCGGGAGCCCAAGGCGGTGGCCGGGGCGAAGCGCGTGACCAGCGATCCCAAGCTGCAGGCGGCTTTTCACGCCGCGGCGGCGGCCAGCGGCTTTCCGCAGGATCTGCTGGAAGCGATTGCTTACCTGGAGAGCTGGGGCGAGGTTGGCGCGGAAAGCTGGGCGGGCAGCCCGAGGGGGATCATGCAGATCTCGCTCGATACCGCGCGGACGATGGGGCTCAAAGTGGGCCGCGTCACCCGCTACCACACGGTCCGGGTGAAGGTGCGTGTCAAGAGCGCGCGCGGCAAGGTGAAGTACCAGACCGTCCGGCGCCGCGTGCCTTATACCGTGATTGTGCGCGACGAGCGCCTGATTCCGCAACGCGCCATTCACGCCGCGGCCGTCTACCTGGCGGGGATGGAGCGGACGTTCGGCGGGCGGGACTGGGCCATCTTCGCTTACCACTGCGGCCAGGGATGCGTGGCGGAAATGCAGGAACTGACGCGGCGCGCGCACGGCGTTCCCAAGGACGAGATCACGGTGCCGCGCATGTACTTTTCCGCGAGCCCGGCGTGGAACCGCGAGCTCTACCTCGCCATCCAGCAGCAGATGCAGCGCGACTACTCGCCGACTTATTACTTCCGGATCTTATGCGCGGCTCAACTGCTGGCCTTGTACCGTTCGGATCCGGCCTCCTTCACCGCGCTGGCCGCCGACAACAAGAGCGACTTCAATTCCAACGGCCGGGCGCCGCATCGTCTTTCGGTGTGGTTGAAGCGCGAGGACCTGGTCTTCCATTCGAGCGAAGACATCCGCGAGGACAACGGCAAGCTGTTGGCCAGGGCGATCGACCGGCCCGAATACTTCGGTTACGCCCTGCATATTCCCGACGCCCCGGCCGACAACCGGGAGGAGCTTGCCGCGGCATCTCCGGCCGCGCTCGGCGCCCTGACTTACATCGCCTTCGAGACGCGGCGCCTGTTCGAGGCGATGGATCCGAAGCAGGAAAGGTTTCAGCCTTTGCCGGTGACGGCCCTGGTGGAACCCGAGGACCTGTCACAATTGCAGGACCGGCGCGATGAGGCGGCCCACAGCTCCGGGCAGGTCTTCGATATCGATTATTCGGGCTTACCGCCGGTGGAACTGGAATGCCTGCGCTTCATCCTCGACGACCTGGGTGACGACGGTTATCTCGGTTTTGTGGAAGAAAGCCGCGACAACCTCCACATCGGCTGTTCGCCCAGCGCGCGCGATTTCTTCACTTCTGTGTACGAGGAAGCCGCGAATTCGGCTGCCACGCGGTAGGGGCCGGCCGGGCGCTGTTGGCTGGACCTCGGCTCGCGCCGCTCGCACGATGGTCCGGATATATTGCTGGATATCAGGAGAACTCAAGCGTGAGTTTCCAACTTCTTTCGCGGTGGTCTTTCGTCGCCGGAATGGCGGGTTTGTTAGCATTTGCCGTCCACGCCTCCGGCCAGAAGAAAGACCTGCTGGTCCAGCACCAGTATGAAGGCAACCTGGGAGAGAGCAGGGTCGGGATGACAGTGATCCGCAAGGCAACAAAATCGATGGCGGCCACTATTTTTATCAGACGTTTCTCCAGGACATTCCAATCGCCGGATCAGCCGAAGCCTCTCAAATTACCTTGACAGAGCCGGGTGGAGGCACTTTTCACCTGCGTTTTGTGGGCAATGGCAGCGAGGAGGGCCGGGCGCTGGATTTTGAAAACAGCATTGGAATGGATGGAATTTGGACGAGCGCCGACGGCACCCGGACCTACCCCGTTTCGCTGCGGGGAACACTCATTCGGCAAGGTGCGGACAGCGGGCACCGATACAGCGACGTCACCAGCGGGAGCGATGCAGCCTTCGAAGGGCGCGTTCAATCGTGCTTCCGCGCGATTTTACGCGGGGACAAGACTACGGCGGTCCGGTTCATCAGCTACCCGCTCCATGCGAGTTTTCCGAATCGCAAGAGCAGGGTGTACCGGAATTCCGCGGAGGTGCTGGCGGCGTGGAACGATCTTTTCCCTCCGGCCATGGTAGCCAAGCTGCGGGAAGACCTGCCCCATGACATGTTCGTCCATGACGGCATGGCAATGCTGGGCAATGGAGAAGCTTGGTTCGATGCCAAGGGACTCGCGGACTTGAACGTTTTCATGGCCCGCCAGCGGTAAGGCCAATCGTTGTTTAAGCCCGGATTCCGAAGTCAACTTCGGCGAAGTTGCACTTCCACAACGGAGAACCAAGAAAAAACAGGCCTTGTATCACCTGGATCCGGCGTGAAGACGGGCGTTCAGGGCATGAGGGGGCGGACTCTCTTGAGACTTCGCAATATGTCGTCGGCCAAGGCCTGGAGCATCGAAGACTGGCGCAACCGCAGCACCGGGCGATTCTGAGGGCGTGTGAGCTCGCCGGGCAGAAGGAAGAGTTTGTACCGCAATTTGGAGAGAGTCAGGGTTCGCCACGATTCTTGCAAGCAAAGATGCTGGAAAGCGGTGACCAGGTTGTAGGCCAAGCGAATGATTTCCAGGTAAAGTGCATTAGCCTCGAACGAGCGCGTGGGAATTTTGCGCAACGCGTAATCGTGCAGCAGTTCGCCGATGCGGGGTTCGAGAGCGGCCCTGACGTCGTAAAAGTGCCAAACGCCGAGGGGGGTGAGCGAGAGATTGGTAACCCAGGCGCGATAGACATAACGGCCCAGAGTGAACAGGGTGGGCTCCTTTTCCTCCGCCGTCAGGAAGCGGCGTGCGACCACGAAACGACGGGCTCGCGACCAGTCCTGAGGACGATGTTCGAAGTCGACCATCTCCCACTGGCGGTTGACAGGTGCGTAGTCCAGCCCAGGCAGCAGGCGTTTCAAAGCCGGCGTCATGCGAGCGACGACCGCGTATTCGGCCGGCCACGATTCCAGCGTGTCGAAGATGGGGTTGAAACCGAAACCGGCGTCCGCCCGCACACGCAGTTCGCGGATATCGGGGGGAATATTGGTGAAGCAAGTGTTGAGCAACTCGATGCTGCCGTCCCAGGTTCCGGCGTTGCCCCGCCGTAATTCCGCATCCCAGAAGTAGGAGGAGTTTGCCTCCATGCACAGGAGAGGGTTGTAGGAACGCTTGCCGCGATAACGCGGGTTGTAGCCGACTTCGGCCCCGTCCTGATGACCAAAGACCGTCAAGACCGTGCTATCCAGATCGAGCGTCAGACGAGAGCGGTGAGCGGGCAGATGGATAAAAGTCTGCAGCAGTCGATCATTGACGCGATGCAGTTGTTCCCAGAACCGAAGCGGCGCTTGCAGCAAGAAGCGGCGCAAGGTTTGTGGATCGGGAAAACTCGGCAGACCCGTGAGGTACTGAAAGGCACCGTTGGAGCGCAGGAAAGACGCGGTTTCGATGCGGTCCAGACCCAGCACGATCGGGTACACCAAAGCCAGTACCATCTGCGAGGTGGAGTAGCGGCGGTTGCGGCGGGGATAGTGCAAGTGCTGGGTCAGGAAGTCACGGACTTGCAGCACTCGCAAAAATTCGTGGAAGAAGTAGACGCCGCCGAAGTGCGTCAGACCCCTGTGATTACAGGCGATTTTGAGATTACGAGGTGATCTTCGCACTCCAAGCCTTACCTAACCAAAAGTGAGGTAAGGCTTACAGTACCAAAAATGAATTGGCAACCGCATGAACCGGCCTCGCGGAGCACTTTTGGAGGCCCCAAGTACGCCGGATCCAGGTGATACAAAGCGGATCATATCGCTGCACGCTCGCGAATGTAGAGACTCCACAACAGGGCGTGAGCCCGGTCAGGGTTGGCATTCCTGCCGACGTGGCTCGCAAAGAACCGGCGGCAAGACCTGTACGGAATCATGACATCTGCGACATTCGGTATCAAGACATCTGCGACATTTTTGGGGTAGGATTCTCGGCCGAGAGTC
>JBAVEN010000075.1:0-45318 GCA_049587755.1 Bryobacteraceae bacterium | reverse complement strand
CAAAGTACTTCTCGCTTTCCAGGGCATCGGCTTTAGCCTCAAGCCCAGTTTGCGAGCCAAAGAACAAACAAAAGTGTCCATGATGTCGCCGGTTCAAAGTGTCCATGATGTCGCCGGTCCGGACCTTGTATCAGGGCACGGCTTCAGCCGTGCCGCAGAATCGTGAAGAGTCGGGCTTTTAGCCCCTGGCGAATGGCCAAGCCCGCGAGCTGGGGTTCTCCGAATAGCGGATCGAGAACTGGCAAAGCTGTTCCCAGCACCGGAATAGATTGAAGCGAACGCGAGGAAAGCGCGAGTCGCCAACGCACCCGAGACGTTTTACCTATCTGGCAAGGAAAAAGCGGCGGGGGCTAAAAGCCCCAGGAGGGGTGCATTCTGCGGCACGGCTGAAGCCGTGCCCTGATACAAAACAGCACGCGCGGGTGGGCAGGACGAGTCGTCGTCAAACGCTCGGAAATGTAGAAACTCCAGCGGGCCGGGCATGCCCGGCCCCTACGGGCGCTTCAGGAAAGTGGGGCAGGCGCTTTCGCCTGCCATCAGGCGGGCACGACCGGCTCCTAGGGGCGCTTCAGGAAAGCGGCGTGCGGTTTGCCGTCTTCGAGCAACACGTATTGCGCCTGCTGCGGCCCCGTTTCCACGCTCTTCACGGTGCGCAGGGCATCGTTGCCGGCGTAAACCAGCACCATGCGTGCGGCATCCAGCGGGTTGCCGGCCGCGAGAACCAAGGCGTCGCGCTCCGAGGCGTGCCATTTGCCGTCGATGCGGAAGGCGGCCTGCGGATAGTCGAGGCCGAGCTTGCCGGCCCAGGCCGCAAGCGCCGAATTGGCCTCCGGGCGGCCTATGAAGACGACGTCGCGGTGCCGCAGGACGTCCTCAGTTGCCTCAAAATCTTTGTAAATCGGCACCAGGCTCTCGTAGCGGTCGAGAAACCTGGCCTGCAATCGCTCCGCGGCATAACGGTTCGAGCCTGCGTCGAGCACCGTGCCGTAGACCAGGGCGGCGGAAGAGAGACGCCGCCAGATGTCGCCGGTCAAATAGGCGGGCCCGTTGCCCGGCTCCGGAACCGCGTACTTCACTCCGGCCTTCGCGAGAAACGCTTCCGCCGTCACCGGCCTGGTGGTGTTGGCGCGGAAGAAGTCCTTCATCAGGGCAAAAAAGGAGTCGTCCCCGATCTTCGCCCGCAGCGCATCGAGGAACAACGCGCCCTTGGCCCCCTCCAACCGCACGTGGTTGAGCGGAGTGTCGCCCTGCAGCGTCAGTGCGCGGTAGGCAGCCCGCTCCGCTTCCATCGCCTGCGCCGGGTCCTTGGCTTTGAGGATGCGGTAATACGCGGCCGAGCCCGCCGCGAACCAGGTGTCCACATCGGAAGCCGGCAAAATCCAACCCTGCCACAGGCGGTCCTCATACGACGCGTGTTTTTCCGACTTGCTGGCCGGTTTAGGCGGCGCAGCGTCAGCCGCCAGGCGCGCTTTCTCGCTTTCCTGGATGACGGCGCGCAGCGGCTCCGAAGGCTCGGCCAGGAAAAGATGGTACCCGGAGGGATAGAGTCCCTGATTCCCCTCGTAGTCTTTGGGCGAAGGCCGCCATTCGCGCTGGTTCGGCCGGCCGATCTCCGCCCAGACCATCATGCGCGACGCCATGCCGGTGGTGGCGATCTTGGCGTCCATGGTGCTAGAGGCCACCAGCGGCGCGGTGCGGAACGCCAGGAAGCCGAACTGCTCGTCGATCTGGCCGCGGTATTTTTGAAAGAGATCCTGCCAGGCGAGGTCGCGTACCGCCGGGTAATACGGCACGTAGGCCGGTTTGCCGTTCGGGTCGGGCTCGTATTCCAGGCGGATGGCGAGGTCCTTTTCGTTGTTGTCGCTCCAATAGAAGCCCGGCGTATCGCCGAACCATTCGTTGCGCGAGCTGCGCCAGAGGCGGGTATGGCTCGTCCCTAGCTCGTACATGGCGATCTCGTTGTTCTTCGCGTCGCCGATCATCCACTCGTTGGTATAGAGCCCGTTGTTGGCATTCCCGAGCTGCTGGACGACCTCGTCCACGTTGCCGCCATACTGAATCGCCATGCGCGCGCGGGACGCCACTGGCGTGCCTCGCGCGTTGAAGGGCGTCTGGCCGATGGTGGTTTCGGTGAGCACCACGCCTGCGTCATTCTGATACCAGTCGGTGCCGCTTTCGATGCCGCCGGGGTAGGACTGCATCAGCAGGCGGTGCCCCTTCTCGGGCTTGATATCCAGCATCACGTTGGTTTGCTCTGCGAGAGTGAGGGGCCACCAGGTCACCTGACCGATCACCATCTTCCCGTCGCGCGTGGCCGGCCCGGTGGCGGCGAAGGCGCTGCAGTGATCGGTGACAGCATCGTGTTTCGACGGCGCATAGGCCGGCTTGTCGAAGCTCAATCCCTCGAGGCCGGTCGGCGTCACCTCCACTGCGGACTGCAACTCTCCCAGCTCGACCGTGACATTGGCAACCACGATATCCACCAGGTCGATCCTTCTGTCGAGCCAGCGGGCGCCGGCATCGGAAGCGCCCTCGGCGATCCCGCGCATTTCTTCCAGAATTTCGCGGTCGAAGCCGCGCAGGAACAGCGCGTCGGCCGCCGAGCGGTACGTGCTCCATTCCTCTTTAGAGCCGAGCTCGGCCGCGCACCTTTGCAGGTATTCCGGGACTTCGTGTGCCATCAGGCGTCCGTGCTGGTACCCGCGTTCGTACGGCTTGCCTTCGATGTGCAGGTAGATCCAGCCGGCGGCCGGGTAGCGGTAAGCCGGGCCGAACGTTTCGACGGCTTCGCGCGCCGGCCACTCCCCGGCTGCGGAAACTTCTTCCAGGCTGACGCCCTCGAACCAGGCCTTGCCTTGAAACGCGCCGCCGCTGCCGGCAGTGAGCAGGATGCTGTCCACCGCGCGGGTGGCGGCGAAGCGGAAACGAAGATGGGTCCAGCCGGTTGTGCCGCCCACCGCGGGCGAGTGGGCGTCAAAAGGCATCGACTCCATGGTGAGGGCGGCGCCGATAGCGATTGGCGACCGGTCGGTATCGCGAACCGTCAGGTCCTCGGTCCGGACCCAGCCGCTCAGCTCGTAGCGCTTGCCGATGGTGAGATGCACCGGCGCCGACCGCACACAGGCGTCGGGCGCGGCGCCCGGCTCCACGCGCAACGACCTGCGGTTTTCGCGAAGAACCGCGGCGTCCGGCGAGGCGGATCCGCGCACCGCCTTCCACTCCGGACTGGGTTGATCGAAAGATGCCTCGAAGAGCGGCGCCGCAGCCTGGGCGGCCAGGGCGGTAATGAGCAACGCAAGAGTGCGCATGGGATCCCTCCGGCTGAGAAACAGAATAGCAGGACCGTTGCCCCTGGGCACAGGCGAAGCGCGGTACTGTCCTAAATCATGGGTCTTGGGGAGCGCTCGGATCAACCCGAGTTTTGGGACAATACCCGAAGCGCGGAGCCATGCCGCCTGCGGCTTAGAATGGTGAGGTGGATCCGCTCGAGTTTCCGCAGGCGCGGGCAATGGTCATCGAGACGGTGCGCCTAGCGCGCCACCTTCCGCCGGTGGAAGAGGTGGCCCTGGACGATGCGGCGGGACGCGTGCTCGCGGTGGATGTGGCGGCGGACCGCGATTCGCCGGCGCTCGACCGCTCGGCGCGCGACGGCTATGCAGTGCGCGCGGCGGATCTTCCGGGCGAGCTCGAAGTAATCGGCGAAGTACGCGCGGGCGAGCGATTCGCTGGCACGGTGGGGCCGGGACAGGCGGTCGAGATCATGACCGGCGCCCCGGTTCCGGCGGGCGCGGACGCCGTCATCATGGTGGAAGACGCACATGCCGGCAACGGCCGCGTGCGCATCGAGCACGGCGCGCAGCCGGCGCAGGCGATCAATCCGCTCGGATCGGAAGCCACGGCGGGCGAGACCGTGCTGCGGGCGGGCACGCGGCTCGATTACACCGGCATCGCGGCGCTGGCCGCGTTCGGCCACTCGCGCGTCGCGGTCTACCGGCGCCCCACGGCCGCCATCGTCGCCACCGGGGATGAGATTGTGGAGGTCGAGGAAACGCCCGCGGAGTTCCAGGTTCGCAATTCCAACGCGCATTCGCTGGCGGCGCAGGTGGCGCGCGCGGGCGGCACGGTCGTGATTCTGCCGCTGGCGCGGGATACGGTGGAGCACACGCGCCAGGTGGTGAGCCGCGGCTTCGAGGCCGACCTGCTGCTGCTGTCGGGCGGCGTCTCGGCGGGCAAGTACGACGTGGTGGAACAAGTGCTGGCCGGCTTCAGCGCCGAGTTCTACTTCGACCGCGTGCTCATCCAGCCAGGCCAGCCGTTGGTCTTCGGGCGCGCCTTGGGCAAGCTTTTTTTCGGGCTGCCGGGCAATCCGGCGTCCACCATGGTGACCTTCGAGGTTTTCGCGCGCGCCGCGCTGGAGTTGCTTGGCGGGCAGACGGAAACGGCATTAACGATGCCGTGGGCGCGGCTCACGCGCGAGTTTCGTCATCGGCCCGGCCTGACGCGTTTTCTGCCTGCGTGGCTCACGGCCGATGGCGCCGAAGTCACGCCGGTCGCGTGGCACGGCTCGGGCGATATCCCGGCGCTCACCCGCGCCAACGCGTTTCTGGTGGCCGATGCCGACCATCACGTGTACGCGGCGGGCGAATGGATCCGGGTGCTGCTCAAGTGAAGATCGCGAACTCATGAAGAACAAACTTTCGCATTACGATTCGGCGGGCGCCGCGCGCATGGTGGACGTGAGCGGCAAGCCGGCGACACGACGCACGGCGCGCGCCCACGCTTTCGTACGCATCGGCGCGGCGGTGCTGCGCAAGCTGCCGCAAAACCCCAAGGGTAATCCGCTCGAAATCGCGCGCATCGCCGGCATCGCCGCCGCCAAGCGCACCGCGGAGTTGATCCCGCTTTGCCATCCGCTGCCGCTCGAGCACGCCGATGTAGAGGTGCGGATCGAAAAGCGCGGCGTCCGCATTAACGCCAGCGCCGTCACCACCGGGCCGACCGGCGTGGAGATGGAAGCGCTCACCGCCGCGGCGGTGGCCGCGCTCACCGTCTATGACATGACCAAGGCGCTCGACAAATCCATAGAGATCGGCGAGATTTATTTGGTCGAAAAGACGGGCGGCAAAAGCGGCACGTTTCGCCGGAAAGAGAAAGCATGATCCAGGCAGCCGTTTTGACCATCAGCGATTCCGCCAGTGCCGGCACGCGCGCCGACCGCTCCGGTCCCGCCGTGCGTGAACGCCTGGAACAACTGGGCTGGCACGTGCCAGTGGTGGAAGTGATTCCCGACGAGCGGGCCGCGATCAGCGCCAGGCTGGCAGCTTTGGCCGACTCGGGCGCGGTGGCGGCCATCTTCACCACGGGCGGCACAGGCATTGCCGCGCGCGACGTCACCCCGGAGGCTGCGCGCGCGGTTCTGGACCGCGAGATACCGGGGTTCGGCGAGCTGATGCGCACCCGCGGCCGCGAATCCACCCCGCTCGCCTCGCTTTCGCGATCGCTCGCCGGAACGCGGGGGCGGGTACTGATCGTCACTCTCCCGGGTTCGCCCAAAGGCGCGGTGGAGAGCCTGAATGCTATCGTGGAATTGGTGCCTCACGTGCTGGAATTACTCGCGGGGCAGACCGGCCATACCGCTGCCGCGCAGGATTAACATGCTTCGATCGGTTCTTGTGTTATTGTTCGCGGGAACGCTGTTCGCGCAAGCGCCCGCCCAGAATCCGCCGCCCGCCCAGGAACAAGGGACCGTTCCTCGTTTCACCAGCGAGGTGCAAAACGTGCTGGCGCCGGTGCTGGTCTATGACCGCGACGGCAATTTCGTCAACGGCCTGCGGCCCGACCAGTTCCACCTTTGGGACAACGACAAGGAACAAAATATTCATGTGGATGTGGCCTATCAGCCGATTTCCATGGTGATCCTGATACAGGCGAACTCGGCCATTGAGAAAATGCTGCCGAGCATCAACAAGATTGGCAACCTGATCGAGCCGCTGATTTTGGGCTCGCAGGGCGAAGCCGCGGTGATCGCTTTCGATCATCGCATCCGCACCGTGCAGGACTTCACTTCCGACTCCGATAAGATCACCCAGGCGGTGCGCAAAATCCAGCCCGGCAGCGATTCCAGCCACATGATAGACGCCACCGAGCAGGGAATTCGTTTGTTGCAGCACCGCCCGCAGAACCGGAGGCGCATCATCCTGCTGATCGGTGAAACGCGCGACATCGGCAGCGAGGCCCGCGGGCGCGAAACGCTGATCAACATGCAGTTGTCCAACATCGCGTTTTACGCGGTCGACATGTCGCGGCTGATCGAGAAGCTCACCGCGCCGCCGCCGATGCCGCGGCCCGACCCGCTGCCGCCCGCCATGTACCCGTTGCCGTCGAACGTGCCCGCCACGCCCAATACCGTGATGCAGACCTACGGCACGCAAGGCGACAGCGCGCAGTTCGTGCCCCTGTTGCTGGAGATCTATCGGGATGCCAAGGCTATCTTCAAGCGCAACCCGGTGGAGATCTTCAGCGGCGGAACCGGCGGCAGCCAGTTCAGCTTTTACCGGCACAACGGCTTGGAAGAAGCCATTGAGCGCATTGGCGAGCAACTGCACAGCGAGTACCTGATCAGCTACAATCCCAATAACAAAATCGAGGCCGGCTTCCACCAGATCTCGGTATACGTGAATTCGCCGATGGCGCGGCGGATTCAGGTTCGTCCCGGATATTGGCGGGCGCCGGAGAACCGCTAGCGCAGTTGGAAGTGGACGCCTGCCCCACACTCTCTTTCGCAAGGACCTACAGATCTCGTCTGGGCCATTTCGGCCAGAATCCGGCCAAAAACGGACTTTAACCCCTTTGTTTTCGATAGAATTTGGCCAGGTTCTGGCCGTTTTCGGCCGTCGCGCAACGCGGGTTACGGTTGGTGTGCGTGCCCCGGAGAAGAGGCAGCGGCGGAGGGATTCAGGATCGGGCGTTCCCTGCGCGTATCCACGGCGTCAGCACCGTGTACACCGGGACCGCGGTGGGGCGCGTCTTTCTCTGCCGAATGAGACGCCGGCCGGCCAGGTGCGCTACGGCGATCTGCACGGATCGTCTGGAAATTCCGATCAAGTCCGCGAGTGCGGCGTGACTCATTGCCACGGACTCCCGCCCCACCCCGTGGGTGTGCCGGTACAACTGCACGTAGACGAGAAACGCCGCGGCCGAGCGGCTATGCGCCACCAGGTCGCGCATCAGAGTGTCGATAACGTACGGGTCCACTTTCATGGCTGCTATAGCAATTATAGCTATAGCATTGGCTCCCCCGATTTCGGTTCCCGCTATTGATTATTGAAAATCGGACTGTCATTCTGGACTGCATGATCAAGCGAATCAAATTTCTGGGTATTCCCGTGCGGGACCAGGACCGGGCTCTCGGCTTCTACACCGAAAAGCTCGGCTTCCGCGTCCTCACCGATCAGCAGTTCTCGGACAGCCAGCGTTGGATTGAACTTTCGATTCCGGGCGCTGATACAGGGATCGTTCTTTTCACCCCAGAGGGTCAGGAAGACAGGATCGGAACCTTTGTGAACTCGTCCTGGGAAGTGGACAACCTCGACAGGACCTACACGGAGCTGCTGGAGAAGGGAGTGGAGTTCGCCGGCTCCCCGCAAAAGCAGCCCTGGGGAACGTTTGTCATCATGAAGGACTCAGAGGGCAATCAAATCGTGCTCTCCTCTCGCTGAACGCGTTTGCCGGCCGCCTGGGCTAGGATGGGAACGTGCCCACTGCGCTCGTGCTTTCCGCCGGCGGCATGTACGCGGCTTGGGAAGTGGGCGTCTGGAAGGCGCTCGGTGAACACATCGCCATCGACCTGGTGGTGGGCGCTTCGGCCGGCGCCTGGAATGGATGGGCCATCGCCGGCGGCGCCACGGTGGACGAACTGGAACGGGAATGGCTCGATCCGGCGACCGGCCGTATTCTCCAGTGGGGTCCGCATTCGACCGGCGTGCTCCGGCCGGACGCACTGTACCGCAAGTCGCGCGAGCTCTATGCGCGCTATCGCCCTCGCATTCCATTCGGGCTGACCGTGGTGGAGGTGCCGCGCCTGCAAGTGCGCCTGGTGCGCGGGTCCGAGATCGCCTGGCAACACCTGGCAGCTTCCTGCACCATCCCTTTTTGCTTTCCGCCGGTGCGCATCGGCGGCAAACATTATGTGGACGGCGGCCTGCGCGGCGCGCTGCCGCTGTGGGCAGCCGAAGCCATGGGCGCTACGCGCGCGATCGCGGTAAATTCGCTTACCGGCTGGCCCTTCCGCGCCGCGCATTCGCTCTTCCGCCAGCTACGGCCCACGGCGGCGCTGGAAGTGATTCGTATCGAGCCTTCGGTACCCCTCGGCCGCTTGCGTGAGGCGGTAGTCTGGAGCGGGCCGGCCATCGCGCGCTGGTTCGCCTTGGGCGAACGGGACGGGGCGCGAGCGCTTCGCTCGGTTACATCGATTACAATGTAGGGCTATGGCGTTGTACCGGATCTACCGCATGAAGGATGCTGCGCGGCAGCAGTTCCGCCTGGCACCTCACGTGAGCGGCGCCGTTTCGGTGAAGCCGAAAGACTTCGAGCAGCTCGGCCAGGTGGAAGGGCGGAACGAGTACGACGCCTGGCGCGCGGCACGCGAAGCGGGCGATCCGCTCCAGGTGGGCGACCTGCTGGAATCGGACGACGGCCGCTTACGGATTTGCAAGTACGTGGGATTCGAACCGGCTGAGTGGGCGCTTCCGGAACCCAAACACGCCACGGAGCCTGAGCCGGCGGCACAGTCCACCACGGCTTAGGCACTAGGAGGCAGCATGCGCGAGCCGAGGCTCGGCGACGATATCGACGATTACTGCGTGCGCTGCAAGCGCATCATGAATCACTCCGTGGTTTCGGTGATCAACGCCGAGCCAGCCAAAGTACGCTGCCGCATTTGCCATAACGATCACGACTTCCGGCACGAGCAGGCACCGCCCCCCAAAGTGGATTCGCGCAAACAGGCGCTGTTCAACGAAGTGCTGAAAAAGGCGAGCCCGCAGGCGACGGAAGCTGCAGCCGGCGAAGATCCGCCGGCCGAGCCGCCGAAAGCGGGCGCGGCGGCGGCCGCAATCGCTGAAAAGCCGAAGGCAGTTGCGCCGCGAGCGGCGGCCGAGCCCAAGTCCAAAGCCAAGACCGCTGCCAAAGTCAAAGCCAAAACCAAGGCCCGCAAGTAGACATGAACCGCCGGGCGTTTCTGGCGGCGGCTTCGGCCGGCGCGGCAGTTGGCTCGCTGGGCGCCGCCGCGCCCGCGCCCTACGGCGCCATTCCCTCCGCACGGCAGCTTCGCTGGCATGAGCTGGAAACCACTGCGTTTCTGCATTTCACTGTGAACACGTTCACCGGCAAGGAATGGGGCTACGGCGACGAGGACCCAAACGTTTTCGCTCCCGCGCATTTTGATGCCGACGCGATAGTGGAACCGCTGGCGCAGGCCGGCATGAAAGGCGTCATCCTCACGGCCAAGCATCATGACGGCTTCTGCCTGTGGCCCACCACGACCACGGAACACTCGGTGCGTTCGAGCGCGTGGCGCGGCGGCCACGGCGACGTGGTGCGCGATATTGCGGAAGCCGCCCGCCGCCACTCGCTCGGCTTCGGCATCTACCTTTCGCCCTGGGATCGCAACAGCCCACACTACGGCCGCGCGGAGTACATCGACATCTACCGGCGGCAGCTCACCGAACTGCTCACCGGCTACGGCCCCATCTTCGAGGTGTGGCACGACGGCGCCAACGGCGGCGATGGCTATTACGGCGGCGCGCGCGAGAAGCGGCTGATCGACAAGAACACCTACTACGACTGGCCGCGCACCTGGGAGCTGGTGCGCAAGTTGCAGCCCGGCGCGGTGATCTTCAGCGATGCGGGCCCGGACGTCCGCTGGGTAGGCAACGAACGCGGCATTGCCGGCGACCCGTGCTGGGCTGCGTACGATCCGGTGGGCGCCGATGGCGGCCCGGCCGCGCCCGGCAACGTGCGCTACAGCGAATCGGCCAGCGGCCATCGCCACGGCTCGCACTGGATGCCGGCAGAATGCGACGTTTCGATTCGCCCCGGCTGGTTCTGGCACGCCGAGCAAGAGGCGCAGGTGAAAACGCCGCAGGAACTGATCGCTCTCTACTATCAATCCGTGGGACGAGGCGCCACGCTGTTGTTGAACGTGCCGCCCAATCGCGACGGTCTGCTCCCGGCCCCGGACATCGCCAGCTTGCGCGGATTCGGCGCTTTTTGCCGCACCACGTTCGCCGCAAACCTGGCCGCAGACGGCCGCGCGCGCGCATCGAGCACGCTTGCCGGACACCCCGCTGCCAACCTGCTGGATGGCCGCCCGGAAACGTACTGGGCCGCAGACGATGCGGCGCGCGCCGCCGAGATTACGATGGAGCTGCCGCGCGCAATCCCGTTCACGGTGATTCGCATCCGCGAGGCCATCCGCTTCGGCCAGCGCATCGACGCCATCGCGGTGGACCGGTTTGGAGACGGCGGCTGGCGCCCGCTTGCCTCCGCCACCAGCATCGGCCCGCGCCGCTTGATCCGGCTGGAGCAACCGGTCACCGCTCCACGCCTGCGCCTGCGCATAACCCAGGCTTCGGCCAGCCCGGCGCTGACGGAGTTCGCGCTGTTTCACGAGGCGGAGCGTTGAGGGCCGTGCGCGCGCACATGGGGCGGATCTTCCGGCTGGCGGCAGCGATCTCGCTCGCCGCTCTCGATGCCGGCGCCGTCGAAGTTCATCTCCAGTTCGGCGCCCTGGAGCGCATGCTGGCCAAGCAGGTCTTCACCCAGGACGGCCGCAAGTATGTGAAGGGCAGCGCAAAGACGCGCTGCAATTTCGCCTATCTCGAGCACCCGCAGTTTGAAGGCAAAGACGGCCGGCTGGTCATCCGGGCGCGTTTCAGCGGCCGTTCGTCGCTCAACATGTTCGGCCAATGCGTCGGCCTGGGCGACGCGTTTACGGTGCTCATCACTGCCACGCCGGTTTTTCAGCAGGGAAATGTGGCACTGGCGGGCGTGACCGCGGTGAGCGAAGGCAAGACAGGATTCTACATCCGCCGCGTCTGCACGGCGCTGGCTTCCAGCCTGGCGCGCGATTTCCGTTACCCGCTGGCGGCCGAGGCGCAGCGGGCGCTGGAAGACCCCGGCATGCAACCGGACTACCGGCGCGAGCTGCGCCAGTTCCGCGTGCCCGAAATCCGCGTCACCGGCGATGCGCTGGTGCTGGTGGTGGATTTCGAGCTGACGGTGAGGTGAGGCGGCCCTTTGCTCTGGTGCTGGCTCATTGCGGGATCGGCTGTGCTGCTGGCGGTGGCCTCGCTGGGCGGTGAGCGGCGCCGCGCAGCTTATATGAAGGCATGCCTGGCGGAACGTGCGGGCACTTTGCCGCCCGCCACGGTGATCGTCCCGGTGAAGGGCGAAGATTACGGGTTGCGCGAGAACCTGGCGGCGCTGGGTTCGCTCGACTACCCGGACTACGAGCTAATTGTGTGCGCGCAGTGCGCCGCCGATATTCCCGGCGGCGTGCTGCCGCGGCGGGCCAAGGTGGTGCTGGTTCACGGCGGCAGCTCGAAAGCCAGTGAGAAAGTGCAGAACCTGGCGGCTGGCGCGTTCGCCGCGCGCCACATCAGCGGCGTCTACGCCTTTGCCGATTCCGACGCGCGCGTGACCGCGGGCTGGCTGCGAGCGCTGGCCGTGCCGCTGGGTGAGCGGGGCGTGGGGGCCTCGACCGGCTACCGCTGGTTCATGCCCGAGCCGGCCGGCCTTTGGAGCCTGCTGCGCGCGGTTTGGGACGGCACGTCTCTCGGCGTGCTCGGCCGCGGCGACAACCCCTTTGCATGGGGCGGTTCGATGGCCATTCGCAAAGACGTGTTCTTCGACGCCGACGTCCCGGAGAAATGGAAGACGGCGATCAGCGACGACTACGCGCTCTCGGACGCGGTGCATCGCGCCGGCCTGCGCATTGCGTTTGCTCCGGGCGCGCTGGCGCCCAGCCACGAGCGCATCGCCGCGCGCCGCTTTTTCGAGTGGTCGCGCCGCCAGTTGCTCGTTACCCGCGTCTACCGCCCCAAACTGTGGCGGGCCGCGTTGGCGGCGCATGTGCTCTACTGCGCCGGAATGGCGGCTGCCGTTGCCGCGTGGCTTCACGGTTCGGCGGCAGGTGGGTGGTTGCTCGCCGCCCAGCTTCTGCCCGGCATGTGGAAAGGCCTCGGGCGTGCCCGCCTGGCCCGCGCCGCTCTGCCTGCTCACGCCGCGTGGTTCCGCCGCTGGGGTTGGACGCACACGCTGCTGGTTCCCGTGGCTACCTGGTTATGGCTCGCCGTTTTGCTCTTCTCCGCGTTTGGCGACTCGATCGAATGGCGGGGGCGGAGGTACCGGCTGAGCCGGCGTGGCCAGCTTAGGTGAGCGGGCGTTACCAGAGGAATCCTGCCCCCCGGCTGACAAGGGTCGTATCCGAGCAGTCTCCGAGTGGGGCGTGACTCGCCAGGAGCAGGCGCCCCCGATTGCTCCAATCAACGACATGGCGACAAACCAGCCGAGTGGATTCGCAAGACCGGAAGAGCCCGCGGCGTGAGGCGAAAACGTTGCCTCGTTTTGGGACAGAATTTTGCGACAGCGCCGACAGCAAACCCAGCGCTACGACGAACGTGAAACGGCCTCAATTTTGAGACCAACTTTTGAGACGCTCAGGCCCTTGATTTCAGGCTCTCCGGGTTTGTCTCGAAACCTACCCATTCCGAACCGTCAATAAAATCTATGTAAGTATCACAAGCGCGGGTAAACTTGTATGTGTCGCTTCGTTTGAAGGTACTGATCGTGCTTGGCGGTTCTAAGCCGCGAGGCCGTGATCCAATGCGATCTCTATTCGTATTCCCATTGATGGCCATTGCGGCCCTCGCGCAGCCGGTTTCGTTCGGAGTCCGGGCAGGCGTGCCGCTCACGGATTTGCTCAATGCGTCCTCAGCCCTGCCACAACCCGGATCGCCCCCTTCCAGGCCATTCACCAGTACCACGAACCGTTACCTTATTGGACCTACGATTGAGGTGCGGCTGCCGCTCGGCCTGAGCCTGGGATTCGATGCGTTGTACCGGCACTACGACTTCTCTTCGCCGGGTTTCGTCACAGCGCCGCCTGCCATCTACATTATGCAAGGCGCAGAGCGGGCGGAGGGAGGAGACTGGGAGTTCCCGCTCATGGCGAAGTACCATTTTAGTTCGAAGCTTGTAAGACCCTACGTCGGCGCCGGAGTTGCGTCGGACCGGCTAGGCGGGTCGAGCGCGATCATCTGCGCCATCAATTGCGGGACCAGTTCGACGCCGCCGGAACTCCGGCACGATACGGTGACCGGCTTCGTCGCAGGCGTGGGCATTGATATACATGTTCCGGCGCTGCATCTCTCGCCGGAGATCCGGTACACGCGCTGGGGCGCACAACACTTCGTATCGTCGAGCGGCGTACTGTCCAGCAATCAGAACCAGGCGGAATTTCTGCTTGGGATCACGTTCTAAGCCTTGCGGTGCGGGTACGGTCACCGGCTGCATCCGCCCAAATGATAGATCGGTGCGAAACTTGAGGAAAAGAGGAACACACCTCTCTGAGCGTTATTTGTTCTGAGGGAAAATCGACGGAACGGAAAACAGGAGCGTCCTGACGCACGACCCGCGCCTCACGGTTGATGTTGCGCAAAGGACCCCTTTTGCGACACGGCATCCACTTGGTTGTGTCACGCCCATTGCGCGGAAGTGGCATATCCGAGAGCTTGGGTTGGATCGTCGCCGACTCAGAGAAAGTTTGGTTGGAGTGTCCTGGCATAGATCCCGTGAAATCCGGCTCACGTCAACCTGGCTGCGGCTGCGCCGGCAAAAGCGTAATTCGGGCGGTAGTTAGTTAGCCAGTCGACCCAGTCGGCCAATTACTCAGAAATCCCATGCCGTCCGGCCGTGAACTCTTCGATCAGCCGACGAATCTCCGGATTCTCGCGATGCAGCTCCAGTGCTTCCAGGACGGCCTTCACATCCGACCGGCGGCCGGTTTTCAGAACGCTTTTCAAAAACTCCCAAGCCTCGGGTCGACAAGAGAGGCTTAGAGCGCGAAACAACACTTCGCGGAATCGAGGATCGCGGGCGCCCGCACAAGCGTTGCGCAAGAGCGGCACGGCTCCGGCGAATCGGGAAGCGCCAAGAGCGAGCGCGGCTTCCTCGCGGATCTCGCCGTTCGCCGATTCCAGAAAGCCGGCGACGAACGTCAGAGCGGCCTCGCCTTCCAGCTTCCATAGCGCATCAAATACCTGGCCGACCACCTGCGGTTCTTCATCGCCCAGGCGCGCTTTCATGCGCAGCAACAGGGCAGCTTCGCCGCCCTCCATCTCGGCCAGCCCGCGGACGGCTTCAGCCCGCACCACTGCCTCCGGTTCGGTCAACGCCTCCACCAGGCAGCGGAGAATCTCGCCGCGCGCGATGTCACTGCAGGCGACCAGCGCCAGCAGACAGATTCCCCGCAGCGGCTGCGCGGTATCCTCGTGCTTGCCCCAAACCGGCTCCATCTGCACGTGGCGCATGCCGCGGAGGAATGGCGCAGATTCGCGATACTCCAAATCGCGCAGTGCGCCGGCGATGGCGTTCTTGCCCCAACACTGGGGATCGCGTTCCACGGGGTCCTCGAATAAACGGTCGAAGGCGATCAGGAGCTCGGGGATGAGTTCCTGAAGCTGGCGCTCGGCGGCGATCTTCGCCGCTTTGGCGACCACCACGTTGACGCGATCCGCCAGGCCCGTGCGCAGCGCCGGAAGAATCTCGGCGGGCGGACCTTCGCGGAGGGCAGAGAGCCGTTCCAGGACTTCTTCGATACGCCGGGTCGCCATGTGGGGGTTCGCGATTCTCAGGATAACGAGTTCGCGCTCTGAAGTCCCGCTCGAGACCGAAATCACGTGACGCCTCCGGGCCGCCGGACGGTGAGCCGGCGATCGACGGGGCGCGGTTCGATTTTCGCTAAGCTCGGTATCCGGACAGGTTACGAAGCTGTGCTGCCTGCCCCAGCCGGTTTAGCCGCAGCTTTCTGGATTGACTGAACCAGCGTGTCCAGCGCGCCGACGACCGCGCCCGGCGTGGGGTGAAGAATTGTCGCTCCGAGCTCGATGGCGGCACCGGCAATCGAGAACGCCTTGGTGATGTTGTCAACTACTTTCACGGCGGCTGCCGCTTTGGTGGTGGCGTCTTTCAGTCCTTCCACCGAAGCGCCAATGTCGACTGAGGCCAGTTGAAGCGCCTCATTCATCAAATCTTCGGCTGTCTTTCGAATGTCGCCGACGGTCCTGTTGAACATATCTCGCTCGGCATCGCTCGCAAAAGGATGCGCGGTACGATAATCCACGAGCGCATCGGCTATGGCGCGGTAGTTGGAAGAGAGGTCTTTAACTTCTTGTGCGGTCATCATTCCGTTTCACCTCTAGAACGCCTTTTGCATCGACGACGCAGCGTCGGTGAGTTGCAGAATTTCGGGACCCAAGGTTGTGGCCAGTTGCCTGGCGGTCCAAGTGTTGCGGGATTCGTAGAGCTTCTGGTGAGCTGTGGCAATCGCCGACAGAGCCTTACGGTATTTCTCTATAGCATCTTTCTTCTGCTGAATGCGAGCATCATCGGCAGCACACTTACGCTTGAACAAATCGAGCGCCAGAGGTTCGCTTAGGCTGTACTTTTCGGCTTTTTCATCGCAATAGTTTGTTTCGAGGATGTGCTCGTCATCCAGACCTTGCAGATACTTCTCTGCGGCATAATCCGATAGGAAGGCTGTCACTTGCTTGATAGGGCCCGGGTGTTCCGCATCACCGTTCGCCTCCTCGATGACCTTCACCAACGCATGCTGGCGGTATTCGCTGGTCAGTACTTTTGCGAGGGCCGCCGCCAGGCCGGTGGCCGCTTTCGCCTCGTCTTGAGCAGCCTGACTGATCTTGGGGTCGGCTTGCTTCAATTCGGTTGTCACATCTTTCAGTCCATCGGCCACTTTGGAAGGATCGGCCGAGGCCAACTTACCCAAACCGCAGATATATGCAAAGAGTGCGTCGTTTATCTTGAGCAGGTCCGGTGCGACTTTTGCATAGAAATCACAGTCTGGGGCCTTCTGACCCGGCAATAAATAGGATGTGGCACGCTCGCACGAGGCCGATCCTTCTACCGTAATGCTCTTAAAAGTGGCGCCTACGTCCTGGCTGGCTTTGGCGAACTCGCTTACTTTGCCCAGGTCGACGCAGGAGCAAAGGAGAATGACCGATATGAGGAGTGCGGTTCTCGCAACCGACCGTTGCCGATGACCGCAGTGTAATGTGTTCATATATGCCACCTATGCCAACGGGTTTCCGAGTTTCAGCACTAGCGCGAAACCGGCACGAATTTCCGTTCTTCGTGTCCCGGCCGATATCGATTGTACATCCAGCATATCTTTGTGGGAAACACTTTCTTTTGGGTTTTCATGCAGAGCGATTACGGCATTGGCAGAAAACCGCAATTTGACGCTGGAAACAACTAAGCCGTTCCCAATGGCCATGCGTCAAGGGCACTTATCGCATCGAGACGGATAGATTTCAAAGACGATAACTCACCTGAAAATGGATTCTTTGAGGTTCGTGCGGCGCCGGGATTAGCCGGAGTCAGCTTCCTGCCCGGACGTCTGGAGTTGCTGAAGAATACAACAAACGATAATAACGGATAGAAAATGTGCGGTTGGGTGTAAAATCGATGTCGGCCAGAGGCCGAAATGGAGATCTGGCTACGGGATTTGTCCTGCAGGGGTTCACCGATGAAAGTCGCGGCTGGGATAGATTCTATGTCCAATAACCAGCATCGTCACAGCAGGTTCGACTAATGCGCTCGCCAGATTCCGAGCAACGCCCCTTGGCATTCGAGGAGGGAAACTTCCTCTGGAACATGCAGCGCGTTCCCGAAACCCTGCCGGACGGCAAAACGATCCACCCTGGCCGCTCTTGTGCCATCTTCCTGGTGCACGGCATGGGAGTGCAGCCGTGGACTGAAACGGCGGCACACCTTCGCGCCGGGTTTGAAGATGCGCTCGAGCGCATCGCCGCGTGGCAGAAGGAACATAAACAGGCGCGCCATCAGGAAGTAGCCTTGCCACCTCCATTCATCTATGAGGGCTATTGGGCGGACTATGACAACCTCGAGGCGACTTTTCCGGAGGACTGGGGGCGCTTCAACCAACGTGAGCAGAGCTTCTTCGGCAACCTGTGGAAGCACCGCGTCGTTTCAGGCGCCCGGACCGTTGGCTGGATGCTCCACCAGCAACTGCGCTTACTGGGCTTTAAGGTGCTGCGCGAAGTCGGTCCCTTTGTCTGGATTCTATATTGGCCCTTTCAGATCGTATCAGTAGTAGCGTTGGTATATGCGTGGTTTCGCTATCCCGAGGCAATCAGCGGGTACGTCAATGAGGTGCGCCTGTATCTGGATCCCCGAGGAGTGGCGGAGCGTGCGATCGTTCAGCGAATCGACGACCGCGTCGGAGAAGCTTTTCTGCGTATGATCGGTCTCGACCGGGAATTCCGCCCCCTTCCTGACGCCAAGTGGATCTGGGCCGGCGGGCAGCCGATCAAATTCGAGCGGGTTGTGTGGGTGGCTCACAGTCTCGGCACGGTGATCAGTTACAACGTGCTTTCGGCATTGTTTCACAGAGCCGGGAAACTCGAACTTACAGGCGATGATGAGCAAAAAGCCGGGGTAGAGCGATTCCGCCGGACGCTGAGCCGCTTCATCACCATGGGCAGCCCGCTGGACAAAGTCGCATTCCTGTTCCGGAAGAAATCGCTGTGCCCTTGGACCCGCGCAGGGCGCCGCGCGCTGCTCTCTAGCGGGGAAAGGCTTGCCGGCGAAGAGCCGGGTTCGGACAAGACGGAATGGTGGATCAACTTCTATCATGTCCTGGACCCGGTATCCGGAGCGCTGCAAAGCCCCTTTATCTGCGGTAACCAGCCTCCCTCAAACATTCACATCCGTTTCTGGCTGATGCCCGGGCTTGCACATGTCGGATATTGGACCGATCCCACCACGCTGCGGTTTATTCTGGGCCGCACTTACGGCACCGCTTTCCTGAAAGACCAGGAATACCGGGCGTGGTCTCCCTGGGTGCTGAGCGCCCTGGCGGTGATTGGATACTTTGTATGGGCGGCGATTCTTTGTGGCTTTGGCTATGCCTTCTTTCGATGGGCGCCCCTTATCTTGCGCTGGGCGGGCAAAGTGGCGCTGAAGTGGATTACTGGTTAGGAGGGGCCCGCAGACGGACGGAACAAAAGCATACACTCGCATGAGTCCTCTCAAGCGGTCCTTGGGACATGGGCGCGACTAACGCGCGGGCTGGGTGCATAGCCAGAGGAAGCCTTCGAGAATGCGCGCGCGCTGCGCATCGTTAACCGAGAGCACGCGATGCCGGCCGCCCTCCTCGGGCGTGAAGGCAGTCTTGCCTTGCGCGTCCACAAGGCGCTGTATGAGGCCAATGCCGCGGATCACCTACTTCGACCGCAAATAATGATACCCTCTAAGGTGCGTTGTCCGTCCTGTCAAGCTGAGATCCACGCCCCGGGCCGCTTCTGTCCGCAGTGCGCGTCGCCGCTTGATGCCGCCCCTCCAACGGAAACCATCGCCGCAGGCCGGCACAAGCCGCCTTCTTCCAGCGCGTCTTCCGACGAAGGCCGCTTTCCCGCCGGAACCATCCTCGGCGAGCGGTATCGAGTGCTCGGACTCCTTGGGCGTGGCGGCATGGGGGAGGTGTATCGCGCCACCGATCTGAAGCTGAACCAAAGTGTCGCGCTGAAGTTCCTGCCCGACGCGATGGCGCACAACTCCCGCTTGCTCGAACGCTTCCACGACGAAGTCCGCATCGCGCGCCAGGTCTCGCATCCCAACGTTTGCCGAGTGTATGATCTCGGCGAGGTCGAGGGGTCGTCCTACATCTCGATGGAGTACGTCGACGGCGAGGACCTAGGGTCCCTCCTGCGCCGCATCGGGCGCTTGCCCGGCGACAAAGCCGTCGAGATCGCGCGCAAGCTGTGCGCGGGACTCGCCGCTTCCCACGCTAAGGGCGTGCTGCATCGCGACCTGAAGCCCGCCAACGTCATGATCGACGGTCGCGGCCAGGTGCTCATCATGGACTTCGGACTCGCGGCCATCGCCAATCAGGTGGAGGGTGCAGAGGTTCGCAACGGCACCCCGGCCTACATGGCGCCGGAACAATTGGCCGGCCTCGAAGTGACTGAGCGTAGCGATATCTACTCGCTGGGCCTGGTGCTCTATGAGATGTTCACCGGCAAGTGCGCGTTTGAGACGCGGGATCGATCCGGGGTGCCGAGCGCGGCTAGCGTAATCAAGGACGTCGACCCGGCAATCGAGCGGCTGATCGCGAAGTGTCTCGACCTCAACGCGGCCAAGCGCCCGCAAACGGCGCTGGCAGTGGCACGCGCCCTGCCCGGCGGCGATCCACTTGCGGAAGCGTTAGCGGCCGGCGACACGCCGTCGCCGGAAACGGTCGCGGCGTCGGAGGACACGGGAGCGCTTTCAGTCCGCGCCGCGATGCTCTGCCTGGCGTTTGTGATGGTGGGGCTGATCGCCCTGTTGCTGCTGAGCAGCCGGCACCGCATCCTGTGTCTGACACCCTTTCCGAATTCGCAAGAGATCCTGGCGCGGCAAGGTCGCGAGATCGCGTCCCGCCTGGGCTACACGGGCCCACCCACCGATTCTTACGACGCGTTCGGTTACGAAGACGGATACCACTCCTGGGCGGAACGAAATTTGAAGAAAGAGGATTACCGCCAGCAGGTTCGCGAGGGGCAGCCCTCGCTGATCTACTTCGCCTACCGCGAGAGTCCCGAGTACCTTGAGACGCGCGACCCGTTCGGCCAACCCTCGCCGAACGACCCGCCCACGAATATCTCTGGAATGGTAAGCCTGGAACTCGATCCGGAAGGCCGTCTGATCCGGTTTCTCGGCGTGCCGCCGCAACTGGATGAAAGCAGTACGCCGGCGGAGCCCCCCGCATCAAGAACGGACTGGAAGAAGCTGTTTGATGCCGCGGGTCTGGACCAGTCCCGCTGGACTGAGACCGCATCGCAAGAAATCCCGCCCTACAGCTTCGACGAGCGCAAGGCGTGGACCGGCACATTCGCGCACGCTCCCAACATGCCCATGCGCATCGAGGCGGCGGCGTGGAAAGGCCGTCCTGTTTCCTTTGAACTATTCGGACCATGGCGGCGGCCCGCGCGCATGCAGCCTCAGACGCCGCAGACCACCGGCGCGCGCGTCGGTGAGTGGTTTCTCCTCGTCGTGATCTCGATCCTCCTCGTGGGCGCGCTGTGGCTGGCCGCGGGGAACTTCCGTGCCGGCCGTGGGGACACGCGCGGAGCCCTCCGTTTAGCGGCATACGGGCTGCTCTTTTGGTCCTTAGCGGAGATTGTGCGCCTGCACCATGTACCGACGATAGCGGAGTTGGTGCACGTTACATACCAGATCAGCATTGGATTGCTCATTGCAGTGCTGGCCTGGGTCTTCTACATGGCGCTGGAACCCTACCTGCGTAGGCGCTGGCCGCAGAGCCTGATTTCGTGGGCTCGTCTTCTGGCGGGGGACGCACGCGATCCACTGGTGGCAGGACACATCCTGGCTGGCACCGCGCTCGGCGTCGGCTTTACACTTCTTGGCGATCTTGCCAGCTTGGTTGAATGGCAGAGCTTAGGAGTGACGAACCTGGGCGCAGACGCGATCCACACGATCAAGGTCCTGGACGCATCTGGGCTAGCCGGCTGGCTGTTTGGGAACATGATTGGAGCGGTCGTCATTGCGATGGTTGCTTTCTTTCTCTTCTTTTTGCTTCGGCTGGTGCTCCGGAATACTTGGGCGGCTGCCGCCGTTTACGTTGTTCTCCTTGTCGGTCTCGGCGTTCCTGGTCAAGATCCGCTTATCGGAAGGGTTTTCCTCTTTGCATGGTATTCCTCAGGCCTTTGGGTGATGACTCGTTTCGGTATCCTGCCGTTCACCCTGATGATCCTACTGCGAGATGTCGGGAGCGCGGCGCCGCTGACCTCGGACTTGTCTGCCTGGTACGCGAGCAAGGGCCTGATCGTCGTCGCGCTGATATTAGCGCTCGCCATGTGGAGCTTCCACGACGCGCTCGGCGGCAGAAAAGTGATTCAGGCCGATTTTCTGGAACACTGATCGTTTGCGCTTAAGGCGAAGCTGCTGTCATCCGCTGTCGGTTAGGCTTGGATAACGCACTAATCGGAACTTGGTCAGTGCAGTTCAACGTGACAGGGACGGCCCAAACCGCTAATGTGGCGGGCGGTTTCGAGCCGTCTCGCCGATTCGTACCGAGTGACGCGCTTGGCTAGGGTCGCGCTGGAGTGCGCTTAACGCGCTTCGGCGGGTTGCGTACACAGCCACAAGAAAGCCTCGAGAATGCGCGCGCGCTGCGCATCGTTGACCGATAGGACGTGGTGCTGGCCGCCTTCCTGCGGCGTGAAGGCAGTCTTGCCTTGCGCGTCCACGGTGACGAGGCCCGGCGCGGAGACGGTGAAGTAGCCATCGGCGGGGCGCACGGCGTAAAGAGCGGCAGTCAGGTCCCAGGTTTCGCGATCGTAGGGCATGGGGAGGTAGTTGCGATAGGCGTCGGCCACCGGGTTGGCGCCCGGCGGGCCAAAGTCGCGCTCGATGCTGCGCGCCGGGTATTTGATGGTGCTGCCCACCTCATACCCGCTCCAATAGACTGGGCCGGGCCACTCGGCGACCAGCTTCTGCGCGGAGGGGATATCGGTTTTGACGTTAAACTCGGGTCCGCCGCCGGCGAAGTTCCCGGCCATCAAAACCAGGCGATTCACTTTTCGGGCAGCCAGGGCGCGGCCTCCGGGCGAATCGAGCAGGCGCGCCAGATTGGTGCTGAAGCCCACCTGAACGATCACCACGCCCGAATCCATTTCCGACTGGAGCACGCGGCGCAATACGGTGACCGCGTCTTCCGGATGATCGCGGTAAGTGTAATGCCCGGCGTCGAGCGCCTTCTTGAGGTAGCCGACGTCCTTGGTCTGACCGTCGTGGACCACGCCGATGGGCACGTTGGGGCGTCCATAGAAGGTGTCGATGGCCGAAGCCAGCCGTGCCGCCCACGGATTGTCCTTGGTGATGGTGACGGCAGCCAGGCGAATCTCGCCGCGCGAGGCGAAGGCGTGGAGAATGGCAAGCGCCAGGCAGTCATCCACATCGTTGCCGATGTCGGTATCGAAGATGACGGGCGTAAGGGGTTGAGGCGGCGCCGCGAAGGCGAGCGCGGCGGTGAGCAACGAAGCGACGAGGAGGGGGAGCTTCATTGCTCGGGATTCTAACTGGATTGGGGCATGATGGGCAAGGGCTGGTGGCCTGCAGATTAAGGATGACGCGTACGGATGCATGAGCGGTTGCGCTGATCGCCACTCAGGTAGCGCCGGGTGATAAGATTTGCTGAGGCTTCATCAGCAACGTTTAGGAGG
This sequence comes from Bryobacteraceae bacterium, assembly GCA_049587755.1. Taxonomy (GTDB): domain Bacteria; phylum Acidobacteriota; class Terriglobia; order Bryobacterales; family Bryobacteraceae; genus Bog-375. Next base: position 22,774 of record JBAVEN010000075.1, on the reverse strand, counting down.
CCCAAAATTATGACAAGCGAAATCACAATTAAGGGCAAAAGGCCCCGAAAGGGCGAGAAAATGACCAAGGGCACGGGCTGGCGCCTCGCCGTTGTGCGCGGCCGAAAACGGGTGTTTGTTGGAACCCTGCTCGAAACCATTAATATGGGGTCTAAGCGCATCGCAATCTTCAGCGTCCCGAAGTAATTCGCTGGGTGACCAGGAACAACGCCCACGCCAAAACGTATGGAGCCGGTCCCCGCTGCCAATAGGCGCCCAGGCAAACGCAAAGCATAGGCCGACCACTCGCGAGGCCGCCTTTGTCAATCTGTGGTGTTTGGCGTCCAAGCCAACGGGGAAGCCAACTATGCGAACCGGCCCAGCAGCGACCGAATTCTTTCAAAGCAACGCGGCTGGTCATCGAGGTCAATCTTGCCCTGGATGGCAAGAGACAACACCAACCAGCTCTTCTCCGGCGCGACTGGGAAGTTTGTTGCCGATGTCGCCTTCAGATACATCTCCCGCACAGCTTCGGGCGGGGACTCCAACTCTTCCGTTAGATCCCGCACGCTTTCAACAACCGAGGGCGCCAAATCTGCCATTGTAGGATCGAATACGGGGAACTCCCGAAGCGCCTCCGCCGGTGCACCTCCGCGATTTTGCGCGCCATTTAAATCGTAGGCGCAGACGATCAGGTACAGCCGCAGGGCGTCCTTGAGTTTTCCTCGCCGCGAGAGGAAGTCCGCCATGACCAGGTACATGCTTCGGCAGAGGCCGAGGTTGCCTTCGGTGGCGTGCTGAAGCGCCCGTCGGTTAAGCATCGCCCATTTGACGTCATCGTCAGAGGGCTCCGCATGCGCCTTGCTCAGGAACCGGCGCCTTAGTGCTTCCTTCTCTGCCTCAAACTCCTGCCGATCAAAGATGTGCCTCAGATCCGGGTCATCTAGTTGAGATTGTTTCCACGCCTCTCTTCGGGCGTTCGCAATTTGCTCCGCCTCCTGCGAACACTTTAGCAATTCGCCGGAATAACCGAGCACCAAGCCGGAGGGATCGATACCGACCAAACGCTCGGCCATTTGCTCCTTCGTTCCAGAGACCTTGAGGCCGTGCTCACGACACATCTTCTTCAGTTCATTTGCGCCCCTGTTCTGTAAGATGCGCCATTTCGGTGCGTCGACCGGGAGCAGCGCGCCATCCGCTTTGAGTCTCCGAACTGCCGAATCGAGCGATTCGCCGAGAAGGCCGCCCCAGTCGACCAGTTTCGGCACGCCCTCCACAGCGTTGGGCAATATGAAGTTGAGCAGTAGTTGCTGGTGCCCGTCGGAAGCGCGCCAGTTTGTTTGAGGACTATGGGGAGAGCCATGCACAGATTCAGGTGCTAGAGGCGCGGCAGGAGGACGAATGGTCTCGTCCACTCTCGGCGCGGCGCGTTGACGTTTCGAAAACAGCTTTGAAAGGAGATTCACTTTTCGCCGCCGACCTTCGCAGCCGCGACGAATTTTAGCACCTTTCCGGGGCTAACTGAGGCCGCGATTTGATGCGAGTTTGAATCCACCAGCGCCCGGAATTACAATAGCCCGCAGCATGTCGAGCTATCTTGCGGCGGATCTGGGCGCTGAAAGCGGGCGCGTGGTTTTGGGCAGCCTGGCGGGCGGGCGATTAGAGATCGAAGAAATCCGGCGCTTCCCCAACCAGCCGGTGGAGTTGCCCTCGGGCCTTTATTGGGATGCCTTCCGCCTGTTCCATGAAATTGTCGAGGGGCTGACTACTGCCGGACGCGAGCGCCGCTTGAAACCGGCGGGGATCGGCGTGGACACCTGGGGCGTCGATTTCGGACTGCTGGCCGCCGACGGCGGGTTGATCGATTGCCCGCGCCACTACCGGGACCCGCGCACCAACGGCGTCCCGGAACGGCTGTTCAAAACGGTGCCGCGCGCCGAGGTCTTCGCGCGCACCGGCATCCAGATCATGTCGATCAATTCGCTGTACCAGTTGTACGCGATGCGGCTGGCGCACTCAGCGGCGCTCAACGGCGCCTCGCGGCTGCTGTTCATGCCGGACCTGCTCAATTACTGGCTGACGGGCATCGAGCGCAGTGAAGTGACGATTTCGAGCACTTCGCAATTTTACGATCCCAAGGCCCGCCGATTCGCCGCCGATATGATGGAGCGGCTTGACCTTCCGAGCCGCATCCTGGCGGAACTAATCGAACCCGGGAGCAGATTGGGACCGCTACTGCCGCATCTGGCCGAATCGACCGGCCTGGGCGCTGTGCCCGTGCACGCGGTGGGATCGCATGACACTGCGTCGGCCGTGGCGGCGGTTCCCGCCCGCGGCGATGGGTGGTGCTACATCAGCTCCGGCACCTGGTCATTGATGGGCGTCGAATCCGCGGCGCCGGTGATCGACGAGCAGTCGTACAACTTGAACTTTACCAACGAAGCCGGCGTGGCCGGCCGCACGCGGCTGCTGAAGAATATTGCCGGACTGTGGCTACTGCAGGAATGCCGCCGAGCCTGGGCGGCGCAGGGCGAGCGTTTCGGCTACGACGAGCTCATGCAAATGGCCGAAGCGTCCGGCCCGGCGCGGGCCATCATCGATCCCGACGATTTTTTGCAGCCGGGCGACATGCCGGCGCGGATCGCAACCTGGTGCGGCGAACGCTCGCTCGAAGCGCCCAAAACCAAGGGCGAATTCTGCCGGACCATTCTGGAGAGCCTGGCGCACCGTTACTGCGAAGTACTGCCAGGCTTGGAGGGCCTCACCGGGAGCCGGATTCATACCATCCACATCGTCGGTGGCGGCTCGCGCAACTCGCTGCTCAACCAACTGGTGGCGGATGCGACCGGCCGCAAGGTGGTGGCGGGGCCGATTGAAGCCACCGCCGCGGGCAACCTGCTGGTGCAGGCCATCGGCGCCGGCGAAGTGAGCGGGATCGAGGCGGCTCGCGAGATCGTGCGCCAGTCGTTCCCGATCACTGAGTTCGAGCCGAAGCCGAACGCCGCCAACTGACGGAGTCGGGCCCAATTGCCGCACCGTATTCCAGCCGCCGTGTCGCACCGGGCGGCGCGCCCCGCGGATAAACCTGCGGCGCACGTTGACCGGAACCCAGCCTTACGTTAGGATAGGGGTGCGGGGTGGAGCAGTCTGGTAGCTCGTTGGGCTCATAACCCAAAGGTCGAAGGTTCAAATCCTTCCCCCGCAACCAATTAAATCAACAGGTTACGCGGATTTTCGAGCGTACCACAAACTCCCATTAACTCCCAATAGCCGCGACCGGCATCTTGTGGTCGGCAGTTTGATCCGTTTTGCTGCTGTTTAGTAGCATCTCCACAACTTTGCTGTGGGCCCGACGCTTACTGTCCGTCATGGCCTTTCCGTAAATGTTCATCGTGGTTTGAATACTGGCGTGACGCATCAATTCCTTTTGGACGGTGAGCGGCGCCCCTGTTTCATCGAGCCACGACCGATAACTGTGCCGGAACGTGTGCCAGCCGATATCGCCGCCGATCCCGGCCGCGACGCCAGCCTCGCGGATGTGCTTCTTCTGAATCTCCTCCTGGTGGTACGGCTTCCCTGTGACCGGATTGGCAAACAACCACCCTTCCGGCGTCGGGGCGGACCGTTCCTTGTGCAGCATTAGGGCCTCGACCACCGCTGTGTCGAGTGGAACGCTGTCCCGCGAGTACTCGGTCTTCACGTCCCCAACCCTGCCGTGAACCACGCTCCTTTGTATGAGCAGCGTGAGTCCGGGAAAATCGAAATCGCGCCACTGAAGTGCAACAATCTCGCTGACCCTCAGGCCCAGACACCCTGCGACCAGCACCATTGTCCGGTACGGCTCACGGATCAACGGCAGCAGCGAGTGGAACTGATCGGGAGCAAGAACCCGAGGCGTCTTGAGCCGCTTCGTGCCACCCCTGACCCGAACCAGCTTGATGGGGTTCTTGTCAATCAATTCCCACCGCTCCGCACACTGAAAAATCGTGTGCATCAGGCTGCGAACGTGGCTCTTGGTTTTCGGGGCCAGAGCCAAGTTCTTTAGCCAATCTTCGACGGCCATCGGTTTGATGGCGCCCAACGCCATATCGGCCCAGCGTGGCCTGATCTGGTTCTTGATGTACGACTGATACGCCGTCTTGGTTGAATACCGTTCCGGCATCTCTTCTTGTTCGTATCGCGAGATCACCGCTCCAAACTCGGAAGCACCAGGCGCCCTCGGCTGCTCTGCGTTGAGCTGCAATAGGACCGCCTGCACCACCGGAGACTTTCTCGCCGCGGATTCGGTCGGATATCCACGGCGAACCGGGTCGAGCTGACGATTTCGGAAAGGCACTTCGTATGAGCGCGGCTCAGAAAGCTGTTCTGGCCAGCTATCTCGCTATCTCGTCATCGACGGCGCCTCTACAAGCACCCCAACTTCGCAGCATTTGCGAGATCTGGCTGGCGGAGCAGGAAGGACCGATGCGCCGCCGCCCCGCACTCAAGCTGGTCAGGCGGCGTGCTTCTGCACGACCATGACATCGACACTCGCTGGGAAATCAGCAGGTTGTGGGAAGGACGGCGCGCCGCGCACGGGCGGAAGCCGCTACGAACAGTGCACAGAGGATCACGCCGGCCAGGGTAACGGCCACGCCAATTCTAAATGAGTCCGAACGAAACGAGAACTGAAGCTCGTGGTCCCCGGCAGGTACTACCACACCCATTAACGCCAGGTCCACGTGGACGATCGGCAGTTGTTTGCCGTCGACGGTGGCGCGCCACCCCGGATAACATGGCAGGCTCAACCGCAGGAGAGACGGCGAGGCGGCATGATAACGAATGCGATAAGAGTCCTCTCCGTAAGAGAGTACGGCAGCCGTCGCTGCCGCGTCCTGCCGAATGGGGCTGTGCGGCGTGAGTGCGACCGACTGCAATTGAGGATCGAGGGTCTCGATCGTGCGGAGCACTTCCTCCCGGCTCCCGGCGTCCATGATCGATTTGGGGAAATAGAAGCGAGGCAGGACGGATGGATTGGATTCGACGCTGGCTGAATCGGCGGTCAAATAGGTGCTCACGTTGAGACCGTCCCGGAGTTTGGGATTTCGCCTCATGACGGACAAATATCTCATGTAGTCTCTGATCGGCAGCGCGGCGTATCCGCCGGTCGATTCCAGGCGAAGATCGAGCGCGTAGTCCTGCGGCCCGACGACGGCTCGCCGTCTCCCTTCGAAGCGAGTAAGCGGCGGCACCACCGGGACGACGTGACGCAGCATGGCGTCTTCTCCGTCTCCATAGGCGCGGTCGAATGCGAAATGCCCATAGGCGAGTGGGTTTTCGAGCGAATTCCAGTACCACACATCGACAAACAAAATCGCGATGATGATCGCGCCCAGGTAAGGCACTCGCCACCGCTGCTCCATCCAGGCAAGCCCTGCGGCGGCCAGCATAGCCAAACCCAATGCAACCACAAACCAGCCCTGAATTGGCTCACGGACCTTGTTCATTCCCGGCAGTAACATCGCAGCGCGATAGAGGCCGGCCGCCCCGCCAAGCATGAACCATGCCGCAGGCACGATCAGGAACAGCGCATGTGTACGGCTCTTTGTTTTGGCGAGGCCGAGCGCCGTCAGAGGAAGCAGCAGGAAGCCTGCGTAAAAGTAGTACTGAGTTTTGTCGGAAGGCCCCGTGTACGTATCCGAAATAGCGCCCAGCCAATCCGGTGCGACCAGAGTCGGCAGGGCCCGCAACTCCAGAACCCCTTCCGTGGTTCGTGAGTAATCCAACTTCGCGCGGAACGTGGTCTGCACCAGCTCGAGGGTGGGCACAATCTGAATGGCAGCCACGATGATCGCCAGCACCAGCATGGTGGCCACGATCGACGTGATCCGGAACCATCGGCGCGGCGCGCGGTACAGGTCCGCCAACGCATACAGCCCGAGAGCCAGGAACCCATACATGGCGGTCTGGAAATATCCAGCCAAAATCATCGCGGCGCCAACCATGCCTCCCAGAGCGGCGTGAAAGACGGCTGTCCCGTCGAGTGCACGCCGGAACGCCAGTAGTAACCATGGGAAACAAGCCGCGGCCGCGAAGATGCCAACGTGAGAAGCGTGGCCGGCAAAGAATCCGGACAGCCCATAACAGAGTCCCCCGAGTACCGCGGCCGCCCGGCTTTCGACAAGGCGCGAAATCAGCAGAAACGCACCGAGGCAGGCAAGGAAGGCGTTCAGCGCCAGTTCCGCCTGAATCGTGCGCGGCGTAATCCCGACCAGAAAGAAAGGCCAATGCGGCGGATACCATGCGGCGGTCTCCGGATAAGCCATGAAGGGATAGCCGGCGAAAATGTAGGGAGTCCACGAAGGCAGACTGGCCGAACGGATGTGATCCGACCAGTACTTCTGAAAAGGGTAATGCAGGTCGGCAGCGTCCCATTGAATACTGGCGGACTCGGACGTGAGCGGCACCGCATAGAAAACCAGGACCAGGGCGCCAATCAGGGCGGGCGCGGCCCAGCGCGACTGCTTCTTTGGCTCCGGTGGAGGAGTCGCGTGGAAGGTTTTCTTTCGTCGCTCTTTCACGATGAGTCACCATTGTAGATCAGGGTGCGGTCGAAAAACCGCCCGGTGCGTTGCGCTGAGGATGTCGCGCTAAGGATTGCAGTGTTACGCAGCTGCCCCTACAATGGGCATTTACACCGAAACGATGAGCTCAAGCTGGGAATCGGTTGCGCGCGGTCCTCATCCATCCGGATACCTGGACCCGCTTGCGGCGCGCCAGAAACGCGAAGCGCATCTCCAACTGGTCCGGCGGTGGCTGCGGGGTGTGAATCCACAGAGTGTCCTCAAAACCGACCTGTTTGAAGAGGCCTTCGGAGAGGATCGAGTCCTGTTGGATCTGGCTCCAGGAGCCAGGCTCATCGTGGGAATCGACATCGCGGCCACCACCGTCGCCGCTGCGGCCAAACACTGTCCGGTGGCGGGAGTCTCGTTCCTGGTGAGCGACCTCCGGGCACTGGCTCTGCGAACTGACAGCTTCGAACTGGTTTTTTCCAACTCCTCGTTGGATCACTTCGAAACCCAGGAGGATTTGCTGGCCGCTCTGCAGGAAGTGGTCCGCGTAGTGCGGCCATCCGGCTTATTGATGATCACGCTCGACAACCCTTGGAACCCGCTCTACCCCCTGCTGCGCCGGGCGACACGGCTCTGGCGCGCTCCTTACTTCCTCGGCTGCACCGCCTCTCGCCGGCAACTGAACGCATGGCTCAGCGATCTTGGCATGGAAGTAGTGGAGAAAGGGTGGCTCATTCACAACCCACGACTGCTGTCCACATTGATGTTTTTAGGACTGAGAAAGATCATGGGACGGGCAGCCGATGGCCCTATCCGCGCTCTGCTGAGGTTGTTCGAGCTCCTGGGACACCTTCCTACGGTGCCCTTGACCGCCTGTTTCTCAGCCGTATGCGCCAGAAAGCCGGCGCCGTAAAGCAGGAGCCGCCGGACGCCTTAACTCCAGATGGGCAGCCAGACCGGCCGTGCAGAAGCCGGAACTCCGCTCACATTCTCCAGCCCGGGCTGGAGTTGCTTACAGTGGTCGCATGGGAATTTCTTGCTGCAAGCCGGTATCCGGCAGCCCACCGAGCCGAGCTGGGCATAGTAGATCCGCGCCGCGGCATCGGAATAGCCGCTTCGGAGCAACACCACGTCGCCGGCCCGGACATTAGCTTTCATGAAGTCCGCCACGGCCCAGATATCGGGGAAGCTCTGCACGTTTTGGCGCGGCACGCCGCCCTCGATCATCGCATTCCGGGCCCGCCTGCTGTCATTTCCGTAAACCAGGGTCAGATCGGCGGACTGGGCAACCATCTTCCCCACCAGCCGAAACCGTTCGCGAAAGGCCATTCCCGAATCGTACACGTCATGGAACACCAGGACGCGCCGGCTCTTGGCTTGCTCCAGGACTCGCAACGCGGCGGGCAAACCCGCCAAGGAACGGTTGAATTCGTCCCGGAACGCGTACGCCCCGGACGGCAATAGCACCGGCTCCATCCGGCAACGGGCTGGCTCTACCCGCTCCAGCGCGGCAGCGGCCTGCTCCAGTGCCACGCCGTGCCACAGGGCAGTTGCCAGCGCCGCCAACGCCGAATTGAGCCAATGTCCGCCCACCAGCCGCGTGTTCACCACGCGGGACTGCGTACCACGATGGAACCGAAACGATAGCCGCGCCGGCCAGACCGAGGAAACTTCGCTCGCCCAGACATCGCACTCCGGGGAACGCCCGAAGGTCACGACCTTGCCCCGGCAGCAAGCCGCCATGGCCGCGACTCGCGGGTCGTCGCCATTCAGGACAGCCAACCCCCGGCGGCCCAGCCGGGAAACCAAACGCGACTTATCCCGGGCGATCTCCTCCAGGCTGGCAAAGCAGTCCGTGTGAACCGCGGCTACTGCCAGCATGACTGCCGTGTCGGGCGCGATCATCCAGGCTGCTTTCCTCAAGTCGCCCGGTTTTCTGGTGCCCACTTCAATCGCGGTGAACCGATGGCGCCACCTGGTTCGCAAAACGGTGAGAGCCACCCCGCGGCCGGAGTTGCTGCCATACTCGGTTCCGTTGACGGCAAAACAGGATGACAGGACTTCCTTCAGGCATTCGACCGCCGTGGTCTTTCCCACGCTGCCGGTGATGGCGATGACGGACGTGCGGAACATGAGCCGGCGCCAAACGAAGGCCAGTGCGCCGAGGGCCCACAGTCGCGCACGCCGATGCCGCACCAGGAACCGCCTCACCGCAAGTTTCCAATCACGTGCCCGGCACGCCGGCGCCGCTGGCGTGCTCCGTAAAGCGCGAATGCCGCACTACCGGCCGCCGGCGCCAGACCAGCAGGTAAAGAACGGTTCCGGCTGCGAACGTGAAGGAGCTGTAAAGATAGTAGGCGAAGTGGAGCGGCAGCGCGCCAGCGGCAAACAGCCAGCTTCGCCTTGCGGCCAGCAAGCGGAAGAACTCCTGGTTGAGCGCGACGTTGCCCGCGGCCGCCACCAGAGCCGGCGCGAACAGGACCGGCCACCACAGCCCGCCAACCGCGAAGGCGGCCGAAGTCCACGCCAGCAATGCGCTGATGCGTTGGGAGACCGCGACGTTCAGGTCGTTGGGGAGATGGCCGGACTCCAGGATTAATCGTGTCCAAGGGAGTGCCCGGTCGAAAATATCGCAACGCAACAGCTTTCCCAGCGTCCATCGTTTGAGGTGCGTGACCTGAATCGTGCCGTCAAGCGCGATGCGGTGGCTGGCTTGGCGCAGCCGATAACCGAAGTGAATATCCTCAACCGCCGGGCGCACGTACGATTCGTCAAAGCCGCCCTCCGCCAGAAAGACGTCGCGCCGGATGGCGCCACAGGCGGACCAGAACGTCGTAGCATCCGGGTGCCCGTGCTGATGCACGTAGTGGTTCAGAAGGTTCTTGTATTGCGACACGAAGCCGGGCGAAGCTGGCGCGTCGTCGTAGGACCCGATCAGGGCATCCAGATCCGGTTCGGCGTCGAAGCGCGCCTGAATACGGGAAAGAGTGTCTTGATGCACGCAGACGTCGGAGTCCACAAAAACCAGCAGATCGCCAGACGATCGGGCAGCGCCGAAATTGCGCGCAGCCCCTGGTCCGGCTTGTCTCTCACTGCGGACTGTCACAGCGCCCATGGCTTCCGCAATCCTTTCGGAACCATCCGCGGAGCGATCGTCTACCACGATACATTCCACCGGCTGCAGTTTCGAACGCGTCAGGGATTCCAGACACCGCTCGAGGAATGCGGCACCATTGAGAACCGGGATGATTACACTTATATGCATGCGAAGCCGGCACCAAGCAAAGGACCAGTGTAGCAGCCAGCCTTCCGCCGCGGAACCCGTGCATTTTCGGCTGCGAAAGGACCAACCGGATATCGTACTCAGTTGCGTTCGGACCGGAAATGCAAAGCGGGCCGCGCGCCGAACGCGAGGCCCACGCGGGGGAACTTCTGGCGCGGCTCGGCTGTGCAGGAACGGAGACAGCCTATCCGTGCCAGCTTTCGGGGATGAAACAGCGCGTCGCCGTGGCGCGATCGCTTCCTGAGCGATCCGGCCGTGATGCTGATGGACGAACCGCTCGCGGCTGTCGGTCATCAAAACTGCATAGGCGAGTCATATCAAAACGTTGCACTCCTTATGCCCCGCTGCTGCAATCGTGATACGGATTCAGGCTAGACCAGCATCGATTTAGGGTCGCCCGTCCTACGAACTTTGTGAAACGCTACGCCGGCTCAGAGGATGGGAATTAAGCTTCGCTCTCACAGGCCTCTTTCGGGAGCCGCCCACGACGAAAGTTCGGGGCACGATGCCTCAGAAAGAATAGCGGGCCGAAAGCTGGATTTGTCTCGATGAAGTGGTGGTGACCGTGATCTGCCCCGCGCCTCCCACGCGCCCGCCCGTGCTGTCGAATAGCGAGGTGCCTGAGGGCATCTGGAAGTTCGGATGATTGACAACGTTGAACACTTCCCCGCGAAGCCGGAAGGACTGCTTCTCGCGCTTCCAGAATGTCCGGTCGAGCGCCAAATTGACCATCACCAGCCCGGGCCCCTGGAGTACGTTGCGTCCCAAATTACCCAGAGTTCCGTTGGCCGGCAGCGAGAAGGCCAGCGGATTGAAATACTGCTGCACGCTTCCCGTAATCAGCGGCTGGCCGAGGACGAGATTGGGCCTTTCCCCATCCAAACTCGAAGAGCCGCCCAGGTTTGCGTTGTCGAAACCGACGATCGGGCCGAACGGATTGCCGGATTGCGCCTGCACCGTTCCATCCAGTTGCCAACCGCTCAACACCAGATTCGCCGCGCCGGATTCCGGGCGTGGCAGGTCGTAAATAAAGTTGGTGGCGAAGGCGAAAGGGCAATCGAAGTCCGACCGGCCGCGGTTCTGGCGGAAGTCAAACAGGGTTTGCATGCTCGCATTGGAGTAGAAGTCGGCGAGGACGGCCGCGGTATCGTCGTCGATGGACTTGCTCCAGGTGAACTTGCTCTGCACGCGAAGGCTCTTGTCAACCGTCATCTGCAAGCCCGTATTCAGGCTGTGGTAGACGGAGTCGAAGGACGCCTCCCGCAGCGATATCGACGAAAACGCCGGGTTCAGCAGCGGGGCGCCTGCCGCAAAGTACATCTGCCCGTTGGCGAGGATCTGCGGCTGTGGTGTGTTGATGTCGTTGATGACCCCCTCCAGATGGACGCCGCGGGCGCCCGCATAGCCAATCTGCCCGACGAGGTTGCGTCCGAATTCATGTTCCACCACCAGTTGGTCCTGCAACACGTAAGGCTGGTTCGGGCGGTAGGCCAGCATCTGGACGGCTGCCGGCCCGGGGGTGGCGCCGATCGAGGCCAGGGCATCCGGAAACACTGGCTTGCTGATCACATAGCGTTCGTAAAGCGGCGGCATGTACAGTCCGGCCTCTAACAACTCGCGCGTTCCCAGCAAATCGTAAAAGATGCCGCCGCCGGCGCGCACCACGGTGTGCCCGTTGCCCGCGGGGTCCCAAGCGATAGACAGGCGCGGAGCGAAATTGCGCTTCGAAGGGTTGATATACAGCGGGCCGCCCACGATGGCGCTGGTGTCCGTGAGGGGGTCGGGAAGCGAGGCGGATTGGCGGTCGCGCTCCACGGGCGTGGTGGCCATCTCATAACGCACGCCGGCGCCGAATGTCAGATGGCGGCCAAGGCGCACATCATCCTGCACATAGCCGGAGAACTGTTCCATGCGCCAATGCCGCAGCGTGGTGGAACCCGGCGCCAGGATACTGAGTTTCGATGGCGTCGCGGCGAGAAAGTTCTGGAGTGAAGTGAATTGGTAATAACCGGCGCGGTCCAAATCGCCGTCCTCATCAAGCAGAGTGCGGTCGAAACTGGCGCCGGCGGTGAGTTTGTGCGCGCCCGCGATCCTGGTGAGCGAATAGCTGATCTGTCCATCGCTCAGCGCGAAAAAATTGGGCGTGTTACGGGCATTGTTTCCTCCAAAATTGGCCAAGCCGGTGACCTGCAATGCGCCCACGTTCTGGCCGGGAACGAAGGAGTCTGCGGTGAGGTCCGCGGCGGCGGCGGCTTCGCTCCCGTTGCGGATCTGGCTGAAGGCTGCGTGGAATTCCTCGACCGTATTCGCCGAGGGCACAAACTGCGCTTCGGCCTGCACCAGGTTGTCGTGCGAATCGCCCCGGTAAGTCCAGACTCCGAATGGGTCGCCCGTGTTGGAATCCGTGTCGTCGAAAGTGTAGTGCGCATTAAAGCGCCAGCGCTCGCTCCTGATGTAGTCGAGTTTCCCGGTGGCAAAGTCTTCGCGAGTGCCAGTGGGAACTGGCGCGCTATAGTCGCCCGTCCCATTCCCCAGGTCGGCGCCGTTGGGCAGCGGATACAGGGCCAGATACGGCAAGATTTTAGGGGCGACGGGAACTTGCTTCAAAACGCCGTTCACAGGCAGCAGGCCGTTGCGGGCTTGGGCATCCGGCGTGACGATGGTGGCCGTATCATTCGAGGCGATCCGGATCCCTTCGTAATTGAGCAGGAAAAACAGCTTGTCCTTGAGAATTGGTCCGCCCAGCAGTCCGCCGAACTGGTTTCGGCGAAACGCCGGAATCGGCCCAACGGTGGGATCGAAGAAGTTCTTAGCGTCGAAATCGCTGTTGCGGACATACTCATAAAGCGCACCGTGGAAGTCGTTGGTTCCCGATTTCGACACGGCGGTGAGAACGCCACCATCGGTGCGGCCGTATTCCGCGCTGAACGGCGCGGCGACCACGTTCAATTCGGCGATGGCTTCCAGGCCGAGAAGATAGCCCGCGGCGCTGGCGGGGGCGGAGCCGCCGGCATCGTCGATGTAAATTCCATCCAGGCGGAACGCGTTTTCGCTGGGACGGGAACCATTTACGGATATGTGTATGCCGAGCCCCGTGTTGATGGCGGCGTTAGCGCTGGGCGGAGTCTGCACGCCAACCTGCTGCGCGGCGAGATCGAATACATCCCGTCCATTGAGCGGCAGCGCGGCAAGCTGCTGCTGGCTGACGGCGTCGGCCCACGCGCCTGCCTGCGTGTCCACCGGCTGCGCTTCGGCGGTCACCGCGACCGTCTCGTTGGATGGACCGATTTTCAGCTCCACGGCGACGCGCAGCGTGCGGCCCGCCGCCAGTGCTAAGCCATCCATTCGAGAGACTTGAAAACCGCCGTGGGTGACGTATAGCGAGTACGTGCCCAGCGGCAGGTCTGCCACCAGGAAGCGGCCCTCCTGGTCGCTGACCGCCTTGCGTTCCGCATTGGTCGCGATGTCGACCACGCGGATGCCGGCTTCGGCCACAGTCCGCCCGGAAGGATCGGTGATGGTCCCCGTGATGGAACCTAATGGCTGGGTGCGCGCGAGCGGCACTGCGGCCAGCGCGCCCAACAGCAGCGCGGCTTGGAATCGGTAGTGGCAGCTCTTTTGCATAGATATAACCGCCGTGTTCACTTCATTTTGCGGGCAGCCTCCAGAAATCGGGTATCGACGAGCGCCGTGACGTCCACATTGGCTGGGCACATGCCGTTCGCGGCCATCCATTCGATGTATCGCCGCATATCGTCCGGGTGGATGTTTCCGTCTCGCTCAAAGGTGGCGCGGCAAGCCTCGCGAAGCAGTTTTGGATCCAGATTGTTCTGCTTCGCGTAATCCTCCAGGAACTGCGGAGTCCTGCCGGCCAGATAGTCGCGAGCGCCGCGGAAGTGAGCGTGCAGAAACCGTGCGCCGGTTTCGACGGGACCGTCCAGTAAACGGCTTCCGAAGAAGATGTAAGAATACTGGAAGTTTGGCAGCAGACTCGGGAGACTCGGGCCGGCCACTAACCCCAAAGGCCGCAGCTCGGGATTTAAGTCGCCCTGCGAGGATAAGAAAGCGTCAATTCCGCCCGCGTGCAGGGCGGCCACTTTATCGGTATCGGGCATTTTCCGCACCACCACGTCGCTCAGACGCATGCCCTCGTGCCGCAACAGTGTATCCAGCGCAAAACCCGACCAGGTCCCGTTGTTGCCGATGCCAATGCGGGCGCCCCGGAGCTGGCGCATGTTGCGGACGCCCTGGGAGAAAGCCTGGCGGCTGGCGAAGATGGTGCTGATGGTGCCGCAGGATGGCGACAGGACCTCGCGGGCCGCGACCAGCCGAACACGCGCGCCGCGCACCACGGCGTTCACCACGGAGGGTCCGAACACGCCAAGACTCGCATCCAGTTTCCCGCCCGCCAGCAGCGGCAGCGAGTGTGCCGTTCCGAGGTCCTTCATCACCTCGATGTCGAACCCCGCATCGGCGAAGTATCCCGACTCGTACGCCAGATAAAACGGGCACATGGAAAGGTTATGGGCGGTGGAGACCCGCAGCTTCATCCGCGCCGATTTCGACGCGTGCCTCTCGCAGGAAACCAGAGCGGCCGCCGCGGCAAAGGCAGGGACGCTTAAAAATGTTCTACGAAGCACGCGCGGCCTCCGCCTTCGGACCCAGCAGGTGCAGGGGGAGCACTTTTCCGCTGCGCGTCGCGAATGGTTCGGCGACGACGGCTTCGAAACCGCCCGAATGGGTCCACACTCGCGATGCCAGGGCGCCACCGTAACAGCCGCGAATCTCGCGCAGCAGAAAATCACGCACCGCGGCCGGCGGTCCGGCGCTTGCCCGGGGACTGATGCGTAGCTCCAGTTGCGCCTGGCGGGCGCCGTCGTACTCGACGAGCTGGTAGTCGCCCGGCGCGCCGCCGAAGCGTCGCGGCAGCGCGGTCTCGAGTAACCGCACGATATCGCCGCCCATCAGCGTGATGCCCTGGCCGGTGAGCTTTCCGTAACTGTAAATGTCGCGTATCCGCAAATTCATCCCGGCGCGGGCGAATTCGCAGTCGCAAGCCACTGGTTCCAGAATGCCCGCGTCGTCCATTTCGGCGTTGATTAGAAACCGCGCGGCGAACGGCAACAGATTGGTGAACATCAGCGAGTTCACTTCCATCTCCGAAAGTGGCGCGAGCCGCCGGCGGCTGATTACGGCCACCGAGTCGCGACGCACGTGCACGCTATTGCCGGTTCGCATGCGGCGGCACGCGTTCCCGATCGACCCCACTTCGGAGACGACATACCTGGGATAAACTTCGCACCCGGCCGCTTCGATGGCCGCCCGTTTTGCGTCGGTCAGCGCTTCCCCGCCAACCAGAAAAAGCGTTCCCGCGATGTCCAGCCCCGCGTCCCGCGCGGCCGCCGCCACGCGCACCGCGGGGCTAACGAAGCCGAGCATCGCGCACGAAAGCCCCTCCCGCCTTCGCTGCGCGATCCACCGCGCCACCGGCGAGAAATCGTTCTCCGGCAAATACTCCGGCAACGGCAGTGGCGCGCCCATCAGCCGTGCCGAACGGACGATGCAGTGCGTAACCACACGGTAGTGGCCCTCATCCCGCCAAAGGCCGCTTTGCGCGAACCATTTAGCCGGCTTCTGGCCGGAGCGGATGCACCGCAGATTGTATCCGATGCCGGTCGCCGAGGGCAGAATCGGACACACTTGCACGCTGGTCCGTTCGGCGAGTTCGAATTCGCGCCAAAGTAAGTGATGATGCACTTCCCGGTAAACCTGGAATCGCGTGCTTTTCGGGGTCATGGTCCCGCGGCTGCGGCTCCCGCTGCTTGAGCTCATCATGCGGCCGCGCACCAGCGGGTTCAGCAGCGCGCGTGGCCCGCACGGGATCTCGCGGCCACCCCGGATCAGCGGCGTTTTGCCTTTGAACTCATCGTGTGTGAGGTAAACCCCCGCGGCGGCAAGTTTGTCGAGTGCCGATTCGAGGCCGTATCGCCCGACCTCGGCCGCCAGGTCCTCCGAGGAGCATCCCGCGATCCTGAACATCTCATGATAGGGGTGTTGGGGATTGGAGAAGACGACACGGCGCGCCAAGTCGAGAAAATTCTCCTCGCGATGCTCCATTTGCAGTTGCAGCGCGGCCATCGGGTCCGCCGCCACCGGCTGCCGCAGGAGGTCGCGAATGCCCAGCATCATCCTCGAGTAGTAGACGATTTCCTGGATCATACCGGCCCGCCTGTCCATGGCACAAGGCGGCGCTCGAGCCGATGAAATACCGGGCCGGATAGCAACCCCAGCAGCGCGGCCACTACCACGCTCGCGTATAACTTCTCGGTCGCGAAGGTTTGCCATGACATCCAGATCATGCTGCCGATCCCGTCGTCGCTGCTCAACATTTCAATCGAAATCGTCATCACCAGGGCGCGCCCGGTACACAGGCGCAGCGCCGTGAAAATCTGCGGCAGGCAGGCCGGAAAATAGACTTTGCGGACGATTACAGCGCGGCTGGCGCCATAGTTCGCCGCCAGATCCACGTAGTGCCGGTTGACGCCGCGGACGGCATCGGAAATCTGAATCACCATGACCAGGCCCGTGCTCAGCGCCACCAGCGCCAGCCGCGATGTCTCATTGACCCCGAAAATCAGCATGACCATGGGCAGCATCGTCAGCCGCGGCGTCGAATACAGCGCGGAAACCAGCGGCTGTGCGGCGGTTCGCAACCGCGCCGACAGACACAGCAGGATGCTGACCAGGGCTCCGCCCACCACACCGGCCAACAGGCCGGTGCCGGCGCGCGCCAGCGTAATGCCGACTTCCCTTCCCAGTTCGCCGCTTAACAGCATCGCCCAAAGCGCCGCACCTACTTTCGACGGCGGCGGGAAAAACAGCGGGTCCAGAATGCGGCGCGCCGCCAGGATTTGCCAGCAAACCAGCAGCAGCGCCAGCAGCCACGATCGCGCCCCGACAAAACGGACCAGTCTCATTGGGCGCAGATGAAGCGCTCGACGCCGGCCGCCAGTCTCAGCGATCCCAGGATGCGTTGCTTGAGTTCCCACAGCTCTCCGTTCATTTCGAGTAGCGCCTGGCGCGGTCGTGAAGCCGGGACTTGGTATTCGGCCACCACCGTTCCAGGCCCCTCGCTCAGAACCAGGATCCGGTCGCTGAGCAGGATCGCTTCTTCGACATCGTGCGTCACGAAAACGACCGATTTCCGGTTCTGTTCCCAGAGATCCAACACTTCCTGCTGCAGAACCATGCGGGTTTGGCAATCCAGCGCCGCAAAGGGTTCGTCCATGAGCATCACGGCCGGATCACTCAGGAAACAGCGCGCCACCGCGACGCGCTGCTTCATGCCCAGCGAAAGCTGGCAGGGATACGCGCGCTCCTTTCCCGCACAGCCGAGCCGCGCCAGAAGTTCCCGCGCGCGGGCCTCGCGTTCCCGGCTCGGTACACCCTGCATTTCCAGGCCGAACGCCGCATTGGCGGAGGCCGTCATCCAGGGAAACAGATTGTGTTCCTGGCTGACCAGCAACACGCTGGGATTAGGGTCGTGCGGTCCCGTGATGCGCTCCACTTTCCCTGCGCCCGGTGGCAGCAGGCCAGCCAGCACGCGCAAGAGGGTGGTCTTGCCGCAGCCGCTTGGTCCCACAAAGGTAAGAAACTCGCCGTCACGGCTGCCGAAACTCAGATCGCGCAGAGCAAGCACAGGACCATGAGCTGACGGGAATTCGACGCGCAGATGTGAACATCCGAGGCGCATCAGCGCGACCCGCCTTTACTTGAGGGCCCTGGGCGCGTTGCGCCGTCCTTTTCAGAGCCGCTCCCCGCGGATGACTCACGTCGCGTGGTCACGCGGGTACCCTCCCTTGGTTCGATATCCCGTACTCCTTTGTAGCATTAGAATAACATGTGTTCGCGATCGCAGGCCCAATTCCCGCCGCTCTTTACGATCACTGAAAACGGCGCCCATTCAAACGGTTCGTCCTGCGTGGGCGGGCAAACTGCTTGCACTCGCAGCCCAGTGTATCTGCCCCCATCACAGAATTGCGTGCGAGCGATATGTCGGATAGTCGGATACTGTTTTCCGGCAGCGGGTGCAGGCGATGCGCATGCGGCGGAGGCCGAGAGCGGAGGTCGCAAAACGTTTTGTCGAACGTACCGTACGGCTATCGCTACGTCCACGGTTCACGATCGTGGAGGCCAAGCCCGGTTTGAACCTGTCTCTGACCAGGTGGAGGTCGTCAGGGACATCTTCACCCGGGTGGGACAGGAGCGCTGTAGCCTCGGAGAAGTCTGCCGCCTGCCAGGCGCCGATAGACTGACCGCGACGGGCAAACACATCTGGTCGCGGCAAGCCGTCTGGGACATTCTCCAGAATTCTGTCTATCAGGGGGCAGCGGCCGATGGAAAGACTTGTATGATGCCGCGCACCAGGGAGTCTCGTCCGCGACTGTACAGCGCATTGAGATCGGACCAGAGAATATCGTCGTTGTCCTCCGCTTACCAAACGGAAGCGAGCGCCCGAGCGTCGGACCCGATTACGGTGACATTGTCGCGAGTGTGAACTGACCATGGAAGGCCAAATTCGTACGCGAAGGGCGATAGGCGGCCGGGGCCTGGTGTTCCGTTGTCATTCTCGGCGAGAGGCTTCGTCGTCGAGAGGTTTGGGCTTGTTTGGCTGGATAGGGAACAAGAAGTCGGCTTGCGTCAATGGCCAAGTGCGAGCAGCGATCATCCGTGGTAAACACCGTCCTCGGAAATCGCCGCCCAGAAGCTCGCCGGCGGCACGAACGTGGTACGCGTGCTTCGACTCGTCATAGCCCGCCTCTTTGGCTTGTTTCGTGGTGAAGAAGCCATACTGGGGCTCGGCGATCTCATACAGATTTCGGCTTGAATCGGTCTCGCGCATCTATATGCATAATACCCGAAATAGTTAAAGGGTTCATGCGGATCGTCGCCTTGGGACTTGGCTCTATCCGGCGCTCCCGGCAGTTCCAACTCCTTTTATTTAGGGTGAAAACCCAAAGGTCATTTTCCGCTCCCATTCAACTCCCATTACCCGTTCCCGAGGGTTACTTAGGGTTTTTTCGAGTGCCACTCGTGCCCTATTATCAACTACATAGCCAAGGTTCGACACGCTCATAACCCAAAGGTCGAACGTTAAAATCCTTCCCCCGCAACCAAGGCTCCTTCCTGGTCCATAACTTCCGCGCAATGCAAAAAGAGACCTAAACGAGCCTGCAACCACGCTGCTTGACCTGCAGCCGATTTCAAGCCGCCGGCGCAGCTTCCGAGGTGTTCCAACTGGCAGTTGCGATAAGGCCGGCGGTCGCAGCTACGTCGCCCTCGCACCCGTGATCGTCGCTTTGCCGGAATCCTTACCTTCGAAGCGACCGGTCAGCTTGTCACCATCGATGTGCAACTCGAATGACACCACCTCGTGCTCATTAACCCTGAGTTTGAAGGTCAGGGTGTTGCCGTCCACCTTAGGTTCGAGAAGCGAAATGTCGGTGCCGTCCAAAGTCACCGTGGCGGCAAGTTGGCCGGCCGCCTCTGAAACCGCGAGGGTCCAACTCAATTTGGCGCCGTTTTCCCCGACCGAATCGCAATTCCACTTTCCCACAGCGGGGTTGGCGGCGGCCCACACAGCGGCGCAAGCAAACACGCGAGCAGACTCACAGCATACGCTCTCATCTCATGCCTCCATGGTTCGATGATGTGTTACTCCCAGCGCAGGGCAACAGAGGGATCGACCCTTGCCGCACGTCGCGCGGGTAAATAGGCGGCCAGCACCGCAACCGCTGTTAACAGCGCCGAGACTACGATATAGGTGGCTGGATCGGCGGGCTGAACCGCGTACAGGAGGTTCCCGAAAAGCCGCGTTAAGGCAAGAGAACCTACCAAACCGATCGCCAGCCCAAGACCGGCCATCATCAATCCGCCCCGCAGTGTTCTGTAAAGGACCTGGCGGGGGCGGGCGCCGAGGGCCATGCGGATTCCCATTTCCTGTGTGCTCTGCGCCACCGAATACGAGATCACTCCATAAATGCCCAGCGCGGCCAGAATCAAAGCCATGGTTGCAAACGCTGCAGCCATCCAGGCCCGCATGCGCGGCTGTACGACGGAGAGCGCCGCGGCCTGCTGCATGGTGCGGACATCGGTCACCGGCACGTCCTGGTCTACAGCCCGCACCACGGCACGCAACGCAGGGGCCTCGGCAGAGGGATCGGATTCGGTGCGCACCCCCAGCACACCACCAATGCGAGGCTGTTGCCAAACTGGTGCGTAGATGGTTGGCATAGGGGCGCTCCCCAGTCCACCCAACTTGACATCCCCGACCACGCCCACGATCTCCCAGGGAACCAGCGGCCCGGGCGTTCCGCCCCCAATCCGCCACTGCTCCATGATCAACCGCTGCCCGAGCGCTTCCTCGGAAGCGAGGTGGCGGCTGACAAAGGTCTCGTTTACGATCACTACCCGCGGGGCGGCCTCGTTGTCACGTTCATTGAAAAAGCGCCCTTGCCGTAGGTGTATGCCCAACGTTTCGAAGTATCCGTCAGTAACAATCTGGAGGGGCTCGGTTTTCTTTTCTGCCCCGCCGACCTGAAATCCAATCGAATACGCACTGCCATCGAGCGGCATGAAGGAAGCCAGACAGGCGGCTCGCACACCAGGCACGGCGCGCGCTTTCGCCAGCAACTGGCGCACGAAAGCGCGTAGCCGGCCGCCTTCCGTGTAGCGCGCCTCCGGCATCACCACCCGCATGGTCAGGACGTTCTCGACGCGGAAGCCGGGATCCACGGAAGAATAGGCGACCAGGGTACGGGTAAGCAGACCGGCGCCCACCAGCAGGATGAGCGCCAGTGCCACCTCCAGAACAACGAGGGCGGAGCGGAGAGTCCTTCCCCCCGATCCGCCCAACAGGCAGCGGCCGGTATCCTTCAAGATGTCGTACAGATCTATTCTGGAGGCGCGCCATGCCGGTACGAGGCCAAACAGCAAGCCTGCGAGCAAAGAAAGCGCGAGCGTAAACGTCAATACGCGGCCGTCAATGCCCATGGGCGCCAGGCCGGCGCGCAATGGCTCAGCAATCAAGGTCGCGGCCAAGGGCGTCAATCCAACAGCCAGCAGCACGCCTGCTACTCCTCCCAGCCCGGCCATGAGCGCGCTTTCGGTGAGTAACTGGCGGATCAGCCGCTGGCGCCCCGCTCCCACCGCGGCGCGGACCGCCAGTTCGCGATGCCGCACCGCCGACTTGGCCAGCAGCAGGTTGGCCACATTCACGCAGGCGATCAGCAGCACGAAGCTCACCGCTCCGAATAGCAGCACTACGGTATCCCGGTGATACCGCGCCATCTCTTGCTGCCATGGCACCAGATCGATGCTCCAGCCATTCAGCCCTGCCTGAGGATAGGCCCTGGCGAGGTTTCCGAGGATGCCCTGCATCTCGGCCTTAGCCTGTTTGAGGCCGACACCGCGCTTGAGCTTGGCAAAGATCAACAGGTTGGGGATGTCCCGTGCGGCGGCGGCTGGGTCGAGCACTAACTGGGTCCATAGTTCCGGAGAGAAAGCAAACCGAAAGCTCTCGGGCATCACGCCAATGACGGTGCACTTCCGGCCATCGAGCGTAATCGCCTGCCCAAGAATGCGGGGGTCGCCGCCGAACTTGCTGCGCCATGCGGCGTGACTCAGGATGGCGAGGGGAGCAGCGCCCGGACGGTCCTCCCCCAGGGCGAAGCCGCGCCCGATGGCTGGTCTCACCCCGAGGGCATCGAGAAACTCCGCGCTGACGCGAAAGCCGGAAAGCCGTTCCGCCCCCTCGCTGGTGGATAGATGGAAGTCCGCCTGAGCCAACACGCCCATATGCTCGAAGGAGCGGCTCTGTTTCTGAATATCGAGGAAATTTCCCGCAGCGACGCCCAGATGGCCGCCTTGCGGGGGACGCGTCCAAACGGTAATGAGCCGATCGGAATCGGGGTACGGTATGGGACGCAGCAGGCAAGCGTCGACCACGCTGAACATGGCTGTATTCGCCCCGATGCCAATAGCCAGAGTGAGTATGGTAATGATGGTGGATCCAGGGCTCTTGCGCAGCAACCGTGCGGCGTGACGTAAGTCCTGCACTAGTTGCTCCAGCCAAATCAGCCGCCCCGACTCATAGAAACGCTCCTGTACGCTAGTCACGTTTCCGAAAGCCCGGTGCGCGGCCGCACGAGCCTCCGCTTCGCTCAGCCCTTCCTCGCGCAGGCGGTCCGCCTCCAGTTCCAGATGGGCCGAAATCTCCTGGGCGAAGTCTTCGTCGCACCTCTTCCGACGTCCGATCATGGAGTCAAGCCTCTGAGGCGTCCGGTCCCAACACGCGCCCAATAGCCGCCGCCAGCCGCCGCCATTTAGTAGCTTCCCTGGCCAGTTGTGCGCGTCCTGCCTTAGTTAGCGAGTAGAACCTGGCCTTGCGGTTGTTCTCCGAGACGCCCCACTCGGCACTAATCCAGCCCTGTTCCTCCAAACGCTGCAAAGCGGGATAAAGCGAACCGTGGTCCACCAGCAGGGCGTCCCGGGAGTTCTGCTGGATAGCCCGCGCGATCCCCTGTCCGTGCTGCGGGCCGAAGATCAAGGTACGCAGGATCAACAGGTCCAAAGTGCCCTGCAGCAAAATGATTCGATCCTTGTCGTTCTCTTGGGTTGACATCCTACCTGAAGGATACGGCCGCTCGGGTCGAATGTCAACACAAATTTAAGTCAACCGGGTCTGTGACACCTATTTTGTCATTCTTGTGCGCAGTATGCTTGTTCTCACAGTCCCACCAAGTTTTTAACTTCGATGACAGTTTGCAGCGGCGATTTGCGCATTTCAGGGTGAAGGCAACTCGAGGGTTGGCCTGATAACGAACATAAGGAGGTTCGTCATGAAAACGATTCGACACAACACGCTGCTTCGCACCTTGGCACTGGGCGTTCTGGCATCCTG
>JBAVEN010000074.1:0-7092 GCA_049587755.1 Bryobacteraceae bacterium | reverse complement strand
CAGCACTGCGAAGTTGCCGCTCCTGGGTATCGGGACTTCTGCATCTATAACTGGCTTGACGAAACGCTGGCGTGAGATCCGGATCGACATCTGAGCTTCCCTGGAAAACAGTGTCCGATAACACCGGTTATCGCTCGCGGGGGTGTACCCGCAGATGCGAGGTCTTAGCGTGTAGATGATGGGACATCTCCGTCAGAGCGCTGCGCCTTTATGGCGAATTTTCTCTGAAGAGCGAAGCGTTTGGCACGGAATGCATAATGACCGCCGGGGGCAGACTTCAACCGAAGCTGGTACTACCGTCAATTTGGCTCTGGCGCGCTGTCGCGAGTGCGCTTCTTGCGGTTGCGCCTGCGTGCTTGGGCGGATTTGATCCGCTTCTTCTGACCTGGTTTCAGATAGAAAGCGTGCCGCTTAACTTCCTTAATGATGTCCTCTTGCAGAACTTTGCGCTTGAAGCGCCGCAGCGCGTTTTCCAGAGTTTCACCATCCTGAATGTGGACCTCGGCCAACGATCACCTCCTTATTCCTGATTCCTGGCCAAAATAGAACCTTCATGCTAACAGCTTCCCGCCGAAGCGGTGTTATCTATCTCGGCGGTTCAACGAGCTTGGTCGCGAGGTTCGGAGCGTCGTTACGACCGGCCATTGCCGGCAGGCACGATCACCAACAGGATTTCCCCTCCAACTTCTGGGTGGATCCAGATCCCTCAACAGGCTTCGAGCTTTGCCCTGCGCCTCCGACATCTGCCGTACACTAGCAAAAACAAGCTGGCGATCGGTCGGTCGAAGATCCCGAAAAACTGGCCAATTGGGGTATTCAGCCTTCGATTGTTTTGGTCCTGGTTTCCGCGCTACCTGCTTTGATGGCGATCTTCACAGCACCCTCCATCGGATCTTTGAGGGGCACCTCGATTCGGAGCAGGCCGTGCTCGTAAGTCGCTTCGGCTTTGTCAGGTTTCACCGGCCAACCTAAAGCCAGTGCAGAAACATACTCGATGTCCCTTGCTGGCGCTGTCAGGTGGACGCTGTCTTCCAGGATCTTCACGTCGATGGTATCCGTTGGCGCCCCTGGGATAGCAAACTCCACTACTAGCTTGCGGTTTTCCCTGTCAGTATACGCCACTGTATTGGGCGCAACCCTAATCCGATCTTCCGGCATCTTGGCACCTTCCTTCTATAACATATTATTCCGGAATCTCCATCTTGGCATCCCGGACGCCCGCAGTATACACCTAAGGGCCCTGTTCAACGCCGCTGGCCAATGGCGCGGCAACATTCTCAACGTATACACCGAGCCAGCACATCGACGCCGCGGCATGGCTGACGCCCTGATGCAAATCGCGCTCGACTGGTGCGCGGCCAATTAGGTCGGGGCTGTCAGGCGAACAGCAGCCACCGCGAGAATGCACTTTTATTCGACCTTCTGCGACAATACGGACAGAAGAAGAAACTGTGACATAAGATGCACGGGAAACAGATTGATGGTCATCGGCAAGGCGTAAGCTCGCCCGCTCCTGGCCGACGGTCGAGCGCCGGATGCTGGAGGAGTAGGTCGAGTTCTTTTCGCTGGGTGCTCCTAGAGGAGGAAACGTGAGGAAGAAGCTCAGGAAATCGCAGAGGCGGGCGGCGCTGGACCTGCTGAGGCGGGCGAGGAAGGCGAGGAACTGCGAGCTGGAGTCCGTGGCCCAGGAGCAGCTCCACGGGCCCAATCCTCCAATCGACGGCAAGTCCATGCGACTTGCATGAGCATCGCACTGATCAGGGGTAAAATGGGACGTCCCGAAAACTGGAAATGCGTATGCTGCGGGCATTCCAGCCGGGGCGACACGGAGCGCCAGATTCTGTGACCGGCAACATTGACCGAAACAGACTTTGGGCCCTTTCGCCGAGTGAAGCAAAGTCCGCTCAATGAAGGAGTAGACATCATGTCGAAGGGAAAAAAGACTGCAAACCCGTCACTACCCCTGGCAATCGATCCCAGTAACCAAGCCGAGCGGAAGCTCACCGCCCTCGGCAACGAGCTTGGAGAAGAGGACATCGCCGCCCTTGCCTACGAGCTCTGGCAAGCTCGGGGTTGTCCGGAGGAATCGCCGGGCGAGGATTGGTATCGGGCCGTAGAAATGCTCCGTTCTCGCATTTGACCCGCGTACAGCGAATGGTTGATATTCGACAAAACGCAAGAGGGTAATGCGACTCTATCTTGTGAATCCTGACAACCCGATCGTCAGCCTGAACAAGGTCCGCTCGAACCGCCTGAATCGCTATCGGGTGTGGAAGCCGCTCGGCCTTCTCGTGGTGGCAGGACTGACTCCACCGGAGTGGGAGGTGACGCTGCTCGACGAGAACCTCGATCACTACGATTACGGACTCCTGCCCAGGCCAGATCTCGTTGGGATCACGGCGTTCACGTCCCAAGCGACGCGCGCTTACGAGATCGCGGCGACGTTTCGCGCTATGGGGGTGCCTGTCGTGATGGGAGGCATTCATGCCACGTTCTGTCGCGATGAGGCGCTGCAGTATGTGGATGCGGTGGTCACGGGCGAGGCGGAATCGGTGTGGAAGCAGGTCCTGGGGGACGGAAGCAACAAGGTGCTACGGAGGGTTTATGAGGGCGGGATCAGTTCGATGGCCGAAATCCCGCCGGCTCGCCACGACTTGCTGCGGGGAAGGTACTACTTCGGTTCGCTGCAAACAACCCGCGGCTGCCCGTTGAACTGCAGCTTTTGCAGCGTGACTGCTTTCAATGGAGGCACGTACCGACACCGACCGGTCGCCGATGTGATCGCCGAACTGCGGCTGATCCGGGAGAAAGTCATCCTGTTCGTGGACGACAACCTCATCGGGACCCGCCGCGACCATCTCGCATGCTTCAAGGAACTGCTCCAGGCCATGATTGCCGAGCGGCTAACCCGGCCTTGGATCTGCCAGGCAACCATTAACTTCGCGGACGATGAAGAACTGCTCGGCCTCGCGTGGCGTGCGAGATGCCAGGGCGTGTTTATCGGATTCGAATCTCCGACGGTGGAAGGGCTCTTGGCGGTTGGCAAGAAGTTCAACCTCCAGCAGGGGAGAGACTTTCGTGCCTCGGTCCGCCGCATTCAACGGCACGGCCTAAGCGTTGTGGGATCGTTCATCATAGGCATCGATACAGACAAGCGGGGAATTGGCGAAACCATCGCTCGCGCAGCCAGGGAATACGGCATCGACGCCGCGAATGTGCTGATCCTGACGCCACTTCCCGGAGCCAAGCTGTATGCACAGATGGAGGGCGAGGGCAGGATTCGTTCAAATGATTACCCGGCGGATTGGAGGTACTACACGCTGACGCATCCGGTGGCCGACTATAAGAACTTCAGTTGGAAAGAACTGGTGGAGGAAGTGAACCTGTTCACCGATCGATACTACTCCTATCCGCAGATCCTGTGGCGGGTGCTGCGGTTCGCCAGGAACAGGCCCAGTCTCACGACATTCTTAGGGGTGCTGGTGGCTAATCTGAGTTACCGATCCAACCAGTTCCTTGATCGGTGCATTTATGCGAATCGGCCAGAGCCGGCCGAGCGCCGCTCCGCCCCAGCGTAAAACATGATGCGCTGAAGGCGCGGGGGGGGGGCGAAGATTGGCCGCCCTGGGGATCACTTCGTCGGAGCTTCGCGTGCAGTTGCAGCCTCGGACGACCGCCTTGTCGGCAGAATAGACTACCGATATTGAATATTAACGCTCGCGTGGTAACCTACGCCGTTCATGCCTGCACCGGACCCACTGGACGTTTGGCGACAAACCAGCCAAATGCCTTCTTTGACATAATGCCGGATTGAGGTTCGGATGGACTGTAGTTGGGAAAGGCTGATACACTCCCATCAAAGTGAACACCACAAAGTCCCTGTTGTTGGCATCATTGTTTCTCTCTTCTGGAAACGCCTTCGCGCAGTCAGCCTATGAAGAGCCTGCGGCAGTTGTCGAGCTTGGTGGAGCCGCCACCCGGAATCTCAAAGACGGCGGATCGAGCTTCGGCCCCGACGTCGCGGTTGAAGTTACACCGATAGAGAACTGGCTAGAACTTGAGGCGGGTATCACGCCGCTCTTTAGCCGTCACTCGGCGGAATGGGATACCGACCTTCTGTTCAAAAAGCCCTGGACCCTCTCCGAAAAAGCGGAATTTATGGTCGGTGTTGGTCCGGAGTGGATTCATACGAGGGAGTACGGTATTACAACGAACTCACTCGGCGGTGAAGTCGTGCTGGATTTTATGTTCTGGCCCTCCGCGAAGCATAGACTGGGCTGGTACCTCGAACCGGGTTACGATTACAGTTTCGGGCGGGGGCATGAGCGCTCGATTGGCATAAGCGGCGGCCTACTGATCGCGATCCCAAAAATGCGAGCGCACATTAGCAGACGATAAATGTTATCGTTGGCCATCGACTGACAGACACTGGCTGGCAAATATCCTTGCCGCGGATGTGCTTGGGCCGGCAGCGAATGGCTACCGATATCAGGTCTTAACGCCCGGTCTGAAAGATTGGGCCGCCCACTTCCCACATCGCCGTTTCGGGACCCTTTGAGTGGCAGAAGTCCGAGATGGCGGCTGCACGTCCAGGTGACCTTAACCGCCGAGGCGGTGGCCAAGTTCGATGGAACTATCGACGCAAGCCTGTGTCCGTTTCAGATCGGTGAAGCCGAGCGACCTCACGAACCGTGCTGATCATCGGCGTCGGCCCGCTGGTCCGGACCCTGCCGTTCATGCTCGTCTAGAATCCACCGCCGCCAACTGCGAGGTAGCGCACCCAACTGGCCGTAGATTCCGGTTTGTCCACGTCGGATGGATTTCACAATGATGACGATGCTGCCGACGAGGAATGCACTCCAGACGAGAATCACCGACGTCGTGCCGAGCCAGGCCGCCCCGGATCCGACAGCTATGATGAGCAACAGCAGGAATGCCAGCGCCGTAAAGAGCGCCCGCACCCGATCTTTCGGCACCATATTTGCCAGCCTCCAGGATACATCGACCGCGGTTCTCGTTCACTGCCGTACCCACTGGCGGGGGCTTCCGAGCGAATCGTGGCCGGCGAACCGGAACGCTGTCCGATGCAATCTGCGGCATACTGACCCGGAAACGCGACCCGCGGATGTGCGCCAGTCGACGCGCCACAAATGTCCCTATATGGGCAGTTGACGACGGCGAAACCCGCCCTGCGCCCTCATCGTTGCGGCGATCGCGCGGGCCGAATCAGGCAACCAGGAAAGGGCACACGCCGAGATGTCCGAAGCGATCGACATTCTGCGCGCGATCCTCGCGCGAGGGCGGACACCTCCGGACATCCAGGGGAACCCTAGGGACGGCTTTACCGGAACAGGGTCTGTGGGGCGTCGTCGGCTTCGCGGTCTTCCCGATTGCAGGCCGCAGACGGCGTGTCGGTCACTCCCACCATTGAGAACTTGTATGGCGGTCGCCAACGCACCGTAAAGTACCCCCCCCTTTTCGGTGGCTCGCCGATAGGCGTCGGCGGATCGCTGAAATCCACTCCCACCTGCCACAAATCGGGTGTGGCCGGGCAGTGCATCGTCGGATAGATAAACTCGCCGTATACGTTGTCCTTGTGTAGTTTTTTGTGCCAAGCAAGCATGCCAACGCGATTTGCCGATTCGGACCAGAACGCCGCTTCCTTCCAGTCGTGCGTTAGCCATTCGTCCACGAAGTCCCTTGGGCGCAGCGCCAGTGGATCAATTCGTTGGGCCTCAGGCCCGTCGATCCGATAATGTCTGACGTGCTGCCGGACGAGGATTCCGCTGTCAATACTGTGCCCGTCGTACTGGATCAAGACATCATCAGTTGTAACGCTACCGTGGATAGGCGGGTCGTCGCCGATATTGGCATTCTCTTCACCCGAGACCAACGGTCGCGCCAACGGGTCGCCGCCGAGCCGAAAGGCACGATAGTAAATGTCGTGCCAGACGGAAGCGCACCACGTCTGCGTGCCGAGGGTAAGAGCGACGTAATTGTTCGACAGGTTCCACGGAGAAATCACGACGTCGCTCAAGAATTGCGGTTTGTAACCCTTTTCCGTGTAGTCGTTCTGCTCGTTTTGGAGAACCCTCTGCCAGCCGTCCCCGGACCATAAGTAGACGTAGGCCGACTCGTCCTCGCCGCACTGGATCCCAAGTGAAGTAACGACAACGACGAACGCCGACCTTCGTTGCACCCTGACAGGGTTCAGATAACCCAGATACTCCATCGACCAAGGATCGGACGCCGACGCATGGGCCGGATCGAACATCAGTCCAGCAGCGCCCAGTTCGGAGTTCAATCGACTCTCGAAAGTCCCCGGGTTGTCGCGGTCGCCGAGCTCCGGCAGGCGGCTCTCGATCCAGTCGCGGAGCTGATGCTTGGCGGTCGTTAGCTGCGACGTTGCGCCGCGTGGGGCGCCATTCTCGATGTTCCGCATTTGGGTGCCGCGCATCGATGTCAGCGTCGCGCGCAGAGCATTGAGCTTGGCATCGCTGGACGCGGCCTGCGCGGCTGCGGCAGACAGGACGAACAACATCGCTCTGAACATCGTACTGAGATGATAACTCGCCGCATCGTTGTGCGTGGCTGAGTTAAGTAGGAACCGATTCGCATGCCCCCCGCTGTGATTTCAGCCCCAAAACGCCACACTCTCGACAAGAGGGCTCATTTTGTAGAAAGTAATAAAGGCCCCTCCCCGCCAAAACACCGAAAACCGCTCCCGCGCGGGGGGAACACTGCCGGGGGGCGGAAAGAACGCGCGACGCGCGGACGTGCGCCAACCGACGCGCCCCATATGTCCGCTTCTGGGAGATCACTCCGATTCGGGTTTCGCACGCGCTGATCCCGCGACGCCGGTTCCGGCCCGCCGTGGCAGCCGCGGAAGGGCTACCGATATGGCGCGTTAACGCTCGGGAGAATGCTGGCTGGCCGTAACCCCCGAGAGTGGATGATTCTGCGGTTTTGCAACTGCCGGCCTCGTGGGCGCGATACGCGGGTGCGAAGCGCTTCATGAGCCCTTGAGGGCAACGAGGCGGGCGCGTAGGGCAGCCCGGGAGCCGCTAGCGCCAGGGTGTCGGTCCAGGGCAG
>JBAVEN010000073.1:0-25626 GCA_049587755.1 Bryobacteraceae bacterium | reverse complement strand
GCTTTAGCCTCAAGCCCAGTTTGCGAGCCAAAGAACAAACAAAAGTGTCCATGATGTCGCCGGTTCAAAGTGTCCATGATGTCGCCGGTCCGGACCTTGTATCAGGGCACGGCTTCAGCCGTGCCGGAACGGGTTGAACCTTATGGGCTTTAGCCCCTGGCCAGCAGACAGGGGCTGAAGCCCTCAGAATGCGTGTTGTCGGCGGCACGGCTGAAGCCGTGCCCTGATACAAGGCGTCCAACTTCGGCATTCAGGTTGAAGGCATGGCCCATCAACCGTTACCGGACTTCCCATGAGTTCGGTAACTTCAAGACGCTTCTTCGCCTGGCTCCGTCCCAATCAGGCTGGCAACCCTGACGGGCAGCACCGGCGGCCGCACCGATTCCGCCTTCCAGCCGAGCAGGAACTCGAGCGCGCCACCGCAGACGCGGCCCTGGCACGGGCCCATGCCGCACCGCGTGTGCAGCTTGGCATCGCGCCATCCGGAACAGGCGTGGATGCGGCCGAGCGGCACATCCTCGCAGCGGCAAATCAGCGTCTCGGTGCGCGCCAGCGTTTTCAGTTCCTCGCGCAAGGCGAAGGCCCGTGCCATCGCGGCGGCGAATTTGCGGTGCGTCGCCCGCGCATGAAACAAGCGACGCGCGCGTTCCGGCCGGCCGGCGGCGGCGAAGCCCGCGATCTCGCCCTCCGCAACGGCGAGATCCACGCCGCCGATTCCGGTGATCTCGCCCGCTGCGTAGACGTTTTCAAGCGAGCTCCGCTGGAACTCGTCGACCTCCACGCCGGCCGCGGCAATGCGGCAACCTAACAGCGCGGCCAGTTCCGTGTTGGGAATCAGACCGAAGCCGCAAGCCAGGCAATCGCACGGTTCGCTCCAAGTCTGGCCGCCGCGAGCGAGCGTCACACTTTCCACTTTGGCTTCGCCCTCGGCTGCCACCGGCCAACAACCCGTCAGAAACTTCACACCGGCAAGCGACCACGTAAATTGCGCCGTCTGCATCAGCTTTTCCGGATGCCGCGGCAGGCCGGCAGCGAATCGCGCCAGCGCGCGCCATGGAGCCTGTTCGGCGATCAATCGCACATCGGCCCGGCGCGTGCGCAGATACTGCGCCACCGCCAGCAGCAGGGGCCCGGTGCCGGCGACGATGATCTTCTTCCTCTCGATCGGCAAGCCGGATTTCACCAGCGCCTGCAAACCGCCGGCGCCCATCACGTTGGGCAGCGTCCAGCCAGGAAACGGCAAGAAGCGCTCGCGCGCGCCGGTGGCGAGAATCAGATTGCGGTAGGTGAGCGAGAATTCGCCTTCCGCATTCTCCAGCGCCAGCCGCCCGGGTTCGGGCGCGGCAAAGACTCGCGCCGCGGGGATCCATTCCACTCCCTTCTTTCCCGCCGTGACCACCCACGGTTGGGCAGCCACCGGCAGGCGGCCGGCGGAGGCGCGCCAAATCTGCCCGCCGGGTCTGCGGTTTTCATCCACCACCGCAGTTTTGGCGCCGCATTCGGCTGCGCGGCAGGCGGCGGCGAGGCCAGCGGGCCCGGCGCCGATCACGAGGATGTCGAAGGCGCGGTCAGTCATGGGGAGCCCATCGCCGCCAAGACCGCGGCCGGGCTGGCGCCCGGCTGGACCGATTGGCAATCGGTCCGCAGGTAATCAACCTGCCCCACAAAGAACGGTCAGGCATCGGTAGTCACCTCCAGGCCTTCGGTACAGGCGGTTTGGCAGCTTCGCACGTGGGCGCGGCCGCCGATGGTGACGCAACATTCAAAGCACACGCCCATGCCGCACAGCGGCGCGCGCGGCTCACCGGTTACCGAACGCCGAAAGGTGTGGATGCCGGCCAGCGCCACCGCCGTAGCTACGGTTGCGCCCGCCGGCACGGTGACCGGTGCGCCGTTCACGGTGATGGTAACCGTGTCAGCCATGCGGCGCCTCGTGTTTCCGGCCTGGCAGGTAAGGCTCGCGGGGAATGGCGGACGGACGGCCGAGGATCTGGTCTGCCACCAACTTGCCGGTGGCCAGCGATGTAGTGATGCCGAGGCCTTCGTGACCGGTCGCAAGGTACATGTGCGCGCTGCCGGCAGCCGGGCCGATCAACGGCAATTTGTCCGGCGTGGCGGCGCGAAAGCCGGTCCAGCAGCGAATCACCAACAAATCCGCGAGGCCGGGCAGATATTCCTGGGCGCGGCGCAGCATGCGGCTCAGGATGGGCGCTTCGATGGCGGGCTCCGGCGCGCCGTACTGCCGCGAAGAGCCGATCAGCACCTGTCCGGTGCGCCGCGGCTGCGCGTTGAACGCCACCGAATCCGCCTGACTGGAATGCGCGCTTTTGAGGTATCCAAGTTCCACCAGTTGATGCCGCACAAAGCCGGGATAGCGGTCGGTGATGGCGAGGTGGCCTTTGCGTTTGCGTACTGCGATGCCTGGCGTCAGCTCCGGCGCCCAGGCTCCTGTAGCATTGACGACGATGCCTGCCGAAAGGAAGTCGCCATCGCGCAAGTGAATGCCGGTGGCGCTGAGCTCCGCGGCCGCACCCACGCGCACTTCGGCGCCGTGCGCGCGGGCGCTTTCCAGCAGGAAGCGGGCGGCGCACGGCGGATAGATCACCGCATCGTCAGGTACTAGCAGGCCGCCGGCCAGGCCGGCGCGCAATTGCGGCTCGGCTGCGGCAAGCGCGCGCGCATCCAGCACTTCGGCGCGCACGCCGGCTGAAGCATACACCTGGCGCTTGCGCTCCACCTCGGCCATTTCCTCGGCATCGGCCGCGACCCAGATGGTGCCGGTCTTGGCGTATTCCACTTCGGGAGGCAGCTCCGGTGCAAGCTCGTGCCACAATGCGACCGAATACCGGGTGAGCGCGAGCTGCGCCGGCGAATCGTCCATCACCACGATGTGGCCCATGCCCGCGGCGGTGGCTCCGCCACCTGTCGGCCCGGGTTCCACCACGACGACGCGCAGCCCCGCGGCGGCGCATTCATCGGCCACCGCGGCGCCTACGATGCCGGCTCCGGCGACGGCTACGTCGTAGGTGGATGGCATGATGACGGGATGCCGTGGCAGAACGGGTCGCGCTCATCGAGAATCAGATCCGCCTCGGCGTTGATGTATGCGTAGCCGGTGATCTCCGGCAGCACGCGGCCGCCCTCCACCGTGATCGATCCTTCAAAAACGCTGCCCACTATGCTTTCCTGCCGCCAGACGTCGCCGGGCCGCAACTTGCCTTCGGCGTACAGGCAGGCCAGCTTGGCGCTGGTGCCGGTGCCGCAGGGCGAGCGGTCGTACGCTTTGCCGGGGCAGAGCACGAAGTTCTTGCTATGCGCGCCGGTCGCGCTGGGCGGGCCGAACAGCTCGATGTGGTCGATTTCGCGGCCATCGTCACCGGTGATGCCGCAGGTAGCGAGAGCCCGGCGGATGCGCCACGCGAAATCGGTGAGCTGTTCCAGGCGGCTGAGCGCGATTGGCTGCCGCGGCTCCGGCACCAGGAAAAACCAGTTGCCGCCCCAGGCGACATCGCCCACCACCGCGCCGTGGCCTTCCACTTCCACCGCAACACGCGCCGCCGCCCGGTAGCTGGGCAGGTTGCGCAGGGTCACGCTGCCGTTCGGGTTCAGCCGCGCCTCCACCACACCGCAGTTGGTTTCGATGCGTACTGGGTCGCCAGCGCGGTCCTGAGGGATGCGGCCCAGGTGCGCGAGGGTCACCACCAGACCCATGGTGCCATGGCCGCACATGTTCAGATAGCCGACGTTATTGAAGAAGATGACACCGGCATCGCAGGTGGGGTCCGCGGGCTCGCAGAGCAGCGCGCCTACCATGGCGTCATTTCCGCGGGGTTCGTTGACCACGGCGGAGCGAAACCAGTCGAACGAGGCGCGAAAACGGTCCAGGCGCTCCGCCATCGTTCCCGGCCCGAGATCCGGAGCGCCGCCGATCACTACTCGCGTCGGTTCGCCGGCGGTGTGGGAATCAATCACCTGAACTCGCTGCAAATTGGCACCTCCAGGCGAACCGGGTACAGGCGCGAAGTTTCGCAAAAGCGGCGAAATTCGAGCCAGTCCCCGCTTCGCAGCGCATCAGCCCGCCTGCACGTCGGCGAGTTGCGCCGGCCTGGTCGCGATGGCACGCCGGACGATCGCCAGAATCTCCTCGCGCTCCTGCCCCACCACCGGCAGCCGCGGCGCGCGCACCGTCTCGGAGCCGAGGCCCATTTCCTGCATCGCCAGCTTGATGTATTGCACCAGCTTGATTTTCGTATCCAGGTGCAGCAGCGGCGTGTACCAACGGTAAACCGCGCGCGCCTTCTCCCATTCGCCCCGCGACGCCAGGTCCCACAGCAGCCGGCTCTCCTGCGGAAAGGCGTTCACCAGCCCGCTGATCCAGCCCTGCGCGCCCAGCAGGATGCTTTCCAGAATCAGATCGTCGACACCGCCGAACAAGATGTAGCGGCCGCCGAGCAGGTTCACCAGGTCGGTGATGCGGCGGACATTTTCCGACGACTCTTTGATCGCCACCAGGTTCGGCTCACCGGCCAGTTCCGCGAACATTTCTGGGGTAATGTCGACGCCGTACGATACGGGGTTGTTGTACGCCAGGATGGGCAACCCGGTGACGCGCGCCACGCTGCGAAAATGGGTCACGGTTTCGCGGGCGTCCGACCGATAAACCATGGCGGGCAGCACCATCAGGCCATCGACGCCGATCTTTTCCGCATCGCTCGCGAAGCGGCAGGCAAGTCGGGTGGTGTATTCGGCCACGCCGGTCAGCAGCGGAATGCGGCCGCGCACCGCCTGCTTCATTTCACGCAGCACGGCCAGCTTCTCGGCGTATTCGAGCGCCGTGTTTTCGCCCACGGTCCCGAGAAACACGACTCCGTGAATACCCGCCGCGATCATGGTTTCCAGGTGTTTCGCGGTGGCCGCCAGGTCGAGCGATTCGTCCGTGTGGAACTGCGTAGTGATGGCGGGGAAAACGCCTTTCCAATCGACTGTCATGCTGGACGCGTCCTTGGGCGCGCGCTGGCGCCGTGACCCAATTCTACCGCCGCGCCGGAAAGCGCGAAACCAGAATGGCGATGCACGGATGATCAGGCAAAGGCCTGAGATGCCAGGCCTGGTCTGTGTTTATCCGTGGCGCGAACCGGTTTTTGCTCGGACCCGCTCGACCTAGAACGTCAGCCGGAAGGCCACCTGCATCCGGCGCGCGTTGGTGCCGTCCATTGGGCCCCAGGACGCGATGCCCGCACCCACGCCGGGAACGGGCTTGAGCACGCCCAACTGCGCCGTGTAGGCAATGTTGTTCACGGCCGTATTGAACTGCGAGTTGAGCGCATTGAAGGCTTCGAACATCAGCTCGCCCCGGAACCGGTCCGTAAAGGGCAGGCTGCGCGAGAGGCGCGCATCCACCGGGTGCATGCCGCCCATCGACAGGCTGTTGATCTGGTCCAGCGGCATGCGATTCCATCCGCCCGTGCCGGTCATCGAATTGGTGTAGGTCATGGTGAGGCCGGTAAACTGCTGGCCTTGGACGTTCACTACCGCCGTTTCGGGCAGCCCCGTGGCAATCGTGGCGATGGCTGAGAGTTGCCAGCCATTCAGCGCAAAGCGCGCCAGCGAAGACGTGCTTCGGGTGAGCGTGGGCTGCCATACCAGTTCCACCACCCCTCGCTGCGTTTGGTTGAGATTCGATTTGCCCTTGTCCAGGATGTAGTCGCCATTGTACGTGCTCAGCGGCACGGTATTGAACAGCAACGGACCGCTCTGGGTGTCGAGCAACTGCGACCACGTGTACGATCCATCCAGTGTCAGCCCGTGCCAC
The DNA here is from genome assembly GCA_049587755.1 of Bryobacteraceae bacterium. Classification (GTDB taxonomy): domain Bacteria; phylum Acidobacteriota; class Terriglobia; order Bryobacterales; family Bryobacteraceae; genus Bog-375. The sequence continues at coordinate 19,814 of JBAVEN010000073.1, read as the reverse complement.
ATCCGCTTGCGAAATTGCGCCACGCCGGCCGCGTACCATGAGGCTCCGTTGTTCACGATGTTATACACGTGGCCGTAGAACGCACTGGTCTTGCCGTTCCACATCGGCAAGGTCACGGTATTGACGGCGGCGCCGGCGGAGTTGTCGATGGTGTACGTCTTGTCGACGGAAGAGGGATTCAGGTTCAGATCTTCCGCCGTCCACAGGTGCAGGCCGCGGCCGTAGACATAGCTGACGGTGACGGTGGTGCCCCGGCCCAGGCTGCGCTCGATGGCGAAGGTTCCGATCTGCTGATTCTCATTGCGAAACTTGCTATTGGCGAAAGCGATGTTGCTGGAGGCATTGGGGATGGTGGTGGCGCTGGCAATCACTTTGGAAAACAGCGGCGCGCCGCTCTGATACGGGTTCACACTGATGCTGGTCTGGTAGATGCCATTGCCCAAAAACATCGCGTCGATCATTTGCATCGGGAACGGCGTATAGTACATGCCAAAGCCGGCGCGAATCACCGTCCGGTCGTTCCACAGATAGGAAAAACCCACGCGCGGCTGCAGCGTCATATTGGGCGAGCTGATGTACTGGGTCAGGTAAAAACTGGTGTTGACTTCGGTCGGCTGCGGGAGAAACGCTTTGTCCCAGCGCAGACCGACCTCTATCTGCAGACGTCGCGTGGCCTTCCAATTGTCATCCGCGTAAACCCCAATGGATTTCGACCCAAGGTCGCGCGTCGGATCGCCGAACTGCTGCGTAAAGAGGGTGTAGTCCTTGGCGTTGGTTTTGTTGGAACTGAAGTCCTGCGCGAACGATGTCAGCGACGGGTAGGCGTACGTGCCATCCGCGTTGTAGACCTGGTGGATCCAGTCCTGGCCGCGCGCACCGTCCGCGCCGAAACGCACGATGTGGGCGCCCGATGCGAAGGTGAAATTCTCCGCGAGCTGCTCCCGCTCCTCACTGGGCACGACGCCGGGGGCTCCCGGATTGGCGCCCAGGTTCACCCCGGCCACCGTCAGCCCCAACCCCCCGGTGGAAGGCCACTGCTGGGTTTCCGGCAGCACCGAGATGCGGTCCTTATACCAGCCGAGGCGCAGTTGGTTGACCACATTCGATCCCAGTTGCGACGTCCAGCCGGCATCCGCGTACCGCGTCTCCTCGCCCAGGTTGCCGTTGTCTCCCAACAGGCTGCCGTCCGGCGATACGGCCAGTTGCTGGGCTCCGTTGGGCGAGCGGTAATGCTGCGCATCCGCCACCAGGCTGAAGCTGTTGCGCTCGGTCCAATGGTAATCGGCGCGTACCAGGCCGGTCAGCGATTTGTCGGAGCGCGGCACAATCACATTCATCTGCGACTGGATGGACTTTTCGGCAGCCGTGCATTGCACCGATGTCGCAGGCGCGCCGCAGCGCGAGGTAAGCACGGTAACACTGTTGGGGTCGGCGATCAGCGGATTGGTGATGCGATTGATGGCCTGCGAGCTGCCGCTGGACGCTTCCAAACTCACGAAGAAATACAGCCGGTCCAGAGCCTGGCCGCCCACGTTAGCGCCCTCGGTCTCCTGCTTATCGGGCGGCCGGAAGGCCGGATCGTACCGGTCCGGCGAAGCAAAGCTTCCGTTGCGGTAGAACGCGTACACCTCGCCGTGAAAATCCTCGGTACCGCTGCGCGTGGCGGCGTTGGCAATGCCGCCGGTGGCCTTGTACTCGAACGGCGCCGTGGAGGCGATCACCTGGACGCTATCCACCGCCTCCGCCGAAAACGCCCGCAGCGGGTCGGCCTTGTTGAGGAAGTACCCGTCGCTCGCGTCCAGCCCGTCCACCACTGCGACGTCCCCCGAGGGGCTGCCGCGGAAACCGATGCTGTCCGGGGCTGGGCCCAGCGCAGCCAGCGGCGAGAGCGCCACCAGCGATTCCAGGCGCCGCCCGCTCAACGGCAAATCCAGAATCTGATCGCGGCTGATCAGATCGGTAACGCCGCTCTTGGTGTCCTCCACCCCCGGCGCTTTGGCGGTTTGCGGTTTCGTTCCCGCCGAGGTTTGCTGCAGGGTGATGTGGAAGTTCACCGTTTCGCCCACCGGCACCCTGAGGTTGGCGGCGTCCCAGCCGGTGAATCCTTTGCGCGTCACCTTCACCCCGTAGCCGGCGGCCGGCGTCAGGGTGGGCGCGTTGAAAACGCCGTCGTCGGTAGTCACCAAAACCAGGCGCAAGCCCAACGCCCGGTTGGTGATGGTCACCGTGGTATCCGGGATGCCGTCTCCGTATATGTCACGCACCTTTCCCATAATCGAGCCGAACCCGGCGACTGGTTGCGCGTAAGCTCCGGCGGAGCACATGAAAACGTATAGACACAGAGCGGCTGTAATTCGCATTCACAAAACCTCGGCAAGACAAGTACCTATTGTAAAGGGTTTTTGCCTTCAACAGGTTACGCTATCGCCGGCGCGCATTTCCGTGTGGGCTTGCGGGTCACATCTGGCCGCGCCCGGCACACCTGTTGCGAGCCCCGCTTTTGGCCGATAGCTAGGCAGGATGAAACGGTTATCGAAGCCTTGGGCGCGAATCGTCCGCTCAATGTTTCAGCCTCCGGCGGCAATTGCCAGGTGGCTCGTGCCGGTCCTGATCGGGTGCTGGAGTAGCATCCCGAATAGCGTACTGGCGCAAGTTCCCCCGCCTTCCGCGACGCCGGCTGCGCCCACGGTTACGAAAGCGCCAGCCGCACCCAGCGCGGCCGGCAAGCCGCCTCCCACCGCCGCGGAGCTGCAACGGGCGGCCATCGCACAACAGCGAGCCGCCGTCCGCAAACAGGCCGAATCACTTGGGCTGTGGCTGATGCCGTTCGACGGGAACTCGCCAGCCGAAGCCGAGCCGGACTGCGATCCCCTGGACGACAGCCTGGTCAACCCGTTGATTGAAGAAGCCGCCAAGCAACAGAGTCTCGATCCCAAGTTGCTGCGCGCCGTGATCGACCAGGAATCCGGATTTCGCCCGTGTGCCGTCTCCGTCAAAGGAGCGCAGGGGTTGATGCAACTCATGCCCGAAACCGCGTCTGAGTTGGGCGTGGCCAACCCCTTTGATCCCAAGCAGAACGTCGATGGCGGCGCCCGCTACCTGAAGCAGCTTATGGAGAAATATAAGGGCGACCTGCCCCTGGCGCTGGGCGCCTATAATGCTGGGCCAGAGACGGTTGACGAATCCGGCGGCGTTCCGGATCTTGAGGAGACCCGCGAGTACGTGGGTGCGATCCTCGCCAAGGCCGGTCTCAAGCCTGCCGAGCCTGCCGCCAAACCTGGCGACACGCCCGCCAAGCCTGTCGACGTGCCTCCTAAACCTGTTGACTCATCCGCGAAGCCGGCCGGCGCCCCCGCCAAACCTGGTGGGACCTTCTAGCCGGCGGTCAGGGCCGCCCGGCGGCGCAACGCCTGGCCTAGGGGCTTTTTTGCCAGTGGTCTATTGCCTGCCCATCTTTTGTCTTATGATGAACCTCTATGGCTATCATTGCAGTGGCGGGACGCAAGGGCGGAGTCGGCAAGTCCACGATTGTGGGCAATTTGGCAGCGGAGTTCGCCGCCATGGGCCGCAGCGTCGCTGTCCTCGATGCCGATCCGCAGCACAGCCTGGTGGCCTGGGCCGGGCAGGGCGACGGCATGCTGTCGCGCTCCGTCGAGAAGGTGGCCATCCCCGGCACGCTGCGGGCGCGCGCGCGCAAGGCTGAGGAAGACACCGATATTGTGCTCATCGATACGCCGCCGGGCATGCCTGAAGTGGCTTATCAGGCGGCGCTGGCCGCCGATCTCATGCTGCTGCCCTGCGGCCCGTCTCCGCTCGACCTGTTCGCCCTCAAGGAAGCTCTGTCGCTGGCGCTCAAGGCGCGCGCCGAACGGCGCTCGAAAAAACCGCGCATCCGCTTCGTGCCCTCCAAGGTTCTGATGTCTACCAACCTCAGCCGCGGCCTGACCTCCTCGCTCAAAGACATGGGGAAGAAAGTGCTGCCCGCCATCGGCCAGCGCGTGGTGGTGGCGGAGGCGGTGTCGCAAGGCTTGACAGTGGCCGAGTACGCGCCCGATTCCCCCGCCCGCGCCGAATTCTCCTCCCTAGCCAAAGCGGTCGACAAGATTCTGCGCAAGTGAGCGGAGGGGTGCAAACATCGCTAGCGCAAGAGTCCCGCGCCGGCCACGGTGGCGCACGCACTCGTGCGTGCCGCGTCGGCATTCGTGCCGACGCCGCTCTGCTTCCACTTTGACGACCAGCGATATTCCTCCGCGCGCCCAGCCAATCCCGCTCTCACGGGATTGTTCTCGATGTAGAACTCAATCCGCCTCCACTCCCGCTCATCCCTTACCCAATGGTCGTACGATTCTCGCTGCCAAAATGGCTCTCCCGTCCTGCCCAGCAAGCGATTCGCCTCACGCGCGGTGCAACCCTTCAGCGCCTTCAGCAACCGGCCGGGCGGCACCTTCGGCAGCAGCAAGACGTGGACATGGTTCGCCATCACCACGAAAGAAGCCAGTTCATAATGTCCGAGTTCCATCCCCCTGTGCAGGGACTCAACCACCAGGTTCGCGATGGCGTCCTGGCGAAGGAACATGGGACCACTGCAAGCCATATCCAACTGGCGGTCCAGCCAGGCGAAAGCCTGACCTGCCGAAGCTTTGTGAGGCGGCGGAAAGTGGTACGGGCGGACGGCACCGTGAAGGCCCCAGGTAAGAAAGAGCCAACGATCCCGGGGATAGATGTGTGGCAGCCGGCGAACGGACATCATACGGACCATTAGTGCGGCTGCGTGGCAAAACTTCTCGCGTCGACATCAGTGTCGACGCTGCACGCACGAGTGCGTGCGCCACGGCGGGCTACTTCACCGCCACGGTGAGGCCGGGCTGGCTTTGCGCCGTACCGATCGTGATCACCACTGGTTGTGCGCCCGCCGTCAGGCCGGGGGGAATCTGCAGATTCACCTGGAGCGCGCCATTTACCAGGCCGGGCGCCGATCCGGCATAGGTAACCGTTGCCGGCACTCCCCCAATCGTTGCGGTAGGCCAGGCAGGCGAAGCCGACAGCCACGTTATGCCATTCGGCGCCAGAGCGCCATCTGTCGCGCCGCCAACCACCGTGCCGCCGCCGGTGCCGAATATCTGAACATAGCCTCCTGCCGCGGCCGGATTGGACGCGCTGTTGACCGAGTTATCCGGCCAGTTCAAAATCGCGCCTGGCCCGCTGCCGCTGGCATTGAGAGCGAAAATCGCCGGCACGGCGGCCACTACCGGCATCGTCACCGCATTCGAGTTTATCGAGAGGCCGGGGAGGGGGCCAGGGGCCGGTCCGCCGTTATAGTAGTATCGATACGCGATTACCGTCTGCTGCTTGCCCGCGACCTCGAATGGGACGACCGCGTTGACCTGTCCGGCCTGCGCATAAGAGAGCGGCGCCGGCACTCCGTCAAAGAACACCTGGACGCCGCCCAGGCTGGTCGGGAACATGCCGTTCGCGTCCAACTGGTAATTCACCGGGTCGGCCGGACCGTAACCGTAACCGACGCCGAAGATCGCGAGTATCTCTCCCGGCGCCACCGCCCCGCCCTGATAGCCGGCTGCGTTCACCACGCCAGTCGTTTTCAGCACAGGCGCAGACTCGGGCGTCTGCAATGCGGTTAGCAGCGCCGTGAACGCCGGCGTGGGGGCGTAGTTGAAATCGAACGGCAGCGCCGCGCCATAGCCGGAGAAGGTGCCGGGAATCCACGAATCGTTGTAGGAGACGCCCCAAACTTGAAAGGCCGTGCAGTTGGGCTGCTGGAGGCACACCGTCAGCACGTCCTGGAACATCTGCGCCTGGGCCTGCAGATCCGCTGTCGAAGCGACCCCGCTCGAATTCACCGGCAGGCGCACATCCATTTCCGTGATGTGTACCTGAATGCCCAGCGCCGCCAGAGCTTGCATGTTCTGCGCCAGGCCGGTTGGGCCCGTATAGCAGTCGCTTCCGCAGAGGCTGAGGGTGTTATGCATTTCGAAACCCACACCATTAATGGGCACACCGTTCTGCAGGAAGCTCTGCACCATGGCTAACACGGCGTCGAACTTGGGGCCCGGTCCTTCGATGTTGTAGTCGTTATAGAAGAGCAGTGCGTTGGGATCGGCCTGGTGCGCCCATTGGAACGCTTGCGCGATGTAGCCGGTGTCGCTGGCAGCCCCGTTGCCGGTGCTGGCGCCGATGCCGGGCTGGTTATACCAGATGGAATTCCCCAGCGTAGTCGGCGTCGAATCGCTGAACGCTTCGTTGACCACGTCCCACGCGAACACCTTCCCCGCGAAATGGGTCACTTCGGTGTTGATATGGTTCTGGAGCAGTGCCGCCATTTGCGCCTGCGTCGCGGTGGACGCATACCCGCCAGTCCCAGTCAGCCCTACCAGCCATTGCGGATTATCGGAGTGCCAGCAAAGATTGTGGCCCCGCACGAGCATCCCGTACTTCTGCGCGAATGCCACCAGCGTATCGGCGGACGTGAAGTCGAACGAGGTTGGCGATGCGGGCTGTGTCACCCACCACTTCATGGCGTTGCCCGGCTCCAGCATGTCGTATTGGTTGGAAAGCAGGTTGGCGTAAGCCGTAACCGTTATCCAATCGGGCGAGAATTCGCCGTCCCCAGCCGCGGCGCCGACCGGAATCCCGCGCGCTGCCGCCGCCTGCCGCAGCGTCGGCGTAGTCTGCCCGGCCAGCGGCATCGCACCCGCCAGCACGACCGCCATCCAGCCGGCCAGCTTCCGTATCTCGATTCGTTTTCCCGTGGTGTGCCTCATAGCATTACGAGACCATCTTATTACATCAGGCGCGCTGCCTTCGGCCCGTTTCGCCTCCGAATTGGTTTAATCTATCAGGAGGATAATTCATGACTCCGCACCTCGCGTTCCTCGCCCCCACCACTCGGATCACGGGCATCGACTGGCTGGTGATAGCGGCTTATTTCAGCATTCTGCTTGGCGTGGCCACCTGGGTGGTCCGCAAAGGAAAGGATTCCGCAACCGATTATTTCCTGGCCGGACGCAATCTCGGCTGGTGGGTGATTGGCGCTTCGATCTTTGCGTCCAACATCGGCTCGGAACACGTGGTGGGCCTGGCCGGCTCCGGCGCCACCAGCGGCGTCGCCATGGCGCACTACGAATTGCACGCCTGGGCGCTGCTGGTTCTGGCATGGATCTTCGTGCCGTTCTACATGCGGTCGAAAGTCTTCACCATGCCGGAGTTTCTCGAGCGGCGTTTCAGCGTCAAGTCCCGTTATGTGCTGTCCATAGTCTCCATCGTCACCTTCATCGTGTCCAAAATCGCCGTCGGCATCTTCGCCGGAGGGGTGGTCTTCAGCACGCTTTTCCCCGAGGTGCATTTGAACGTGGGCGGCCTCGATATCGACAGCTTCTGGATCGGCTCCGTGCTGGTGATCGTGCTCACCGGCCTTTACACCATGCTCGGCGGCATGCGCGCGGTGGCGTATAACGACGCGGTGCAGGTGATCGTGCTCATCTGCGGGTCGGCGCTGCTCACGTTTTACGGCCTGGCCAAGCTGGGCGGCTGGGGCGAGCTTCGCCACTGGTGCGGTTCCGACATGTTCAATCTCTGGAAGCCGCTCATCCCGGCCGGCCAGACGGGCACCTGGGCTCCCGTCATTGTGAAGGGCGCAGCCGGCCATATCGTCAAACAGGCGTGGTATTTCAACGACAACTTTCCGTGGCTCGGCATGCTCTTCTGCGCCCCCATCATCGGGCTCTGGTACTGGTGCACGGACCAGTATATTGTGCAGCGCGCGCTGGGCGCGCCCAACGAGACCACTGCCCGCCGCGGCAGTATCTTCGCCGCATTCCTGAAGCTCTCGCCCGTCTACCTGTTCATCATTCCGGGGATGGTGTGTTACGCCCTGGCCAAGAGCGGCAAGGTTCCCGGATTGGAGCCGATGATCGGCCCCGACGGTAAGGCGATCGCTTCGGTCGCCCAAGGCTCGTTTCCCATGATGGTCGAGTACCTGCTGCCGCCTGGATTGCGCGGCATTGTGGTGGCCGGCCTGCTCTCCGCCCTGATGGGATCGCTGGCCGGCGTGTTCAACGCCTGCTCCACTTTGTTTACCGTAGATCTTTACCAGAAGTGGAAACCGGCCGCCTCGCAGCACCAGATCGTGCGCATCGGCCGCATCGCCACCGCTACCATGGTGCTGATTGCGCTGGCCTGGATCCCGGTGATCAAGGGTGCGTCGGGACTTTACAACTACTTGCAGTCGGTGCAAGGCTACCTGGCGCCGCCCATCTTCGTGGTTTTCTTCTTCGGCGTCTTCTTTAAACGTCTCAACGCGCAGGGGGCATTCTGGGCCCTGGTGTCCGGCTTCGCCCTGGGCATCTTCCGCATGTGCGTGGACACGCCGGTCACGCTCGGCCTTGCCGGATTGAAAGACGGATACCCCCCCGGATCATTCCTGTGGATCATCAACAACATTTACTTTCAATACTTTAGCGTGTTCATTACGATCGTCTCGGCGGTGGTCATGGTGGTGGTGAGCCATTTGACCACGGAGCCGGAATACAGCCGGATTCAGAGCCTTACCTTCGCCACTGCGACGGCTGAAGACAAGGCCCACACGCGCGCCGGCTGGGGTTGGCGGGAAGTCACCGCGTCCGCCGTGGTGCTGGCCTGCATCCTCGGCTCGTACCTGTATTTCCGCGGGTAAAAGGCAGGACAGACGATTGGTTTTGGTCGTCTCACCGGTAGCGCCGGCGGTCTTTGCCGCCACTGTTTTGCCGGGAATCCTTGCAGAGAACCGTACAGGCAAGACCGCCGGCGCTGCCGGTTACGCACCCTGTTAGACTGGTCGCTTCCAAAGGAGAACTCCGTGACCCGTTTTTGCGCGGTCTTATTTGCCGTTCCCGCCCTTTTCGCCGCTTCCGCCAATCAGCCGCCAGGCTTGCTCAGCGACCTGGTGGACATCAGCGCCGATTTCCACGATTTTACGAATACGTATTTCCTGGCCGATCATCTCACGGCGTTCGACCCGGCGACGGGCACCGGCTCGCTCACCTGGAACCGCAATCAGCTCTATCCGCGCATCGCCTTCAACAACATGGAGCCGGTGCTCCAGCCGTTCAACGGTCTCACGTTCCCGCAGCGCGAATACGCCGTCAATCCGTCGCTGCCGTTTTCCATCCAGTTCGTCTCGCCGCGAACGGTTCGCATTCGCATCCGGACCGGAACCGAAGTTGGCCCCGAAGCGCCATCCCCGATGCTGGTGGGCGAGCCACCGCGCGACAACTCGTGGAAGATGGAAAAGGTGGATGGCGGCTACCGCTACTCGAGCGCCGCCGGCTCGGTCACCATTCTCGAAAATCCCTGGCACATCGAGTTTCGCGATGCCCAAGGGCGTCTGCTCACCAAGACCCAGCACACCTCCGACTTCGCCACTTCGCTCGACCCGGCACTGCCTTTCTCGTTCATACGCCGCGCCTCGGATTACTCGCGCAGCGTGGCCGCCGTTTTTTCGCTCTCTCCCGATGAGAAATTGTTCGGCTGCGGCGAATCTTTCACCCGCCTCGATAAGCGCGGCCAAAAGGTGGTTCTCTGGGCCAACGACGCCAACGGCGTCGAAAGCGGCCGCATGTATAAGCCCATCCCGTTCTTCATGAGCAGCCGCGGCTATGGAATGTTCGTTCACACCTCCGCGCCCGCCACTTTCGATTTCGGCGCTTCCTTCGGCTTCTCCAACCAACTGCTGCTGGGCGACGATGCGCTCGACCTGTTCGTCTTCCTCGGCTCGCCCAAGGAGATCCTCGACGAGTACACCAACCTCACGGGCAAGGCCGCCATGCCGCCGCTGTGGTCCTTCGGCCTGTGGATGAGCCGCATCAGCTATTTTTCCGAAGCCGAGGTGCGCGGCGTGGCCGCGAAGCTGCGGCAGTACCGCATTCCCGCCGACGTTATCCACATCGATACCGGGTGGTTCGAAACCGACTGGCGCTGCGACTACAAATTCTCCAAGACGCGCTTCCAGGATCCCGAAAAGATGATCGCCGACCTGAAACGCGAGGGCTTCCACATTTCACTCTGGCAGCTTCCGTACTTCGTGCCCAAGAACTCGCTGTTTCCGGAGATCCTGGCCAAAGGCCTGGCCGTGAAGGATGGCAAGGGCAACCTGCCGTATGAAGACGCCGTGCTCGATTTCACCAACCCCGCCGCCGTGGCGTGGTACCAGGATAAGATCGCCAGCCTGCTCAAAATGGGCGTGGGCGCGATCAAGGTGGATTTCGGCGAAGCCGCGCCGCTAACCGGCGTTTACGCCAACGGCCGAACGGGATTCTACGAGCACAACCTGTATCCGCTGCGCTACAACAAGGCCGTCGCCGATATCACCCGCAAGGTCACCGGCGAAAACATCATCTGGGCGCGTAGCGCCTGGGCCGGCAGCCAGCGCTATCCGCTGCATTGGGGTGGCGACGCCGGCAACACCGATACCGGCATGGCGGCCGAGCTGCGCGGCGGCCTTTCCTTCGGGCTGAGCGGCTTCACCTTCTGGAGCCACGACATCGGCGGCTTCGTCGCCAAGAGCCCCGAGGAACTCTACCGACGGTGGCTGCCCTTCGGCATGCTGACTTCGCACAGCCGCTGCCACGGCGCGCCGCCCAAGGAGCCATGGGAATACAGTCCCGCTTTCCTCGACCTGTTCCGCCGCACCGACGAAATGAAATATCGCCTAATGCCGTACATTTACGCCCAGGCCAAATACTCGACCGAGCACGGCCTGCCCATGGTGCGGGCGCTGTTCATTGAATATCCCAACGATCCCGGCGCCTGGCAGATTGACGACGAGTACCTGTTCGGCTCCGATATCCTGGTGGCGCCACTGTTTGAGGCCAACACCGCCGGACGCGACGTCTATCTGCCGCCGGGAGAGTGGATCGATTACCAGACTGGCAGGTTGTATTCCGGCGGCTGGCACAAAATCGAAGCGGGATCGATCCCGGTTGTCATGCTGGTCCGAGATGGCGCGGTCATTCCGCAGATGGAACCGGCCCAATCCACGGCGGCGCTCGATTGGTCGAAGCTGGATATGGTGGTCTTCGCCGCGCACGGGCAAGCCGCACGGGGACTGGTGTGCCTCCCGTCGGATACCGTGCTGCACCCGGTGGAGGCCGTCCGCCGCAACGGCGCCTTTGCGCTAGCGGCCGACCCGTTGTCCGGCAAGGCCGCATCTACGGTGCGACTCTATTCGCAACCAGGCCGCTGAAACCTAGCGGCACGGCGTCCGGCAAACCCTGATTCCTGCACCCTGAAACCGCTCAAAACCGGGTTTAAACCCATTTCCTTTGGGCACAATTCGACGTACAATCGAGTACAGACAGGTGTATCATGCGATACGATATACCCGAGATTCTAATCGCTCTCGGCGTACTGGCCGGGATTGCATGGGCGATTTACAATCGCCTGCACCCATACGTGGAACCGCCGGCGCGGCGGCGCGGGGCGGGGCGTTTACCTTCGCGTAGTGCCTAGCGAAGATTCGAGCGCGATGCGCACCAGTTGGCTGCGCGTGCGCACGTGAGTCTTCTGAAAGAGCTGTTGCAGCGTGGCTTTGACGGCGCTTTCGGAGACGCCGAGCTGCGCGGCGATCTCCTTGTTGGTTAATCCTTCAAAAAGTCCTTGCAATACCTCCTGTTCGCGGTCCGTGAGCAGGTGGCGAAGGTTGTGCTCTTCGCGGAAGCTCACGTTGTCGGCAAGTAATTGAATCACCTTGGGATCCACCCACATTTCACCGGCCGCGACCTGGCGGATGGCCTGGGCCAGGCTGCCGGGGGAGTTGTGCTTGAGAAAAATGCCGGAGGCGCCCAGTTTCAAAGCCACCGAGCTTTCGGTGGCGCTCATGCCGGCGGTTACCATCAGCGTTTTGCCGCGGTAGCCGGCGCGGTGCGCGGCGGTGAGGAACTGCTCGCCGTGATCGTCGCCGAGGTCGTAGTCGAGCAGGATCACATCGACCGGCGCCTTTTCGAGGATGTCGAGGGCTTCGGCGGCGGTTCCGCAATGGCCCACCATGGTGAAATCCGGCTCCGAAGCCAGCAGCCGGCTGAGGCTCTCGCGGAACAGCACGTGATCGTCAAGCAGTAACAACCGGATGGGTTCCATGTTCCGCCACGCGCGAGTATTCGCGTTCGCTGGGGCCGGCTACGGCCAGTTCGATGACGAAGGAGCAGCCCGCGACCGTTGGGTCGTGCCGCAGCTCGCCGTGGAAAGACCGCACAAAGGCGCGCGAGAGAAACAGTCCGAGACCGGTGGACTGCGCGCCGTGCTGGAAGGGCTGAAAGAGCTTTTCGGTGGAGCTGATGCCGGGGCCGGAATCGCTGACGCGGAGAAGCACGGCTTGACCGTTGGCGGATACCGCGATGTCGATGCGCTTGGCCGCGGCGTTATCGAGCGCCCGCTCGCTGTTCTTGATCAGATTGAGCAGCACTTGCAGCAGGCTATGTCGGTCGGCCCAGACCGGCGGCAATTCTTCCGGCACGCTCCAGTGCACATCGATCCCCGCTTCCTGGCAGTAGGGTTCGAGGACGATGCGAAGCTCATCGAGCGTTTCGAACAGGTCGATGCCGGCCACCGGGTTGGGGCGCTGGCTCTGCTTGAGCTCTACCGAGGCGATGCGGGTGAGCGTTTCCACCAGCGATCCCAAGGCCTCAAAATCGCGGTCGGCCCGGAGCGCCCCGGAACGGGCCAGGTTCTCATAGATCACAGCGATGGCGCCGCAGACGTTGCGGATCTCGTGGGAAACCGCGCCCACCAGGATGCGCGAGCTGGCCAGCAACTGCTCCAGACCAGATTCCTCGCGCTCGCGCAGTTGCTCGGACGCATCCACAACCAAGGCGGCCAGGCGTGGGCCGATGGCGGTCCGGTAGGTGGAAAAGAAGACGTCGGCCAGAAACACCTCGCCGCTTTCGCGCTGTCCTCGGCATTGCATTTCGGTTCGGAAGGCGGGCTGCGCCGCGCCGCCGAAGGGCACGCGGCCGAGCGCCGGCAGGTAGCGGCGGATGCCCCCGCCGGCGAGGGCGCCATCGGGCACACCGAACAGCTTGTGCGCCGCCTGGTTAGCGCGCAGCACCAGGCAATCGGGGGTCATGGTCAGGATGGCCACGGGGCTGCTTTCGATGAGGAACTCGAGCTGCTCTTCAGCGGAACGGCGCGCGGCTACTTCGCTTTCCACCCGGCGCAGGTTTTCCAGTTCGCGCGCCCTGGTGCGGCTGATTTCGAAGGCGAACATCCCGGTGCCGGCCAGCGCGGTGAACACCAGGAAGTCCTCCGGCAACGACAGGTTGAGCGGAAAATGCGGGGCAAAGATGTGCGAAAGCAGCGTGCACAGCGTCGCCGTTGCCAGGATCCGCCAGCGCGGCCACACGGTGCCCACCAGCAGGATGGGGCCGAGATACAGGAAGCCGAACGCCAGCGGCGGGTCGACCTGCCAGTCAATCAGGGCCACAACCAGGATGAGCAGCCCGGCCGCGGCCACACGGAGGTTGCCCTGGAGTTGTGACAATCGCACTGGTGGAGCCTTATAAGAATTGTAGATACAACCATGCTACAACCCAAGGCCCGGGGCTGAAAGATAGGCTGGCCGCGCCCGAAAGATAGGTGGTGGGGGAATGACGGGAGCCGCTAGAGTCAAAAAGGAATCTCTTGCCAGCCTTGTCACGGGCCTGACCGGTCCCTGCATCCGGATGAAACGAAACATGACGCGAAACTTGCCAGCCTTTGCGAACTTAGGACACCGGTTCGTAGATACGGCGGCGCACTTCCGGCAGCGGCCGGTTGTCTCGCGGCAGGCCGGGCGGGGCATGCCCGGCCCCTACGGCCGGCGGTTGGGTACTGCTCTGTGCGTCTGGGCGGGGCTGACGGCAGTTTGTCTGGTTCCCGCCTTTGCACAGACGGCGCTCACCTGGCAGCAGGTGAAAGGCAAGTTTGCGGCCGCTAACCCCACTGTGCAAGCCGGCCAGATCAACATTCAGGAAGCTAAGGACCAGGAAACCACCGCCTACCTGCGCCCCAACCCGGATTTGACCGGAGGCCTCGATCAGATCAATCCGTTCTCGAAACAGCCGCCAGCCAGCGGAGGCCCGGACGCGTATCGGCCTTTCGCCTACACGTTCCCGTTTGTATCGGTCAGTTACCTGCACGAGCGGCAGCACAAGCGGGAGTTGCGACTGGAAAGCGCGCAGAAGGGAACGGGCATGGCCGTGTCGCAGCAGGCGGACCTGGAGCGCACCCTGCTGTTCACGCTGCGCACGGCTTTTGTCGAGACTTTGCAAGCCAAGCAGGTGTTGGCGCTGGCGAAGGACAACCTGGAGTACTTCGACAAAGAGCTCGGCATCAGCCGCGAGCGTTACAAAGCCGGCGACATCGCGCGCGTGGACCTGGACCGGATCGAGCTGCAGTTGCCTCAGTATCAATCCGATTACGAAACGGCGATGGTGAATTTGCGCACCGCCAAGATCACTTTGCAGGCGATGCTGACCGACCGCTCGCCGGTGGACCGGTTCGACGTAACGGGGCCGTTCGATTTCGCCGAACAACTGATGGCGCTCGAGGAGTTTCATACCATTGCGCTGGCCACCCGGCCGGACTTGAAAGCGGCGGCGGAGGCGGTGGATAAAGCGCAAACCGACCACAAGCTGGCGGTGGCCAATGGGTCGGTCGATCCGACGTTCAGCGTAGACTTCGCGCGCAACCCGCCGATCCCGGTCTACATGGGGGTCAGCATCAACATCCCGCTGCGCATTTTCGACAAGAACCAGGGCGAGAAAGCGCGCACCGAGATCGACATCACGCACGCCGAGCGGCTGCGCGACGCCACCCGGAACCAGGTATTCAGCGATGTGGATTCGGCTTACTTCACGGTGGTGTCGGCGGTGAATCTGCTGCGGCCGTACGGCGGGCCGGACGGTTTTCTGGCGCGCGCCACCAGCGTGCGCGACACAGTCTCATTTTCCTACCAGCACGGAGGCGCGGCGCTGGTGGACTTTCTCGATGCGCAGCACGACTACCGGGCGGTCCGGGTGGCCTATCTCAACCTGATCGCCAGTTATCTGACAGCCGCTGGGCAGTTGAACCTGGCGGTGGGGCGTGAGGTGATTCCGTGAAAACCGCATGGGGAGTGGCGGGCTCAATGGTTCTGGCGTTGGCGTTGGCACTGGGGATGGCCGGGTGCCGTGCCAAGGGCCAGCCGGATCCGAAGGCCGAAGCGCCGCCGCCGGTGCAGGTGGAAAACGAATCCGATGTGAACGTGATTACCGTGGATCACCCGGAGGAGTTCCCGCTGGCCACCGCGGAACTGCGCGAGAGGGCGCCCGAGCTGCAAGTGACCGGCGTGGTGAGCGCCGATGTCTCGCACAACGTGCCGGTGATTTCGCTGGCCTCCGGCCGCGTGGTGGAGATCCACGCCAAGCTGGGCGACACCGTCACCAAGGGGCAGTTGCTGATGCGCATCGAGAGCTCCGACATTTCTTCCGCTTTTTCCGATTACCGGCACGCGCTGGCCGATCAGACGCTGCTGCGGGCGCAGCTTTCCCGCGCGCAATTGCTCTACGACAAGGGGGCCATCGCGCAAAAAGACCTGGAAGTGGCTCAGGATGCCGCCGACAAGGCGCAAGTGGATGTGGACACGGCGCTGGAGCATCTCAAAGTGCTGGGGGTCGGGGTCCACCACCCCAGCTCCCTGGTGGATATTTTCGCGCCGACTTCCGGCGTCATCGTCGAGCAAAACGTTACCAACGCGGCCGGCGTCAAGACGCTCGACAACTCGCCGAACCTGTTCACCATCGCGGATCTTTCCGACGTGTGGGTGATGTGCGACGTGTATGAGAACGACCTGGCGAACGTGCGCATCGGTGAGTTCGCCGACATCCATCTCAGCGCCTATCCGAGCCAGGCGCTGCGCGCCCGCATCGATAACATCGGCCCTATCCTGGACCCCAACATCCGCACCGCCAAGGTTCGGCTGCAGGTTCCCAATCCCGGCCTGATGCGCCTGGGAATGTTCGTGACAGCCACCTTCCACGGCCAGCACAAGGAAGCGCGCGCCGTGGTGCCCGCTTCCGCCATATTGCACCTGCACGACCGCGACTGGGTCTATGTCCCGGCGGGTGAAAAAACATTCCGCAGGGTGGAGGTGACGGCCGGAAATATGGTGCCGCCGAATTCTCAGGAATTGCTGAACGGCATTGCGCCGGGCGACCAGGTGGTCTCCAACGCGCTCGTGCTTCAGAACACCGCGGAGCAATAGGCCGGAGATCGGGCCATGATCCGGAAAATCGTCGAATTCGCGCTCAGCAGCCGTTTCCTGGTGGTGATGGTGGCTGTGCTGCTGTTTTTCTGGGGCGTCGTTTCCTTTCAGAAGCTGCCGATCGAAGCATATCCCGACGTGGCTAACAATTACGTCCAGGTCATCACGCAGTGGCCGGGACGCGCCGCGGAGGAAGTCGAGCAGCAGGTGACCATTCCGCTCGAAATCGTGATGAACGGGCTGCCGCACCTCGAGCACCTGCGATCCACTTCGCTGTTCGGGCTATCCAGCCTGATGCTGGTCTTCGATGACGATTCCGATAACGACTGGAACCGCGCCAAGGTGCTGGAGCGCCTTTCCGAGGTCACTCTGCCGCAGGGTCTGCAGCCGCAAATGGGCACCGACTGGAGCCCGGTCGGCCAGATCTACTGGTACTCGTTGCATAGCGACAATCCCGAATACGATCTGCTGGAACTGAAAGCGCTCGAGGACTGGGTGCTCGAAAAGCAGTTCAAATCGGTTCCCAACGTGGTCGACGTGGCCAGCTTTGGCGGCGTCACCAAGGAATACCAGGTCCGCATCGATCCCGATAAGTTAGTGGACTACGGGTTGAGCATAGGCCAGGTGGAGCAGCAGCTCACCAACAACAACGTGAATGCCGGGGGCAACTTCATCGAGCAAGGGCTGCAGCAGGTCAACGTGCGCGAGGTGGGCCTGGTCGATCATATCGAGGACATCGGCAAGATCGTGTTGAAGGCGCAGGGCGGCACGCCGGTTCGCGTTTCCGACATCGCCACCATCGAGCAGGGCCCCAAGATCCGGCTGGGACAGGTCGGCAAGGCCATCCACCGCGCCGACGGCAAGATTCTCGACAACGACGATGTCATCGAAGGCATCGCGCTGCTGCGCAAGGGCGCCGATTCCGACCAGGTGCTGAAAGACATTCACACCAAAGTGGACGAGCTCAACAACAGCATTCTGCCTCCCGGCGTCAAGGTGGTTCCGTTCCTGGACCGCAGCGATTTGGTGCATTACACCACGCACACCGTGCTGCACAACCTCACGGAAGGAATCATCCTGGTGGCCATCATCCTGTTCCTGTTCCTGGGGAACGTGCGCGGCGCGCTGATCGTGGCCCTGACCATCCCGTTTTCGCTGCTATTCGCGTCCATCTGCCTCGACCTGCGCCGTATCCCCGCGAATCTGCTTTCGCTAGGGGCGCTCGATTTCGGCATGGTGGTGGATGGAGCGGTGGTGATGGTGGAGAACATCGTGCGGCATCTGGGCGAGCGCGAAACACCCAAGCCGGCGATGGACCGCATCCGCGAGGCGGCACATGAAGTGCAGCGGCCGGTGTTTTATGCCATCGCCATCATCATCACGGCATACCTGCCCATTTTCACCTTGCAGAGCGTGGAAGGGCGGCTGTTCAAGCCCATGGCGTGGACCGTGGCCTTCGCGCTGGCCGGGGCCCTGCTGTTTTCCATCGTGGTGGCGCCGGTGCTGGCCAGCTTTCTGTTCCGCCGGGAAACCATGGAATGGCGCAACCCGGTGTTACTGTTCGTGACGAACCGGTATCGGGAGGCGGTGAAGTGGGCCATCGAGCATCGCTGGGCGCCGGTGGGCGTGGCCGTGCTCTCGGTGGCGGCGGCAGGGTACCTGCTGACCAGCGGCGTGATCGGCTCCGAGTTTTTGCCGCACCTGGACGAAGGCGCCATCTGGGCGCGCGGCACGCTGGCGCCCTCCACAGGCCCCACCGAAGGCACGCGGCTCACGAACCAGGCGCGGGTGATTTTTGCCTCGTTCCCCGAGGTCACCCAAGTAGTCTCCCAGGTGGGCCGGCCCGACGACGGCAACGACACCACCGGCTTTTTTAACACGGAGTACTTCGTCGACCTGAAGCCCAAGGAGCAGTGGCGGCCGGTGTTTCATCAGAACAAGGACGAGCTGATAGCCGCGCTGGACCGCGAGGTGGAGAAACTGCCCGGCGTGCTATGGAATTTCTCGCAGCCCATCTCCGACAACATGGAGGAAGCGGTGAGCGGCGTCAAGGGCGAGCTGGCGGTCAAGATCTACGGCGCCGATTTGAGATTGCTGGAAGTCAAGGGCGAGGAAATCGTCGATGTGATGCGCGGCATTCGCGGCATCGAGGACCTGGGCCTGTTTCGCGTAATCGGGCAGCCGAACCTCGAGTTCCACGTGAACCGCGACCAAGCGGCGCGCTTCGGCATCAACGTCGCGGACGTGCAGGACGCCATTCAGACCGCGGTCGGCGGCAATGCCGTCAGCCAGGTGCTCCAAGGCGAGGAGCGCTTCGATCTGGTGGCGCGCTATCTGCCCGCTGATCGCGACACCACGGAAGCCATCGAGCGCATCCGCCTGCTGTCGCCTTCCGGCGAGCGGGTTTCACTGGCGCAGCTATGCAAGGTCCGGGAACTCGACGGCGCTTCCGAGATCTATCGCGAGGCGAACTCGCGCTACGTGGCGCTGAAATACTCCGTTCGCGGCCGCGACCTGGGCAGCACCGTGGAAGAAGCTATCCGCAAGGTGAAGCAGCAGGTGAAGCTGCCGAAGGGCTACACCATCAGTTGGGCCGGCGAATACGCCAGCCAGCAGCGTTCGCAGAAACGGCTGATGGTGGTGCTGCCGGTGACCGTACTGGTGATCTTCATCATTCTCTACACCATGTTCCATTCCTTCAAATGGGCCGGCCTGATGCTGGCAAACATGGCCATGGCGCCGCTGGGCGGGCTGCTGGCGCTGCTGGCAACGGGCACGCATATGTCGGTCTCGTCGGGCGTTGGCTTTCTAGCGTTGTTTGGCGTCTGCGTGCAGACGGGCGTCATCATGCTGGAGTACATCAACCAGCTTCGCGCGCGAGGCCACTCGGTGGAGCAAGCCGCCATTCAAGGGGCCGTGTTGCGCTTGCGGCCCATCATGATGACCACGCTGGTGGCCACACTGGGATTGCTACCCGCCGCGCTGTCCCACGCCATCGGTTCCGATTCCCAGCGTCCCTTCGCGATCGTAATCGTGGGCGGACTCATGGTAGCCATGGTCATGAACGTCTTCCTGCTGCCCACTCTGTATGTTTGGGTGGCGAGGCCAAACGACAGGCTGCCCGAGCCGGACCTGACGGAAGAAGTTTAGCGCCCCGCCGCGCCTCGGCCCAGGAGTACTTCGCCGGCAACAGGCGGCTGTAAGGCCGGGCGGGCACCAAGGCATGCCCGGCCTCCGGGCTCGCCACTTAGCCCGGATTCCGAAGTCAACTTCGGCGAAGTTGCACTTCCGCAACGGAGAACCAAGAAAAAACAGGCCTTGTATCAGGGCACGGCTTGAACCTTATGGGCTTTAGAGGCTGCGGAAAAACGGCTCCGCAGCGATCGTTCGAGCTCGGTGGTGACAGTTGTGTCGTCGCCGGTTTGTTCCAGGTCCGTCTTCATGCCGCTCCTCGCTCGTTTCGCCGCTCGTTTTCATGCGGCTTCCAGCCCCATCAGCCTCACCAGGTTCAATACCGCGCTGGCAAAGGTGAACGCCCAACTAA
>JBAVEN010000072.1:0-11585 GCA_049587755.1 Bryobacteraceae bacterium | reverse complement strand
GGAGTCCAGCCCAAGGGGGACCCCGCATGCCGTTCACGGGCGCCGGAAGTTCAGCACCACCTGAGTGCAACGCTTGCTGGCCAGCAAGAAAGGACGAGCAGCGGAGCATTGCGCCACCGTCCCAATCTACGGATACGGGGTATGTCAAGGATTGGAGCGGCAGGTTTCCGGCTAAGTGATTGAGTTAGTGGGTGAGTGGAGTGGTGATTGGGTTGTCACCGGCACGAGGGGAGGCGCGGGCCGGGCATGCCCGGCCCCTACGGACCATGGCGGAGACTAATGACCGAGGGAGACTGGCGCGCCGGCCATCGACTCCGCTTTGCTGAGCTTGGGCCAATTGAAGGCGTATAGAGCCACCAGGACGAAGCAGAACATGGGCACGACGAAGCCGCGCGACATATCGAACTTGTCCGCCACGTAGCCCATTAGTTTGGGCAGAATCGCGCCGCCCATGATGGCCATCACGATAAACGCGGAGGCTTTCTTCGCGCGAGCGCCGAGGCCGAAAATCCCCAGCGCAAAAATCGTCGGGAACATGATTGACATAAAGAAATAGCTCAGGAACACACAAATCACCGAGAGCCACCCGAGCTTGCTGAAGACCAGCAGCGTAACGGCGACATTCAACAGGGCGTACAAACCGAGAACTTTGTGCGGGGCGAATTTCTTCAGCAGGCCGGCGCCGGTAAAGCGGCCCACCAGGAAGCACACAAAACCCAGCGATGCCAGATTGGAAGCACCCTTGTTGCTGATGGCGACGAGGCCCGCGTGGCTGGTCGCAAACCACCCCTGCAGCCAGCCGTGCAGGGGACCGGAGTCCGCGGCCAGCCTGGTCAGGCCTGCGTCCCAGGCGCCGGGAATGGCGGGAACTTCCGAGGTCATGTAGTTGATGAAGAAGCTAAAAATTCCGGCCTGCGCCGCCACGTAGAAAAACTGAGCCGCGACCGCAAACACGAAGTGCGGATGCGACCAGATGGAATGCGACACCTGCGGCGAGGAATCGTCCAGATGATACTCGTCGTCGGTTTTGATATCGGGAATATTGGCAAAAAAGAAGATGACCGCGAGCACGAGGACGACGCCGGCGATCACCGCGTACGGAATGTAGAGGGTCTGGCTGCCGGTGCTGTGGCCAGCGGCGTCGCGGCCATAGAAGAACACGCTGCCGATGATGGGCCCGCAAATCCAGCCGACGCCGTTGCAGGATTGGGCGACGTTGATGCGCGTGGCCGCGTACCGGCGGTTGCCGAGCACCGTGGTGTAGGGATTGGCGATGGTCTCGAGAAAGGTGAGACCGCTGGCGATGGCGCAAACCCCGGCCAGGAAAGCCACGAATGCCATGGTGGGCGATACGGTCCCGGCGTGGACCAGCGCATTGATATGGGTGGCCGGGATGAACCAGAGCCCACCCAGTGCGACAATCAGCAGCCCGGCGATGATGCCGGCTTTGTACCCCAGCTTGCTCGCCAGCCAGCCCGCCGGCAGCGACATCATGAAATAACCGAGATAGTGCGCGAACTGCACCCACGCGGACTCCGACTTGGTGAGGCTCAGCTCCTCCTGAAAGTGCTTGTCCATCACGTCGATCATCCCGTTGCAGACACCCCACAGCAGAAACAGGGAGCTGACCAGGAGGAACGTGAACAGCAGGTTGGTGCCGTTCTCGGCGATGAAGATGCTCTTCTGGTTGGTACGCATGGTGGATACGAAAGGCCTTGGGCCGCGATTCAGGCCGCGCCATCAAGCGGGCGACCCAGGCCATTGTAACAGCAGGTTGCGATGGGAGTGGCTCGCTGCGCACCAGCGCGCGACATCAGGGTGGAAGGCGCGCACCCGTGTCGTCTGGGCAAGTTAAAGCATGCCCCGCCCAGCTACCCGACCAGCTCCGGCTCGCTGACGCACGCGTTGCAGCCTTTCTTGGCTTGCGCGGTCAGGCGGCGCATCTCTGCCTGCGTCTCGAACGGGATGGAGAACTCTTTCTCGATCCGTTCGCGGTAGACGGGGCCGGAATTGTAAGCGCAGAACGGGTAGATCAGGCCGTTGGGGGCGGCATAGTGGATCACGCAGCGTTTCACGCGCTCCACGTCGTAGTTGTACGAATCCATGAAGTGCATGCCGGCCAGCATCAGGGTGCGGTAGGTGAACCCGCCGGCTTCACTTTTGCCGCGGCCGTATTTCTTGTCGGTCATGCCTTGCAGCGTTTGCAGGAACTTGGGGAACGTCAGGTCGCGCGGCGCTTTCTCTTCATGGAAGAACTTGCGCAGGTGGTTCCAAGCCGAAATCCTGGTGAAGAATTGGATGCGGCGCTTGCCCGCTTTGCGCGCCAGCTCATCCATCTCGCGCAGCATTGGGCCGACCTCGACGAACTGGGTCACCGGCACCGCCTTGCGGTTCTGATCGACGAACAGGTAGGTACCCAGCGAGCAGTGCGGATGGCAGCTCAGCGTGGTGGTTTCGTCGCCGCGCAGCGCGCTCAGCAGCTTCGAGAACGGCGTCACGCAGGAGAGCGGGAACCAGTCCTCGTACGGGTCGCAGATGCCGGTCTGCTGGTGGACAGCGTGGGCGAAATCGGAGAGGGTGAAGCGCTTGGCCTCCAGTTCATGGCGCGCGATGCGGCCGGTGAAGGCCACCGGCTGGAAGCTGATGCCGCTCGAGCACTCGATGTATTCGAGCGCCAGCCGCAGGATGTCTCCGATCTGGTGATCGTTGACGCCTTTGATGATGGTAGGCACGTAAACGATTTTGAGGCCGGCCTTCTTCACGTTCTCGATGGCAAGCAGCTTTTTCTCCCACAGCGACTCGCCGCGGGTGCGCCGGTAAACGTCGTCGCAGACGCCGTCGAATTGCAGGTAGAGAGTGTGCAGCCCGGCTTCCTTGGCGCGCTGGGCGAACTCCAGGTCCATGAATTTCAGGCCGTTGGTAGCCACCTGCGTGTGGGAGAAGCCCATTTCCTTGGCCAGGCGCAGCACGTCGAGAAAACGCGGGTAGATGGTTGGCTCGCCGCCGGAGAACTGCACGATCCGGCCGGCCACAGGCTTCTGGTCGCGCAAAGCCTGCAACATTTTGCGCACGGTCTCAAAGTCCGGTTCGTAGAGATAGCCGGAGGCGTTGGCGTTGGCGAAACACACCGGGCAGGTCATGTTGCACCGGTTGGTCAGATCCAGGTTGGCGAGGCCTGTATGGCTGGTGTGCAGGTTGCACAGGCCGCAATCATCCGGGCAACGCGTGGCGTCGGTTACGGCCGGGTTGGCCAGCCCGCGGTTGTCGCCGAAGGTCCATTCCTCCATCTTCAGGTACAGTTTGGCGTCGGAATAGATGATGTCGCGAAATTCGCCATGGGTCGGGCAGCGCTTCTCCATCACCACCTTGCCGGAATCCTCAAGTATCTTGGCGTCAATGAGTTGAGAGCATTCCGGGCAGAGAGAGCGGGTGTTTTTCGGCAGACCCTTCTGGAGCGGTTGGATAGGCGAGCCGGTATAGGTAGCCTGAGGCTGTAACACCTGAAATTGCGCCATGCCGCAAATTGTAAACAAGCTGGTTTCTAAAGACTATAATCAGACTCTAAAATGCGATTAATGCAGGTCGTATGGCCGCATTAGGGGGCTGAACGGAGGCGTGCTTTTCCGCTGGCGCCTGCCGCCCGACCCGCGCTATGCTGCAATCTTGACGTCGACACTGGACTTACCGCGCGCGGCCGCGGCTTTTGGCGCTGCCTTCCTGGCCGGCGTCATCAACTCCGTGGCCGGTGGCGGCACCCTGGTCTCATTTCCAGCCTTGATCTGGCTCGGCCTCAACTCGGTGGCGGCCAACGCCACCAGCACGGTCGCCATCTGGCCCGGAACCGTCGGCAGCGCCTGGGGTTACCGCAGGGAGCTCCGCACAGCCGAGGGGCGCTTCCTGGCGCTGATTGTGCCCAGCCTGGTGGGAGGGCTCGCCGGCGCCGTCCTGCTGCGTTATACACCCACCGCGACCTTCGATTCGATGGTGCCGTTCCTGATCCTTTTTGCCACTCTGTTGTTCATGGCGCAGGAGCCGATACAAAGGATGCTCAGGACCGCCGATGCCTCGGCCCACCGCTCCACACGGTGGCTGGCCGGCGGCATGCTGTTCCAGTTGTGCGTGGGGTTGTATGGAGGCTATTTCGGCGCCGGAATCGGCATTTTGATGCTGGCGGCGCTGAGCATTCTCGGCCTCCAGGACATTCACGAAATGAACAGCCTGAAGGTGATATTCGGCGGCTCGGTCAATGGCATCGCGGCCGCGTATTTCATCTGGGCCCGCATGGTGTATTGGCCGTACGTCTTGTTGATGGCGGTCGCCGCCATCCTGGGCGGCTATTTCGGCGCCGGAACCGCGCGGCGGATGGGACAACTGGCCGTGCGCCGCATCGTGATCGCCATTGGACTCGGCATGGCGCTGTCGCTGTTCATCAAGAAATAGCATTGGCGGGGCGCGCTTCCGTCTGCCCGCCCTTGTTTGCGATTGACAAGTTCCATATTTCTGCTATTGTCGAAATATGGTCAAAAACAAAGCCAGCGAGGAACAGATCGTCCGCTATGCCGATATGTTCTCGGCGATGGGCACGGAGCCGCGGCTGCGCATCATGCGGCTGCTGCTTTCGGCGCACCCGGACGGCCTGGTGGCCGGCGAGATCCAGAGCGAGCTGGGCATCCCCAATTCGACGCTGTCGCATCACCTGGAAAAGCTCAAGAGCGAGGACCTGGTGAAGGTGCGGCGCGAAGGCACGTTCCTCTGGTACACGGCGAACACGGAGGCGCTGCGGGAGCTGCTGAGTTTCCTTTACGCGGAGTGCTGCACACGCAACCGGGCCGTCAAGCCATACGAAGTCATCCAATTTGCCAAATAGGAGAAGTCATGAGCGCAACCGATATCAAAGAAATAGTGAAAGAGAAATACGGGCAGGCGGCCTTGCGGGCGGTAAAGGGCGGAAGTTCCTGCTGCGGGTCGGCGCCGTCCGCCGAGGGCTGTTGCGACCCCATCACGTCGTCGCTCTACGACGGCAGTGAAACCGGGCAGGTACCGAAAGAGGCGGTGCTGGCGTCGCTTGGCTGCGGCAATCCGACCGCGCTGGCGCGCCTCGAGCCGGGCGAGACGGTGCTCGATCTCGGTTCGGGCGGCGGAATCGACGTGCTGCTTTCGGCGCGGCGCGTGGGCCCGACCGGGAAAGCGTACGGCCTGGATATGACGGACGAAATGCTGGCGCTGGCGCGGGAGAATCAGAAGAAAGCGGGCATCCGGAATGCCGAGTTTCTGAAAGGGGAGATTGAAAACATCCCGCTGCCGGACAACTCAGTGGACGTGATCATCTCGAACTGCGTGGTGAACCTCTCAGGCGACAAGGACCGGGTGATGCGCGAGAGCTTTCGCGTGCTCAAGCCCGGCGGCAGGTTCGCGGTTTCCGACGTGGTGGTGGCGGGCGAGGTGCCCGACGAGGTGCGCAAGAGCGTGGAGCTGTGGATAGGCTGCATCGCCGGTGCGCTGCGGAACGATGAGTACGTGAG
Source organism: Bryobacteraceae bacterium (assembly GCA_049587755.1). GTDB lineage: Bacteria > Acidobacteriota > Terriglobia > Bryobacterales > Bryobacteraceae > Bog-375. The sequence continues at coordinate 6,063 of JBAVEN010000072.1, read as the reverse complement.
CAAACTGGCGCAGGCGGGGTTTGAGGATATTGCCGTGGAACCGACGCGGGTGTACAACGCGGATGACGCGCGGCAGTTCCTGGCCGGACAAGGGTTCGACGTGGATGCGCTGGCGCCGCAGGTGGAGGGCAAGTTCATGAGCGCCTTCATACGCGCCCTGAAGCCCCAAGCCTGCTGCGGGCCCTCGTGCTGCGAGGGATCGAAATAGAAGCCATCTGACGGCGGCGCGGGTAGGAATTACCGGAACCGCCGGTTCCGCGCGTCCCTCCGCACTGGGCTGCGGCGCGAGGTTCGCGCGGAATCGACGCCGCCGACAACGGCGGAAACCGCCGGCTCAAACGGCACTATCGATGATCGAGCCGATTTTCGAAAAGACGTTATCCACCGTGGCGGTGAGGCCGGGCATGGCGGCCACCGCCGCCACAGCCACCAGACCGGCCGTCAAAGCGTATTCGACCAGGTCCTGGCCTTGTGTGTCCTTCCACAGCCGGGCGTGAACGATTCGTTGCATCACGTTACGCATTCCAATCCGTCTCCTTTTGTATTGTCCCGGGCCGCTGGCATGGCGGGCGGCCCGCAAGTTTCCTGTTGCAGCCCGGCCGCACCGGCTAAATTGCCGAGGCGATGACCGAACCGATCTTCGAAAACACGTTGTCGATGGTGGTGGCGAGCGCGGGCATGGCGGCCACCGCCGCCACGGCCACCAGACCGGCCGTCAATGCGTACTCCACCAAATCCTGTCCTTGCGTGTCCTGCCAGAACCGAATCCAAGTTGCCTTCATATTTGCTGCCTTTCGAGCGCTGCGATCTGCCTTCGAGTTTTAAGGTACTTCAGATCCGGAGATCTGAAAATCGAGCAAACGTCTTACTGGAGAAGACGAAATCGCCGGCGAATCCGCCGGAGCATGGCTTATTTCTTGCGGCCCAGCAGACTGAGCCAGCCGCCCCGGCGCGGCACCGCGGCGGCCGGCGGCTCGCCGTAGAGATCCAAGGCCAGGCGGTTCACGGCGCGGCTGAACGGCGCGCCTTTAGCGACCGGCTTGCCTTCGAGGATGGCATTCTGCACCGCGTCGTAATCGTTGCTGAGCACGGCGTACGGCTCGAGCTCGAGGGCGGTGCGCACATCTTCGCGTTTGAGGCCGGTGCGCGGCGTGTAGCGGTTCACGATGAGGCGCAGGCGAGCTTTGTCGGCGCCGCCGCGATCGAGAAAGTCGAGCGAGCGCCGCGCCGCGTGCAACGCCGCCAGCTCGTTAGTGGTGACCAGCAGCAGATGTTGCGCCGGTTGCACGCAGGCCATTTCGAGGGCGGCGGCGGCACCCGGCAAATCGAGGATCACGGCGTCGTAACGCGGCTTGAGGAAGCGCAGCAGGTCGAGCATTCCCGGTTGCCCGAGCCGTATCTGCGGCGTGGCATCGGCCGGCGCCAGCAGCACGTCGAAGCCCTCGCACGCCACCGTCAGCCGCCCCCACAGATCGTCATCAAGCCTGGGGGCGTCCTCGGCGGCGTCTTGGATGCTGAAGTCACTTTTCAGCTTCAACTGGAAGCCGATGCTGCCGGTCATCGAATCCAGATCCGCCAGCAGCACGCGTGCCAGCCCCATACGCTTCAATTCGCTGGCCAGTTGGGCCGCCAGAGTGCTGGCGCCCGAGCCCGGCTTGCCGGGGAAAACGACACAAATCAGCGCCGACTTGGCGGCGCCCGCCGCCGGATGTTTCGCGCTCAGTCGGTCGAGAATCGTGCGCACCTGCGCGGCCGAGGGGTCCGAGAGAAAGTCCGCGACTCCGCGGCGCAAGGCGCGCAGCATCATTTCCGGGTCGTTTTGCGGATTGAGCGAGACGACCGCCATGGTGGTCGCGGCCTCGGAGACCAGCAGCAAGGCGTGCTCCTGGTTGGCGCACATATCGAGAAAGCAGATGTTGGCTTGATGGCGCGCCGCCGCCGCAGCCATGGCGCCAAGGGCAGGATACTCGGCCAGCCGCGGCACCTGAGAGAAGCCGAGGGCAGCCAGCGCCGAGGCGAGCCGCCGCGCCAGGTCGTCGCCGGGACAGACGACCAGCGGTTTCCAGTGGGCATCGGACGGTAGGGGCTGCGTCATCCGGTCTCAGTTGCTCCCCAAGCGGCCGGCACATTGCGCGGAACGCGGCAGGCCAGCCAGGGGTCTCGCCAAACTCCTTCTGCCCTTCCCATCGGCGGAAATCGGCGAAATCGTTAGGGGCGCGCGGCAGGCTGGAGCTGCCGGACGGTCAAGGGCGGGCGATGGGGAAACGGTAAAGCTCCGCGGCGGCCGCCCAGTAAATGGGGCCAGCCTGCGGCTTGATCCAGGCCTGGATGACAGGGGCGTATTGCTCCAGGTTGGCCACCGTTCGGGCGTGCAATCCCTTGATGCCAGCGCCAAACAGTTTCTGCAGGATCATTGTCATGCCTGGCTGGCGGAAGATCCGCACCTCGATGGACAGGCTGAGGTGGTCGCCGGCCTGGGCGACGCAGGCCGATGCCGGCTGGAGCTCGACGCGCAGCAGGGCGTCCGCATCCGAGGGCTTGCCAACCAGTTCCACCAGGTTGCGGCCGGAGGATTGCACGTAAGCGCCAAACGCGCGGAGAAACTGCTCGGCGGGGTGGAAGGCGTCCACTACCCGCGCCATCTCCTGGCGGGTGCCGAAGCAGGAGCTGACCAGCCTGACGGGCGACCAGCGGACGTCGAGCGCCAGCTTCGGCCGGGGCGGGGTGGGAAGCAGCTTGAGAACCGCCTCGTGCTTGCCGTTGCCCGCGGGAGAGAACAGAGCCAGGACGTAGGCGGTGGCTCCCTGGCGGTCGCGCGCATCGGCCTTGGCCCCGCGGCCCAGCAGCAGCTCGACGGTGGCGGCGTGGCCGTGCTGCGCAGCCAGCATGAGCGGGGTTCGGCCATCCTTGTCGACGGCCTCGATGTTGGCGCCGTCGTCCAGAAACGCTTTGACCTGAGCATCGCGCCCGCGCTGCGCGGCCTGGAGGAGATCGGGCGAAAAATCTTCGCCCTGGGCGAGCAGGGCCGAGGCGCTCAACAGAACCGCCGCGAAAAGTCGCATATCCTTCACACTACACCGCGGCAGCGCCGTGCCGCGGATTGCTTCAGGCACAGAGCGACCGCCGGCGCGGCAGACCGCTCCCTCACGGTCGTGGCACCGAACGGAACCGTGCACAGAGGGCGGCGGTGCTTCGCCACTCCATTGGCGCGGGGAGCAATGGCGGCGGCAGGCGAAAGTGCCTGGCTCACTCTGTGAGAGTGCCCATCCCCTGAAATTTCTTCATTTTGGCCGAGTGCGCTACAATCACAAATGTCGCAATTCAGGCCTCCAACGGCCGGTGCGACGCCGAGCCTCCCCATGATGGCAGCCACTGGCACGCGCGCTCAGGAGTTCCGCGACCAATTGTCGCGCCGCGTGCTGGTGGCCGATGGCGCAATGGGCACCATGCTGTACGCCCGCGGCGTGTTCCTCAACCGTTCCTTCGACGAGCTGAATCTTTCCGCGGCGGACCTGGTGCGCGGCATACACCAGGACTACATCAAGGCAGGCGCGGAGATTCTGGAGACGAACACGTTCGGCGCCAACCGGGTGCGGCTGGCAGCCTTCGGCATGGCCGAGAAGCTGAAGGAGATCAACCGCGCCGGAGTGCGGCTGGCGCGCGAAGCGGCGCGCGATACGGCCTTCGTGGCCGGCGCCGTGGGCCCGCTGGGGGTGCGCATCGAACCGCTCGGCCCCACCTCCTTCGCCGAAGCGCGGGCCGCGTTCCGCGAGCAGGTGGATGCGCTGGTGGAAGCCGGCGTGGACGTGCTGATCTTCGAGACCTTCGGCAACCTGGACGAGCTGCGCGAAGCGGTGCTCGCCGGCCACGACGCGGTGGGCGGCGCCGTTCCCATCATCGCCCAAGTCACCATCGACGATTTTGGCCACCTGCCTGGCGGCGCCGATCCGGAAACCTTCACCCGCGAGATGGACTCGTGGCCGGTGGACGTGATCGGCCTCAATTGCTCGGTGGGCCCGAAGGCCGCGTTCGAAACCATCGAGCGGATGCTGGCGTTTTCCGCCAAGCCGATGAGCGCCATGCCGAACGCGGGGTTGCCGATGCGCGTGGAGGGCCGCAACATCTATCTCTGCTCGCCCGAGTACATGGCCCAGTACGCGCGGCGCATGTTGTGGGCCGGCGTGAAAATCGTCGGCGGCTGCTGTGGCACCACCCCGGATCACATCAAGCTGATTCGCTCCGAGACCCGCTCGCTGCAGCCGGCGCACAAAACGCTGGCGGTGACGGTGGACGAGCATGAGGCGCGGTCGCAGGCGCTGGACCCGGTGCCGATGGCGCAGAAATCCAAGCTCGGCGCCAAGCTGGCCGCGGGAAAGTTCGTGGCCTTCGTCGAGATTCTGCCGCCGCGGGGCGTGGAAGCCTCGCGCGAAATCGACGGGGCGCGCCGTTGCGCCGAGGCCGGCATCGACGCCATCAACGTGCCCGACGGGCCGCGCGCCAGTGCGCGGATGAGCGCGCAGGTGACCTGCCAGCTCATCCAGCAGCACGCCGGCATCGAAGCCGTGCTCCACTTCTGCTGCCGCGACCGCAACATTCTGGGCATCCAATCGGAGCTGTTGGGCGCGCACACCGCAGGCGTCCGCAACCTGATCTGCATCACCGGCGATCCGCCGCGCATGGGCGCGTATCCGGATGCCACCGCGGTCTTCGATGTGGACGCCATCGGACTGGTCAACATCGTGCGCAATCTGAACCACGGCCTCGATATCGGCGGCAACCCGATGGGCTCGCAGACGGCCCTGCTCACCGGCGTAGGCGCCAATCCGGGCGCGGTGAATCTGGACGAGGAAATCCGCCGCTTCGATTGGAAAACCGAGGCCGGCGCCGAATACGTGGTCACCCAGCCGGTGTTCGATTTGCATCTGCTCGAAGCTTTCCTGAAGCGCATCGAGCACGCCAGGCTGCCGGTGATCTGCGGCGTCTGGCCGCTCACCAGTTACCGCAACGCCGAGTTCATGGTGAATGAGCTGCGCGTGCCCGTCCCGGAAGAATTCATGGAGCGCATGCGGCGCGTGGATGACGCCGAAAAGGCCCGCGCCGAAGGCGTCGCCATTGCGCGGCAGATGGTGGAGCGGATTCGTACAATGGTCCAGGGAGTGCAGTTGAGCGCGCCGTTCGGCCGCTACCAGATGGCGCTCGACGTGGCCGAGGCCATGGGGCCGCGCTGAAGATTCATGGCAACCGACCTGGTCGAAATCGATCCCGAGTCGCCGCAGCCGGAAGTGCTGGGGCGCGCGGCCGCCGCCATCCGCTCCGGCCAGGTGGTGGCCATCCCCACCGATGCGCTCTACACACTGGTGGCCGACCCGTACAACCTGCGGGCGGTCACACAGGTGTTCGATGCCAAGGGCCGCGAGCCGCACCTTTCGCTGCCCATCCTGATCCGCGACACGCTGATGGCGGAAGAGCTGGCGAGCGAGCTGAGCAATCGCTTCTTTCTGCTGGCGCGCCGCTTCTGGCCGGGTCCTCTGACCATTATTGTGCCGGCCTCGGCCCGGGTGCCGTTGAAGGTCACCGGCAATACCGGCCGCCTGGCGCTGCGCCAGCCGCGCTCGCGGGTAGCGAGCCAGCTTGTGGCCCTCACGGGCCAGCCGCTGATCGCCACCAGCGCCAACATGTCCGGCAGCCCAACCTGCGCCAGCGGCATCGAAGTTTTCGCCCTGATGGATGGCCGCGTGGACCTGGTGCTCGATGGCGGCGCCTGCACCGGCCTCGGCGCCACCACGGTGGATATCACCGAACCTTACTGGCGTCTGATTAAGCCCGGCGCGATCGACGAGAAGTCGATCGCGGAGTGTCTGCAGTAAGACGCCGGTGCGAGTGAAGCGCGTTTCCGGCTGCCCGGGCCGGGCATGCGGTGGAACTTCGAATCAGCTTTGTTGTCCGGCCGGGGACATGGTTGACACTTTAGACCGGCGACATCATGGACACTTTTGTGCGTCCTTGCTCGGTTTCATTTTCCCACCCTTGGGTAGATGTCGCACACTGCGGTGGCCGCGTTTT
>JBAVEN010000071.1:0-109276 GCA_049587755.1 Bryobacteraceae bacterium | reverse complement strand
CTCCGTCCGGCTCGGTTTCATCTTAACCAACGAGCCAACTGTCGGGAAGCCCAACCGATGTCGCGGATGTCCTGATAACGTTTGTCGCAGATGTCTTGATCACGTACAGGTCTTGCCGCCGGTTCTTCGCGTGTCCGCGCGCGGTGGGGCAGGCTTCAGCCTGCCAAGAGCCGGGCACCGCCTGGCCTAGCCGCGCTGCGTTCATCCTCTGTTCGAAGCGTGCCGGCCACCTATGCCACGGCGCGCGGCACTTCGCTCATCAAGGCGAGCAGGTTTTGGTCCGGGTCGCGGAAGAAGGCCATCCAGAGGTCGTGATCGGGCATCCGCGCCACCAGGTGCGGCAGCCGGTCGAAGGGCGCGCCGCGGCCCTGGAGGGTCTTGGCCGCGGCTTCGATGTCCTGAGTCTTGAAGTAGAGGACGGAGCTGTAATGTTCGCCGGGTTTCTCCGCGCCGGAAATCATCAGGCGGATGCCGGCACAATCGAAAAACGCCATGCCCGGCACTTGAAACAGCAGTTTGAGCCCCAGCGTGTCGCGGTAAAAGGCGGCTGCGCGCTCCAGATCCGTGATCGTGATGGCGATTTGGCCGATGCTGGACAGGCCGAACGAAGCGCCGGCGGTTGCGGCGGTGGCAGTGCTCATGGCTTCTCCTCCGGAATGAAGCCATCATACTCCAAGCCGCTCAGCAATGGGACGCCGATGCCGCCAGATGGCGCAGCAGGAAGCGGCAGGCGGCGCTGGCATCGGAATCACCCGGCTGGGTGCGCAGGCCGTTCCATATGCATTCGAAAACCTCCCGGCGTTCCTCTGCCAGGGCGGGTGAGAGCGCCGGCGAAGCGGCCCGCGTGTGATATCCCCATCTTGGCCAGAGGGGGATAAGGAAGGTTTGGGTTTGCGGGCCTGGTTCCGAATTCCTGTTCAAGGCGCCAACTCCCTCCGCAAAGACTCTTCGGCCGCGGCTTCTCGTCCGTTAGCAGCTTCTCGTCCATTAATGGAATCCGCTTTCCCGCCGATATAGCCATAGGAGTCCAATGATCTGGCTTACCCGGCTGAACCGCGTCCCGCTGGTGCTCAACTCGGACATGATTGAGCACATCGAGGTGACGCCGGACACGGTGATCACGCTTACCAACGGGCAGATTTGGAGGGTGCGCGAAAGCGCCGAGGAGGTTATCGACCGGATTGTGGCTTTTCGCCGCCGCATCTGCGGCCCGGATGCCGCTCCGCACGAGCCTGGCGAGGATGCCGGCGAAAGCGAGCCGGAAGCGGCAGTTCCGCAGGCGAGTTGATAGCCCATGGCGACTGCTCCCCAAAAGATGCCGGACGTTTCCCCGAAGCCGGCCGCGGCCGGTCTGGGGTGGCAACGGAGACCGGCCGAACGCAAGCCGATCCGTCCGGACCTGTCTACTTTGGCGGGGATCGGCTTGGCGCTGTCCGGGCTCATCGGCGGACTGCTGCTGGAGCGGGGCAGCATCCAGGACATTGCCCAGACCACCGCCGCCATAATCGTCTTAGGAGGCACTCTGGGGGCGGTCCTGGTCACCACGCCGCTACACATGGTGCTGCGCGCGTTCAAAAGACTTGGCGACGTGTTCTTCGATTCCTCGCCGCCGCACTCCGTGGTCATCGACAACCTGATCTGGTTCGCCACCAAGGCTCGCCGAGATGGCATCGTCAGCCTGGAAAACGAGGCGGATTCGATCCCCGATCCCTTCCTGCGCAAGGCGCTGAATCTGGCGGTGGACGGCACCGATCTGCAAGAACTGCGGAAGATGATGGAAATCGACATCGTCCAGAACGAGCATTCGAACGAGGCCGAAGCCAGGGTTTGGGAATCGGCGGGCGGCTACGCGCCAACCATCGGGATTATCGGCGCAGTGATGGGCCTGATTCAGGTGATGAAGCACTTGGAGGACATCAAGGAAGTGGGCCACGGCATCGCCGTAGCCTTTGTCGCCACGGTTTACGGGGTGGGCTCGGCGAACATATTCTTTCTGCCGGCGGCCAACAAACTGCGTGCCAAACTGCGTGAGGCCATCGCTCTCCAGGAGATGGTTCTGGAGGGTGTGGCGGCCATCGTCGAGGGTCTGAACCCGACGCTCATCCGCCTCAAGCTGGAATCGTTCGACCCACGCCGCGAGCGGACCAAGCCAAAGGCCTTTCGACCGCCGCTGGCCTCACCCCAGGCCAGCCAATTCCCCGGCCCCAGGCCGGTCGAGCCGGGGAAGTGAGCGCCGATGATACGCCGAACGCCCCATCCTCGCGAAAACCACGAACGCTGGATGGTTTCTTACGCCGATTTTGTCACACTGCTCTTCGCCTTCTTTGTGGTGATGTTCGCCTCCACGCAAGCCGACAAGGCGAAGGCCAGGGAGGTGTCGGCATCGGTGCGGGAGGCTTTGGCGCACGGCGAATTCAGCGCGGCGATCTCGAATATGTTGGGGCGCGGCCGCCATGACAAGCACGTGAAGCCGGAGGCGTTTGAGGAGCTGCCAATTTCGGCGCCCGCCGGCCCGATGGATTTGACCCGCTCGATGGAGACGCTCAGCCGCGTCCTCGACACGGAACTGCGCGCCGGCAAGGTGGGACTCAAACTGGAAGCGCGGGGCCTGGTGATCAGCCTGCGAGAATCCGGCTTCTTCGCGTCCGGTGAGGATGTGGTGTCGCCGGCCAGCTTTCCGACCCTGGAGAAAATCGCCGACGTGATTCAGGACCTGCCCAACCCGGTGCGCCTCGAGGGCCACACCGATTCGATCCCTATCCACAACTCGCGCTTCCGCAGCAACTGGGAGCTTTCGGCGGCTCGCGCCATCGCCATGCTGGAAATCCTGGCCACCCGCTACCAGATTCCGCGCGCCCGCATGGCTGTCGCCGGATATGCCGAAAACGCCGCTGCCGATACCAACGAGACCGACGAGGGCCGGGCCCACAACCGGCGCGTCGACGTGGTGCTGCTCACCGTCGAAGGCCTGCGCAGCGAACCGCGTGGAGCACAGTAGAGCGGCAAGGCCTCACGCGGCCAGCGAAGCGCGATCAACGCGTCGACCGAAGCTCGTCGGGATGAAACACCAGGTCGCGGTCCAGGACCATCTCGAGGTGGGTGCCAGGGCGCAGCACCACGTCCTGATTGCGGGAAAGCAGGACCCCAACCAGAGCGCCGGCAGCCCCGCCGACCGCGGCGCCGGGCAGTCCCCTGGTGATGGCGCCCACCGTGGCGCCCATACCGGCTCCTTCCATCACCGTGCGGCCGTCGGCCGATTTGCCGTTGCCCTCGACTTTGCCCTCGTCTCCGGTCGGCCGGGCGTGAAAGTCGCGCGATACGCCGTTACGCAGAATCAGCGAATCGAAGCGGATGTATAGCTCCCCCTTGCCGGAAACGCGGCCGGCCGGCTTGGTTCGAGTGATGGTTCCGGCGACGTCGCTCCAGCGCGGTATCACCACCCGCCCATTGACGGCGACCGGAGCGTCCGTACGCAGATAGACACGATCGCCCTCCTTGGCGTGCTTGGTACTCACTTCGCTGACCAGCGCCAGCAGGACGCGGGTTCCTCGGGGAACCGTGACGTCGGGCGGCACGCCGGGCTCGGGCCTCTTCGCCAGCGCCGGTTGCGGTGCGTCGCCAGCCGGTTCGGGCGGGCGCAACGTGTTTGCCGGCGCAGTTTCAGCAACCGGGCGGTCGGCGGCCATCTGCACGCCTTCGCGCCGGAACACCAGCCTGCCGTTCACCTCCCCGCTGGCGCGAACTACCTGGCGGGCAATGGTCAGCGTATTGCGGTCGCGCGAGAGCGACCAGCGGTCCATCACCGTGTAGTCTCGCGCGCCCGAGACCAGGGTGTTGACGAGCAGCGCCGAGCCTTCCCATTTGACGACGGAGTTCCAGGATTCGTCGCCGACGCGCTTGCGCGTTTCGCTGCCATCGAGCGCGTACGACCACCGCACAGGTCCCGCCGAGCACAGGATGCCGGCATCGCCCTGCGAGATTTCGAGCGATGACTCCACCTGTCCCAGGGAACGAATGTCGCTGGCGGCGGGGTCCAGCACCCATTTTCCGGAAAAGTCGCGATCCGGTTCGCTGGCACGCAGAGGAATCGTGAGGCTAGACGCGATCAGCAGCGCGGTTGCCAGGCAGGAACGGCGCATGATCTGAAGGTTACCATAGGACGGCGAAGGACGAAACGGGCTTTTCGTTAGAGCCGTGCGGCCATTCTGAAAGCGGGATTCGGCAAGAATCTGACCGAAAGCAGGGGTTAACTTCTTTGTTTTCGGTTAAATTCGGCCAGATTCTGGCCGAATTGGCACGGAGCGCGTGCGGAGATTTGAACCCTGTGAGCGGCCCGCGGTTGGAAACACCACAACCTCAAACCACCCACCGCCCCGCTCTTGCGTTAATAGACGGGAGCGGTGGGCGAGCGGCCGCGTCTCAAAGGCACTCGCGCTACAACTCCGGCAGGCCCGGGCCGCCATTCTGGCTTGCGGTCTTAGTCGGCGGCGCGCTTGGCGACCACGTTCATGGTGCGGGTCCCGCCATCCCTGGTGGGCATGCTGATTTCCAGCTTCAGGCTGTCGCCATCGAGGGTTCCCTTATAGGTGGTCACGAAGGAGTTGCCGCCGAACTCGCGCTTCACCGAAAAGCTCACGTTGTTGCCGTCGACTTTTCCATCCGATATTGGGGTCTCCATGGCATTGCCACCCCGTCCCGGACGGGTTATGGTGCCGGTGAGCGCGGCGCCATCGACTTTCAGGTTCAAGGTCACCTGCACGGTGCCGTTGCGGCCCTCCTGTTGATAGGTCCATTTCCCGCTGGCGTCGGCTGCTACGAGGCAGAGCGCAACGGCCAGCAGAATCGTCGTTCCAAAAAGCAGCTTTTTGATCATAGTAAATGGCTAGGCGTCAGCGAGCGCGCCAACGTTACTGGGATCCCAGAGGCGGGCTGCGATGCCGTTGCGGCCGGCGGCCAGGCACCGGCCTCGCCATTGTTTTCAAGGGAGTTACGCCTGGTTCCGTAATAAATGCAACAACCATTTTTGAGAAGTCGCGAGAGGATTGTGGCGAGTTGAATTCTCCGCGGCTTGGAACCGGCGCCGTATCGGTGGCCCGAGCCGGGCCCGAGGGCTCCGGGACAGGCGGGCCGGGCATGCCCGGCCCCTACATGGCGCAAGGAATGCGACGTGAGGGCGCGTTCGGGAGCGGCGCGGGGTTGGTAGAATGGTGCGTTGCCGGAACTGGTCGCGACCGTAGTAGTCCCCACGCTGGCTGCCGATCGAAGACTGCTCGAATGCCTGGAGTCGCTGGCGCAACAGACGCGGCGCGATTTTGAAGTCATCGTGGTGGATAACAGCGGGCGTGGCCTGGTGCAGGGCCAGGATGTGTCGCGGCGCCAGGCGCTGCCGCCCGAGATCCGCGTCATCGAGAACAGCCGCAACGCGGGGTTCGGCGCCGCTGTCAACCAAGGGTTGCGGGCCTCCAACGCGCGGTACGTGGCCACGTTGAACGACGACGCGGTGGCGCACCCGGGGTGGCTGGACGCGCTGGTCCAGGCGCTTGACCGGCGGCCCGACGCGGGGATGTGCGCGTCGCAGGTGCGGCTCTATGGAGAGCACCGGCTGGATTCGGTCGGCATGCTTTTGGCCCGCGACGGCAGTAGCAAGCAGCGGGGGCACGGCAAAGCGCCGGAGGATTTTCCGGTAGAAGAGGAGGTGCTGTTGCCAAGCGGATCGGCGGCGCTATACCGGCGGGCGATGCTGGAAGAGATGGGAGGCTTCGACGACCATTTCTTCCTGTATTGCGAGGACACGGATCTCGGTTTGCGCGCCCGGTGGCGAGGATGGAAGTGCCTGTATTCGCCGCTGGCGGTGGTGGAGCACCACTATTCGCACTCGGCGGGTGAGGCGTCGCCCTTGAAAGCCTGCCTGGTGGAGCGCAACCGGCTGTTCGTGCTGGCGAAGAACTTTCCCGCGCGGATGCTATGGCTGGCGCCGTTCGCCGCGCTGGCGCGGTATTTCTGGCACTTGGTGTACCTGACCGGCGGCCGGGGCAGCGCGGCGCGGTTTCGCGCCGGCGGACACAACGGCGCACGTATGCTGTGGTACGTGATTCAGGCGCATGCGGCGGTGCTGCGGCACGGGCGATGGTTGTGGCGCGAACGCAGGCGCATTCAGCGCAACGCGCGCATCACGCCGGCCGTGTTCCGCCACGTGGCGCGAAGCGGCGAGATCAGCGCGCGGCGGGTGGCGGAGTTATGACCCTGCGGGCGAGCGGACCCGAGGCGCTGCTGGTGATTGTTCCCGCTTACAACGAAGACGGCGCGGTGGGTGAGGTGGTCCGCGAGGTAGAGCAGCAAGTGCCCGGCGTCCCGGTGCTGGTGATCGACGACTGTTCGACGGATACGACGGTGGCGGCGGCGCGCGCGGCTGGCGCCGAAGTGCTCTCGCTGCCGCACCACCTCGGTTTGGGCGGAGCGGTGCAGGCCGGATACAAGCTGGCGTTCGAGCTGGGCTTCGAATATGTGATTCGGGTGGATGGCGACGGGCAGCACGACGCGCGCTACATCCCGCGAATTCTCGAGAAGCTGAAGGAATCCCAGGCGGAGATGGTGATTGGCGCCCGCATGGGAGCGGAGGGAGATGGATGGCGTACGCGGCGGCTACGGGCGTTGGGCACGCGCTTCTTCCGCATTGTGCTGCGGCCGATTTTGGGCAAACCGGTGCAAGACCCCACCTCCGGCTTCGTGGGCGTGAACCGGCGCGCGCTGGCGCTGTTCAGCGCCAGTTTTCCGCTGGAATACCCGGAGATCGAGGCTTTGGTGGTGCTGCAGCGGCGGCGGTTCCGCTTTGAAGAGGTGCCGTGCCGGATGCGCCCGCGCAAGGCCGGCCGCTCTTCGATCACCGCGGTCAAAAGCCTTTCCTATATCGTTCATGTGCTGCTGGGCGTTTTTGTGAACATACTGAGATATGACGGCCGGTGGCGCCGGCCCCGGCTCGGCCGTGGTTCGGGCGCCGGTTCCGATGGTGGAGGGTAGATGGATCGTTTGCTACATGTAAGCGCGGGCGTCAGCCTGCTGCTGCTGGTGATGGTCCTGATTTCGGTGCGGCGGTCTCACATCCGGGTGGAATATTCGGTCACCTGGCTGGTGGCGGCGACTGCGATGCTGGCGCTCTCGCTGGCGCGGCCGGTGGTCGAATACATCCGCGCCGTGCTCGGGCTGCCCGACACGCCGCTGGCGGTGTTTCTGCTGGGGAGCGCGGTTTTCCTGGTCGTCTTCTTCCGCTTCACGTTGATCATCTCGCGCCTGCGCGACGACAACATCGCGCTGGCGCAGCGGGTAGCCATTCTCGAATATCACCTGCGCGCGCTGACTCGCCATGAAAGCTAAAGCGGCGAGAAAGAGACGCGCCGCGGCTCCTCCCGCAGCCGCCCGACGCCGTGACCGTCGTCCCTACCTGGTCGCCGGCGGGGCGCTGGCGGCGCTGCTTGCGGCCTTCTGGGCTTATGCCCCGGCGCTCCACGGACCTTTTCTGTTCGATGACACTGTGCTGCCGTTCTCGCTGAGCGCCGAATCGGCGCCGCTGCTGGCCTGGATGCGCGGCGTGCGCCCGTTGCTGATGGCCAGCTATTGGATGAACACGCGGCTTTCCGGCGAGGATCCGTTTTCTTATCACGTGTTCAACGTCGTGATCCACGTGGCTGCGGCCGTGCTGATATTGCTGATCGTGCGCCGCCTGCTCGAATGGTCGCAAGCGCCGGCCGCGCGCCGCACCCTGCTGGCGGGCTTTGCCGGCGGCCTGTTTTTGTTGCACCCCATTCAGACGGAGGCCGTGGCCTACGTCGCCGGCCGCTCCGAGGCGCTCAGCGTGATGCTGGTGCTGGCCGCGTACGCGGTGTTCCTGTATCGCCGGCAGGCAACCATCGGGTGGGGAACCACGCTGCTGGTGGCGGCGTTGTTTGGCGCCGCAGTGCTTACGAAAGAGCAAACCATCATGCTGCCGGCGCTGTTGCTGCTCACCGACTTCTGGTGGAACCCGGGCTTTTCCTGGCGCGGCGCGCGCGCCAACTGGCGCTTGTATGCCCCGCTGGTGATGGGCGTGGCCGCCGCCGTGGGATTTTTATGGAAGGCGATCCTGTATTCACCGAGCGCGGGCTTCAGCTTGCGCGGCGTCTCCTGGTATCAGTATTTGTTTACCCAGGGGCGTGCGCTGTTTGTCTACCCGGCCGAGTTTCTGTTTCCGGTGCGGCTGACCGCCGATTGGGATTTTCCTTTTTCCCGCACGATTTTCGATCACGGCGCCATTTTCGGCCTGATCGCGCTGGCGGGGCTGGCCGCCGCCGCGTGGCATTACCGCCGCCGGTTTCCGCTGGCGTGCTTCGGCTTTTTCGCATACCTGGTGCTGATGGCGCCGACCTCGTCGATCCTGCCGATTGCCGATCCGCTGGCCGAGCGGCGCCTTTACCTGGGGATGCTGGGGCTGCTGCTAGTTGTCGTGGACCTGTTGGCGCGCATTCGCGTGGACACGAAAAAGCTAACCGTGGCATTGGCCGCGGTGCTGCTGGCGGCCATGCTGACGACGCACGCGCGCGCGGCAGTCTGGTCGGACCCGGTTGCGCTTTGGCAGGACACGGCGGCCAAATCGCCTCACAAGCGGCGGGTGCTGTTTCAACTGGCGAGCGCATACGCCGATGCTGGCCGCTGCCAGGATGCTGTGGACGAATACCAGAAAGTGGCGCAGGAATGGCCGCCCAATTACGACATGCTGATCGATTGGGGGCTTGCCTACGATTGCGTGAACCAGCCGGATCTGGCCCTGGAGAAACTGCGAAAGGCTGCGAGCCTGGAAGCAACCGCGCACGTGTATTCTCAGATCGCCATGGTATACGCAAAGCGCCGTCGCTGGGCCGAAGCGTTGGATGCACTGGCTGTTGCGGAAAGAGTCGGTCCGGACTACGCCACGTACATGTACAAAGGCGACATTGATCTCTCGCTGAATCACGCGGCGGAGGCGGTGGCGGAGTATGAGCGTGCGTTGGCGTTGCAGCCCTCGAGCGAGGTTTTGCGGCAGAAGCTGGCCGACGCGCAGGCGCGCGCCGGACACTGATATGAGGCCCCTCGCCATCGGTGTCAACGCGCTCTACCTTCTTCCCGGCGGTGTGGGCGGCACGGAGATTTACCTGCGCGGCTTGCTGGGCGGGCTGGCCGAGATCGATCCCGTGAATCGGTACGTGCTTTTCACCAACCGGGAAACCGGCCCCGATCTTGCGCCCGCTCGGCCCAACTTCCGCGTGGTTCAGCAAGCGGTGCGCGCCGTGTCGCGGCCGAGGCGGATCTTGTGGGAGCAATCCCTGCTGCCGCTGGAAGCGACGCGCCGCCGGCTGGACGTGATGTTCAATCCGGGGTTCACCGCGCCACTATTGGCGCCGTGCCCGCAGGTCACTATGTTTCACGACCTGCAGCACAAGCAGCATGCGGAGAACTTCCGCTGGTTTGAGCTGCCGTTTTGGCAATTCTTCCTTTTCTGGTCGGCACACGTTTCGGCGCTGCTGTTGGCTCCATCGCAGGCCACCGCCGTCGATCTGAAGCGCTACTACCGGCTGCCGGAAGGCAAGGTCCGGGTGGCGCAGCATGGCGTTGAGTCCGCTTTTTTCGGGATCGCCGAGCGGCGGCAGCCAGAGCGCTTCCTGCTGGCCGTCTCCACTTTGCACCCGCACAAGAACCTGGATGGGTTGCTGCGCGCCTTTGCGGCGTTTCGCCAGCGTCACGCCGACTTTCGCCTGGTGGTGTGCGGCCTGCACGGATTCTCCGCCGGCGAGTTGCACAGGTTGCGCGACGCACTCGGGCTGCACGACGCGGTGGATTTTCCAGGCTGGATTCCGCGCGAGGACCTTTACTGGCTGTTCTCGCGCGCGTGGGCGTTCGTCTATCCGTCGTTGTTCGAGGGCTTCGGCCTGCCGGTTGTGGAAGCGCTGGCGGCGGGTGTGCCGACCGCATGCTCGGCAATCGAGCCGCTCCGTTCGGTTGCCGGCGAGGCTGCCCTGCAATTCGACCCGCTTAACCAGGAAGCGCTGCTGGCAGCCATGTTCCGCATCGCCGAGGACGACGAATTGCGGCGCACGCTCTCGAGCGCCGGACCGGCGCGCGTGGCCCAGTTCTCCTGGAAGTTCACGGCCCAAACCACGCTGGAAGCGCTGGAAGACGCAGCGAAGGGTTAGGACTGACGCGGTGACACGTAGTGTTTAAGATCGGTGCCGCTGAACCGACGATCCGCCTCGTGCCGACGGACTGCAGAACTGTAGGATGCATTGTGCGAATAGGGAATGTTAGACGACTCTGTGTTCGCGATCGAACAGCGGCTTGAGCCACGTCCATAGTTCGTCGAACGACGAGTCGCGCGGCAGCGGATTTGCTTCGATGAACATTGCATTAAGGTACTGGTTCAAGTAAGCTTCGCCTGTACGCCGGGGATGATTGAACAGCCAAGAATCATACGCCGATAAGTGCACTTCGTAGTGGTGCGTGTGAATGAATCGAGCCCAAGACTCGATCAGCTCATCTTCTGGCCTAACATCGATGATCTCGAACTGCTCCATTGACCGCTCCTCGGACCCGCCCCACGCGTCAAGAAGCAGCTTGATCGCGGAACGGTCGGACCGTGGCGCGCTGTACCCGAAGATCGTGACCATGAACGCGTGCTTTAGCGATGCCGTAGCCATTCGCCACGCGTCGGAAATTGCGGGCTCATCATCGTACGGCTTAGAGGCTACGGGGTAAAGAAGGGACGACGCCTCGAATGCCTTCCCACATTTTGAACATCGCGCGCCTCGCACTCCATGGACTTGGTCGAGGCGACAATAACCCGCCAAGACGTTGCCGTGCAAAAACAGGAGGTAAGGACTCTCGCCCCGCATGATTTGATTTCGCCGCACAGCCTGAATCAAGAAAGGATCCCAGTTGAATGTGGCGATCACGTCTTTTGGCCGCAGCGAAAGGACTAAATGGTCATATAGGGTCGGATCGGGCGGGAGTGCCAACGAGGAGAAATAGTCGAAGACTGCCCGATCGATATCTTCGCGGACAGCGCGAAACTCGGCATCGGTACAAAGCTCACTGTACAGGTCCTCGAAGTTCCGTCCCTCGTAGTCGACACCTGCCCGTTTGAGCAGATTGCCAATCGGCACTATCTGGGTGAAGTCCCCCATGAGTGGCAGCCTTTTACCATTTGCCTCCCCTTCGGGAAAAGCGGCTCGGCTTGCACCGGCACCGAGAAGAACCACGTGTGGCCGCTCCATTTCGATCTGATTGATCTCCTCGGATGCAGAAACCTCGGTCACGTTGCACCACCTTATTGAGATACGCCCGCCGTGGCCTCTTAAGCTCCCATTCGCCCGGTCAGTGTCACCAGTGAATCCGCCGGCAGATGAATGCGCGCGGCGCGGCCGTGCGCCTGGACCACCACGTCCTTTTCCGCGCCCTGGTTGGCCAGCACCACCACGGCGCCGCCATCGGGATTGACGAACGCCACGTGGCTTACTTTCTCGATTTCGCCCTGGGAAGCGATGCGCCGGGCGCCACGCCGGATGGCGCTTGAATAATGCGCCAGCGCCCAGTACTGGCCGCTGCGCGTGATGGCTTTGGTGGCGGAATCAATCGTCACCACGCCGCCGCAGGTGAATGGGCCGATGTTGGGCTTCCCCTTCTCATCGAGCGCAAGATTCCAGCCGATGATGCACCGCGCCCAGTTGCCAAGGATTTCCGTGAAGGTGGCGCCCCATTTCGCCCAATCGGTCTGGTAATCCGGCTGGGTGACGTCGGGACCACCTTCGGTCCAGTACATATGCTTGGCGGGATAGGCGTCGTGAACGCGGGTCATGGCCGAGGGTTCGCCCGCGTAGCCGTGCCACGCCACGCCGTCTATGTAGCGGCTGACCTCGGGCTTGGCCAGTATGTCCAGCACGCGGCCCCATAAGTCGTAGTTATGGTCGAGAATCCAGATCTTAGTGTCGATCTTATCGCGCGCGAAGGCGGGGCCCAGATGGTCTCCCACGAACTGCCATTCCTGCTCCTGCCCCCACAAGCACGCGGGCATTTTTCCTTCCTGTTCCGCATCCACTTCGTTCTGCACGCTGACGGCGTTCACCGGCACGCCCGCCTCGCGGTACGCCTCGAGAAACTTCACGAAATAACGGGCATAAGCCGGGAAAGACTGCTTGCGCATGGTGCCGCCCAGCATTGTGCCGTTGTCCTTCATCCAGCCGGGCGGGCTCCAAGGCGAGCCGAACAGAAAAAGGTCCGGATTCATCTGCCGCGCCAGGCGCAGCATGGGCAGGATGTAGTCGCGGTCGTGGTCGATCGAGAAGTGCTGCAAGCCGGGGTCCGGCGGGCCATCGTCAAAACTGTACATGGAAGTCGCGTAGTCGCTCGAGCCTATGCAGAGGCGGCCGGCGCCGAGGCCTAGCTGCGACGGGTGGAACAGCTCGTGAAACAACTTCTGCCGGGCGTCCTCGGTGAGCCGGTTAAACGTCCAGCAAGCGGCGTCGGTGAAGGCGGCGCCGAAGCCGATGATTTCCTGGTAGCGGCTGGACGGGTCGATCCGGATGGCGTTGACGGCGCCGCCCCGCAGCGGTTCCCAGGGAACCGGGGGCTGGGCGGCGAAGCGCCTCGCGCCCGCAGTCAGCCGCATTTCCAGAGCGCCCGAAGGCGGAGCGGGCTGCGCCTGAAGCTGGAGCGCGGCGGCGCCGGCCGAAGCCAGCCGAAGCCAATCGCGGCGCGTGGTTGTATCGTCCATTTGGTTCCTCCGGTCCGGGAAGGCGTGCTTCTCGAAACCAGATTGTAGGTCCCCCCTCACCCGCGTGCAAGCCGTGCTCCGGCTCCGTGTAATGCGGAATTGGCGATAAATTCAAGATTATTTCAGTTTCGAGGCTTCTATACTTATGGCATGAAGCCCGCGCATGTATTTAAAGTGATCCCCTCCCTGCCCGCCCGGCTCGAAGGGCTGCGAACTTTGGCGTACAATCTGCGCTGGTCGTGGGATCACAATACCGTCGAGCTGTTCCGGCGTCTGGATAGCGACCTCTGGGAGTCCACCGGCCATAACCCGGTGCGGATGCTGGGGCTGATCGGCCAGGCACAACTGGAGGCCGCCGCCCGCGACGATGCCTTTATCGCCTATCTGCACCACACGGAAATCGCGCTGGCATCGTACCTGGCCGGCGAAGCGTCCTGGTACCGGCGGTTTAGCGGAGAGATTGATGGCGTGCTGGTGGCCTATTTTTCGGCTGAGTTCGGCATCACCGAGTGCCTTTCGATCTTCGCCGGGGGCCTGGGTATGCTGGCCGGCGACCACCTGAAGTCCGCCAGCGATCTGGGCGTGCCGCTGGTGGGAGTGGGCCTGCTTTACCAGCAAGGCTACTTTCGCCAATACCTCAACGCCGCCGGCTGGCAACAGGAATCGTATGAAGACAACGACTTTCAAAACCTGCCGATCGCGCTGGAGCGCCGCGCCGACGGCACACCGCTCACGGTGGACCTTTCCTATGACGGCCGCAAGATCGCTGCCCAGATCTGGCGGGCGGTGGTGGGCCGCGTTTCGCTGTACCTGCTGGATACCAACATCGCGCAGAACCGGCCCGAAGACCGCGACATTACCGACCAGCTCTACGGCGGCGGAAACGAGATGCGCCTGAAGCAGGAAATCATGCTCGGGATCGGCGGCTGCCGCGCGCTGGAGGCGCTCGGACTGGAGCCCACGGTCTATCACATGAACGAAGGACACTCGGCGTTTCTGTCGCTGGAGCGCGTGCGGCGGCTGATGGAGCGCGACAGCCTGAGTTTCGCCGAGGCGCGCGAAGTGGCCTGCGCCGGCCTGGTATTCACCACCCACACCCCGGTTCCGGCGGGACACGACTATTTCTCTCCCGGCCTGCTGGATCGCTATTTGGGCGAGTATGTGACCAGCCTCGGTCTCTCCCGCGCGGAGTTCTACGGGCTGGGCCGCCAGAACCCCGCCAACGATTCCGAGGAGTTCTGCATGACGGTGCTGGCGCTGCGCATGGCCGCCTCTTCCAACGGCGTCAGCCAGTTGCACGGCGCGGTGAGCCGGAAGATGTGGAAGTCGCTATGGCCCGGCGTGCCGGAGGACGAAATCCCGATTGGTTCGGTGACCAACGGGGTACATTTGCGCTCCTGGATTTCCGCCGAAATGAACCAGCTTTACGACCGTTACCTGAGTCCGAAGTGGCGCGAAGAGCACGCCGACACAGAGCTTTGGAAGCGGGCCGAGACCATTCCCGCCGCGGAGTTGTGGCGCACGCATGAGCGGCGGCGCGAGCGCCTGGTGGGCTTCGCGCGCCGCCGGTTGCGGGTCCAACTGGAGCGCCGCGGCGCCCCGCAGGCGGAAATCGACGCCGGCGAGGAAGCCCTCGACCCCGACGCGCTCACGATCGGCTTCGCGCGGCGTTTCGCGACGTATAAACGGGCCACCCTGCTGCTGCGCGACCCGGACCGGCTGGCGCGCATCCTCAACAACCCCCAGCGCCCGGTGCAGATCGTTTTCGCCGGCAAGGCGCACCCGCGCGACGACGCCGGCAAAGTCTTCATCCAGCAGATCGTCAAACTCGCGCAGCGTCCCGAGTTTCGCCGCCATATTGTCTTTCTGGAAGACTACGATCCGGCCGTGGCCCGCAGCCTGGTGCAGGGCGCCGACGTGTGGCTAAATACGCCGCTGCGGCCGCAAGAGGCCAGCGGCACCAGCGGCATGAAAGCCCTCGCCAACGGTGGGCTAAACCTCAGCATTCTGGATGGCTGGTGGGATGAAGCCTGGCACCCGGCGACCGCCGAGCAGCCCTTTGTCGGCTGGGCTATCGGCCGCGGCGAGAAGTACGACAACCAGGAGTATCAGGACCAGGTGGAATCGCTAGCGCTGTATGAGATTCTGGAGCACGATGTCATCCCGATCTTCTATGAGCGTGGCGCCGATGGCCTGCCGCGCCGCTGGATATCGCACATGAAGTCTTCCATTGCCACGCTGTGCCCGGAGTTCAACATGCAGCGCATGGTGACCGAGTACGCCACCGATTTTTACCTGCGCGGCCATGAAAGGCACCAGCATCTGATAGTCAATAACGCAGCCGCCGCCCGCGCACTGGCCGCCTGGAACCAGCGCATCCGCGAGAACTGGGGACAAGTGGCCATCGAGAGCGTGGATGCGCTGCCGGAGGTGGAGCTGCGGAGCGGCACTCAGGTGGGAGTGCGGGCGCGGGTCCGGCTGGGCGCTCTCACTTGCGACGAGGTCTCGGTGGAACTTTACCTGGGCATGCTCGACGCTCACTCAGAGATCTGCGATGGAGCCGCTGTGCCCATGGAAATGCTGAGCCAGGCAGGCGACGGCGTTTATATCTTCGGCGCCCATTCGGCCGCGTGCCGGGAAAGCGGCCTCCACGGCTACACCGTCCGCGTGCTTCCTTTCCACACCGACGAACCGCACCAGTTCCTGCCCGGGCTGATTCGCTGGGCGACTGCGTAAGGCGGGGGCTGTGGGCCGGGTGCCCCCGGTCCATTGGTGTCGACATTCCGAGCGACGGCACAGACCCGCGCGGAACAAGAAGTGTCGAGACGAATCTCGACACGGCAGGCATGACTGCCCGCGCCACGTTGCTCGCTTACGGATACAGGCCGCGGATTTTGACGGCTTCGGCGACGCGGCCAATGCCCACGATGTTGGCCGCCAGGCGCATACTCACCTTGCGGTCCACGTGAATCTTGAGCACGTCGCGGAAAGCGCGCGTCATCACCTTCTCCAGCTTCAGGTTGACGTCCTGCTCGTCCCAGAACAGGTGATTTTCATCCTGCACCCATTCGAAGTACGACACGGTGACGCCGCCGGCGTTGCAGAGAATGTCGGGAATCAGGAACACGCCGCGGCGGTCGAGGATGCGGTCCGCTTCCGGCGTCACCGGCCCGTTGGCGGCCTCGGCGATAATGCGCGTTCGAATTGTGTCCGCGTTCTCTTCGGTAATCGAGTTTTCGAGCGCCGCCGGCACCAGTATTTCGCACTCCAGCGCCAGCATCTCGGCCGGTTTCAAGGGCTCCGAGCCGGCGAAACCCATCACGCTGCCGGTCTTCTCCTTGAATGCCATCACCGCCGGTATATCCAACCCCTTGGCATTGTAGATGGCGCCGCGCGTGTCGTTCACCGCAATTACCCTGACGCCCGCCTTGTGCAGCAGCATGGCGGCGATGGACCCGGCGTTGCCGAATCCCTGCACCACCGCCCGCGCGCCGGCGACCGGAATGCCCAGGTGCTCGCAGCTCGCGAGCACGGTGTAGTACACGCCGCGTCCGGTGGCTTCATTGCGCCCCAGCGATCCACCCAGGCTGATCGGCTTGCCCGTCACCACGCCATGAACCGGGTATCCCATGTTCATGCTATAGGTGTCCATGATCCACGCCATGATCTGCGGCGTAGTGTAAACGTCCGGCGCCGGAATGTCCTTTTCCGGCCCGATCAGCGGCATAATGGCGCTCGCATATCGCCGCGTCAGCCGCTCCAGTTCGCTCATCGACAGGGCCTTCGGGTTGCAGGTCACGCCGCCCTTGCCGCCGCCGAACGGAATATTGACTACCGCGCACTTCCACGTCATCCACGTGGCCAGCGCCTTCACTTCGTCTACCGTCACGTTAGGGTGGTACCGGATGCCGCCCTTGGCAGGGCCGCGCGAGGTGTTGTGCTGCACCCGGAACCCTTCGAAACGGACAATGTGCCCGGTATCCATGCGCACCGGTACGCTCACCATCAGGACGCGTTCCGGATACTTGATCATTGCCCTCACACTGTCGTCGAGCCCCAGCGCATCCGCCGCCAGGTCGAAATTCTCCAGTGCGACTTCGTATGCATTTTTTTCTGCCACCGCGGTTGCTAACATGGCAAACCTCGTTTTGAGTTGTTCGGGCCCGGTAGGACCCGACGCCTGCATCATATTCCGAATACAGCACCACGTCAACGGGGTGCTAACCTATGGCAACACTCGACGGGTCCGTCTCCAGCAGCGAGCATGCGGCTACCGCTCGCGCCTCTCCGGGTTGTTATGCTGAACGAGAGTGGCCTTCAATCCCGCCGCGTTTGAACGCATTTCGATCCGCGCCACCAACTGGCTGGGCGATGCCGTGATGTCGCTACCGGCGATTCGCGTCATTCGCCAGGTTTGCCCGCGCGCCGAGATTACGCTGGTGGCGCGGCCCTGGCTGGCCGACCTGTACGCGCGCGAATCGGCCATCGACCGGGTGATTCCTTGCTCACCTCACAAGTCGCTGGGTGAGCGCCGCGTCTTCGCGGCCAGCCTGCGCGCGGAGCACTTCGACGCTGCATTTCTGCTGCCGAACTCATTGGACGCGGCGCTGACTGCCTGGCTGGCGCGCATCCCGGAGCGCATCGGCTACGCGCGCGACGGGCGCGGTTGGTTGCTGACGCGCCCCATTCGGCGTCCAGAGCCGGGCGACATTCCGCGCCATGAGCGTTTCTATTACTTGGAACTGCTGCGGCGGTCGGGGCTGATCGAGCATTTTCCGGACTCGTCCGCCATTCGACTGGAGGGCATTCCCGCTGCGCGTGAGGCCGGCGCAGCCCGATTGCGCGAGCTCGGCGTGGATGGCGCGGCGATCGGCACCAGCCCCGGCGCCGCTTATGGCGATGCCAAGCGCTGGCTGCCGGATGGGTTCGCCGCAGCGGCCGGCACGATGGCTGCGGCGCTGTGCGCTGCCGTGCTGGTGTTTGGCTCGGTTGTGGAGCGCGAATTGTGCGAAGCGGTCGCTGCTGGAGTGCGCGCTAGAGGCGCGGACGCCCGCAATCTGGCTGGGGCGACGACATTGCGCGAATTTATCGACCTAGCCGCCGCCTGCCGCCTGTATCTCACCAACGATTCGGGCGCCATGCACGTGGCTTCCGCACTGGGCGTGCCCACCGTGGCCATTTTCGGCGCGACCGACGACGCCACCACCGGCCCCACAAGCCCGCTGGCGCGCGTGGTGCGCGAGCACGCCGAATGCAGCCCGTGCCTGCTGCGCAATTGCCCCATCGATCACCGCTGCATGACCCGCGTCACGCCGGAACGCGTAGCCGCGGTTTCGCTGGAACTGATCAACATCAACGCCGAGACATGGACACCCGAAGCAAAATCCTGACTCCCAAGGCGGCGCGCACGCTGGCCGGCCCTTTGACCGTGGTTACCGGCTACTTCGACGTGCTCCGCGCCGAGCACGCGCGCGAGCTTGCAGCGATTCGCGACCGAAGCGGTGGCCAGCCGCTGCTGGCCTTGGTGCTGCCTTTCGCCGGCGAGGTGTTGGGCATGCAAGCGCGCGCCCGCATGGTGGCCGCGTTACGGGTGGTAGACTACGTGGTGGCCGCCGATGAGCTGAATGCGGACGCGCTGCTGGAGGCAATGCGCCCGCGAACCGTAATCCACCTGGAGGCCGATGACGCCCGCCGCAACCGCGAAATTGCGGAGCTCGTCCGGCGCCGGAATACGCAGGGCGGGCCGTAGCCGGTCGCTAAACGAACACGGTCCGGTATTCCTGGCGGCGACCGAGTGCTTTGTAGAGGCTCGCGCCGGGCATGCCCGGCCCCTACGGCCGACACAAGGGGTAGGTTAGCGTATTTGCGAAATGCCGATCTCGCAGGCCATTACCGGACAACTCGAGCGAGCCAGTTGGATTCGCCGCATGTTCGAAATCGGCATCCATCTCCGCCGCGAGCGCGGCGCCGAAAACGTCTTCGATTTCAGCCTGGGCAACCCGGAAGTGGAACCGCCCGCGGCGACGATCGGCGCGCTGCGCCGCGTGGTGGAAGAAAACCGCCCACATAGCCACGGCTACATGCCCAACGCCGGCTACCCGGAAGTGCGCGCGCAACTGGCGTGCCGCCTGACGGAATCCA
Organism: Bryobacteraceae bacterium; assembly: GCA_049587755.1. Taxonomy (GTDB): domain Bacteria; phylum Acidobacteriota; class Terriglobia; order Bryobacterales; family Bryobacteraceae; genus Bog-375. The sequence continues at coordinate 90,363 of JBAVEN010000071.1, read as the reverse complement.
CGGGTCTTCCCTTCGCCGCGGAACATCTCATCATGACCAGCGGCGCGGCAGGCGCCATCAACACCGTGCTCAAGTCGATTCTCGACCCCGGTGACGAAGTCATCGTTCTCAATCCCTACTTCCCCGAGTATCGTTTTTATATCGAGAACCACGGCGGAAGCGCTGTTCCGGTGGAGACCACCGCCGGCTTCCTGCCCGATCCGGGCCGCATCGCCGCCGCCGTCACGCCACGCACCAAGGCGCTGATCCTGAATTCGCCCAACAACCCTACCGGGAGGCTCTATCCCGCCGCTGTCTTGCGCGAACTGAATACGATTGTCCGGGAGCCGCTGCTGGCGATCAGCGACGAGCCGTACCGCCCGATCGTTTACGATTGCGCTACTCCGCCCAACACGCTGGCTCTGATCGACCGCTCCGTGCTGGCCTGGAGCTGGTCGAAGGCGATGGCCATCGCGGGCGAGCGGATCGGCTACTTGGCGATTTCGCCGCGCCTCGAAGAAGCCGCGGCTCTCGCCAACGCCTGCACCTTCGCCCACCGCATTCTCGGCTACATCAACGCGCCGGCCATCTGGCAGCACGTGGTGGGACTGGAGCCGGACGCCACGGTGGACGTCAGCCCCTACCAGGCCAAGCGCGACCGGCTATGCGGCGCGCTTCAGGCCATGGGCTACGATGCGCCGCGCCCCGAGGGCTCGTTTTACGTTTTCCCCAGGACGCCAATCGCCGCCGACGTCGCCTTCATCGGCATTCTGCAGGACGAAGGAATCCTCGCCGTGCCCGGTTCCGGCTTCGGCCGCAGCGGCTACATGCGGCTCTCGCTGACCATCTCCATGCCCGAGATCGAACGCTCACTCCCCGGTTTTGAGCGTGCGCTGCGCAACGCGCGGGCGGGGTAGCACCGGCGGCCGGCTACGTGGTCCCCAGCCATCGGACCGGGAAATACGTCCGAACACCTATTTCTTCTGTGAGTCTGGGTACGGTTTTTTCTAGTAGTCCGGGTACGGCGGCCGCTTGAACTGCTGCGGCGGGTTCGCGGCCAGTTCCTGCATCACCACCTCAATGGCTTTGTCGAGCTGCGGGTCGTGGCCCTGCCGCACCGCCGCCGGGTCGAGCTTGACTTCGATGTCGGGGGCGACGCCGTGGTTCTCCACGTCGAAAGTTCCATTCGGATTCCAGACCGCAAAGTCGGGAGCGAACACCACGCCGCCATCCATCAGCGCGGGGAAGCCGCTCAGCCCCACCAGGCCGCCCCAGGTGCGCTCGCCGATCAGCTTGCCCACGCCCGCGCGATGGAAGTACCACGGCATGGCATCGCCGCCGGAGCCCGCAAATTCATTGATGATCATCACCTTCGGTCCAAAGATGGCGCCTTGCGGCTGCACGATGTCCGCGCCGTCGCGCATGGACACCAGACTCATCGGCTTACGCTGCAGATACTCGATGATATCGGTCGCCAACGCTCCGCCGTGATTGAAGCGCTCGTCGATAATCACGGCCTGCTTGCCCACCTGTGCGAAGAAGTACCGCATGAAGCTGGTGTAACCGCCCACTGAAGTGTCGGGCATGTGAACATAAGCCACGCGGTGATCGGTGGCCTGATCCACTTTGCGCCGGTTGTCTTCAATCCACGCCAGGTGACGCAGCCGCGACTCGTCATTTACCGGTATGACTTTCACCTCGCGGGCATTGGACCCTCCCGGGTCGGCGCTCACCCGCAGCAGCACCGTCTTGCCCGCCGTCTCCTCGAAGAAACTGTATATGTTGTCGGTGGCGTGCAATTCCCGCCCGTTCACGGCCAGCAGGTAATCCCCGGCCGTGACGTTGACGCCCGGCTGCGTCAGCGGCGCCTTGGTATCGGGATTCCAGTTCTCGCCGTTGTACACGCGGGCGAACCGGTAGCGCCCGTTTTCGATTTTGTAGTCGGCGCCCAGCAGTCCGGTGGGAATGCGCTTCACTTCCGGCCGGTCGCCGCCGCCGAGGAACATGTGCCCCACCGTCATGTTGCCCAGCATTTCGGTGAACAGGTAGTTGAGATCGTCGCGCGAAGCCAGGCCGCTCAGGTAAGCGCCGTAACGCTGTTCGGCGGCATCGAGGTCCAGGCCATGATAATGCGGATCGTAAAAGAAATCGCGCTCGATCCGCCACGCCTCATGGAACATCTGCTTCCATTCCGCGGCGGGGTCCACCTTCACTTCCAGGTTAGCGGTTTTCAGCGTCTTCTCGTTCCCCGGTTTGGGTGCTGGCGCATCGGCGGTGTCCGAGGGCGGCGCCGGCGCGTCGGCAATGGTCCACTTGTCGCCCTGCTGGTAGAGCAGTTTCTCGCCGGTGAACGATACTTCAAAACTCCGGACGCCGCTCAGCACGATGTCCGTTTTGCGCTTGTCGAGATCGAAACGATGGATGGTGGCGGTGAATGGCCCGGGCGTTCCCGGCGCCGGCCCTTCGCCCACGTAGACCACGCCCGCCTTACCCGCGACCAGTCCAATGTAGCGCCGGGCCGGCATCGGCAGCGGCAAAATGCGCTGGCCGATGTTTTCCAGATCCACCTTCACTTCTACCTTTTCCGCGCTCTTGTCTTTATCTTTGTCTTTATCGTCCTTCTTGGCGTCGCCCTTGCTGGCCTCATCCTTTTTGGCTTCGTCCTTCTTGGGCTCGTCCTTTTTGACCTCAGGCTTCTTCTCCTCGTCGCTCTGCGGCTCGAGCGGCGAAGGTTCGGTCTTGGACAGCACCACCACGTAGACGCTGGCCGTCACCGGCCGCGCGAAGCTCTGAATGTCCGGCTCCATCGCCGCGCCCGAGTTGGTGCTGGCGGTGAAATAGAGATACTTGCCGTTCTTGTCGAAGGCCGGACTTTCAGCGTCGCTCATGCCGTCGGTCACCTGCGTCGTTTTACCGTCCGCCAGCGAATACAGATGAATCGCCTGCATGTGGCTCTGCAGCGTTTTCGAGTATGCCAGCCATTTGCTGTCGGGCGACCACGCGGCAGCAAGACCATCGCCGTTGGCGTAGTAGTCAGTGTCTACCAGCACCGGTTTCTTCTGCTCCAGGTCGACATAGAAGAGGTGGCTGTGATTATCCAGGTAGGCGATTTTCTTGCTATCCGGCGACCACCTCGGCTTGAGATAAAACGCCTTGCCGCCCAGCGGGATTTTCGTTACTACGCCGGAGATTTCCTGGCCGTGGACATGCAGTGCGTATTCGCCCGATTCGTCGGAAAAGTATGCAATGTTCTGGCCGTCGGGCGACCAGCACGGCTCGCGCTCCATCACCGCCGGGCTCTCGGTCAGATTGCGCGGGTCGCCCTTTTCAGCCGGAACGGTGATGATCTCGCCCCGCGCTTCAAACACTGCCCGCGCGCCGTTGGGCGAAATGTCGGCATTCGAGATTCGTTTGCCGACGTTGACGTAGTGCGTCCGCAGCTCGGGCAGATCGCCGGCCAGGGTGACGGCCACCTCCTTGGTCTTCCCGCTCTTCAGGTCATAAAGGTGCAGCGAGCCGAACTGTTCGTAAACGATCGCGCCCGGGCCCGCCGACGCCGACTTGAAATCCAGCCCATGGTTCTCGATGGCGCGCGTGACTTTCTTCGATTTGGTGTCGTAGTAGAACAGCGTCACGGGCCCTTCGCGGTCGGAAAGGAAATAGATGCGGTCGCCCACCCACATCGGGTTGAAGTCGTTGGAATTGTCGCGGGGAATGGGGACCACGCTCGAATCCGCCAGGTCGGCGATCCAGATCTTGCGCGTCTGCCCGCCGCGGTACCGCTTCCACGCCTCCTGCCACTGGAACAGCGGCACGTAGGCCAGGTGCGAGCCATCGGGCGAGTAGGAGCCCTCTTCGGCGATCGGCAGCGGCAGCTCGTCCGGCAGCCCGCCGCCTTCCACGCCAATCGTGTACAGCCGGTTGCCGTCGTTAGGAACCGCGCGGTGCGAGCGGAATAGGACGCGCTTGCCGTCCGGCGTCCAGCCCACGGTCACGTCGGCTCCCGGATGGTAAGTCAGCCGCCGCGGCACGCCGCCCTCCGCCGGCATAACGAAGACATCCACGTTGCCGTCATACTCGCCGGTGAACGCGATCGTCGATCCATCCGGTGAGAAGACCGCCGACGTCTCCACGCCCGGGCTCGCGGTGAGCCGCCTGGCTTCGCCGCCGCCGCGCGGCACGCTCCACAAATCGCCCGCGTAGGTGAACACGATTTCGGTCCTGCTCAGCGCCGGTTTCCGCAACAGGAGAGGTCCCGTCTGGGCGCTGGCTATCGACGCAGAAAGCAGAAGCACGCAAATGAATGGACGCATACGCTCCAGTATCCTCCGAAAGAGGCCGCCGCGGGACGGAGGGCGGTATGGGACGAAAGTCCAGGGTTCATCCCGAGCTGTTTACAGTCGCGACCCGAGGATCGCCGCCATGGGCAACAGGCGATGAAACTCCGAAACAGGGGGGGCGAAGCTTCGGAGGGCCGGATGCCGGCTTGCCGCGAAACTTTAACGAGAAAAACGCGCTCCTGGTGGCACTTTGATCGCAGACGGCGAGGATTCACATGTCCGATTACGATCTGGAAAGGTGCGGCCTCGGAATGGTAACAACCGAACCCGAAATGATCCTTCTCGAGGAACCCGTCCCGAGCTTAGGGCACTTCTTTCGACACGAAATGGCGCTGGTGGAGAGCTCGTATATCGGGGACGGCACCCGAATATGGGCCTTCGCCCACGTCCTGCCGCAGGCGAGAATCGGATCGGACTGCAACATCTGCGATCACACGTTTATCGAGAACGACGTTGTGATCGGCGACCGGGTGACCATCAAGTCCGGTGTCCAGCTCTGGGACGGAGTCACGCTGGAAGACGACGTGTTTGTCGGTCCGAACGTCACCTTTACGAACGATCGGTTTCCGCGCAGCCGGCAGCATCAGGCCGCGGTTCTGCGGACGGTGGTCAAACACGGCGCATCGCTGGGGGCCAACGCCACCATCCTTCCGGGGATCACCGTGGGGGCGAATTCCATGATCGGAGCGGGCACCGTGGTCACGCGCGATGTGCCGCCGAACGCGATCGTGACGGGCAATCCCGGCCGGATCACCGGCTACGTGGGCGCCGGTCCCGCGCGCGCCCACCTGGCGCCGGCCCCGGCGGTTGAGACCGGGGCGTATCCCTCCTCCGCCGCCGGCGTGGTTCTTTATCGCCTGCCGAAAGTTCTCGATCTTCGGGGATCGCTTACGCTTGCCGAATGCGAACGCCATATTCCCTTCGAGATCAAACGCTGCTTTCTGGTTTTCGACGTCACTCACCGGGAGATACGCGGCGAGCACGCACACCGGCGGCTGCACCAGTTCCTGATCTGCACGCGCGGCAGTTGCCGCTGTGTGGTGGATGACGGACAAACGCGGGAGGAGTTCGCGCTCGACGATCCGACCCTGGGCCTTTACGTGCCGCCCATGGTCTGGACGGTTCAATACGACTACTCGCCGGACGCGGTCCTGCTGGTGCTGGCCTCTGAGCTGTACGATGCGCAGGAGTACATTCGGGACTATGCCGAATTCCTGGCCCTGAAGCATGCAACCGCCGATTCTCAGTAACGACTTCAAGCGCCAGTGGGCCGAAATCGCGGACGACGTACTGGCGGCGGTCGCCGAGGTGGGCGCCAGCGGTTGGTACATCCTGGGCAACCAGGTGCGCGAGTTCGAGGCAGACCTTGCCGCGTACTGGGGCGTGAAGCACGCGGTTGGCGTGGCAAGCGGTCTGGACGCGCTGGAACTGGCACTGCGCGCGCTCGGGTGCAGACCGGGTACAAAAGTCCTGACGAGTCCGATCTCGGCGTTCGCCACCCCCCTGGCCATTCTCAAACTCGGAGCCATCCCTGTTTTTGGCGACTGCGATTCGTCGGGCCTGCTCGATCTGGAAGCCACCGCCCGCCTTTTGCAGAGGCGTCCCGACATTCGCTATGCGGTGCCGGTTCATCTCTACGGCCACCCTCTCGATTTAGAGTCTCTGGCGGCCCTCCGCGACCGCTTCGGCCTGGTCATCGTCGAGGACTGCGCACAGTCGATCGGGGCGACGTTCGCGGGCCGGGCGACTGCTACAGTGGGGCAGGCTGCCGCGACCAGCTTCTATCCCACCAAGAACCTGGGCGCGATGGGTGACGGCGGGGCGGTCCTAACGGACGACGCGCAAGTGGCAATGGAGATACGCAGGCTGCGCGACTACGGCCAGTCGGCGAAGTACCAACACAGCGCAATCGGCTACAACAGCCGCCTGGACGAGGTCCAGGCGGCGGTGCTGAGGCGAGCGTGTCTGCCCAGGCTGCCCCAGTGGACCCAGCGCCGGCGCGCCACCGCCCGCATGTACCTGGACGCTCTGACCAACCCGCGGCTGCGCCCTCTGACGGCGGACTGCCATGCTGCCTCGTGCTATCACCTGTTCCCGCTGGTTGTCACAGAAGGCTCGAAGCGCGATCTGATGGAGCATCTCGGGCGGATGGGCGTCATGACCGGCGAGCATTATCCGCACGCGCTCTTCGACCAGCCGGCCCTGGCACATACCGCTTACGAAGCTCCAGTCGGATGCGAGGAAGCCCGCTGCATCTGCCGCTCGGAGGTGAGCTTGCCCATGCACCCTCACCTGACCGATGAGGAAGTGGAGCGCGTGGCCGAGGCGTGTAACTCATGGAGGTAACCGGTGCTGTCGCTGGTAGTCCCGGTCTATAAGAACCAGGAAAACCTGGATCGCCTGCTGGGCGAACTCGTCAAGCTGGCCGGCGGTTTTCCGGGAGAGCTGGAAGTAGTCTTCGTGATCGACGGCAGTCCCGACGCTTGCTATGAGATCTTGCGGCAGCGGCTGCCGCGGCTTCCGCTGCGCGCGCAACTGATTTCGCTGACGCGCAATTTCGGGTCGTTTGCCGCGATAGCCGCCGGGCTGGCGCACGGAGGCGGCGACTACTTCGCCGCCCTGGCGGCGGACCTGCAGGAGCCTCCCGAACTGGTGCTGGAGTTTTACCGGCAGATGCATTCCGGCGCGGCCGACATCGTGTTCGGATGCCGGGCCGGGCGCGGCGATCCGTGGTCTTCGAGGCTGTCCGCCGGGATGTTCTGGTTCCTCTACCGGCGCTTCGTAATCCATGACATGCCGCCTGGAGGCGTGGACGTTTTCGGGTGCACCCGGCGGGTCCGCGACGAATTGCTCCGGCTCCATGAGGCGAACACCAACCTAATCGCGCTGCTGCTCTGGCTGGGATTCCGGCGCAGCTTTGTGTCCTATCGGCGGAGAAAGCGCGCCGAGGGGCGCAGCGCCTGGACGTTGAGAAAGAAGCTCCGCTACGCGTTCGATAGCATCTTTACCTTTACCGACCTGCCCCTGCGCGCACTGCTGATCACCGGCCTCTCAGGCACTCTGCTGTCGGCACTGGTGTCTTCGATCGTTGTCGTCGCGAGGGCGCTGGGAGGGGTTCCGGTCCCCGGTTACGCACCCATCGTGCTGGCAATCTGTTTCTTTGGCGGCCTGACGACCTTTGCCCTCGGCATCCTGGGGCAATACCTGTGGCTCACCCTGCAAAACGCGCGCGGCCGCCCGAGCTTCCTGGTCGCGTCTCGCGAGTCGTTCCGCCCTTGCGAACGCGAGGTGAGCAGCGAGATCAGGTTGATTGGCACCTGACCTCGGCTCGTAACGCGCGCCGGCCGCCCACCGCAGAACCGGATAGCCTATAGGGCCATCAGGGCCGCCCTTCGCTCTTGTTCAGCGTCATCTCGAAAAATTTTTGCCACTTCTGGCTGTCTCCGGACATTTCGCCGACCTCGAACCACTGGCCTTTCTGGTTGAGCCTGATCGTGTACCGCATCTGGCGCGGACCCATTGGCAGGGTCCAGATCATTGCGTCGTCCTTGCAACTGGCGTCCGCGTCTACAAAGTGTCCCGTACCGTCATAGGCGCGGAAGTGGTACTGCTTGGTTTGCCCGTCATATGACAGGATGGCGAGGGCGCTGTGCACGGCCTTGCCCGCGTCGCCCGTCCCCAGGCCTTGAATCTCCAGGACCAAGCCATCGAGCTTCGGCGCGACGCTTTCCGTCTCGTGAAAAGTGCTTGGCTTCCCGGGGCCGAAAGACATCCATCCTTCGCCTGCCCACTGTCCGGCCAGAAACGAACAGCTCTTCATGGCTCCCATCTGCTCAGGCGCGGTACTCGGTATCTGCGCCGCTCCGGTCGCAGCGAGGAAAACGGTGGTGGCAATCACTCTGAGTCTCATGTCTATTCATATAACAGGTGCGGGGAGACTATGTCTTGAACGAAACGGACATCGGGCTTTCCCTGAATTCGCCATGCTCAAACCCGCGGAGCAATGCCGACACGTCACCCGCCGGCGAACCGAATACTCTTGCAAACTCTCGCGATAGATGCGCCTGGTCGGCGTACCCAGTCCCATGAGCGATGGCGGCAAGGCGCGCCTTTTCCGGTGCTGCAATGTGAATGCAGGCGCAGCGCACGCGAATGATGCGCGAGAATTCCTTGGGAGTAAGTCCGACCGCCTCATAGAACCGCCGCCGAAACTGTCTCTCGCTGAGGCCGGCGCCGGTCGCAATGCCAGCAATTTTCGCATTTCCCTGAGCCCGGAGCAGCATCGCGGCGGCCTGGGAGATCGCACGGTCGATGGGCTCCGCGCGCTGCGCCAGTTCGGCAAGGTCTTGTTCCATGACCGCAAAGCATTGCCTCGCTGTTGCGGCCGACCCGAGCTCGCGGAGCATCCGTTGCGCAAGTTCGGGCGCCAACTCGCTCAGCGACTGCACCCGATCCCGCAGTTTTGCCGGCGCGATTCCAAGCAGGGGACGCGACGCTCCGGGCAGGAGGCGCGCTCCGCAGAACGAATCGCCCGGATCCACGGGCACCTTGAGCGCTTGTGTTCGCGGCCCCAACAGGCTGAGAAAGCGGCGGGGCGGGCGCTGTTTGCGGATGAAGACGACTGACACGGTGCCATCCGGCACAACCGCGTGCTCAAAGCTTCGAGCCGTCAAAGGAATCGAAAAGCTCCACCAGCATGCGACGAAGGCTGCGAGCGGGCCGGATGGTGCGAATTCTTCGTAGCGCGCAATGGTCTTCAGGATCTCCGGCATGGCGGGCCGCTGAGATGCAGTATCTCTCAGTTTTAGTTTGCCCGTCTGCTCCCGTAAGCTGGCTGGTGGTGAAAAGCCCCGTACAGACGCTTTCGGATGGCTGTCGTGCGAGGGGTCTACCCGCCGCTCAGTGGTACAGCAGATACTTCTCGCGCAGTTGGACGAAGCTGGCGAGAGCGTCGGTGAAGCTTTGCTGGATGGTGCGCGGGTCCTCGCCGGCCGTAAGTTGGCGGATGACATCGTCGCTGCCGATCAGGCGCGCGCAGGCACTGAAGTCGATCTTGCCGGGATAGAATTTCTCCAGCGCGGCGGCCAGTTCCAGGCCCAGGCGGGTGGAATCGAACAGCTCGCGGTTGGTGACCACGAAGCGCACGCCGCGGAAATTCGATTCGGTTGGCGTGAAGCTGGTGGGATAGGCGCGCACGCCGGGGACCTGGCGCGAGTTCAGCCAAGCCGCCAGCTCGCGGCCTCCGATGAAATCCGCGCCTACCTGCTCGAATGGCGCGTCCGTGCCGCGCCCCACCGAAAAATTCTTAGCGGCTTCGAGCATCGCTAGTCCCGGATAGAGCAGGGCTGCATTCAAGCTGCGCATGTTGGGCGAAGGATCGACCCAGGGCAGATTGGTGGAATCGAACCAATCGCCGCGCCGCCAATCTGCCAGGGGAATCACGGTGAGCGCGGCGCCGATTTTCTTTTCGCCGTTCGCAAAGCGCGCCAGCTCGCCCATGGTCATCCCGTGGCGCACCGGCAGGCCGGCCAGATACCCCACGAAAGAAGTGTGGGCGGCCTCGAGCAGCGGCCCCTCCACGTGCGTGCCGCCGATGGGATTGGGCCGGTCCAGCACGTAGAACGGAATGCCCGCCTTGGCCGCGGCTTCCATGGCGTAGACCAGCGTTGTTTCGTAGGTATAGAAGCGCGCGCCGGCGTCCTGGATGTCGAACACCAGCGCATCGACGCCACGCAGCATCTCGGGCGTGGGCCGCTCGGTGGCGCCGTAGAGGCTGTAAATGTGGATGCCGGTGGCGGCGTCGGCCGCGTCGCCGATTCCGGGCCGGTCCTCGCGGCCAGCGAAGCCGTGCTCGGGCGAGAACAGCGCGGCGATGGCGATGCCGGCGCGGCGCATCAGATCGATATTGCGGCGGCCCAGGCGGTCCACGCCGGTGTGGTTGGTGATGAGACCCACGCGCTTGCCCTGGAGCTCCTGAAAATTCCGCTCGGCCAGCACGTCGAGGCCGGTGCGCGTTGCCGCGTTGCGCCCTACCACGCGATGCACGCCGGCGGCGGTGAAGGTTTCGCTGTAGCCGGTGAGCGTCAACCCGCGGGTTTGAATCCCGATGGCTGCGGCAGCGATGGTGGCAACCTTGGACCGCAGCGCGGTAAGCGACGGATGCCCCGAAGGGTGAACGCTATTGGCCAGCAGAATGACGTACGTCTGAGAGTGAGGATCGATCCAGAGCGAAGTTCCGGTGAAGCCGGTGTGGCCGAACGAGCCGATGGGGAACAACTCGCCGCGATTACTGGAGTACGGCGAATCGATATCCCAGCCCAGCCCGCGCAGAATCGGCTGATCGGGCGGGGATTGTGGCTCGGTGAATTTCTGGATGGTGGCCGCGCTGGCGATGCGCGCCCCGTCCAGCTCGCCGCCGTTGAGCATCATCTGCGCGAAGCGGGCCAGATCCTGGGCAGTGGAGAACACGCCGGCATGCCCGGCCACGCCGCCCATGTTGCGCGCCGTGGGGTCGTGCACCACGCCGCGCAGTGGAGGGCTGTCCGTGGGCGCTCGCTCTGTGGGTGCGATGCGCGGCAGCAGCGCGGGCGGCGGCTGGAACATCGTATCCTTCATGCCCAGCGGGCGGAAGATGTGGTCGCGCGCGTAATCGGAAAGCATCTGCCCGCTCAAGCGGTGCACCACTTCGCCCAGCAAAATAAAGTTGATATCGCTGTAGACGAAGCGCGCGCCGGGCGGCCCGTCGGGCGGATCGGTGCAGGCGAGTTGGACGCCAGTCTGGTAGCCGCTCCAGGGATGGGCCAGCGGCACGTCCGGCTTGAGGCCGGAAAAATGCGTGAACAGGTTGCGCAGCGTGATCGCGCTCTTGCCGCCTTGAAACTCCGGGATGTAATCGGTGACCTTATCGTTGAGCCGGAACTTGCCCTGCTCGAACAACTGCATCAACGCGGTGGTAGTGGCGACGACCTTGGTGAGGGAGGCGAGGTCGAAAATGGTGTCGGCCGTCATCGCTTCCGGTTTGGGAACGATGGCACGCCGGCCGTACGCCTTTTCGTACACGATCTTCCCCTGGTGGCCAACGATGAGCACCGCGCCCGGCAGCTTTTGCTGCGCGATGGCGTCGTCGATGGTCCGGTCGATTGCCGGCCCCCCGGAAAAGGTTTGCGCCGCCAGAGCCGTAGCTGCCAGCGCCATCGAGGAGAGTAGCCTCATCAGCCTTTATGATAGCGGTGAAAGAATGAAGGCCGCCGACGGACGCTGGGCGCGGAGATAGAAGACCTGGTGCGCTCGGCGACCTTCGAATCGGGATTAGCCCAGGTGGCGCTTGGTCAAGAGGGCCAGCGCGATCAAGCCCACTCCGACGCAGGCTACCGACGCGGGCTCGGGCGTCTGCCCTCCCTGAAAATAGTAGTTGTAAAAATAGGTGCCGTTGGTGGCGTTACGTGTAAACGATGCCGCAACCAGCGAGCCGTCGAACTGGCCGCCATCGCCCGTCACGGCGGCGGTCGGGGCCAGAACGCTGCCCATGACGGAGCCGCCCAGCGTGATTGCCGTCGCCTGATAAAAGTTGAACAGCACATCATCGGCCACGGCGTTGGTGGTGTTGCCACTGGGAGCGTATCCATCGATGGTGATGGTTCCGGACAGCGTATCGGTGGCGCCGGCGACGTTGATGATCACCCAGTCCGCACTGGAAACGCCGGTAATTTGGACCGTGTAACCGGACGCAACCGCGGAGTCTGCGACATCGATGATATTCATGCCGGCTTTGGTCACGGTGCAGGTGGTGACGGCGCCGGCGGTTGTGCAGCTATCTCCCAATGTGGCTGCATCGGTGGACCAGGTGGTGGACAAGGTGGTGAACTGCGCCATGGAGGTCGTGAAGTTCACCGGATCGGACGCGTCCTTGGTGCCGGTACCGGAATTGGTGAAGTTGTTGTCCGTTCCGGTGAAGTAGTAGTTCCCGGTATCCAATGTTCCCCGGCGAGTGACACCGCCGGCAGCGATGAAGGTGGTGCTGCTCGGGAAGGCGGTGAGAGATTCCCCAAGCAGATTCGAGGCGATGGCGATGCCACCGCCCAGCGTGGCGGCGCCGCCAACGGCTAGCCCGCCGCCCACACCGCCGCCGGAGCCGGTGTTTGAGTCGGAGAAATTGCCGCTGACGAAGACGTTATATGGTGTGAGCAGGCTGGCGCCGAAGGCGGTGGGCGTGGAGGTGAAAAGGAGCGCCCCGACGCCCACCAGGGCACCGTACGCGATGCTTTTGAGAGTCACCTGACCCAACGGTAACCCGCCCGCTTGGAGCCGGGAAGTACCAGAGCTAGTCCTAGAAGTATAGTTTCAGATCTAGAAGTCTTAAATAGAAGTTATGAACGTAACACACAGGTGGGAACCAGCGGGAAGGCTAGGAAGGCGACCGAGGCGGGCGATTCCGAACATCGCGGGCAGGTTCCTCGGACGCTCCGAACTGGAGGATTAGTTCCGGCGGCGCTTGCGGAGGAATGCGAGCGCGATCAAGCCCGCTCCTACGAAAGCTGCCGGCGCCGGCTCGGGCGTCCCTCCCTGGAAATAGTAGTTATGAAACTCGGTGCCGCCGGTGGCGCCTTGCGTGAACGACGCTGCAACCAGCGAGCCGACGAACTGGCCGCCATCCCCCGTCACGGCGGCACCGGGAGCCAGAACGCTACCCATGGAGGAGCCACCCAATGTGATTTTGGCCGCCTGGTAGAAATTGAACAGCACATCGTCGGCGCCGGCGGGGCTGCTGTCGCCATTGTTGCCGGAGCCGTCGATGGTCATGTTTCCGGATAGCGTATCGGTGGCGCCGGTGACGTTGAGGATCACCCAGCTTGTACCGGAAACGCCGGTAATATTGAGCGTCTGACCCGACGCAACCAAGGAGTCTGCGACGTCGATGACGTTCAGGCCAGCCTTGGTTACGGTGCATGTCGTGACGCTGCCGGCGGCCGTGCAAGCATCGCCAGACGTGGTGGCAGCGGTGAACCACGTGCTAGACAGGCTCGTGAACTGCGCAAAGGTCGTCGTGAAGTTTATCGGATTGGACGCATCCTTGGTACCGGTGCCGTTGTTATAGAATTGCGAGTCTGTCCCGGAATAGTAGTAGTTCCCGCTCCCGTTGGCCATCGCCGCCTCGCCGGTTACACCGCCGGCAGCGATGAAGGTGGTGTCGCTGGGGAAAGCGGTGAGGGGTTCTCCGAGCAGGGCGTCGGTGATGTTGAATCCGCCCAGCGAAGCGGAGCCGCCCACAGCTAGCCCGCCGCCGATATCGGTGTTTGAGTCGGTAAAACTGCCGCTGACGATGACATTATAGGGAGTTAGCAGGCTCGCACCGGTAGCGGCGGAGGTGACAAGGACTGCTGCGATGCCCCAAAAAAGGGATCTGTACAGGGTCTTCTGAAGAACCACTGATCGAAAAGTACCACACTGGCTCGATAACGATAAGTCCAATAAGTTCTGTAAGTTCTAGTACTTTGGATCAAAACCGGAGAAGATGCAAGAAGGCCTGGGACGGGTGAATTCCACTGCGTGGACCGCCGGTCGCCGCCTGGGAGCGGAAATTGCCCCAAACACCCAATTGCACCGGAATCCCAGGCGTCGCCTGAAGTGAATTTCTACACTTACCCTTGAATTCGCCTTGTAATGGACATAGCATGGAGTCGAGGAAGCGATATTCAGATGAAACTATCTCTTTTGGTCTCACTGCTGCTGGCTGTCGGCGTAGCAGCGTGGGCTGAACCGCCCATGCCGAAAATGGTCACGGTGGACCCGCTGAACGGGAAGGCTGGGGACGTGATCGTCGCGACCGGAGAGAACCTGCAGAAGGACGCGGTTGCCAAGGTGTTCCTCACCGATGGAACGCACGACCTACCCTGCGAAATGCTCGACCAGACCGCGACCTCAATTAAGTTCAAGATCCCGGCCCGTGCACCTCATGGGCAGCGCCTGATGGTAATGGTGCTGACCACGGGCAAGGACGCCAAGTACATCGAGCAGCCGGTCAAAGTCGAAATCGACGAATGACAGCGGGGCGGGCGCCTAGCCGGTGCGCCGGCGGTAGGGCGTCTCCAGGTACTTCTTTGCCTGCTGCGCGCCGTCGGCTTCAGGGGCATAGGCAATCGCCTTGCGATACGCTTCCAAGGCTTGCGTGCGGTGCCGCTGCAAATCGTAGATCTGGCCAATCCTCAGATAGGTGTAGACGCTCGTATTCAGGTCGATCTCCGGGGCGGCGGCGACCTGTCGCAGGTGGTCCAGGGCGTGGTCGAGCTCTCCATACCAGAACTCGATGGTGCCTTGCTGATAGTAGATTTTCCCCCAAGGGACGCGATCGTAACCCGGGGCGCGCTGGGTTTTGAGTTCCGCCACTTTCTCGACGGCCGCGAGCGCATCCGTCTTGTCGCCCGCCATGCTGTACATCTGGGAGAGCTCGAGCCGCAGCAGGTAGTTGCGTGGGAAGCGGTGGATGAGATCCTCGACGATCGGCACCGCGCGGCGCGTCTGGTTTTCCCGCCGGTAGAGGGCTCCCAAGAAGATCTCGGCGTCGATCTGGTTGTCGCGTCCGTGCGCCGCCACGTCCTGCACGATGCGGATGCCCAGCTCCTTGTCGCCGTGGATCCCGATCAGAAAACCCAGCATGCGCCAGGTCCAGGGAAGGCAGCCAACGAGGTAATCATGCAGACCCTCGACCAGGCGCGCGTCCACGTTGTTGGGTTCGAGCGCCTCTACCCGTGCGTGCATGCGCCGCGCCGCCGTGGCGTCCCTAAGAGAATCGCGCCACGCTTTCTTCACCACCCAGTAGTAGTTGGACCGCAGACCATAGGAAATGCCGAGAGCGTACAGCGCCGCGGCGTCGTTGGGATTTTTGCCGATGCGCGCCTGGGCCAGGGACATGGCCTTCGCCACTTCGCCCAAGAACCATTGCTCGGTCTGCGCCGTAGGGTTCAGTTTCGGCCGCCGCAGAAACGAATTGTTGCCGGACACGAGCTCGCTTTCGAGAGCGCCATCGCGGTACATCTCCTGAAACACGATGGCTTCCGCCAGGTGATTGTGCAGTTCCGGATCGTTGGGGTGAGCCGCGATGGCGCCCTCGAAATCGGCGATGGCCTCGTCGTATTCGAGATTGTAAAAGTGGACATACCCGCGCTCGACCAGGGGTTCCTCGGCCTGAGCCGCGAAGATCAGAAGCGAAGCCAACAACAGCAGCCGCACACTTTCATCGTATCGCGGCGGCGGTTTCAGGTTGTTGAACGCGGGAGCGGAGTAGCGGAAGATAAACGCGCTCACGCCCGTGCGCCGGGGCACGGAATGTGACATAATTATGGCATGAGCGTCCGAACCACAATCGATATTCCGGACGATCTCCATGCCGCGCTCCGGCGGCGCGCGGCGGCGGAGCGCACCTCGATTCGTTCCCTGATTACGGGCGCTATCGAAAGCAGATTTCAGCCGCAGCCATCGCGGCGTGTGACGGGACCTCTCGTGGGGAAAAAGGGTAAACCCGCCGCTGGCAGCCCCGACCGGGAGAATCCGTACGACGTCCTATTTGCCTGACCTGAACGTCTGGCTTGCCTTGAGCTGGGCCAACCATATGCACTCCGATGCCGCGTGGGCCTGGTTCTCCCGGCAGGCGGACAATCGTTTCTTCTTTTGCCGGTTCACGCAACTCGGGTTGTTGCGGCTCCTGGCGACATCCGCGGTGATGGGCGAGGACGCGAGGACCATTGGCGAAGCCTGGAAAGTGTACGACCGCTGGCGCGAGGATTCGCGAGTCGGAATCCGACAGGAGCCTTTCGAACTTGATGTGGCCTTCCGCGCAGCAACCCGTTCGGTCTCCCGGCTGTCGTCGCCGAAAGCGCTTGGTGACTGCTATCTGCTTGCGGTCAGCCAGGTCACAGACGCTGCGCTCGTGACGTTCGATCGGGGCCTCGAATCCATGTGCCGCAAAGCCCGTCAACGCGTAACGCTGCTGGAGCCTTAGCACATTGGACGGAGGTTGAAAGCGGGTGTTGACGGGTACACCCATCCGTCTCAAAAAGGGTAGATTTCGGGACGAGTTGCGAGGGCCCTGGAATCAGACCCCTGCGCGTCTGATGATTCTGTCGCAAATGGCCCGCCGAAGTACGGCAGTGCTCACGTCTCCGGTCTCGGCTTGCGACCAATCCCGGCACTCCCTTTGCCTTCAGCGAGCGTCACCCAGTTTTCCCAGCGCCCAGCGCGCGTGCTCGGCGACCATCGGGTCTGGGGATGCTGCCAGCTTTTCCAGTGCGGGGCGGAACTGCGGCAGCGCGCGGTTGCCCATGGCCACAGCCACGTTGCGCAGGAAACCAGTGTAGCGGGCGCGCCAGACCGGCGTGCCGCCGAACAATTCGCGGAATTCCTCTTCGCTGAGCGCGGCTAGCCGCTCGAGCGGCGGCGCGCACTGGCGCGGATGGAACGCCACGTCCGCAGTGAAGGGCGCGCGGCGGTTCCATGGGCACACGTCCTGGCAGATGTCGCAGCCGAAGACGTGGCCGCCGCTGCCGGCGCGCCGGTCCTCGTCGATCGCGCCGCGCAGTTCAATCGTCAAATACGAGATGCACCGGCGCGAATCGACCGCGTGGCGGCCGCCAAACGGCACGATGGCTTCGGTAGGGCAGGAATCGATGCAGCGGCGGCAAGTGCCGCAGCGGTCGGGCGGAGGAGCGTCGGCTTCGATCTCGAGCGAAACCAGCAATTCGCCCAGGAAGAACCAAGATCCGCGCGGCTGGTTGATGAGACAGGTGTTCTTGCCGATCCAACCCAGCCCGGCGAGGCGCGCGTAAGTGCGCTCCGCGAGCGGCGCCGTATCGACGCAGATCTTCGAATCGAAGGGCGAGCCGGCGCGTTCGCGGAGGGCCGTTTCCAATCGCCGCAAGCCTTGCCGCAACGTGCGGTGATAGTCCTCGCCCCAGGCGTAGCGCGAGATCCAGGCCAGCTCGGCGTCGTCGAACTGCGTCGAATAGGGCTGCGGCGCGTTGTAGAGCTTGCCGACGCAAATCACCGAACGGGCCGTGGGTAGCAGCGCGCGCGGATCGTCCCTCATCTCAGCGCGACGGCCGGTGAGATAGAGCATTTCGCCCGCGAATCCGGCATCCACCCAGGCGTGATATTGGTCGCGATCGTCAGCCGGTGCGGCTGGAGCTACGCCGGCCAGATCGAAGCCGCACGCCTCGGCCAGGCGGCGGATGTCCGCACCCGTCAAATCTCCAGCCCCACGGAGCGCATCAGCTCGATGGCGTTGCTCTTGCGGACCACCCCCGGCTGCATACGGTAGTCGAAATGGATTTTGCCATCCTCGATACGGTCTTCGAAGTGGACGTTGCTTGCGCGCCCATCGAGCGCGTCGGCGATGCCGGCCAGTGCCAGGTCGTGGGTAGTGATCAGGCCCATCGCCCCGCGCTCCACCAGGCCGCGCACCAGTGCTTCGGCGCCAATGCGCCGGTCGTGGGAATTGGTGCCATGCAGGAATTCATCGATTAGAAACAGCACCGGGCGCGGGCCGGCGGTCTGATCCAGGATTTGCCGCAGGCGCAGGATCTCGGCGTAGAAGCGCGAAATGCCGCCCTGCAGCGAATCGTTGACGCGGATGGACGCTCCCACCGCCAGCGGCGAAAGCCGCAACCGCGCCGCCCGCACCGGGGCCCCCGCCTGCGCCAGCACCGCGTTGACGCCCAGGGTGCGCAGCAGCGTGCTCTTGCCCGACATATTCGAGCCGCTCACCACCAGCAGCCGCAGGCTGCCGCCCAAGGACACCGAGTTGCGCACCAGCTTCGATTCCGGGATCAGCGGATGGCCGATCTCTTCGGCCTCGAGCAGCGGCGACTCTAGGATAAACTCCGGGAACGGATCCTGGGGATGCTCGAAGGCATGGCTGGCCAGCGAGGCCAGTGCTTCGATTTCGCCCACCGCCGACAGCCATCGGCGCACTGCCGGTCCCGAGCGGCGGCGCCATTGTTCCACCCGAGCCGCGACGTGGGGCGTCCACAAAACGAAGATCTCCGCCACGCGCACGAAAACGTTGTCGCGCGAATCCAGGTACTCGACCAAGCGTTTGAGCTGCGCCAGGCGGCGCGAAGGCGGCGCGCCTTGGGCAGTAAGCGAACGGCGGAGCGAAACCAGCAGCGGCGCCTGGAACTGTTCCCGCTCCAGCAGTGCCAGAACCTCGGAGATGAGTCCCAGCTCATGAGCCGCCCGATCCACCGCCGCCACGACTTCGTTTGTACGCTTCTGGTGGCGATAGTAAAACCAGCCGTTGATGGCGAGCGTCGCCAGGAAGAGGTCGCGCAGCAGCAGGCCGGTGCCGCTCGCCAACACGACGCTGCCGGTGAGGTTGAGCAGCAGCGTCACGCCGGCCGCCGCGCCGCTGATCCCCAGCAGCGTGCACGCCCACAGCGCCAGCCGCAGACCGCGCCCGCCGAGCCGCGGCGGCGCTTCGCCCCAGGCGGCGAGCGAATCCGCATCCACACCGGTGCGGGCGTCTTCGGCCAGCACCGCCAGGTCCTCACGCAGATCGAGGCGTGGCCGCAGCTCTTCCACCGCCGCCTGGCGCGACGTCACCAGCGGCGGGTCCGCCGGCTCCAGCAGCCAGCGCGCCAGGGTCTGTTCGCCCGCGCGCGTGCGGGCGGTGGATAGCAACTCGAACAAGGAGCCAATACCGAACAGGTCCAAATCCTGCGCATAAGGATGCGCCATGTCCAGATAGGCCTCGCCGGTGCTGCCGGTGCCGTGCCAGGTTCCATCCAGCCGCGACAGGCCGCGTTCGAAGAATCGCGCCGCGCGACGCTGCTTCTCGAGTTTTCGCGTGCGGCGCGCATGTACCGCCATCAGCGCCACGAATAGGGCCGCGGGAATCAGCGTCCAGAGAATGGTGATGTGCGCGCTGGAGAGCGCCACCCACACCAGCGCGCCCGCCACTGCCACTGTGGCCAATCGCCAGAAGCCAAGCCGCCGCTCGAGTCCTTCGCCCGCAAGGATGGAGGCCCGGCGCTCTTGGAGCAGCGTCATATAGATGTCGCGCGGCTGCTCGATCACGGGTGCCTGCGTAAGCAAAGAGTCATAGGCAGTGCGGCGGCGGCGCAAACAACAATGTCGCCATGTCTATTCTCGCAGAGGGCAAGCAATTTCGTATTGCGGGCCGCGGGGGCGCATTCCGTAACAGGTTCGCAGGCCGGGGGACTGCGCCACGCTGCGTGTTATATTGAGGCCATGCCGGCCGGCTATCTTCCCATCCTCATTTTCCTGGCAGTGGCGATCGCATTTCCGGTCGTGGCCATCGGGCTGGCCAAGCTGCTCCGGCCGTCGGCTCCCTCCGTGACCAAACTCGAAGCCTACGAATGCGGCATCCGCGCGGCGACGGATTCACGGGGCCGTTACACGGTCCGGTTCTACATCGTCGCCATCCTGTTCGTCATATTCGACGTGGAAACCATTTTCCTGTACCCATGGGCCGTGCGTTACAGTTTGTTGGGCTGGTTCGGGGTGGCGGAAGTAGCGGTGTTCCTGGCGATTCTGGTGGTCGGCTATATTTGGGCATACAAAAAGGGTGCATTGGAGTGGGTCTGAAGCGCGTTCGCTGGGAGGTCCTTCATGCCTCGGCGCAAGCCGCCGCCTTTCTATAGTCCTGATGGAATCCGCCAGCTACCCGCGGAATTCCCGAGGCCAAAAAACAGTCTTTCGAAACTGCGTGTGACTTTTTTGGCCGTTGCTGTAGTGGAAAGACCCGTTTCCGGGTCTTAGGATTGGAACACGCCATGGTAGGCCGGCCAGTTAGCGGGCGGCGCAAATGGCAACGTTCCTGCTCATCGTTCGCGTCGGCTACATCCGCGTCGGTTATATTTGCGTGCACAAAGGAAAGGTGTGTTGGAATGCGTGTGCAATTCGTTCGTTCAATCGTTTTCTCTCTTGTAGCAATTGGAGGATGCAGCGTGCTCGATGCTGCGCCGATGCTGCGCCTGTCGAGCGCCACCGTTGGACCGCTTTCGATCGCTCCCGGCGCCAACGGGGTGAACCAGACGGTGATGGCCTATAACATCGGCGGCGGCACGCTTGCGCCCACCGTCAGCTCGTCGGTTGCCTGGATTACGCCCAGCGTCGGCGCAGCCGTCTCCTGCATGGTGGTTCTCCCGTCGGGCTCGCCCACGCAGTGTATCCCGCTGGTTTTTGCGTTGAACACGGCGTCGCTGGCGGCATCGGCGACGCCCTATACGGGCATCGTCACGGTTACGGCTTCGTCCGACACGGTGGACGCGCCGCAAACGATTACGGTCACTGTGCTCATCGGCGGCGCCGTGCCGTCGAGCGTGAATGTCTACGTGGCGCCGTACGTGGCGCCGCCGGCGCAGGCCAGCACCGTCGCCGTTCCGTTTTCGCTCGGCACTACCAGTTGCCCGTACCTCAACGGTTGCCTCACGGGCAAAGCTACGACTCAGGATAAAGCGAATTGGTTGAGTCTCACGCTGGCTGGCGCCGGCAGCTTCCAGACCACGCTCCCATACGCGATCAACATAACCCCGCAGCCCAGCAATACTGCCGGCAACACGTACACCGGCTCCATGGTGACTTCCGGCTCTGCCTTTGCGGCCGACAATAAAACCATCGCGGTGACCATGAACGTCACTACGCAGCCCATCGCGCAGGCCTCTACCAGCCAGGTGACCGAACAGCTTGCGGTCGGCGCGCCGGTTGGCTACGCCGCGGTCACCTTGAGCAATACGGGACTGGGAACGCTGGCCATTTCCGGTGCGACCGCGTCGGGATCGGGGATCGCCGCGACCGTTTCCGGAACCACGGTGTTGCTCGCCTTCGACACGACTGGCCTTTCGGCCAGCACATATACCGGGTCGGTGACGATCGCTTCCAACGCGGCCAACGGTCCCACCGTAATTCCCATAACCTTCCAGGTGGTGGCCGCCGCTGCGCCCACCATTTTCTATAACGGCGTGGTGGACGATGCCGTCTTCGGCTCGAGCGGCCTTACGGTGACACCGGGCGATGTCATTGCGCTGTTCGGCCAGCAGCTTTCCTTCCAACAGCCGGCTGTGGGACCGGCGCCGCCACTGGCGCCACAGCTCGGCGGGGCTTCGGTCTACGTCAATGGCGAGCAGGCACCCCTGTATTTCTCCTCTTACGGCCAGATCAATTTCCAGATGCCGACGGATACGCCCACGGGAACGGCCCTGGTGCAGGTGGTGACGAATAACCAGCCGGGCAACGCGGTGTCGGTCAACGTGGCGTCGCGCGCGCCCCGCCTGCTGCTCCTTGCCCAGGGCTACGGTGCAATTGTGGATGCCTCCCAGGGCAATCAGTACAACACCTTGCCCCTGCCGCCGACCATTACGTTTCCCGGCTTCATCAGCCAGCCGGCCTCGCGCGGCGATGTGCTCACCATTTACGCGATCGGACTCGGGCCCACCAATCCCTCGGTGGCAACCGGCCAGCCCGCCCCAGGTCCCCCTGCATCGCTAGCGCAGTTGACGTCAACGCCCACGGTGGTTTTCAGTGTGAACTCGGCAGGGATCGTGGTACCAGTCACCGTCCCTCCTGATTCGGTGGCTTATGCAGGCTTGTCGCCCGGTTTTGCCGGCCTGTACCAGATCAACGTGGCGGTTCCGCAGGAGTGTCCCACGGGCACGGTTCAGGTGTCGCTGGCATTTCCGGATTCGACCACCAGCAACGCCGCCAACATCCAGGTGCAATA
This sequence comes from Bryobacteraceae bacterium, assembly GCA_049587755.1. GTDB lineage: Bacteria > Acidobacteriota > Terriglobia > Bryobacterales > Bryobacteraceae > Bog-375. The sequence continues at coordinate 68,313 of JBAVEN010000071.1, read as the reverse complement.
ACGCAGCATTCACGCATCACGCCGCGGTGCACGACCTGGATGTGGAAACCGTGCGGCTGGCCTTCTATCAGGGTTGAAAAACCAAACTAAGCCATTGAAAACACGTGAGGGCCAGAAACGGCCAAAGAGCTTCCGAGCGGGGCGCCACCCGCCAGTTTTTCATGGCCTTTCGCGGGCCGAAGGCCCCCGACAAACAGGGCACGGCTTCAGCCGTGTCGCAACACATCGGCAGCCAATGGCTTTAGCCACTGTGACTTTTTGAGTCCGCAGGGGCTGAAGCCCATGCTTTTCTCGATGCTATTGGCACGGCTAAAGCCGATGCCCTGATACAGAGCCTAAGAGCAAGGCTTTGTGTACGCCTACACTCAGATTCATGTCAATTCACTGGGAATCGAGAGTTTCGCCATTTCTGCGTCGCACACCCCATTCACGCCGCGGTGCTGACTGGCGCCGCGGCGCCACGTTACCATAAGAGTTGAACCCTTTGAAACGCGCCTCTATCCCCTGGCCTCAGGTTTACCTGTGTGTCGCTTTGACCACCATGGCCACACTGCTGCTCGAGCTTTCGCTGACGCGCATCTTTTCGGTGGTGTTCTATTACCACTTCGCATTTCTGGCGATTTCGATCGCGCTGTTCGGCCTTGGCACCGGGGGCATTTTTTCTTACATCGTGGCGGGCTGGAAGGCACCGCTGTGGACCAGCCTGGGCCGGTTAAGCATGCTGAACGGCCTGCTGGTGGTGGGCGCGCTGGTGGTGCTGCTGGCGCAGAATAATAACCCCACCAATTGGGATCTGGCGCTGATCTATTTCAGCACCTCGCTGCCGTTTTTCGTTTCCGGCGCCATCGTTTCGCTGGCGATCGGCGAGACCATCGCGCACGTCGACCGGGTCTACTTTTTCGACCTGATCGGCGCCGCAGGCGGATGCCTGTTGCTGTACCCGCTGCTCAACGGCTTCGGGGGGGTCAGCGCGGTGCTGGGCGCGGCCATCACCTTTGCCGTCGCCGCCGCCATCTGGCACAGCGTCTCCGGTTCGGTGCGCGGCCGCGTGGGGTCGGTGGCGCTGGCGCTGGCGCTGGTGGCGTTTCTGATTCTAAATCAGCGCTATCACGTCATCGACGTTCGCCACGCCAAGGGGCAGACCATTTCGCACGAAATCTTCCAGCACTGGAACGTCTTTTCGCGTATCGGTCTGGTAGATCGCTCGAGCGAAGGCCGCTACAGCATTGTCATCGATGCCGACGCCGCCACCGACATCGCCAACTTCGATTTCGACCACCTCACCGCCGGCCAACGTCACGACTTGATGTACCAAGGCCCGGCGTTGCCTTACGCGCTCCGGCCGGGCGGCAAGACCTTGATTATCGGGCCCGGCGGCGGCTGGGATGTGGCGCGCGCGCTGGTTTACGGCAGTCACGATATTACGGGCGTGGAGATTAATCCCATCATCGCCACCACCATCATGCAGCAGCGCTTTCCGGGGCTCAGCCACGGCCTCTACCTGCGGCCCGACGTCCACATTTACGTGGAAGACGGCCGCAGCTTCGTGCGCCGCAGCACCGCCAAATATCAGGTGCTGCAGGCGACGCTGGTCGATACTTGGGCGTCCACTGCCGCCGGAGCCTTCGCGCTTTCGGAGAACAATCTTTATACGGTGGATGCATTCCGCGATTACCTCGAGCATCTTACCGACGACGGCGTGGTGGCGTTTACCCGCTGGGGGTTCGATCCGCCACGCGAATCGCTGCGGTTGATTTCGCTCGCCCGGGAGGCGCTGTCCGAATTGGGCGAGAACCAAGCCTGGCGGCACGTCATCGTGGGCCGGGCCGGCTCGGTTCAGGGATGGGGCGCGCAGGATACCGCCATCATCAGCCGCAAACCTCTCAGCGCCGCCGATTGCGGCCGCGCGCGCGCCTTGTTCGCCGCCGCCAACATGCAGGCCATCTACCTGCCCGACGGCGATATTCGCAATCCGTTCTACGAACTGCTCCACACCTCCGACCCGGCCGGCTTCGAACGGGACTTCGTCTTCGACATCCGCCCCGTTACCGACAACCGGCCCTTCTTCTTTTACACCGTGCAGCCGCGCGACCTGCTCGTATTCCTGAAAACGGCGTCTCACGATACGGCGGATTACAAGGTCAACAAAGCGGTGCCGCTGCTGTTCGGGCTGGCGCTGATTTCCGTCATCGCCACGCTGCTGATTCTGCTTTTGCCGCCGCTGGTGCTGGGCACGCGCTTGCCGCGCCACCCCGGCGTGCTGAAATTCCTGCTCTACTTCCTGTTTATCGGCGCCGGCTACATCCTCATCGAGGTGGCGCTGATCCAGCGATTCGTGCTCTTCCTGGGCCACCCCACGCCCGCCCTCACGGTGGTCATTTTTTCCTTGCTGGTTTCCAGCGGGCTGGGCAGCGCGGCCGCGGGCCGCCTCACGGCGCACCTTGAGGGCCGCCTCATCAAGGCCTTGGGCTGCGTGGCGATGCTGGCTGCGCTGCTTGCCTTGGCGCTGGCTTCGCTTCTTTCCGCGCTAGTCTGGCTGCCGCTGCCGCTCAAGGTGGTGATTACGGTGGCGCTGATCGCTCCCCTGGGATTCGTCATGGGCATGCCATTCCCCAGTGGTCTCCGCCGCCTGGAGCAGTGGCATGCGCCTTCGGTCCGCTGGGCCTGGGCGCTCAACGCAGCGGCCAGCGTGCTTGGATCGGTGTCCGCCCTGGTCTCGGCCATCTATCTGGGCCTGGTCGAAACCATGATCATCGGAGGCCTGTTCTATCTTGCCGCGCTGGCGGTTGTGGCCCGCGTACGAACCGGCGAATCCGCCGCTCCCGAGCCGTCCGCGAATCGGGTCGTTCTGGCAAGCTGAACCGCAAAATCGCTCCTTCGCTGGTGTGGTGCGGAGAGAAACCGGAAAGGACTGCGAGAGCGGCGTTGATGCGGCCGTGCGGCTCTGTGCTACACTACTGACTTATGGCAAGCGTCACCCTCGCGCGGCATCATCACCACAGCTCCACGCGACGGGCGCTGCAATAATTTCCACTAGACAGAATGGAAAGGACGCCCGCCGCAAAATCGGCGGGCTTTTTTTGTTTTACGATGAATCTCGATTTCGAAAAATCCGGCGGCCTGATCACCGCCGTCATCCAGGACCACTCGAGCGGACGTGTGCTCATGGTGGGCTTCATGAATGAGGAGGCTTTTCGCAAGACGGTGGAAAGCGGCTTCGCCACCTTCTGGAGCCGGTCGCGGAAGAAGCTATGGCTGAAGGGAGAAAGCTCGGGCCACCGGTTGCTGGTGAAAGAAATCGCCACCGATTGCGACTGCGACGCGGTGCTGGTGAAAGTCGAGCCCATGGGTCCCGGCGTCTGCCATGAAGGTTACGAAAGTTGCTTCTTCCGGCGCCTGGATTCCGGCGAATGGAAAGTGGCGGAGCCGCGGACCTACGATCCTAACGCGGTTTACGGAGGCAAAGCGTGAAGCTGAAACTGGGCATTCCCAAAGGCAGCCTGGAGAACGCCACGGTGGATCTGTTCCGGCGCGCCGGGTACGTCATCACCACCAGCAGCCGATCGTATTTTCCCGGCATCGACGATCCGGAAATCGAGTGCATGCTGATCCGCGCTCAGGAAATGGCGCGCTATGTGGAGGACGGCATTCTCGATGCTGGCCTGACCGGCCGCGATTGGATCGAAGAGAACGGCGCCCAAGTGGTCGCGGTGGCGGACCTGATCTACGCCAAGCAGAGCTTCGGCAAAGTGCGCTGGGTGCTGGCTGTGCCGGACGCTTCCCCGTTCCTTAGCGTGAAGGACCTGGGAGGCAAGATTATCGCGACCGAGCTGGTGGAGACTACGCGGCGCTACCTGGCCGGGCATGGCGTGGCGGCGAAAGTGGAGTTCAGTTGGGGCGCCACCGAGGTGAAGCCGCCGGTGCTGGCCGATGCCATCGTCGAGGTAACCGAAACCGGCTCGTCGCTGCGCGCCAACAAGCTCAAAATCATCGACACGGTGATGGAATCGAACACGCAGTTGATCGCCAACCGCGATTCGTGGGAGGACGCGGCCAAGCGGCGCAAGCTGGAAGACATGAAGATGCTGCTCCAAGGCGCAATCAACGCGCTGGGCAAAGTGGGGCTGATGCTGAACGTGCACAGGGACAACCTGAAGGCCGTGCTGGCGGTGCTGCCGGCGCTGAAGCGGCCCACCATTTCACAATTGAGCGACGAGGAGTGGCTGGCGGTGAACACCATCCTGGATGAATCGACGGTGCGCGATATCATTCCGCGGCTCAAGCAGGCGGGCGGGCAGGGAATCGTGGAATACCCGCTCAACAAGATCGTGCTGTGATTCGAGTTATCAAGAGTGAAGATGCAGGCGCGCTGCTGCGGCGGCGCGCGGCGCGGATGGATGCCGCCGAGGCGGTGGTGCGGCCGATCCTTGAAGCCGTCCGGCGCCGCGGAGACCGCGCGCTGATCGAATATGCCCGCAAGTTCGACGGATTCGCGCGGCGCACGGTGCGCGTTTCTGAAGTGGAATTAGCGGCGGCGCAGCGGCGGCTGAACCCGGACTTCCGGCACGCCGTTCGCACAGCGGCCGCCAACATTCGCGATTTCGCGCTGCGGCAACTGCCGCGGAGCTGGATGCGTCAATCGGGTGGGGTGCTTGTGGGGCAAGTGGTGCGCCCGCTCGGCACGGTTGCGGCCTACGTTCCGGCCGGACGCTATCCCTTGCCTTCGACGATCCTGATGACGGCGGTGCCGGCGCAGGTGGCGGAGGTCGCGAACATTTGCGTGGCCTCGCCCAAACCGGTGGACCAGGTGTGGGGAACGGCGGCGATGCTTGGCCTGACGCGCGTCTTTGAAATGGGCGGCGCACAAGCTATCGCGGCGTTTGCCTATGGCACGCGCACCGTGCCCAAGGCTGACCGCATCGTGGGGCCGGGCAACATCTACGTGGCGGCGGCGAAAAAGCTGCTGGCGGGTGAAGTGGGTATCGACTTCATAGCCGGGCCGACCGAGATTCTGATCATCGCGGTAGAGGGCGATCCGCGCTATCTCGCCGCCGACCTGCTGGCGCAGGCGGAACACGATGCGGAGGCTTCGGCCGTGCTGCTGACCACTTCACGGCGGCTGGCGGCAGCAGTGGCTAAAGAAGTGGAGCGACAGCTTGCCACGCTGCCGACCGCGGCCGTGGCGGCGCAATCCATCGCGCGAAACTCGGCCATCGTACTGGTGCGGTCGATCGAGGAGGCGGTGGAACTCTCCAACCGCTTCGCGCCGGAGCACTTGAGCATACCGGATGCGAAGCTGTTGCCTGGGATCGAGCACGCGGGCAGCGTCTTCGTCGGGCCATTCAGCCCGGAAGCGGCGGGCGATTATGCGTCGGGCCCGAATCACGTGCTGCCCACCAGTGGAGCGGCCCGAATACGGGGCGGCCTGGCTGTGACGGATTTTGTAAAGGTGATCTCGGTGCAGCAACTGAGCGCGGCTGGCCTGGCGCGGCTGAAGCCGGCGATCGTCACCCTGGCGCGCGCCGAAGGGCTGGAGGCACACGCCCGATCGGTGGAGGTGCGGACCGGTGCCCGGTAAATCGCCCAAGCTGCCGCGAGGCGCCATTCAGCCGCGGCCGGCGGTGCTCGCCATGGCGCCCTACTCACCGCCCACCGCCGGGCGCACGGGCAAGCTGCGGCTGGACTTCAACGAAAACACAGTGGGCTGCTCGCCGCGCGTGATCGAAGCGCTCTCGGGCGCGCTTGACGCGGCCAGCCTGGCGGTGTATCCGGAGTACGGCGGGGCCAAGCAGGCCATTGCGAGCTATTTCGGCGTGCGGCCGGAGCAATTCGTTTTCACCAACGGCACCGACGAGGCGATCCAGGTCTTCATCAACACCTACGTCGACGACGGCCAGGAGGTCCTGCTGCTGAAACCGGCCTACGCCATGTACCGCTTCTATGCGGAAGTGGCGGGCGCGCGGATTCGCCAAGTGGAATACGCGCCGCCGGGGATGGAGTTTCCGCTCGAAGCGCTGCTCGAAGCGATCACGCCGGCGACCCGCGCCATTTTGCTGGCCAATCCCAACAACCCTACCGGAACCGGCGTTTCGCTGCTGGGCGTTGAGCGCATACTGCGCCGCGCGCGCAAGGCCGTGGTGCTGGTGGACGAAGCCTACTACGAATTCAGCGGCGTCACGGCGCTGGGGGAAATCGAGCGCGTGCCCAATTTGTTCGTCAGCCGCACGTTTTCGAAAGTGTTCGGCATGGCGGGCATGCGGCTGGGCTGCCTGTTTTCGCACGAGGCCAACGTTCGCCTCCTGCACAAGGCGCAGTCGCCGTACAGCGTGAACTCGCTGGCGGTGCTGGCGGCGCAGGCAGCAGTGGCCGACGCGAACTACATTCGGACCTACGTGGCCGAAGTGCTGGCAGCGCGCGAACTGCTCTGCTACGGTCTCGAAAGGCTGGGGATACGCTACGTTCCCAGCTCGGCGAATTTCGTCTTGGGGAATTTTGGCGCGCGCGCCATCGAGGTGCGCGACGCGTTGGGCGCGCAGGCCATCCTGGTGCGCGACCGCAGCTACGAAGCGCCCGGCGGTGTCCGCATCACCGTGGGAACGCGCGAGCAAACGCGCCGTCTGCTGGAAGCGCTCGAGAAGATCTGGCAACGATGAGTCGGCCGATCCTGATTTTCGACATGGACGGCGTGTTGGTGGACGTCACCGAGTCCTACCGCGAAACCATCGCGCGCACGGTGGAACATTTCACCGGCCGCCGGCTGGCGCCCGCCGAAATCCAGCAATTCAAGAACCAGGGCGGCTGGAACGACGATTGGAAACTTTCGCACCACATCGTCGCCGAAGCGGGTGTCGATGCGGCGTTTGAAGAGGTGAAGGCGCACTTCCAGTCCATTTTCCACGGCAACGGAACGGATGGCTTGATGTTGCGCGAGCGGTGGGTGGCGCGGCCGGGGACGCTCGAAAAACTCAATCGGCAATTCCGCTTCGCGCTCTTCACCGGACGGCCGAAGTGGGAAGCTGAGCTGACCCTGCAGCGGTTCGCGCCGGAGCTCGAGTTCTCGCCCATCGTCGGCATGGGGGAGGTCGAACGGCAGAAGCCGGATCCGGAGGGACTGCTGCAAATACTGAACGCGAATCCGGGCGCGAAAGCGTACTACGTGGGCGATACAGTGGACGACGCGTGGTGTGCGCGCGCAGCGGGTGCACCGTTTATCGGGATTGCGGCGCCTGCAAACCCGCTCTACATCGACCTGGTGTTTCTGTTTCAGCAGCAGGGTGCGTACGCCATTGTCTATGACATTAACTATCTCGAAGAGGTATTCGGAGCATGAGACAGGCCGTTATTCGCCGCGACACCAGGGAGACGCGCATCGCCGGCCGGTTGAAGATCGACGGCCGCGGCCGCTACGAAATAACGACCGGCATCCGATTCTTCGATCACATGCTGGAGCTGTTCTCTAAACACGGCGGCTTCGACCTGACGCTCCACGCCGAGGGCGACCTCGATGTCGACCAGCACCACACGGTGGAAGACGTCGGCATCGTGCTCGGTCAGCTTTTTGCACAGGCGCTGGGCGACCGCAGAGGCATCAATCGCGCCGGATATTTTGCGATGCCGATGGATGAAACGCTGGCAGTGGTTGCGGTAGATCTGGGCGGGCGGCCGGCGCTGGTCTACAAAGACCTGGTGCGGGTGCGGCTGGTGGGAGACCTGCAGGCCGAACTGCTGGAAGATTTCTTCGGTGGCTTCGTGAATCACGCCGGCGCGAATTTGCACGCCAAGGTGATGTATGGCCGGTCGAGCCATCACAAGGTCGAAGCGATTTTCAAATGCTGGGCGCGGGCGATGAAGTACGCCTGCTCGAAAGACGCGCGGCTGAAGGGGCAATTGCCCTCGACCAAGGGGTTGCTGTGAAGCCGGAGTTTTGATGATCACAATATTCGATTACGGGGCCGGCAATTTGCGGTCGGTCGAAAACACGCTGGCGGAGTTGGGCTGCACCTACACGCTGGTGCGGGACGGCGCGGGCCTGCGGCGGGCGGATAAAATCCTGCTTCCCGGCGTGGGCCATTTTGGCCAGATGATGCGAGCGCTGGACGCGCTGGATGTGCGCGCTGAACTGGTGGAGCGCATCCGCGCCGGCGTGCCGTTCCTGGGAATTTGCCTTGGTTTGCAAGCGCTGTTCGAGGCCAGTGAAGAAGCGCCGGAGGTCCGCGGCCTGGGCCTGTTCGCCGGTGTGGTGCGCCGGTTCCCGAACGATGCGCGCGTACCGCACATGGGCTGGAATGAGTTGGAAGTGAAGCCTGCTTCGAAGCTGGTGCGGGATTTGCCCGGCCGGCCGTTCGTGTATTTCGCGCACAGTTATTACGTGCCGGTGGACGGGCGCGCGGCTGCGATTTGCACTTACGCCGCCCCGTACACCGCGGTGCTGGAGGCGGACAACGTATTCGGCGTGCAATTCCATCCGGAAAAGTCCGGCCCGGTCGGATTGAAGATTGTGCGGAATTTCGTGGAGATGTGAGTCAAGGCCGTCCGCTCTTTGGGCGCGCGGCGCAGATTATTCATGCTGGCAAAACGGATCATTCCCTGTCTCGACGTCACTGGCGGCCGCGTGGTGAAGGGCGTCAATTTCGTAAACCTGCGCGATGCGGGCGACCCGGTGGAGCTGGCGGACCGGTACAACCGCGACGGCGCCGACGAGCTGGTGTTTCTCGATATCACCGCATCGAGCGACGCGCGCGAAATCATGGCGGGAGTGGTCGAGCGCACCGCGCGCAAAGTGTTTATTCCCCTGGCGGTGGGCGGCGGCATCCGCTCGGTGGCGGATGCGCGCGGCATCCTCATGGCGGGCGCCGACAAAGTCTCCGTCAATACCGCGGCGGTGCGGCGGCCGGAGCTGATCACCGAATTGAGCTGCGAATTCGGCGCGCAGGCTGTGGTGCTGGCAATCGACGCCCGCCGCCACGCGCCCGGACGGTGGCACGTCTACACACGCGGCGGCCGCGACGATGAAGGCATCGACGCCATCGAATGGGCGGCGCGGGGAGAAGCCTTGGGCGCGGGCGAAATCCTGCTCACTTCCATGGATACCGATGGCGTACAGGACGGCTTCGATTGCGAGCTGACCCGCGCGGTGTCTTCGGCCACCCGAATCCCCATCATCGCTTCCGGCGGCGCCGGCAAGCCGGAGCATTTCGTGCGCGTGCTGACGGAAGGCTGCGCCGACGCGGCGCTGGCGGCCTCCATCTTCCACTACGGAACTTATACGGTGAACCAGTTGAAAGAAGAGCTCGACCGGCACGGCATTCCGGTGAGGATGAGTGGATGATTTTTCCTTGCATTGACCTGATGGACGGCAAGGTTGTGCAACTGGTGCAGGGCCGCGAAAAGGCGCTCGAAGCCGATTCGCCCGAGGAGATGCTGCGCCGCTTCGCCGCGTTTCCGGAAATCCAGGTGATCGATCTGGATGCCGCCATGGGTCGCGGGTCCAACGGGGAGCTGGTGCGGCTGCTGGCCGCGCGGGCAGTGACGCGCGTGGGCGGCGGCGTGCGCACAGTCGAGCGCGCGCGGGCGTTGGTCGAACAGGGCGCGCACAAAGTGATCGTGGGCACCGCGGCCTTCACTCCTCAAGGAATCGACGACGCGTTTCTGAGCGAGCTCGGGCGCGCCATCGGCCGCGAACGGCTGCTGATCGCGGCCGATTCGCGAGGCGGCCGGATCGTGATCAAAGGCTGGCAGGAGGCCACCGGCTTCACCGCCGAGCGGATGCTGGGCTTGCTCGAACCCTACTGCGGCGGATTTCTCTGCACCTGGGTGGATCGCGAAGGCATGATGCAAGGCACGGACCTTGCGTGGTTTCGCCGCCTGCGCGCGGCTACCACGCTCGAACTGACCGCCGCCGGTGGCATCACCACGTTGGACGAAGTGCGCTCCCTGCTCGACATGAACGTGAACGCGGCTGTTGGCATGGCCATCTACACGGGCCGCTTGAGTCTCGACGAACTGGCGAAGCTGGCCGCGTAGCGGCTGTCTTCAGAGCTTGGCCAGTAGTTCCTGGATCTTTTGCTTCTCGACCGCCGAGGGATTGTACTTCATGGCTTCGAGCAGCGCCTGGTGGGCCTGCGTCTTGTCGCCCTTTTGGTACCACGCCATGCCTAGGTGATAGCGATAGGTGGAAGAGTTCGGCTGCCGCGCCACGTTTCGCTTGAAGATGTCAATTGCCTGATCGCTCAAGTTCTTCTTCAGGTAGATCCAGCCCAGCGTATCGGACACTTCGGCGTAGTCGGGCAGCAGTTGTGTTGCGTGCTGCGCCATGGTGAGAGCCTGATCCAGGTCGCCGCCATGCTCAGCGAGGAGAAACGCGTCGTTGTTGAGGCTGACGCCGTCATTGGGCGCCAGTTTGATGGCGGCGTTGTAAACTTGTATCGCCTCGCTCCAGCGCTGCGCGGCATCGAGCACCAGCGCCAGCGAACTCAGCACCGTCTCATCGTCGGGAAGAAGCTCGCGCGCCTTCTGGAAGGCCTGGATGGCGTCGGCAGGATCTCCCTTGCGGCGGTACGCTTCGCCGAGCCGAACATAGATTCGGGCCCGGGCCTTGGAGTTCTTACCCAGCTTGTCCACGATCGACTGGTAGTCGGCGATGGCGTCATCCAAATTGCCGATCCTCACTTCCACGTCAGCCAACAACAGCTTGATTTCGCTGCGCTCGGGATTCTTGGCGAGTTCCGCCTTGAGCGTTTGGATGGCGGCGTCCGGCTTGTTCTGGAGCAGGTCGCTTTCCACCAGCCCGGTCATCCCGCGGATGTTGGCTGGATTCAGGTCGTAGGTGCGCCGGAAGTCTTGATCGGCTTCCTTGTACTTCTGTTCGACCAGGTTCAGCCGTCCCAATTGAAAGACCACGTCCGGGGAATCGGGGGTCTTGGAGCGCAGGTTTTCCAGCAGTTGCCGCGCCTCATCGGTCTTTTTTTGCGCCAGCAGAGCGGCCGATTCGATGATCTGCGCAGGCAGGTTCGAACGGTCAACCGCCAGCGCCTGCTGCGCCGTTTTCAGCGCGGCCTCGTAATCGCCCTTGGCGATTTCCAGCCGCGCCAATTCCAAACGGGCTTGGATGAAATCGGGACGAATTGCCAGCGCGCTTTCGAATTCCTGCCGGGCCTGTTCCACCTCACCGGCGGCGACGGCGCGGTCAGCCACCGCGCGCGCCTTGTGCGCCAGGCCCAGCCGGTAATGGTTCACCGGGTTGTGCGGGTCGGCCGTGACGGCTGCCTGCAAATCCACCATGGCGGTGGCGAGATCGCCGCGATCCAGCAGCAGGCTGCCTTCGATTTCCTTGGCGAAACTGTCTTGGGGGTTGTCCTTCAAAAGCTGGCGGTTGATTTCTTCGGCTTCGGACCCTCTCCCGCGCGCCATCAGAGCTTCCACGACGCGCTTCAGGTACACCGTTTTCCGCTTGGGATCCTGCGCCTGGCCCTGGCGATACTCTTTAATCGCCGCATCGGTGTCTCCCAGCCGCCGATAAAAGTCGCCCACCACCAGGTAGCCGTCCGGGAAATCCTTCAGGGACTTGATCTGCTGCAGCACCTTGAGCATGTCATCCTTGCGGCCCTGGTAGCTGTATTGCACGGCCAGCGCGGTCAGAAAACTGTATGCCTTGGGATTATTCTGATAGCCGAGTTTCAGCGTCTGCTCGCCGGCGTCCAGACTCTTTTCCGCCAGCACTTGCAAGCGGTACAGCTCGTTGTATGCAGCTCGATAGGTCTTGTCCTTGTCGATCACCTGCCGGTAGATCTTCTCGGCTTCGTCGAACTTGCCCTTCTCGGCCACCACGCGCGCCATCTGCATGGAAACTCCCGTCTCGCCGGGTTTGATGGCATTGGCCTTCTCGTACTCGGCCTGGGCGGCGTCCAGCAGGGTTCTGCCCTCGTCGCGGCGGCCCGTGCTGAGGGCTTGCTGCGCGCGCACGAAATCGAAATCGCCGCTGAGCCGGTGCCCATCATAAGAGTTTGGATCGCGCGTCAGCAGGTCCTTGATGTATCCTTGCGTTTCCGCCATCATGGCCGGATTGTCGCGGGTCCGTTCCGCCGCCAGATAGATTTCGCAGATTTTGACGGTTGCGTCCACACGGTCCGGCGAATCTTTAGGCAGTCGTTCGATGGCTTTGTGGAACTCGTTCAGGGCGCCACCCAGGTTGCCGGTCTTGACCCAGGTGAGCCCCAGCTTGTAGTGAGCCGGTCCCCACAAACGGTCCTTCTGCAATGCGTCGGCGTACATGATGGCGGCTTCTTTGTACTTGCCTCTATCGAAGTACCGGTTGCCGCTCTCCAGGTAGCGCCGCTTCGCGACGTTGGGATCCCGGCTGCAAGACACCAGCGTTAGCAGCGCGGCAGTGGCGACGAGCAGGTGGATCGTGCGCATGACAAGCCCTACCGTTTCTTTTTCATTTCATGCCGATCGACGGGCAGCGCGCCAGAGCGGCGTGCCGCGCGATAATCCGACCCCATTGTAACAGTTCTCCGCGGCGTTACCGGCGCCTGAAAACGCGGGGATATAACGGCGGACCTGCCGGCGATTCCGCATTCTCGCGTTTTGGCAGGATGTAAGTGTCCTTATGCCGACCAACCCGATGGAATACATCTGGCCCGGTGTGATTGCCGCGCAAGCAATCTATGCCGCGGCGAAGTTGGGCATTCCCGATCTGCTCGCTTCCGACGGTCGTTACTGCAATACGCCGGCCACTGAAGTCCTGCGCGCCGATCATCCCAACTCGCAGCGCGATGCCGCTCTGTTTCTGCCTGCGCCCTTTCTTTGGCGCCCGGCGATTCCGCATTCTCGCGTTTTGGCAGGAGGTAAGTGTTGTTATGCCCGGCGGGCGCGGGCGCTGTGCCGGGCAGAAAGCCTCCGGCGCGTGTTACAAAATAAGCATGGGTCGGGATGCCGTCTGAGAGTTCGCACGTTCCGCACGTCAACCCCTGGATTGTAGCCGTTGCGGTAATGTTCGCCACCTTCATGGAGGTGCTGGACACGACCGTGGTCAACGTGTCGCTGCCGCACATCGCGGGCAGCCTTTCGGCGAGCGTGGACGAAGCGGCGTGGGCGCTGACTTCCTACCTGGTGGCCAACGCGGTGGTCTTGCCCATGACCGGGTGGCTGGCGAGCCGCTTCGGACGCAAGCGCATCCTGATGACGGCCGTGTTCGGGTTCACGGCGGCTTCGGTCCTCTGTGGCATGGCGCCGTCGCTAAGCGTTTTGATCGCCTTCCGCGTGGTGCAAGGGGCGACGGGCGGAGCCTTGCAGCCGCTTTCGCAGGCCGTGATGCTGGAGGCTTTCCCGCCGCGCGACCGTGGCAAGGCGATGGCGTTCTGGGGGCTCGGCATTGTGGTGGCGCCCATGCTCGGCCCGATGATCGGCGGCTGGCTGACGGACAACTATAGCTGGCGATGGGTGTTCTACATCAACCTGCCGGTCGGTCTGGCCTCGATCGTCATGACGCGGCTATTCATCTTCGACCCGTCCTACATTCGCCGCCGCGGATTGGGAATCGATTACTGGGGCATCGGCCTGCTGGCGGTGTGGGTGGGCGCGCTGCAGGTGGTGCTCGACAAGGGGCAGGAGGAAGACTGGTTCGGTTCTCACTGGATTATCGCGCTGACGGCGACGGCGGCGGCGGCGCTGGTGATTTTCGTGGCGCATGAGTTTTCCACGCGAGACCCGGTGGTGCGCCTGCGCGTATTCAAAGAGCGGACTTACGCCGCCGGGGTGTTTCTGATGACGGTGCTCGGCTTCGTGCTTTACGGCAGCCTGCTCTTGCTGCCGATTTTTCTGCAGACGCTGCTCGGGTACTCGGCGCTCGATGCCGGCGTTGCCATGGCGCCCCGCGGTCTGGGGTCGTTCCTGATGATGCCGGTGGTGGGCACCGTGATGGCCCGCTTCGACCCGCGCAAGGTGCTCGCCGTCGGGATCACCATCGCCTCCTGGAGCCTCTACGCTTTGGGCCGCCTCAATCTGAACGCCGGCTACTGGGAAATCTTCTGGCCGCAGTTCATCCAGGGGGCTTCGCTGGCGATGCTGTTTGTGCCCTTGACCACCGCCACCATGGATCGCATCTCGCGCGAAGAGATGGGCAACGCCACCAGCATGTTCAACCTGATGCGCAACCTGGGCGGCAGCTTCGGCATCGCCAGCGCCACCACCTATTTGTTCCGGCGCCAGCAGTTCCATACTCAACTGCTGGGCGCGCATGTCACCGCGCTCAGCCCGCAGGTGAGGTCCATGGCGCGGGGCATCGGGACCAGCATGATCGCTCACGGCAGCGACACCACTGCCGCGCGGCAACGCGCTTACGGCGTGATCTGGGGGATGGTCCAGCGGCAGGCAGCGATGGTCTCATTCGTGGATACGTTCCTGGTGCTGGCGGTGGTTTTTCTGCTCATGCTGCCGCTGCTGCTGGTGATGAAAAAGCCCCGCTATCAGGTGCGCGGCGGTGCCATGCACTAGGACTTACCAGCGCCCGGATGGTGCCGGTTGCATTGCGCGGGCGGGCTTGCGTGTGCCATGCTTCGAGTGACCGGTCCCTTCGGGACCGGGCGGAGGACTGATGAGAGAAGGCATTCTGATAGGAGCAATGTTGCTGTTGCCGCTGATTGCGGCGGCGGGCGACTTCACGCCGCTGGCGGTGAAGCCCGGTTTGTGGGAAGCCACGGTGACCACGAAGATGCAGTTGCCCGACGCGATGCTGTCGCAGATGCCGCCCGACCGGCGCGCCCAGATGGAAGCTATGATGGCCGGCCGCGGCGGGCAACCCACGGCTGTCAAGTCTTGCCTGACCAAGGAAGCGCTGAGCCACGCACTTGACTTCGGCGCCCAGCAGCGGAAGAACTGCCAGTACAAGCTGGTCAACTCGTCCTCTACTAAGCAGGAGGCTGACGTCGAATGCACTTCGGACAGAGGCAAGATCACCGGCAAGATGACATTCGAAGCGCTCAGCCCGGAGTCCGGCAGGGTGACGATGCAGATGACTCAGGAGGGCGGCATGAAGATGAACATCACCGTCAACACCAGGTACCTTGGCCCCGATTGCGGAGACGTGAAGCCGCGACAATAACGATTCGACCGGGCATGCCCGGCCCACGCAGTTTCTCAGGTGTCTTCAGCGGCCTTCCGACAGGCGATCCGCCAGCATGGGCGGCAGACCCGCCTCGCGGATGCGCCGTTGCGCTGTCGCCACGTCGTAGGTGACGCGATAGTATTCCACCGTGGCCGTTGCTGCATCGTAGATCACGTAAGCGGCGCGCGGGTCGCCGTCGCGGGGCTGGCCCACCGAGCCGGGATTCACCAGGTAACCGCAGTCCCCGTCGACCCGCATCACGTCGGGGCGGGCTCCCCGGCATAGCGGGGAAATCGTCTCGACGCGCCCGTGATTCCAGACGAAGCCGCCCTGAAGATGGGTGTGACCGAAAAACGCGAGGCGCGTTTCCAGGTATTCGAACGCCAGCGCCGCGTCCTCAGCGGACATCAGGTATTCATCCTCGTCGTACGGCGTGCCGTGCGAGACTTGAAAACCATCCACCAGCAGCGGCCCCGTGCTAAGCGCCGTCACGTAAGTGGCGTTCTCTGGTGTCAACGCGTGCCCAGTCCATAGGGCGGCGTGGCGCGCCACCGGGTTGAACCATCCCAGCTCCTCCTCGGTGGTCCACGCCCGGTCGTGATTGCCGCGGATGACCACGGCGCAGTGGGCGCGCACCCAATCCACCACCGCGTTGGGGTCCGCGCCGTAACCGACCAGGTCGCCGCAGCAGAGCGCGCGGTCATATTGGCCAGCCGCGGCAATCACCGCCTCGAGGGCCTGCCAGTTGGAGTGAAGATCGCTCAGAACCAGATAGCGCACGTTGGTCCGGATTACGCCTTTCTCAACCGCAGCACGGCTACCTCGGGCGGCGCCCCGATGCGGGCCGGAATCCCGATGGTGCCGATCCCCCGCGTCACGTATGCCGCGGCGCGCGGCCCGCCGTACAGCCCGTAGACATAAGGCGTGAAGAAGCTCGCGGCGCTGATCGATTGGTCGAGAATCTCCACCGTGACCTGCCCGCCGTGCGTGTGGCCTGCCATCACCAGATGGTAACCCTGGTGCGCAGCCACCGGAAAAACGTCCGGATTGTGCGAGAGCAGGACGTTGGCCGCGCCGGGCATCACCATCCGCTCGGCGCCCTTCAGGTACAGCTTGCGGTCGCCCACCCGCTGATAGTCCACACCGGCCAGGTTGAGGATCGCGCCGCCAAAGCGCAGCCGGCGCGACCGCTGGCGCAGAAACTCGATGCCCACCCGCGCGGCTGCTGCGGCGGTGTAATCCTCCACGCGTGCGTAACGTTCGTGGTTGCCCATACAGCCGAACACTCCCGCGTCCGCCTTGAGCCGCGCCAGTTGCCGGATGCAGGCCTCCAAGGGATCGCCGCGGGAGGAGATCAGATCGCCCGTAACCACCGTCAGGTGAGGCCGCAACTCGCGCGCCGCGTCCACCACCCGGGCCAAATCCGTCTCGCTGAGGAAGGGGCTCAAATGAATGTCGCTCAACTGCAATATCCGCAGCCCATCCAGATCGCCGGCCAGACCGGCCAGCGGTATATCCACCTCGCGCACCCGGAAGTCCAGCCGCTCGACGAAGGTGCCGTAACCGAGCGTGGCCAAGGGCATGGCCATCAGTGCCGATCCGCCGGTTTGGATGACCCGCCGGCGCGAAGTGTCCGTATCCGCGCCAAGCTGGCGGCTGAGCAGGTGCAAAGCCTCATAAACAACCAGCGCGCCGGTGGCGGCCATTAACCAGGCCATTGCCGCGCCGCCCAATGGCGCCGCCAACCATCCGGGTATTCCCAGCCGGCTCATCTTTTCGTAGAAGGTGCAGGTGTAACCGAAGGCCACCAGGCCATCGAAGGCCAGCACGGCCGCGCGCAACTGGGCCAGCCGGCGTTGGTTCACCCGGCTACGCACGGCGCTGAGACACAAAACCGAGATGCGCCACTGAACACAAACGAAGACCAGGATCAAGCAGTAATCGAACTTCACTTGCGGTTTGCCTCGGGAATCGGTGAAACGGGCGGGTCTCCGGTTTCTAGCCTGGCAATGGCTCCTTGGAAATATCCCCTTCCCTGATTTCATTGTACTGGTTGGAGGCCGCGAACGCCGAGGCCACCACCGCCACGGCCGCGATGGCCGCCGTCTCCGCGCGCAGCACCCGCGGGCCAAGCGATGCCGGCAACCAGCCGGCGCGCGCCGCCGCCGCGCGCTCCTCGCCGGTCCAGCCTCCTTCGGGCCCCACCAGCAGCCGCACTTCGCTTCCCGCTTCGGGCTGCCGGACGAGCAGGCTCGCCAGCGTAGGCGCCGCATCCTCTTCCAGCCGGAATCGGGCGTCTCCGCCGGCGGCCAGACAGGCTTCCAACCGCACTGCTGGCATGATTTCCGGCGCGCGCAGGCGCCGCGACTGCTCGGCGGCTTCCCGTGCGATGCGTGCCCAACGTGCGGCGCGCTTGGCGGAAGCTCGCAGCAGGCCTTTTTCGCTGCGAGCGGCTTCCACCGGCTGGATCCGCTCCACGCCCAGCTCGGTGGATTTTTCGATCATCCATTCCAGGCGGTCGAATTTGATCAGCGCCGCACAGAGGGTGATGCGCACTGCGAGCTCGGGCGTTTCCACCGGCTCGATCGCGCGAAACACCACGCGCGGTCCGCGCGCCTCGACGATCTCAGCCAGCCACGCGGCGCGGCCGTCGGAAATCTCATAGCGCTGGCCTGGCTCGACGCGCAGCACACGCGTCAAGTGGCGGGCAGCGTCGCCAGCCAGCTCGGCCACGCCGCCGTGCACTGCATCCACAAAGAATCTTCTGCGTGCCAAGCCACCATTGTAGGGCGGGACCCGTAAGGACGGTGCCGCGCGCGGAAGTGCGCCGGCTCGTGATAGTGTAACGGCATGCGAAAAATCGCCTTTCTCGCCGCCCTGCTTATACCTGCTGCTCTGGCCGCCGCGGATTGGGGGCCGGTGGAGTTCCTGATGGGCCGTTGGACGGGCGAAGGCAGCGGCGAGCCGGGAACCGGTTCCGGTGCCTTCAGCCTGGCGCCGGATCTTCAAGGCAAGATCCTGGTGCGGAAAAACTTCGCCACGTATCCTGCCGCCGCAGGTCAGCCTGCTTTCCGCCACGATGACCTCATGATTGTTTACCGCGAGGAACAATCGGGCGAGTTGCGAGCCATGTACTGGGACAGCGAAGGCCACGTGATCGCCTATGCCGTGCAGCCGGCGGCTGAAGGAGGCGTGACTTTCGTCAGCGGCGCGCCGCCGACCCGGATGCGCTACCGCTTGACGTACCTGCCGGCGGGCAAGGACAAGATCAAGATCCGGTTCGAGATTGCGCCGCCAGGCAAGGATTTCACCACCTACCTGGAAGCCGCGGCCCATCGGGATTGAGGCCGTATGCCGGAACTCCCCGACGTCGAGGTGTACGTCGAAGCGCTGCGCGACCGCGTGACGGGCCATCGCCTCGAGCGCGTCCTGGTGCGCAACCCGTTCCTGCTGCGGTCGACCGCGCCGCCACTCGATCTGGCCGAGGGCAGGGAAGTGCGTGAGGTGCGGCGCCTGGGAAAACGTATCGCCATCGGTCTTGAGGGCGATTTGTGGCTGGTACTGCACCTGATGATCGCCGGCCGCCTGCACTGGCGCAACGCCGCGCCCAAAGCCATCCCCAGAAACGTGCTGGCGCTGTTTCAGTTTTCGAGCGGCGTCCTTTCGCTGACCGAAGCTGGCTCCGAGCGCCGCGCCGCCCTGCATATGGCGGCTAGCGAAGAGGGGCTGGCGGCGCTCGACGCCGGCGGCGTTGACCCGCTCACCACAAGCGAATCCGCGTTCGCCGCGGCACTGCGGTCGGCCAATCACACGCTCAAGCGCGCCCTCACCGATCCGCGCCTCTTCAGCGGCATCGGCAACGCCTATTCGGACGAGATTCTGCACCGCGCGCGGCTTTCGCCGGTGGCGCTGACGCTCAAGGTCACCGATGCCGAGGCTCACCGCCTGCATCAGGCCGTCAGCGACGTTCTGAGCGAATGGACCACCCGGCTTCGCGCTGAAGCCGCGGGTCAATTCCCCGAGAAGGTGACCGCTTTCCGCGAAGGCATGGCCGTACACGGCCGCTATGGCCAGCCTTGCCCCCAATGCGGCTCCAAGATCCAGCGCATTCGCTACCGCTCCAACGAAACCAACTATTGCCCAGCGTGCCAGACTGGCGGGCGTCTGTTGGCGGACCGTGCGCTCTCCCGGCTCCTGCGGGAAGACTGGCCGAGGACGGTTGAGGAATTGGAAGCGCTCAAACGGCGCTAGGAGAGGCGCACTGTCGTCGGTACAGAATCGAGTAAATTATTCAAAATGAATAAATTACAGACACAATCAAGACTACATATTAAATCACTAATAGAAACTTGACATCATTACACGCATATTTTATAATTATGTGTGGATGAAGTTTTAATACGTCCAACACATTCACTTCTATGAGGAGCTTTACGAATATGTCTCTCACCCATTTCGATCCATTGGCCAATATCCGCCTCTTCGAGGATGCTTTCACCCGCCTGTTCAACGAGCCCCAGACCAACCGGCCCTGGACGCCCGCTGTGGACATCTACGAAACCGAAAACGACCTCGTGGTGAAAGCCGATCTGCCGGATGTCGATCTCAAGGACATCGATGTCCGGGTGGAGAACCAGACGCTCACCATCGCCGGCGAGCGCAAGTTCGAAAAGGAAGATAGCGCCAAAGGCTACCACCGCATCGAGCGCAGCTACGGCAGTTTCACCCGCAGCTTCGCCGTGCCCAACAGCTTCGACACCGACAAGATCTCCGCTTCGTTCAAGAACGGCGTGCTGAGCGTTTCGCTGCCCAAGAAGGAGGCGGCCAAGCCGCGCCAGATCAAAGTCGAAGCCAACGCGTAACGCATCTAATGAGCTGGCGGTAATCCGCGACCGAACGAAGACAACGAACAAGACAGACACCGCCGGCAAGACCGCCGGCGCTACAAAAAAACAGCGCGGTAACGCCGGCGGTCTTGCCGCCGGTGCTTGGCAGGTTGAAACCTGCCCCACCAAGAAAACTGGTAACTTTAGGGCAGGCGGTCCACCCGTGGCAACCGCCTGCCCGTTTTGTATTCTGGTACAAACTCGGGGACAAAGATCATGTTTCGGTTAGACAAATTGACGCAGAAAGCGCAGGAGGCCTTGCAGCAGGCCCAGGCAGTTGCCGAATCCTGCGAGAGCCAGGTGATGTTTCCGCTGCACCTCTTGGTTGCGCTCGCCGATGAAAAGGAGGGCATCGTCAAGCCTCTGCTGGAGAAATGCGGCGTGCGGCCGGATGCTATCGTCGCCGAGGCCCGCCGCCTGCTGAGCAATCTGCCAAAAACCGCTGGCGGCCAGCCCGGCATCTATCTTTCGCAGCCGCTCAACCAGGTGCTCGAGCGCGCCTTCGACGAAGCCGGCCATTTCAAGGATGAGTTCGTTTCCACCGAGCACCTGCTGCTCTCGCTCACCGAGCAGCGCAGCGATCCGGCGGGCCAGCTTCTCGATCGCGCCGGCGCCACGCATGACGCCCTGCTGCGCGCCCTGGTGTCGGTCCGCGGCACGCAGCGCGTCACCGATCAGAACCCGGAAAGCAAATATCAGGCCCTGGAACGCTACGCCCACGATCTCACCGATTCCGCCCGCAAGGGCAAGCTGGACCCGGTGATCGGCCGCGAAGAGGAAATCCGCCGCGTGATGCAGGTGCTGAGCCGGCGCACCAAGAACAACCCGGTGCTGATCGGCGAGCCCGGCGTGGGCAAAACCGCCATTGTGGAAGGGCTGGCGCAGCGCATCGTGCGCGGCGATGTGCCCGATCAGTTGAAGAATAAGCGCCTCGCCGCCATCGACCTGGGATCCATGATCGCCGGCACCAAGTTCCGCGGCGAATTCGAAGACCGCCTCAAGGCAGTGGTCAAGGAAATCATCGATTCCAACGGCGAGATCATCTGCTTCATCGACGAGCTGCACACGCTGGTGGGCGCTGGTTCGGCCGAAGGCGCCATTGACGCCGCCAACCTGCTGAAGCCGGCGCTCGCCCGCGGCGAGCTGCGCTGCATCGGCGCCACCACCCTGAACGAATACAAGAAGCACGTCGAAAAAGACGCCGCCTTGGCGCGCCGCTTCCAGACCGTGCTGGTGAGCGAGCCATCGGTGGACGACACGGTGGCGATTCTGCGCGGCCTCAAGGAGAAATTCGAAATCCACCACGGGGTGCGCATCAAGGATTCCGCCATCATCGCCGCCGCCGTGCTTTCGCATCGCTACATCGCCGACCGCTTCCTGCCCGATAAGGCCATCGACCTGATCGACGAAGCCGGCGCCGCCCTGCGGCTCCAGATCGGTTCCATGCCGATTGAAATCGACGATCTGGACCGCCGCATCTCGCACCTGGAAATCGAACGGCAAGCTCTCGGCAAGGAAGATGATCCCGCTTCGCACGACCGGCTGCGGGTGGTGGAGAGCGAGCTGGAGCGGCTGCGCGGCCAGGCCGCCGTCCTCAAAGGGCGCTGGAACCGCGAAAAATCGGCCATCGGCCGCGTGCGCCAACTCAAGGAGGAGAAGGACTCGCTGCGCCAGCAGGAAGAAAAGGCTTCCAGCGCCGGCGATTGGGAGAAGGCCGCCCAACTGCGCTACGGCCGCCTGTCGCAGATCGAAAAAGATATTAAGGGCGCCGAGCAGGAACTGGAAGCCGTCAAGGAAAACGCGTTGCTCAAGGAAGAAATCGGCGAAGACGATATCGCCCGCATCGTGGCCAAGTGGACCGGCATTCCGGTGGCCAAAATGCTGGAAGGTGAAGTCGAGAAGCTAGTGCAGATGCCGGAGCGCCTCAAGGACCGCGTGGTGGGCCAGGACGAAGCGGTCCGCCTGGTTTCGAACGCCATCCTCCGCAACCGAGCCGGCCTCAGCGATCCCAACCGCCCTATCGGCAGCTTCATCTTCCTCGGCCCCACCGGCGTCGGCAAGACCGAACTGGTGCGCGCCCTGGCCGGCTACCTGTTCGACGACGAGAGGGCGATGATCCGCGTCGATATGTCCGAATACCAGGAGCGGCACTCGGTGGCGCGGATGATCGGCTCGCCGCCGGGTTATGTGGGCTTCGAAGAAGGCGGCCAGTTGACCGAGCAGGTCCGCCGCCGGCCGTATTCGGTGGTGCTGTTCGACGAAATCGAAAAAGCGCACTCGGACGTCTTCAACACGCTGTTGCAGATCCTCGACGACGGGCGGCTCACAGACGGCCAGGGCCGCACTGTGAGCTTCCGCAACACGGTGATCGTGATGACGTCGAACGTCGGAACCGGCATGGTGGAAAAGAACGCCATCGGTTTTTCCGTGCACGCCAAGGACACTGCCGACGACGACACCCGCAAGCGCCTGTTGGAAACCTTGAAGCACCAGTTCCGCCCGGAGTTTCTCAATCGCATCGACGATATCATCGTGTTCAACACCTTGAGCCGCGAACATCTGAGTAAGATCGTGGATATCCAGCTACGCAACGTGGCGCGGCTGCTGGAGGAGCGGAAGATGACGCTCGAAGTTACGCCCGCGGCCAAGGACCGCATCATCAGCGAGGGCTTCGATCCGCAGTTCGGCGCCCGGCCGATGCGCCGCGCCATTCAGCGGCTGGTGCAGGATCCGCTGGCGCTCGATCTGCTCAACGGCGCATTCGGCCCTGGCGATACCGTGGTGGTGGATGCCCGGCCCGATGCACCGGGCCTGTCCTTCGCCAAGTCCGCTCCGGTGGAAGCTCCCGTGGAGGCCCGGCGGTGACGTCGTTCATTAGTGGCCGTGGCGGGACATGCTTTCGCTTGCCCTGCTCCGGCCACATCGTCCGTAGGAGATTCTGGTAATGACTAACAGCGTCAAAACGGTATTGTTACTGGGCCTGCTAACCGGCATCCTCATCTATGGCGGCGAGGCGCTCGGCGGTCTCAACGGGTTATACATGGGCATGGCATTCGCCGTAGTCATGAATTTCTCGAGTTACTTCTTCTCCGATAAGATCGCGCTGGCGACTTACCATGCGCAGCCGGTGACGCCCGAACAAAACCCGGATGTCTACCGCCGCGTGGCGCCGATCGTCGAGAACCTGGCCCGCCGTATGGGGCTGCCGATGCCGAAGTTATACCTGATCGCCGAGGAGTCGCCGAACGCCTTCGCCACCGGACGAAGTCCATCGCACGCTTCGGTCGCTTTCACCGCGGGCATTCTACAGTTGATGACGGATCAGGAATTGGAAGGCGTGGTGGCGCACGAGTTGGGCCACGTGCTGCACCGCGACATCCTGACGAGCTCGGTGGCGGCAACTCTCGCCGGAGCCATCATGTTCGCCTCGCGTCTGGGATTCTTCTTCGGCGGCGGAGGCGACGACCGCGACCGCGAAGGCGGCGGCATTGGCGCTTTGCTGATGCTGATTCTCGCACCCATCGCCGCGTTCCTGATCCAAATGGCCATCTCGCGATCGCGCGAGTATGACGCCGATGCCGCTTCGGCCAAGTTCACCGGCACGCCTTACGAACTGATCTCAGGCTTGCAGAAACTTGAAAGCTGGAGCAAGCGGATACCGATGGCCGCCACACCTTCCACCGCGCACCTGTTCATCATCAAACCTCGCACAGGCGCATTCCTGCAAAGCCTCTGGTCCACCCATCCCGCCACCGAAGACCGGATCCGCCGCTTACAGGAAATGCGATGAACGAAATCCGCGTGAACCGGAAGGCGGCCGGCCGGGTCGCTTCCGGGCACCCGTGGATTTTCTCGAGCGACATCACGGACCGCAACGGCGCCCAGCCCGGTGAAGCCGTCCGGGTTGCCGATGCGCACGGGCGGACGCTGGGCACGGCGCATTACAGCTCCACCTCCCAAATCGCCTTGCGGATGCTCTCGTCCAAGGCCGAAGAGGTTGGCCGCGATTTCTACCTGCGCCGGTTGCAGGCTGCGGAAGCGCACCGCCGCCGCGTGGTTCGTCACAGCACCGCCTACCGTGTCGTGCATGGCGAAGCCGATCTGCTGCCCGCGCTGGTGGTGGATCGCTACGGCGATTACCTGGTGGTGCAAACGCTCGACCAGGGGATGGATGCGGCCAAGCCTCTGATTGCCTCCTGCCTGGAAGAAATCCTTACGCCACGGGGAATCGTCGCGCGCAACGACGTCGCCGTGCGCGCCAAGGAATCGCTGCCGCTCGAAACCGCGGTGCTGGCCGGCACCGTTCCCGAGGCGGTTGCGGTGGAAATGAACGGCCTCAAGCTGAGCGCCGATTTGTTGCACGGCCAGAAGACCGGCATCTATCTCGACCAGCGCGAGAATTACCGCGCCGCGGCGCGTTACGCCAATGGGGGCAAGGCGCTCGATTGCTTCACCTCGACGGGCGGCTTCGCGCTGCATCTGGCGGCGCATTGCGAGAGCCTGGAAGCGGCCGATAGCTCGGAGGCAGCACTAAAGACAGCCCGCGCCAACGCCCAGGCCAACGGAATCGCCAACATCGAATTCCGCCAGGCCGACGTGTTCGATCTGCTGGCCGGTTACGCCTCGGCACGACGCCAGTTCTCGCTGGTGGTGCTCGATCCGCCGGCGTTCGCCAAATCGCGCCGCAGCCTGGAGGGGGCGGCCACCGGTTACAAGGAAATCAACCTGCGCGCGCTGCGGCTGCTGGCTCCCGGCGGCGTTCTGGTGACCTGCTCGTGTTCGCACCACGTGAGCGAAGCCATGCTGCTCGAACTGGTAGCCGCGGCGTCGCTCGATGCCGGCCGCACGCTCCGCGTCCTGGAACGCCGCACGCAAAGCCAGGATCACCCCATCTTACTCACAGTGCCGGAAACGCACTATTTGAAGTGTCTAATATTGGAAGTGATGTGAGAATGCGGGAGCCAGGAGTTAGTAGTTGAGATTCGGGAGAGGCCTATAATTGTCATAGGTCTTCGTCTATGAAGAGCCGTTGGCTTGTTCTGGCGCTTGCGGGTCCGGTGCTGGCTCAGCCTTCGACGACCTTTAGTGTGGACGTGAACCTGGTTCGCGTGCCCTGCATTGTCACGCGGGCCAACGGAGCGCCGGTCAAGAACCTCCGCAAAGAGGACTTCATCGTGCTGGAAGACGGCAAGCCCCGACAGGTGAAATACCTCTGGCGGGAAACGGACCTTCCGCTCACCATTGTGGTGCTCGTCGACATAACCTACCCCCACATCACCATGTCGAGACTCGGGCCGCATCCTAATCAATACACCGAAGACATCCTGCAGGTCCTGAGGCAGGTATTCTCGGCTAACGACCGGATGGCTATCGTCGGGGTTTCGGACCAGGCCCGGCTGGTAACGGATTCGACCGGTTCTTTGGAGGAGCTCCGCTCTGGGGCTGCCGCGGTTCGCCGCAGGGTCGGGACTCCGATCCTCGGCGATCCCTGCACCGGCGAAAGGCCCGGCCCGTGGCGCGGCTTTGGCGATCCCTGCGGCTTCTCAGTGCTATGGGATGCGGTCTACTTCTCGGCAGAGGTGAAGCTGCTTCCCCAAACCGGGCGGAAGGCGCTGTTGCTCCTCACGGGCGGCTTGGACACAGGTAGCGACCACACATTGAGGGACGCCATTGCAGCGTGTCAGCGCGCTGGCACGATGGTTTACTCCGTTCGAGATCCGGAGCAGTACGAGGCGCATGCGGAGTCGTGGGAAGCCTTGACAGGCCGATCTGTGGAGTACAGCTATCTAAGCGAGAAACCGGACCTGGAACGGATCTCTAGAGAAACCGGAGGCTTGGCTTTTGACCGGGCTACGGCCACTCTGCCCGCGGTACTCGATCGCATTCAAGCCGACCTGCGGAGCCAGTACGTTCTCGGATTCGAGCCCGCTAACGCGCATAGTCCGCGAAAGCTTCACAAACTCCAGGTCAAAGTTACGCTTCCGGACTTGAAGGTCCGCGCGCAAGACCGCTACTACACACAGTGAGCTCCATCACTCAAACAACCCGCCCCGCTCCAGATCCAGCAACCTCCGTTTGAGCGGCAATCCGCCGCCGTATCCGACCAGCTTGCCGCCGGCGCCGATCACGCGATGGCAGGGAACCACGATGGCGACCGGGTTGGCGCCGTTGGCTGCGCCTACCGCGCGAACCGCCTTCGGCGATCCAATGGCGCGGGCCAGGTCCTGGTAGCTGCGGGTTTCGCCGTATGGGATGCGCGTCAACTCCAGCCAGACCCGCCGCTGAAAGTCGGTGCCCGCCAAATCCAGCGGCAGATCGAAGCGGCGCAACTCGCCCGCGAAATAGGCTCGCAACTGGCGTACCGCCTCGGCCAGCAGGGGGTTGCCGGGGTTCGGCGCCGCTTCGGACTCGGCGAACGGCGCGAACTCAATGCGCCGGATTCCCGCGGCGCCGGCGGTGAGCCGCAACCGCACGTCTCCCGCGAACGTCTCTTCTCTCGACTCCCACATGTGGATTCAGCTCTTCAACGCCGAGTGTGATCGCGAGCACACAAGTGCTTCGCGGTCAAGTATTTCTGCGAAAACCGGTGCTCGCTTGTTATAATTGTACCCATTCGTCCCTATGCCGCTAAAGCCTTTCGCACCTAATCTCGGCGCGGAGAAGAAGATCTTTCTGCTCAAGCCTCGCGGCTTTTGCGCCGGTGTCGTCAGGGCCATCGATGTAGTCAAGATCGCGCTCGATCTCTACGGGCCGCCGGTCTACGTCCGCAAGGAAATCGTCCACAATAAGCACGTGGTCGACGAGCTGCGCGGGGCGGGAGCGATCTTCGTCGAAGAACTGGATGAAGTGCCGGCCGGCGCCCGCGCCATTTTCAGCGCGCACGGCGTCGCCCCATCGGTACGCAAGGAGGCCAGGGAGCGGCGCCTGGACGTGATCGACGCCACCTGCCCGCTGGTCACCAAGGTCCACCTGGAAGCGGCGCGGTTCGCGCGCGACGGTTACAGCATCGTCCTCATCGGCCACAAGGATCACGACGAAGTGATCGGCACGCTGGGCGAGGTGCCGCAGGCCAGCCACCTGGTGGAGACCGTCGAGGACGTGGACCGCCTTGAATTGCCCGATCCCGGGCGCGTCCGCTATCTGACGCAGACCACTCTCAGCCTGGACGAAACGCGCGATATCATCGAGCGCCTCAAGCAGCGTTTTCCGCTGAGCCAGGGACCGCCCGCGCAGGACATCTGCTATGCCACGCAAAACCGCCAGATGGCGGTGAAGGCGATCGCCCGGGTGGTGGACCTGCTGCTGGTGGTCGGCTCCGAGAACAGCTCGAATTCCAAGCGCCTGGTGGAGGTGGGCACGAATTTCGGCGTCCGCTCCTACCTGGTGAACGATCGCGGCGATGTGGACCGCGCGTGGCTGAACGCGGTGACCAACGTGGGAGTCACCGCCGGTGCGTCGGCGCCCGAGCATCTGGTGGAGGAATTGATCGCTTTTCTGCGCAACGACGGGTTCCACCAGGTGGAAGAAATCGAGATGGTGGATGAGGACGTGCGCTTTTCGCTGCCCTCTGAGCTGATGGTCAGTATTCGATGAACACACAGCTTGCAACGCCCAAGTCGATCGAGACCGGCGCCCAGGAGGCGATGCGCCGCGCCTGCGCCAACCTGGCGGACTTGCAGGCTCGCGACGGCCATTGGTGCGCCGAGCTGACCGCCGATACCACGCTCGAATCCGATTACATTCTGTTCCAGCTCTGGCTCTATCCTCCTGCCCAGGGCCGCTGGGACCCGCCTACGCGCCGGCTGATCGATAAGGCGGTTCGGTCCATCTTCGAATGGCAGCTCGACGATGGCGGATTCAATATCTACGCCGGGGGACCTAGCGAGGTCAGCGCGTCGGTGAAGGCTTATGTCGCGCTGAAACTGGCCGGCATGGCCATCGACGACCCGCGCATGGCGCGCCTGCGCCGCCGCATCCTGGAGTTGGGCGGCATTCAGGCGGCCAACAGCTACGTCAAAATCAACCTCGGCCTTTTCGATCTTTACCCGCGGCGGTACTGCCCCAGCATTCCTCCGGAGCTGGTGCTGCTGCCATTCCACCTGCTCTACCAGATGTCGGCGTGGACGCGCGCCATCGTGGTTTCGCTTTCCATCGTGCACGCCGCCAACCCGCGCCGCCCGGTGCCCGCCGGATTTCAGCTTGACGAACTCTGGCTGCCCGGCGTCAGCCCGGCGTTGCAGCGCGACCCGTCGTGGCTCTCCTGGCACAACGTGTTTCTCGCCGCCGATGGTTTCCTGAAGTGGTGGGAGCGGAGCGGCCTGAAAGCGATGCGCCGCAAAGCCGTGGCCCGCGCCGCGGAGTGGATGATCGAGCGCCTCGACCACTCCGACGGCTTCGGCGCCATCTACCCGCCGATGATGTACTCGGTGATGGCGCTCGATGTGCTCGGGTACGCTCCCGACCATCCGCTGCGCGCTGAGGCCTTGCGGCAGTTCAACAGCCTGATGGTGGACGATGGCGAGCGCTTCTTTTTCCAGCCGTGCTTTTCGCCGGTGTGGGACACCGCCATCAGCGCCTATGCGGCAGCGCAGAGTGAGCTGGGGGCCCGCGCGGCGGCGCGTGCCGCCGATTGGCTGATCCAGCGCGAGGTGCGGCGCCAGGGAGACTGGAGCCTGAAGCGTCCCGGAACAGAGCCCTCCGGCTGGGCTTTCGAATACGCCAACGAATTCTACCCGGATATCGATGACACCGCCATGGTGATGCTGGCGCTGAGCCAGGCGCGCGGCTCGGACGCAGACGCGCAGCAGGCGGCCGAGCGGCGCGCGCTCGCCTGGCTGCTCGCGATGCAGTCGCGCGATGGCGGCTGGGCCGCCTTTGACGCCGATAACAACTGGGAGTTTCTGAGCCAGGTTCCGGTCGCCGATCACAATGCCATGCTCGACCCCACCTGCGCCGATATCACCGGCCGGGTGCTGGAGGCCCTGGCTGCGCATGGCTTGGGGCGCGATCGCGCCGCCGTGCGCCGTGGCGTGGAGTGGTTGGTGCGCCACCAGGAAGCCGATGGAAGCTGGTACGGCCGGTGGGGAGTGGCGTACATTTATGGCACCTGTTTCGCCCTGCGCGGACTGGCCGCGTGCGGCGAAAGCGACCGCGAAGCCCACGTCCTCCGCGCGGGCGAATGGCTGCGCTCCATTCAGAACGCCGATGGCGGCTGGGGCGAAAGCTGCGCCAGCTACGATAACGGCGTCTTCACCGCCGCGCGCAGCACGCCTTCGCAAACCGCCTGGGCGATCCTCGGCCTCATCGCCGGCGGCGACGATTCCAGCCTCAGCGTTCGCCATGGCATCGAATATCTGGTCGAAACTCAGCGCGCCGATGGAAGCTGGGATGAAGAGCTGGCCACTGGCACCGGCTTCCCCAAGGTGTTCTACTTGAATTATCACTTGTACAAGGACTACTTCCCGCTACTCGCGCTGTCTTCGTTCGTGAAGACCCGAGCCAACTCGAAAGACAGGTTATGAAATTTCCGCTCTCCATGACCGCCGGCCTGGCCGGATACATTCTCCGAAACAAGATGCGGCCCCGGCCGGAGTGGCAGAAGAACGCCGTCCGCGAAACCGGCTCCGCCAACCCGTTCCGCATCCTGCCGCCCAAGACCGGCGGGAGGCACCAGCCGCATCCCATGATCGGCAAGCGCTTCCCCATCGTGCTGATGCTGGAGCCGCTGCATGCCTGCAACCTCACCTGCACCGGCTGCGGCCGCATCCGCGAGTACGAATCCACCATCACCGAGCGCGTCCCGCTCGAAGAGTGCCTGGCCGCGGTGGATGAGTGCGGCGCGCCGGTGGTTTCCATCTGCGGCGGCGAGCCGATGATGTATCCGCAGATCGGCGAGCTGACGGCGGGCATCCTGGAGCGCAACCGCCACATTTATCTCTGCACCAACGGCATGTTCATCAAGAAGCGGATCGGCGAGTTCACGCCGGACAAGCGCCTCTACTTCAACATCCACCTGGATGGCATGCGCAAGAATCACGACATCGCGGTGGAGCGCGAAGGCGTTTTCGATGCGGCCATCGAAGGCATCCGGATCGCCAAGGCGGCCGGCTTCCAGGTCTGCACCAACACCACGGTCTACAAAGAGACCGACATGCGGGAGATCGAGGAGCTGTTCGAGTACCTCCGGCAGTTCAATGTGGACGGGCACCAGATCGCGCCCGGGTACGGTTACTCCGCCGTCGACGACCGCGAGATTTTCCTGACGCGCGAAGACATTCGCGAAAAATTCAAGGATTTCGACCGCATCGCTGCTAAATACCCGGTCCGCCAGACCCCGCTGTACATGGAATTTTTGCAAGGCCGCCGCGAGCTGCCGTGCACCGCCTGGGGCAATCCCACATACAACATCAAGGGCTGGAAAGGCCCGTGCTACCTGATCACCGACGGGCAGTACAAGACGTTCGAGGAGCTGATGACGCGGACGCCGTGGGAAAGCTACGGCCCCGGCAACGACCCGCGCTGCGAGCACTGCATGATGCATTGCGGCTTCGAGCCTTCGGTCGCCTACGGCATCAGCGCCGGCGTTGCCGACAATCTCAAGATGCTGGCATGGATGCTGCGCTAGCGGCGCCGTGGCGCACGCACTCGTGCGTGCCGCGTCGGCACTCGTGCCGACGCCCGGCCTGCAATGCGCGAACAGGTGTCGATAAGAGTCTCGACACGGCACGCACGAGTGCGTGCGCCACGCGCCCGATACTGCCATGAAGCCCGTCCTGGTCACTGGCGCATCCGGGTTCCTGGGCTGGCACGTGGCGCGTGTCGCGATCGAGCACGGCTGCCCGGTTCGCGCGCTGGTGCGGCCCGGCAGCCGTGTCGAAGAACTGGCGGTCGAAACGGTCACTGGCGATCTGCGCGATCGGGCATCGCTCGAGCGCGCGGCCGCCGGCTGCGGCACCGTCTTCCACGTCGCCGGGGACTACCGGCTCTGGAGCCGGAATCCGCGCGAACTGTACGACAACAATGTCGAAGGCACGCGCAACCTGCTCCAGGCGGCGCGAGCGGCCGGCGTGGACCGAGTCGTCTACACCAGCACCGTCGGCGCCATCGGCATCCCGCCCAGCGGCCTGGGTGACGAGACCACTCCGGTTTCCCTCGCGGACATGGCGGGCGATTACAAGCGCTCCAAGTTCCTCGCCGAGCAAGTGGCGCTGGAATTTGCCGGTGCCGGCATGGACATCGTCATCGTCAACCCCACCGCTCCCATGGGCGACCACGATTTCAAGCCCACCCCGACCGGCCGCATCGTTCTCGATTTTCTGAACGGCGCCATGCCGGCCTACATCGACACCGGCCTCAACGTGGTGGACGCGCGCGATGCTGCCGAAGGTCACTGGCTGGCTTGCCAGCGAGGCCGCTCCGGCGAGCGTTACATTCTCGGTTCGGAAAACCTCACGCTGGCTGAAATTCTGCGCCAGTTAGCGGCCATCACGAAGCGCAATCCACCGCGCGTGCGTCTACCGTATTTCGTGGCATGGTGCGCGGGCGCGTTCAGCACGGCTTGGGCGAGCCTCTCCGGGTCGCCGCCGCGCGTTTCCCTGGAAGCGGTGCGCCTGGCCAAAAAGAAAATGTGGGTAACGCACGCCAAGGCCGGGTGGGACCTGGGCTACCAGCCGGGGCCAGCGTCGCAGGCGCTCACGCGCGCGGTGGAATGGTTCACACGCACCCGGAGCCAACCATGAAACTGCTGGTGGTGACGGCCGAGGCGAGAGAAGTTCGCGGCATCCTGGCTCATGCGCGTGGCGCGCATGCGGCGCAGGTGGGCGCCGATTGGGCCCGCTCGGCGGTGCTGGGCGAGTATGATGTGCTGCTGGTGGCCAATGGCGCCGGCCCTGTCAGAGCTTCGGCCGCGGTGGACAGGGCGGCGGCTTTTCTGCCCGATGCGGTGGTTTGCACCGGCTTTTGCGGCGCGCTGGACGAGAAACTGGGGCTGGCCTCGGTGGTCGTCGCCACCGAAGTAATCGGCGCCAACGGCCGCCTCAACGCTTTATCACCCCACGCCTCGCTGCCGCATCACCATGGGGTGGTGCTGACCATCGATCACGTGGCTCAATCCGCGGCCGAAAAGCGCAGTTTGCGCCAGTCGGGAGCCGCCGCGGTAGATATGGAGGCGGCCGCCGTGGCCGGGCGTGCGGCCGATTTGGGCTTTCGGTTCTTTTGCATCAAGGCCGTCACCGACCTGGCAGGCGAAGATTTGGCGAATGACCTGAATGCGGCGCTGCGCCCTGACGGACATTTCGATACAATAAGAATCTTAGGTTCTATTTCGGGTCGTCCGCTGGTCCGGCTGCCGGAGTTGCTTCGGCTGCGGCATCGTTCCGCTCGGGCTGCGCGAGCGTTGGGGGACTTTTTTGCAGATTGCCGGTTCTGAAACGAACGCCATACCCGCAACCATGCACGCCGCTGTATATCGCGGCCAAAGCCTGGTGGAGATCGAAGAGATTCCTACGCCCGAAATCCAGCCTGGTGAGATTCTCATCCGGGTTGAAGCTTGCGGCATCTGCCATACCGATCTGAAGAAGATCGAGCACAACCTGCTGGCGCCGCCGCGCATTTACGGTCACGAAACCGCCGGCGTGGTAGCTGCCGCAGGCTCCGCCGTGCGGAAGTTTCAGCCCGGCGACCGCGTGGTCGCCTTTCACCACATTCCCTGCATGAAGTGTTTTTACTGCCGCCGCAAGGTTTACGCCCAATGCCCCGTCTATAAGAAAGTCGGCATCACGGCCGGGTTTGAGCCCGCCGGTGGCGGTTTTGCGCAATACGTCCGCGTGATGGATTGGATCGTGGAACGAGGCGTGGAAAAGATACCCGACGGCATTTCTTTTGAACGCGCCACGCTCGTCGAGCCGCTGAACACCTGCCTTAAGGCCGTGGTGCAAGCCGATCCGCAGCCCGATGAGTTCGGGGTGGTGCTGGGCCAGGGTCCCATCGGCCTCATGTTCACCATGCTGGTGCGGCGCACTGGGGCGCGCGTGGCCGCCACTGATACCATTGCCGAGCGGCTCGCCCTCGCCGCCCGCTGCGGCGCGGAGCCGACCTGGAATCCGCGCACCGTGGACGTGGCCTCCGAAGTCAAGCGCCTCACCGAGGGCCGCGGCGCGGATTTCGTGGTGGTTGCCGTTTCCGCTCCCGGAATCGTCGAGCAGGCCATGGCTTGCTCCCGGCCGGGCGCCCGTATTCTTCTTTTCGCGCAAACTTCTTCGACCGAACGCATCGAAGCTTCCGGCGC
This sequence comes from Bryobacteraceae bacterium, assembly GCA_049587755.1. Lineage (GTDB taxonomy): Bacteria > Acidobacteriota > Terriglobia > Bryobacterales > Bryobacteraceae > Bog-375. The sequence continues at coordinate 35,039 of JBAVEN010000071.1, read as the reverse complement.
GGACATCTGTGTAGGAGAGCGGACTATTTTCGGGTGTTATAGCGCGTCGGTAGATTTGCAGAAAGAATCTGCCCGGCTTGTTTTTGGCGGTGAATTGCCTGTGGAAGAGTTGATTTCCCACTGTCTACCGCTGGTTAAAATTCGTTCAGGATTCGATTTGGCATTGCATCCGGGATCTAAATCGTTGAAAATAATCGTTCAGCCACAGAGGTGGTCATAGTGAATAACCACATGATGGCTGCCGTGCTTTACGGCAAGGAGCACTTGCAAGTGGAGCCGGTGGCCGTTCCCAGCATTCAAAGCAGAGACATCCTCGTTCGAGTAAAAGTGGCCTTGACGTGCGGCACAGATGTGAAGGTATTCCGCCGGGGCTATCACGCTCGAATGATCGTTCCCCCTGCGGTGTTTGGGCACGAACTGGCCGGCGACGTAGTCGCAACTGGCAAGGATGTCACGAAATTCAAGATCGGCCAGCGCGTGGTGGCCGCCAATTCCGCGCCATGCAACCATTGTTTTTTTTGCCAGCGAGGGCTGGAAAACCTTTGCGAGGACTTACTGTTCAATAACGGAGCTTACGCCGAATACATCCGCATTCCGGCGCGCATCGTGGAGCGCAACACCTACCTCATTCCGCCCCACGTCGGCTACCGGGACGCCGCGTTGATTGAGCCGCTAGCCTGCGTGGTTCGCGGCTGGGAAGAAACCGGGCCGCATCACGGGGACTCGGTGGTCATCATCGGGCTGGGGCCGATCGGGTTGATGTTTGTCAAGCTGGCGAAACTGTACGGCTGCCGCGTGATGGCGGTGGGCCGGCGCCAGAAGCAACTGGACCGGGCAGCCGCGTTGGGCGCCGACGATCTGGTGGTGGCCGAGGATGGCGCCGATCCGGTGAAGACCGTCCGCGACCTCACCGGCGGGCGCGGCGCGGATATCGCCATCGAGGCGGTGGGCAAGCCGCGCACCTGGCAGTGGGCCGTCAGCATGGTGCGCCGCGGCGGCATAGTGAACTTCTTCGGCGGCTGCCCCAACGACACCACGGTCAATCTCGACACGGCCCTGTTGCACTATTCCGAGATTACCTGCAAGGCCAGTTTCCATCACACCCCGGGCCACGTCCGCAAGGCCCTGGATCTGGTTTCGGCGGGCCACATTCGGGCCTCGTTCTTCGTCAACCGCGAGGAGCCCCTGGCCAACCTGCTGGAAGTGATGCGCCACCTGATGAGCCACAACGGCCACCTGAAGACGGCGATTCTGCCCTAAAATGCCGCGCGCAGGGACACCCGCGTTTCTGCCGCCGGCCCAGTTCGTACACGCTCCCGAAGCGCTCGGTCGCCCTTGGTCTCAAGAGGACGCGCGCGCTTACACACGCTGGTTGGCTACAAGCCACTACGAAAACTTCCACGTGGTGAGTTTTCTGCTGCCCAAGCGTCTTCACCAGGATTTCTATAACGTCTACGCCTATTGCCGTTGGGCGGACGATCTGGGCGACGAGATCGGCGACCGCGTGGAAAGCTTGCGGCTGCTCACGTGGTGGGGCGGGGAACTGGATGGCATGTACCAGGGCCGCGCCACGCACCCTGTCTTCGTGGCGCTCGATGAGACCGTCCGCCGCTACCGGGTTCCCCGCCAGCCGTTCGCCGACCTGATTCAGGCATTCGTGCAGGACCAGACGGTGACGCGCTATGCCGGTTGGGATGAGCTGTTCGGTTACTGCCGGTGCTCGGCGAATCCGGTAGGCCGGCTGGTGCTGTATCTGTGCGGTTACTCCGACGAGCCGCGCCAGCGCCTCTCCGACGCCACCTGCACGGCGCTGCAGCTCGCCAATTTCTGGCAGGACGTGACCGTGGATCTGCTCAAAGACCGGGTCTACATACCGCTCGACGTTCTGGAGCGGCACGCCTGCCCGATCGAGGATCTGTTCGCACGCCGTTTTACTCCCGGCTTTCGCGAGGCGATGCGCGAGATAGTCGCCAAGGCGCGCGAGTTATTCGTGGTGGGTCTGCCGCTGGCGGGGATGGTGGACCGCAGGCTGGCGCTCGATCTCGACCTGTTCAGCCGCGGCGGCCTCCGCGTGCTGGACAAAATCGAGCGGCAGGATTACGACGTGCTGCGGGCCCGGCCGGCCATCTCGAAGCTCGACCGCGTGCGCCTGCTGCTGGGTTCGCTGGCGCGCCTGGCCATGCCGCGGGCCGCCTGATGAACGCCGTCGAGCAGTCCTACGATTATTGCCGTCACGTGGCACGCAGCCGCGCCAAGAATTTCTACTACTCGTTCCTCCTGCTTTCCGCGCAGCAGCGCAAAGCCATGTGCGCCATTTACGCATTCATGCGCACCTGCGACGATTTGAGCGATGAGCCCGGCGCCAGCCGCGCCGCGTTGGACCGTTGGCGCGCGGAGATGGAAGACGCGCTGGACGGCCGCTTCAGCGGTCATCCGCTCTGGCCCGCTTTTCATCACACCGTGCGCCGCTTCGGCATCCCGCGCGATTATCTTTGCGAAATGATCGACGGCGTGGTCTCGGATTTGGAGCCGCGGCACTTCCGGACCTTCGACGAGCTCTACCGTTATTGCTACCAGGTGGCTTCAGTGGTGGGACTCACGGTGATTTACATTTTCGGTTTCGATACGCCGAGCGCCCCGCCGCTGGCGGAAAAGTGCGGAATTGCCTTTCAACTCACCAATATTCTGCGCGACATCCGCGAAGATTCCGCCCGCGGCCGCGTCTACCTGCCGCAGGAGGACCTGGCGCGCTTCGGCGTTTCCGAAGAGGATCTGTCGCGCGGCAATCGCTCTCCGGAGTTCCTGCGGCTGATGCAGTTTGAGACCGACCGCGCTCACGCTTACTACCGGGAATCGCAGCCGCTGCTCGATCTCATCCATCCGCGCAGCCGGCCTTCGCTATGGGCGCTGATCACCATTTACTCCCGCCTGCTCGACCGCATCGAAGCCGGCAACTACGATGTCTTCCGCAAGCGCGTGCGGCTGTCCGCGTTCGAAAAATCCTGGATTATCCTCAAGGCGCTGCTGGGGTAGAGGCGTGTTGACCGCTCAATGTGGCTACGCCTTACAATAAATGAAGATGCATCGAATCTCTCTCCTCGTCCTTGCCGCTGGTGCTCTATGGGCGCAAACCGGCGCCCAGAAAGGTCCCGAACCGCCGCCGGATGTCGATAAGGCGCTGCGCGCGCGCATCAACCAATTCTGCGAGCTCCACAAAGAGGGCAAGTTCCGCCAGGCCGAGCAGATGGTGGCGGAGGACACCAAGGATTATTTTTACAATTCCGGCAAGCCCCGCTATGTGAGCTACGAGATTCAATCGATCAAGTACAACCAGGATTTCACCAAGGCTACGGCGATGGTGATTTGCGAGCAATATCTGCCCGCTCCGGGGTTCCAGACGCACACTGTCAAGCTGCTCACGCCTTTCAATTGGAAGATCGAGAACGGGCAGTGGATGTGGTACGTGGACAAAGACGCGCTGCTGGTCACGCCCTTCGGAAAGATGACGCTGGCTCCGCGGCCGGGCGACACCTCCAAGCCGGCAGATCCCAACGCGCCGCCGCCGCCGATGATTCCCGCCACGGCCGGGCAATTCTTCAGCCTCGTCAAAGTGGACAAGAAGGCCCTCAGTCTCAAGCCTGGAGCCAGTGATCAGGTGATCATTTCCAACGGCACGCCGGGATTGATCGGACTGGAAATCGCGCAACAGGTTCCCGGCGTGGAATCGAAGTTGCAAGGCGCCTGGGTGCCCGCTGGAGGCAAAGTCGCGCTCACTGTGCACGCGGGCGAGCAGGCGGTCTCTGGCGACCTTATTGTGCGCGTCAAACCCATCGGGCCGCGGATTTCCATCAAAGTTTCGATTGAGTAGAGGCCACTCCCGGTTGCGCCGCTACGCCAGTGGCGGGCTCTGCGCGCGGCATGTCTGATCCGTCACAAATCACTGTATTCCAGTGAGTTGCAGCCACTCGCGGGGTCAGTCCGCAGGGTTCCGCTCAGCCCTTCAATTCTCCCATTCCGATTCGAAACTCACCGTTCAATGGATGCCTGTTCCTTTTCAATCGGTTATGGGGCAAGATGACCTCAATCTGGGAATTTGGGATGGCTTATGAGCACTCAGACTGTCGAACCAAAGGCATCACCGTCTGCCGACCTGGTGCAGATCGGCTCCATTGAGGAAGTAATTCAGCGGCGGCTGGCTGAAGAGCGCGCACGCCTGGAGCGGGAAGCCGGCGTGTCCAAGCAGGAGGTTCACCACTTCAAGCGGCCGGTGGAGCGTCCTTTCACCAAGAACGAGCGCGCCTTCACCACGCTGCTGTTTGGAGGGCTGACTTGGAAACACGAGAAGCTGGTGCATGGCGCGTTGGAAGGGCTCGGCTACAAGGCTCGGCCAGTGCCCACGCCCAACGTGCGCGCATTCCAGCTTGGCAAAGAGTACGGCAACAACGGCCAGTGCAATCCCACCTACTTCACCGTCGGTAACCTCGTGCAGTACCTGCAGACCTTGGAAGAGCAGGGCATGAGCAAGCAGGAGATCATCGACAAGCACGTGTTCTTCACCGCCGGCGCTTGCGGCCCGTGCCGCTTCGGCATGTATGAAGCCGAGTACCGGCTGGCGCTGCGCAACGCCGGGTTCGACGGTTTCCGCGTCCTGCTGTTCCAGCAGTCCGGCGGTTTGAGCCAGTCCGACGCCGAAGCCGGCCTGGAGATGAACCTCGATTTCTTCCTCGGCATCCTCAACGCGCTGAACTGCGGCGACGTGATGAACGAAGTCGCCTACGCGATCCGTCCGTACGAAATCGAGGCCGGCGAAACGGACAAGGTGCTCGACGAAAGCATGGAGTACCTGCACGAGGTTTTCAAGACCAAGCGTCCGTGGAGGCTCAATGGGAACATGTCCCGCTACCTCGGCGGCTTCTCCGATACGGCGGAATATCTCGGCAAGTTCGTGAACCAGATCAAGGGCGATGATTACTTGCCCGCCCTCGAGCACTGCCGCGACCGGTTCGACGCCATCGAGATCGATCGCCTGCGCGTCAAGCCGATCGTCAAAATCACCGGCGAATTCTGGGCGCAGACCACCGAAGGCGACGGCAACTTCAACATGTTCCGCTTCTTGCAGCGTGAGGGCGCGCAGGTGCTGGTGGAACCGATCGGCACCTGGATCATGTACATGATCCACCAGGTGGTTCAGAAATACAAAGACCTGAAGGGGCTGGAGGAAGGCGCCGTGCTGCCGCCGCTCTGGAAGCTGGGAACGCGAGCGAAAATCGAGATCGGCTTCCGCCAGAAAGTGGCCAAGCTGAAACTGGCGGAGGCTATTTTCAAAAACGAATACCACAAGATTGTGGAGGCGCTGGGCGGCATTGCGCACCACCTGGCCGATCAATACGAACTGCAGCGCATCGGCCATCCGTTTTATAACTCGCGCGCCGGCGGCGGCGAAGGGCACCTGGAAGTCGCCAAGAACATTTATTACTCGAACAAAGACCTGGCTCACATGGTGCTCTCCTTGAAGCCCTTCGGTTGCATGCCGTCGACGCAATCCGATGGTGCGCAATCGGCCGTGGTCTCCAACTACAAGGACATGATCTATCTGCCCATCGAAACCTCGGGCGAAGGCGAGATCAACGCTCACAGCCGCGTGCAGATGGCGCTGGGCGAAGCCAAGAACAAAGCCAAGAAGGAATTTGCGGAGGCGCTGGAGCGCACTGGCTTGACCCTGGACGCCTGCCGCGCCTGGGTCGACCAGCATCCGGAAACCAGGCGGCCGACGTATCATGTGCCGCATACCAAGGGCGTGGTCGGCCAGGCCGCCAACTTCGTCCATCACATCGCGGAAAGACAGCGCGCGTAGGGGCCGGGCATGCCCGGCCCGCGCCCGGGTTGTTCGCTACAGTCGGCACGAACGGAATCGCAAATGGATAAACACTTCCTCATCGGCATGGACGTCGGCTCGACCACGGTGAAAGCGGTGGTAATCGATGCCGCGACCGACCGGATTCTGTGGCAGGATTACCAGCGGCACGACACCAAGCAGCCGGAAAAGGTGCTCGAATTCTGCCGGCGGTTTGACGCCGAGATCGACGGCTTCTGCGCCGCCAACTCGCGCATGTTCGTCACCGGATCGGGCGGCAACGGGCTGGGTGGCTATCTCGGCGCCAAGTTCGTACAGGAAGTCAACGCGGTTTCGCTCGCCGTCGAGCGGCTCTATCCCGAATGCGGTTCGGTGATCGAGCTGGGCGGACAGGACGCCAAGATCATCATCTTCAAGAAAGATCCGGAGACCGGCCGCAAGAAAAAGATTCCGTCGATGAACGACAAGTGCGCGGGCGGAACCGGCGCTGTCATCGACAAGATCAATGCCAAGCTGCGCATCCCCGCCGAGCAACTCTGCCAGATGGGGTATGTGGGCATGAAGCTGCATCCCGTGGCCGGCAAATGCGGCGTGTTCGCCGAGACCGATATCAACGGCTTGCAGAAGATGGGCGTGCCGCCCGATGAGCTGATGGCTTCGCTGTTCGAGGCCATCGTGATGCAGAACCTCTCCGTGCTGACTCGCGGCAACACGCTGCAGCCAGTGGTGCTGCTGCTGGGCGGACCGAACTGCTACATCCAGGGCATGCGCGACTGCTGGAAGCACAATATTCCGAAAATCTGGGAAGAGCGGGGCACACCGTTGCCGGAAGGGGTACCGCCGGAAGACCTCGTCAAGACGCCGGACAACGCGCAGTATTTCGCCGCCATCGGTTCCGTGGAATTCGGCAAGACCGAAGACGATGAGGTGGGTCAGTACCTGGGCTGGGAGAAACTGGCCTGGTATGTCGACATAGGCCGTGACGAGGAGAAATCGAAGCGCGGCGGCACCGGCGGTTTGGCCAAGGATGACGCCGAGCTGGACGCCTTCAAACGCAAGTACCGGCACAAAAAATTCGTTCCGACGACATTCCAGCCGGGCGAAGTGGTGGAAGGCTTCGTCGGCATCGATGGCGGATCGACTTCTACTAAGGCGGTGCTGATTTCCAAGGAGCACAAGCGCCGCATTCTGGCCAAGACCTACCAGCTTTCCAAGGGCAACCCGATCGAAGACACCATCGAGGTGCTCGAAAAACTCAATCGGCAAATCCTCGACCAGGGTGCGGTGCTGAAGATTTTGGGCGTCGGCACCACCGGCTACGCCAAGGACATTCTCAAGGACGTGGTGGGCGCCGATGCGGCGTTGGTCGAAACCGTGGCGCACACCGAAGCCGGCCTTCACTTCTACGACAATGTGGACGTCATCTGCGACGTGGGCGGCCAGGATATCAAGATCATCATCCTCAAGCACGGCCGCGTGAAGGATTTCAAGCTCAATACGCAGTGTTCGGCCGGCAACGGCTACTTCCTGCAATCCACCGCGCAGGGCTTCAACGTGCCGGTGGAGGAATACGCCGATACGGCTTTCGGCGCCAAGGGGTTTCCGTCGTTCGGTTATGGCTGCGCGGTGTTCATGCAGTCCGACATCGTCGATTTCCAACGCCAGGGATGGAAGCCGGAAGAGATCATGGCCGGGCTGTGCAACGTGCTGCCGAAGAACATCTGGCTCTACGTTTCGCAGATTCCGAACCTCTCCGCCATCGGCCGCCGCTTCCTGCTGCAGGGCGGCACGCAATACAACCTGGCGGCGGTGAAGGCGCAAGTGGATTTCATCGAGTCGCGCTTCAAGGGCAAGGACGTGCAGGCGGACGTCATCGTCCACGAGCATTGCGGCGAAGCCGGCGCCATCGGAGCCGCGCTCGAAGCCGGGCGCCTTTTCGACAACGGCCGCAAGACAACGTTCATCGGCCTGGAGGCGGCGCGCGGCATCCAATACAAGACTACGCGCAACGAGAGCACCCGCTGCTACTTCTGCAAGAACAAGTGCCTGCGCACGTTCATCGACGTCAAGACTTCGCTGGTGAACCTGGAGTACAAGCCGCCGGTGAAGACCAAGGTGCCGCTCGAAGCCGGAGCGCAGCGGTTGATCATCGCCACCTGCGAGAAAGGCACGGTCGAGAACATCGAGGAGATGCGCCAGATCAAGGGCGATCTCGACAAGGTGAAGAAAGCCAATCCGAACTTCGTGGAAATGGCCGCGAAGGCTGTCTTCCGTGTGCCCAATCCGCCGCTGGTGGCCGACGCGCCGCCTAAGCTGCAAATCACGGCGGCGCAAAAGAAGCGGGCCGCGCTGATGAAGAAGCGCGCCGAGCTGCGTATCGGCATGCCGCGCGTGCTGAACATGTACTCGCAGACGCCCGTGTTCACCGGCTATTTCGCGTCTCTCGGCATCCAGGCGGAGAACATCGTCTACTCCGACTTCACCAGCGAGGAGCTGTATAAAGAGGGCGCCAAGCGCGGCGCCATCGACCCGTGCTTCCCCTCCAAGCTGGGCATTCCGCACGTCCATAACCTGCTCTACCGCGTGCACGCCAAGAAGCCGCTCGACATCATCTTCTTCCCGATGATCGATTGCCTGACCAGCGATCTGCATTCGGTGCAGGCCAGCCGCTCCTGCCCAACGGTGGCGGCGACGCCGGAAGCGGTAAAGGCGGCGTTTACCAAGGAAGGCGACCTGTTCGCCGAAAAGGGTGTGACGTATCTGGACACGTTCGTCAACATCTCGAAGCCGGATATTTTCGAGCGCCAGATGTACGAACAGTTTCGCGATATTTTCGGCCTGTCGCCGGAGGAGAATCACCGCGCCATCGAAGAAGGCTACCGTGCGCTCGACGTGTTCAATAATGTCACCATGCGCGGCGCTGCGCGCGAGGTTCTGGAACAACTGGAACGCGAAGACAAGCTCGGCGTGGTGGTGCTTGGACGGCCGTATCACAACGACCCCGGCATCAATCACGAAATTCTCGAGGAGTTCCAAAAGCTCGGTTACCCGGTGTTCACCGAGGACTCGCTGCCGATCGATGACGATATCATTTGGCGCCTGTTCGGCGAGGACGTGCTGGCCGGCGAGATCCCGCATCCCATGGCCATCACCGATGTCTGGAAGAACTCTTACAGCGAGAACACTAGCCGCAAAGTGTGGGCGGCCAAATATGTGTCCCGCCATCCGAACCTGGTGGCGCTGGAGCTTTCCAGCTTCAAGTGCGGCCACGACGCGCCCATTTACACCGTGGTGGAGGAAATCGTCGAGCACTCTGGCACGCCGTATTTCTGCTTCAAGGACATCGACGAAAACAAGCCCACCGGTTCGATCAGGATCCGCGTGGAAACCATCGGCTACTTCCTGAAGCGCTACCGCGAGGACATGATCCGCAACAAGAACAGGGCCGGCCGCATCGAAGAACAGCTTCGCGAGTTCGAAGCCAAACTGCGGCGGCAAATGTTGCGCGAGAAACTGGAGAGCATGGCGGATGCCTTCGAAACCGGCGCCATGCCGCAGATCCATGTGAGCGTCGGCGCCCTGGCGGCGTCGAACCCCGCCGCGCGCGAGCTCGAGCGAGTGTCGGGAGACTGAATTCCGGGGTCGCTGCGAAACCGCTCGCTTACGCTGGCTGCGCCAGTGCCCGGAGCGGCGCTGCGCCCGTCGCACATCGGCCGAGCAGGCGATTCAGGCGGGCCACCAGTTCCATGGTGCTGAATGGTTTCGTCATGTAGTCGCCGGCGCCCAGGTTGAAGCCGCGGATGAAATCGCTTTCCCGTTGCCGCACCGTCAGCACCATCACGTGCACCGGAACTTGCGCGGAGCGGACGGCGGCGAGCACTTCGTAGCCATCCATGCCGGGCATATCGGCATCGAGCACGGCGGCATGAGGCCGCAGGGTGCGAATCGCTTCCAGCGCCGCAGGGCCGCTGTCGGCCGTCGTGCAAGTCATGCCAAAATTCTGCAAGGCGGCCCTGACCGTTTCGAGGACCGCAGGCTCGCCGCCGGCGACCAGCACACACGGCCGGCCCGGCGCCCCGGCCGGCACGAAACCGGCGCCGTCCTCAACGCGCCCGGCCGGCCGGCGGCGTTGCAGAGCCAGGCTCAGACGGACCAGAGCTTCATCCGTCTGCCAGGAGGCATCCATCAGCACTTCGCGCGCCACCGACTGCACATTCCGATCGAGCTCCAGCAGTTGGTCCCGGCTGCCGGCCAGGACCACCGGCCGGGCCCCCAAGTAAGGTTTGGCGGGATCGAGCCATGGCGAGTTCGCCGTCTCCGCGCGCACGTGGATTACCGCCAGATCGCAACCCAGCAACCGCTTGAGAATGGGCGGCTCCGCGACATCGAAGAAGGTCGGCACCGCTTCCACACGATCCAGCGCCACGCCCAGCCGTGCCCCCTCATTGGCCGGCAAGCCGACGAGTGCCACGCGCTTGCCGGAAAGCGTCTGGGTCACGTATTCCGGGACTGGCGAGTCGAGGGCCTCGGGAGGCGTCGAAAATGCGGTCGCCAGATTGGCCAAGTTCTCGCGCAACTGGCCGTTATCCAGCGGCTTCTCAAGCAACGCGCCTTCCACGTCGCGGCACAGGTGTGCGATCGCATCGTAGCCGAGCAGGCCGGCCGCGCCGATCCATTGGTGCGCGGTTTTGGCGGCGTCGCCGGCGCTGAAACTGCCGTCCATGGCGATCAGCATCTGCCGCGACTTCTCTTGCCCTTCGGCGAGAAACCTCCGCCGCAAGTCCAGAATTTCCGATTCGGGAACACCCGCCTGCGGGCAGTTAGCCGGTGGAGCGGGCGCCGCCACTCTGTTCTCCAGGTAGCCGCGGAGCCTGTCGCCCAGCGTTCGTGTGTTGATCGGCTTGGTGATGTATCCGTCGCACCCGGCATCGAGCGCCTTGCGCTCATCGCCTGCCATGGCGTATGCGGTCAGAGCGACAATGACAATGTCGCGCAGGGCCGGGTCCCGCTTAACGCGCCGCACCAACTCGAGGCCATCCATCCCTGGCAACTGCAGGTCCGTCAAAATCAACTGTGGGTGGAAGCTGCCGAGCAGGTCCAGCGCCTCTTCGGCGGTTCCCGCGGTGACGGCTTCATAGCCTTCGCTTTCCAAGAGGATTCGCGTCAACTTGAGGTTGACCGGCGTGTCGTCGACAATCAGGATAGGGGCTGCGGACATTGCACCAACAGTATTATCCCCCCACATTCCGGTGCTGGAACCCGCTTTTAGGCCGCCGGGACGGTTGCGTGGGTAACGCTGCGTAATGGCAGTACTGCGATAAACACGCTGCCTTCCCCGGGAACGCTGCGAACGTCCACGGTGCCGCCTTGGGCTTCCACGATGTGGCGCGTCAGCGCGAGCCCCAGCCCACTGCCTTGGCCGTCCTTCCGGCCGCCTGTAAGCTGTTGAAATTCCTCCCACAACTGCTTGATTTCTTCGGGCGGGATGCCGACGCCAGTGTCCTCCACTTCGAGGCGGAACGTCTCGCCCAAGTCGCTCGTGATGCGCACCGTGACACGTCCGTTCTCGGGAGTGAATTTGACCGCATTGGAGAGGAAGTTGTACAGCACCTGCTTGAAACGGGAAGGATCGATGACCGCTTCGAGACCGGGAACCACCTCGCTGCGCAACTGCAGATTCTTCTTTTCGGCCAGTGGGCGCAGCACGTCGCGGACTTCGGCCACCAGTCGATCGACCCGGCAGAGCTCAGGCCGGAATTCGGTTTTCCCGGCTTCCACCTTGGAGAGGTCCAGGATGTCGTTGATCAATTCCAGCAGGTGGTGCGCGCTGGTCAGAATATCGGCGAGACAATCGTGATGCTCGGTGGAAATCGGCCCCAGCCGGCCATCGACCATCATCTCGGCAAAACCGATGATGCTGTTGAGCGGCGTGCGCAGCTCATGCGACATGGAGGCCAGAAACTGGCTCTTGGCGAGGGTGGCGGAAGTGGCGGCTTCAAAGGCGCGCGCCAACTGCTCATTGCGGTTGCGCAACTCCAGAGCGTACTGCTCCACTTTCCGCGCCGCTACCGCGGCCAGTTCGCGCTCTGTCACGTCGAGCACCGAACGGCAGACGCCGGTGACCTGTCCGGAACTGTCGCGAATGAAGTTTTCGCGGATCTCGACGTGGATGCGCGAGCCGTCATCCAGTTGATAGTTGCACTCGTAGGGCCCGGTTTCGGCGCTCTGATGGATCTTGGCGAGAAAGGCGGTGCGCAAGGCGTCCGTCTGATCCGGGTCCGCAAAGTCCCAGGCGTGGACACCGAGGACCCGCTCCGGTGCCACCCGCAGCAGGCTGCAGAGCGCTTGATTAAAGCGGCAGATCACACCGTCCGTGTTGGTTTCCATGTAGGGAACGGGGGCCTGGTCAAACAGTTCGCGATAGCGCCGCTCGCCTTCGCGCAGGTTACGCTCGTGCGCCCGCAGCAGGGCCGCGGTGTGCTCCAACTGGCGGCCGAGCGAAGCAACCTCATCGGTCCCAGCGGGCAGCGGCAGCAACGGTTGCCCGGCGGCCAGCCGGCGCGCATTCTCTTCCACCCGCCGCACGCGGCGCGTCAGCCGCCGGGCCAGGATCATCTCGATAAACAGAGCCCCGATGGGGCCGGCGACGCCGCACATCATCAGCACCCGGAACAACTGGCGGCGCGATTCGTCGAGGTCAAAAGCCGCCTGCGCCAGTTCCCGCTCCTCTTCATCATTGAGCAGCGTGAGGGCAGTCGAGAGCTCCGTGGTGGCGCCGGCTGGCGCTTTGCGGGAGGCCATCGCCCGGTCGATCTGGGCCAGTTCGTCCCGGGCAAGCCGTTCGACCTCGCCGAACTGGGCACGGTCCGCCGGCTGGTTCTGCGCGATGACGGCCATGTTCCGCAAGGCCCCGGCAGCCGTCTGCCGCGAACCCCCATAAGCATCGCGGGTGGGGCCCTCCGCCGTGGCGGCGTACTCGCCGGCCAAGGCGCTGGCGTCGTTCAGCGCGCTCCGCAGCTCGACGATCTCGGTGCGCATCTCCTGGGCCTGCGCCACTGCCCTTTCCCCGCTTCGCAGCCGCTGTTCCGCCCAGTAAACGGAAAACAGCGCGAGAAACAGAATGCCCATCGGAAAAACCAGGCTGCCGGCGCCCTGTGCCCGCAGGGAAAGACGGGGGCGGCGCGATGGCGGACCGGTAGGGACGTTGGAATCTTGCAGCTCCGGGTCGCCGCCGATGCGGCTGGATGACGGATCGATGCTCAAAGCCGTATCCTATCACTAGCAGGACGTTAGAGCTAGTTATCCATGGAACGCATAGGACGGTACAAAATCGTTCGCGAGCTGGGCCGGGGCGCCATGGGAGTGGTCTATCACGCGATCGATCCCAATATTGGCCGTCCGGTGGCAATCAAAACCATTCAGCTCGGTAACGTCCACAATCCCGGCGAGCAGGAACGCCTCCGCGAGCGGCTGTTCCGCGAAGCCCGTTCCGCCGGCATCCTTTCTCATCCCAGCATCGTCACCATCTACGATGTGGACCAGCAGGACGAGTTGGCGTTCATCGCCATGGAATACGTGGATGGACCGACGCTCGACCAGCTTCTTTCCGCGCCGCGGCCGATGGATCCGGAACGGATGTTCCGCATCCTGGCGCAAACCGCGGCCGCGCTCGATTTCGCTCATCAAAAGGGAATCGTCCACCGCGATATCAAGCCGGCCAATATCATGATCGCGGCCGATGGCACGGCCAAGATCACCGATTTCGGCATCGCCAAAATCACCACCTCCGAGCAGCTCACCATGACCGGCTCGATTGTCGGCACCCCGCACTACATGTCGCCTGAGCAGGTGCAGGGCCAGCCGGTGGACGGCCGGTCCGATCAATTCTCGCTGGCGGTGATCGCCTTCGAAATGATGACCGGTGACAAGCCGTACACAGGCGAGCATTTGACCACGGTGGTCTACAAGATTGTGGCGGAGGAACCGGCGCCGCCGCACACTTTGAACGCCACCTTGGCCGGCCCGATCGAGGACACGCTATGCAAGGGCCTGGCGAAGAAACCCGGCGAGCGGTACGCCACCTGCCAGGAGTTCGTCGGCAGCCTGGAGAAGGCGTGCGTGGCGAGTCCCGGCTGGAAACCGCTGGCGCGCGGCGGCACGTTGAACGAGCCGACGCTGGCGGGATCTCCGCGTCCGGCCGTCAGCTTGCCGCCCGCCCGCCGCCCGCGGCGCGATGACGCCACCGGTAGCGGCGTGCGTGGCGAGCGTGCCAAGCTCGGATTTCTGCCGTTCCTGGCCGCGATTCTGATGGCAGCGGCGTTGCTGGCGCTGATCGGGTGGCAAGCCGGCGTGCCGTCGTGGCTGACGTGGGGCGGGCGTGGAGGCGCGGCTGCCAATCGCGTGCCAGCGCCCGAAGCGCCACCAGCCGCCGCTGCCGCCAATTCGAAACCGGCCGTGCCCCAGGAGCAGGCGCCGGCATCTCCAGCGCCGGCTGCGGCAGAGAGCAAGCCCAGCCCGCTGTCGCCGGCGCCTTCGCCAGCGGCCGCCGAGGAAACGAAGCCCGCCCAAGAGCCGGCCAAGCAACTCGATTCGGCCGCGGGGTCACCCGTGACGGCGACTGTCCCGCCACCCGTGCCGGTACCGGCGCGGAGGACCATGCCGGCGCCGGCGCCCGAGCCGCAGGAGGTTACCGTGATCAGCAGTCCTGCCGGCGCCACCGCGACGCTCGATGGGAGGCCGGAAGCCGCCTGTTCGACCCCGTGCTCGCTCGATGCCGCGCCCGGACGTCACACCATTGCCATCACCATGCCGGGGTACCAGGCGGAGCACAGGGAAGTGGACGTGGGGCCCGGTCCCGTGGAGCTTCCCGTGGTGATCCTGCATGCCGGGCAGGGCACCCTCTGGATCGTCAGCTCGCCATCCGGGGCGGCCATTACCATCAACGGCAAGCGAATGCCGCAGACCACGCCGGCGCAAATACCTCTGCCTCCCGGATCTTACCGGGTCCTGGTGGAAAAGGACGGCGCCCAGAGCAGTTCGGCGCTCGAAATCCGCAATGGCGAGACTAAGCTGTTGAAGGTGTCTCTGGGCCAGTAACCACATCACGTGGCACCGCCTCCTGACTGGCCTCAGAAGGCCTAAGTGTAATCTTTTGCACTAGAACGAAGGTTCCCTCCCCGGTACAGGCGGTACAAATAAGCCGAAAATTTCGGCTTTCCAGCGGCTACAATTATGATCGCCGGCGCCGATATAGAAACAGAAGGCAATTGTGATGGCCTTAACACAGGTTTTTATCTACTTGCAGCTTCTGGACCTGCTCACCACGCTGCTGGGCTTACGGCTGGGAGCGGCCGAGGCCAGCCCGTTCGTTCGTCTGCTGATGCATGGCGGCGCAGCGTTCGGCATCGCGGCCTCGAAGATTCTCGCCCTTGCCCTGGGGGCTTACTGCGTGTATACACAGCGGCTAGGCCTGATCCGGCTGGCGACCTATTGGTACGGCTGCCTGGTAGCGTGGAACCTGATCGTTCTACTGGCCATACCCGGCCATTTGGGACGCTGACCTTCCGACCTGGCCTTGAGCGCCTGTATGCCCTGCCGCCAGGCCGCGCAAGTTCGATTCGGTCAGAATCCAACCAAAGTTTACCAAAAACAAAGGACTTAAGTGGAATTCTCGGTCAGGTTCTGACCAAATCCATCCCTGCGGCCGCACAGAACCACATAACAGCCCCGGAGCCGTCTGACCTGATAAGACACCTGCGAATCCGGTAGCATGGTGGGGGTGGATGCGAGAGCGGCGAGGCGCGCCGAGCATATCCGGCCCCTGCGTACGCGAGGATGGGTTAGCGTAGTTGTGGGAATCGTGCATCGGGAAGGGAGCGGGCTCCATGCGGATGAATCAGACACGGGAAAAGCTTGCGCGGGGTGAAACGGTTTACGGGTGCGCTTTGCAGGTGTACCGGTCGGCGGAAATTCCGCGCGCCTTCGCGGCGGCAGGCTTCGACTACGTGTTCATCGACATGGAGCACGGCGCCTTCGATCTGGAAACCGTGCAGGACATGATCCACGCGTCGAACGACGCCGGCATCACACCGATCGTGCGCGTGGCGGAACTGCTGTACTCGCTGGTGGCGCGGCTGCTGGATGCGGGCGCGCAAGGCATCATCCTGCCGCGCGTGGAAGACAAGCGCGTGCTGGCGGAGGCGCTGAGCTGGCTGCGCTTCCCGCCGCGCGGCAAACGCGGTTACGGCGTCAACCCTACTATGACCGGCTACGAAGCGCACAGCTTCGCGGAGATCATCGAACACCAGAACCGCAACACGCTGGCGGTGGTGCAATTCGAAAGCGTAACGGCGGTGGAGAAGGCGGACGAACTGCTGGCGATTCCCGGACTGGACGTGATTATGGTGGGGCCGGCCGACCTTTCGATCTCGCTTGGCATCCCCGGTGAATTCGAGCACCCGCTGCTGATTTCGACGGTGGAAGGGCTGATCGAGAAGTGCAAGCGCCACGGCGTGGTGCCCGGCATCCAGACGCGCAGCGTGGCGATGGCGAAAGCCTGGGCCGGGCGCGGCATGCGCTTCGTGGGCGCAAGCGCCGAGCACGGCCTGCTGCTCGAAAAGGCCAAGGAGTCCGTCGCCGCGCTGCGCGCCGCGCGGGCGCAGCAGCCGGCGTAGCCAGGCAGGTGATTCGCCGAAGGGGGCAGCATGAGGCCCAAACGGCAAAGGTAAATCCGGGATAGAATCTCGCCTATGGAGCCTCTTTCTGGAAAGCTGGCGGTGGTTACGGGCGGCACGCGCGGCATCGGGCGGGCGATCGCGGAGCGGTTGCTTGCCGAAGGCGCGGCAGTGGCCATTTGCGGGCGCAGCAACCAGTCGGTCGAGACGGCGCTGGGCGCGCTGCGTCCACTGGGACGGGTGATCGGCATGGCTTGCGACGTGACCCAACCGGAGCAGGTGAGCGGTTTCTTTTCGGCCGTGGACCGCGAGTTCGGCGGGCTGGACATATTGGTAAACAACGCGGGCAAGGGCGTGTTCGGCAAGGTTGCGGACCTGACTGCCGAGCAATGGCGCGCGAACATCGAGCTTAACCTGAACGGCCCGTTCTATTGCTCGCGGGAGGCACTGGCGCGGTTCCGCAAGCGCGGCGGCGGATTCATCGTCAACATTTCGAGCCTGGCCGGCAAGAACCCGTTCAGCGGCGGCGCGGGCTACAACGCAAGCAAGTTCGGCCTCAACGGGTTCAGCGAAGCCATGATGCTCGATCACCGCTACGACAACGTGCGCGTGGCGACGATTATGCCGGGAAGTGTCGACACGGAGTTTTCCGGCGGTCCATCGGACCGCAGCGGCGACACCAGTTGGATGATCGCGCCGGAGGATGTTGCGGAGGCGGTGACGATGGTGCTGAGCATGCCCTCGCGCACCATGATCAGCCGGATCGAAATGCGGCCCGCGCGGCCCAGGAAATAACCCCGTCTCAATGCGTCCGCAGCGCGGGGCTGATACAATTCATTTGCCCATGCGACTCCCGGCTGAGAAACAAGACTCGCGATTGATGCGCGCGATGTTCGGCACCATCGCGCCGCGCTACGATTTCATCACCCGCGCGTTTTCTTACGGCATGGATAGCGGATGGAAGCGGGCAGGCGTGAAGATGGCGCAGTTGCCGTCGCAACCGCTGGTGCTGGATCTGGCTTCGGGCACGGGCGATTTTTCGCTGCTGGTTGAGGCGCGGCATCCCGGGGCGCGATCGATTGCGGTGGATCTGACGGAGGGCATGTTGCGGCTGGCGCGAGAGCGCGGAATCGAGCGCGCGGTTTGCGGCGATGCGTGCCGGCTTCCCTTCGCGGACGCCGCCTTCGACTGCGTCTTCATCGGCTATGGCCTACGCAACTTTCCGAACCTGGCCGCGGCCGTACGCGAGATCGGACGTGTGACCCGGCCTGGCGGCGTGATGGTGAGCCTGGATTTTTTCCTGCCCGCCAATGGCGCGCTCCGGCGGCTGTTTCTGGCCTACCTCTACGCACAAGGCTTTTTCTGGGGATACCTGCTGCACGGCCGGCCGCGCGTCTACACGTACATACCGGATTCGCTGCGGTCGTTCGTTTCGATCGGCGATTTTTCTCTCCTCTTAGGGCGCAGCGGCTATAGCAATGTAAGTGCGCGTGGTTTTCTGCTAGGCGGCATCGGCCTGCACTGGGCAGCCAAAGCGGAATAGGGGAAGCAAAAAGCTGCGCCCGCAAGAAGGCGTTGGCAGGTTGAAACCTGCCCCACCTTACCATTCCACCGGCTTGCCGGGTTCCAATGGCCAAACGGCGATGCCGCTGCCGGCGAGCAGCTTCGCCAAGTCCTCCGGCTTGCCGGTGAGCGGTGGGAATGTACCGAAGTGCATGGGGATCACCTTGGGGGAGCGCAGCAGACGGCAGGCCAGCGCGGCTTCGTGCGGGCTCATGGTGAACAGATCGCCGATCGGCAGAACCGCTAACTCCGGATGGTAGAGCTGCTCGATGAGTTGCATGTCGCTGAACACGTTGGTATCGCCGGCGAAGTACAAGGCGCGGCCATCGGCGAACCGCAGCACGTAACCGGCCGCTTCACCGCCGTAAACGATCTCGCCTTCGTCCAGAATGCCGCAGCTATGCACCGCGTGCGTCATGGTGAACGTCACTCCGCTGGATTGCTGGCTTCCGCCTTTGTTCATTCCGCGCGTGTTCTTGACACCATTGCGCTCCAGCCAGGCGCAGGTCTCGTAGATGGCGACGACCTCGGGTGTAAATCGCGCGGCCAGCGGGATGGCGTCATGGATGTGATCGTAGTGGCCGTGGGTGATCGCGATGGTGTCTACACGCTCGATGCGGTGGCTCTTGGGATACGCGGGGTTGCCGTCAGTCCAGGGGTCCATCAGGATCACCTCCCCTGAAACCAGACGAAACTGAAACGTGCCATGCCCGAGCCAGGTGATTTCCATACCAGGATTATGCCACGGCGCTGACGTGCCGGAAGACTGGCCCGGGATGTCTATTGTTTCTGCGCCTGCGCCGCGGCCCGGCGTCGAAGTTCTTCAGGCGAGACGTCTTCGATGTGGGTGGCCATGTACCATTGGTTGCCACAGGGGTCTTCCACGGCGGCGCGGCGATCGCCGTAAAACATGTCGGCCGGCTCTTGCAGGCTCTTGCCACCCGCGCCCAGCGCCGCCCGGTATACCGCGTCCACATCGGGCACGTACAGGTAGATCATGCCCGGCAGCGGTTTCGCCTCTCCGCTAACCCGCCCCATCATCACGATTGAATCGCCAATCCTGGCTTCGGCGTGCTGGATAGCGCCATCCGGTCCGCGCTGAGCGAACAACTCCTGCGCGCCAAAAGCGCTCTTCACAAACGACATTAATCGGTCCGCATCGGCCACCGTCAAATAGGGAGTCACACTGTGGTAGCCATCCGGAATCGGATTGACTTTGGGTCTCGCTGAACTTCCGCTTGCCATGGAATTGCCCTCCTCGATAAAGTCATTATGGCTCATTTTTGGCGTGTTGGAGAGAACCTGATGGAACGCCCGGCCATCCGAGCCGCATGATCGGGGCCGCGGGATGCAGAGTTCCGAAAAGTACATTTCGCCTTGCCAAACCCATTCGACCTGCGGTACACAAGCTATGTGCTCCGCCTCGGATTCGCCGCTCTGACTCTGGCTGCCGCGGCGAGTCTGATGGCGGCCGATAAGAAACCGTCCGATCTCACGCTGCATAATCTCTCCGGGAAAAAAGTGCAACTTCGCGACTATCGCGGCAAGATTGTGGTTCTGAACTTCTGGGCGACCTGGTGCGGCCCCTGCCGCGAGGAGATGCCGATGATCGTGGAAGCGGAGAAGACGTGGGCGGCGAAGGGCGTTACCTTCATCGCCGTCTCGCTCGACGACTACAAGACCAGGAAAGACATACCGGCATTTATCGAGCGCTACGGTGTCGATTTCCCGGTCTGGACCGGCGCCTCCGCGGACTCGCTCGACAAGCTTCGCATGGGCGAAGGCGTTCCGGACACAGCGTTTCTCGACGAAAGCGGAGTCGTGGTAGCGCGCGTTCTCGGCGAGATTCGCCGCGCCGAGTTAGATGAGCGGCTCACATGGCTGACTGGCGATCGCAAATCCGCACCACCGCCCGCACTAATTAACCATCTCTAATTGTTTTCAATTATTGCTCGCCTTCCGGTTGGCCGGTACGATCCCGACATGGGGGCTTCACTGGGTAATCTCGAACGCACCATCCTCGCGGCCGGTCTCACTTTGGCCGCAACGCTGCTCGCAGGCACGCCGGCGCAGGCACAGGGCTGCATCGTGGCTCGATCGAACGGCGAACAAGGCGGACCGGAGAGCGAAGGCGGCTATTTGGCTCCGCATGAATGGGACTTCGACATCGGATACCGGCACCAGTTCTCCTATATCCATTTTGTCGGGCCTACGGAGCAGAGTTATCGGATCACCGACGGTACGCAGGTCGAAAACAAAATCAATCTGGAGAACCTGACGGCGACTTATCAGATCTCGTCGCGCTTCAGTGTCACGACTGATGTTCCGCTGCTCACTGCGAGCCGTCACACGAACGATTCGCCGATTGTCTATACGTCGGCCGGCATCGGAGATACGTCGTTCCTGGCAAGCGGCTGGATCTGGAATCCGAAGCGGAATCCGCGCGGTAACATTCAAGTAGGCTTCGGCATCCTGCTGCCCACGGGCAAGGACAACGTCGCCAACACGGTGGACGCGCTGAACGGAAAAGGTCCGGTGACCACGATTGTGGACTACTCCATTCAGCCCGGGCAGGGCGGTTGGGGCATTCCCTTGCAATGGGCGGCCTTCAGAAACTGGAGAACCAGCCAGTTCTACTTCAACGGCAGTTATACGGCAATGCTGGAAGATATCAACGGCGTGCTAAGAACCGGTGCGGCCGCGAATCCGGTGACCTTGACGCAATACAACGCGATCATGGACCAGTATCTTGTGGAGGGCGGCGTGGCTCATCCGATTTCGAAGATACGCGGCCTCACCGTCACATTCGGACCGCGGATGGAGGGAGTGCCGGCTCGCAATCTCTTCCCGACCGGCAACGACCTTGGTTTCCGGCGCCCCGGATTCGCGGTCTCCGCCGAACCGGGCATCCAGTACGTCAGGCACGGGAACATGATCTCGTTCACGATTGCGCGTGCCATCTATCGCGACCGCACGCGCAGCGTTCCAGACGATCTCACCGGCGGTCATGGCGATGCAGCGTTCGCTAACTGGGTGTGGCTGGCCAGCTATTCGTTCCGGGCGGGCGGCAGGCATCAGGAGATAGAACCCCCCGCGGCGCATTCGCCCATGCCCGCGCAGGGCGGCTCCGCGGCGGTTGTAACCGCGGCGAGCGCGCCGTCCAGCGTGTGTCAATGATCGTAGCGCGGGTCCGGCCCGCGCCACTAGGGCTTACGCCAGATCGAACTTCTCCTGGTGGAGGAGAGGATCGCTCTTGACGAACACGGTGCGGCCGAGCACCTCTTCCAGCTCCTGCAGGTAAGTATTCTGGTTGCTCTTGAGGAGCTTGGCGACCTCCGGGGACACACGCAGCAAGACGTCCTTGCCTTCGAGGGCAGGGGCAATCTTCTGGGCTTCGCCGAGGATCTCGCCCACCACGGTCTGCGGGCTCTTCACGTAGCCGGCGCCCTCGCAATACGGGCACGGCGTGCAGAGGGTGCGTTCCAGGCTCTGTTTGACCCGCTTGCGAGTGATGGCCACCAGGCCGAAATCGTTGAACTGGAGAATTTTGTAGGGGGCGCGGTCGGCGCGCATGGCGTCCTCGAGCGCTTGCATCACTTTCTGCCGGTTCTTGCGCTCGTCCATGTCGATGAAATCGACCACGATGATGCCGCCGAGATCGCGCAGGCGAATCTGCCGTACAATCTCGCGGATAGCGTCGGTATTGGTCTTGACGATGGTGTCTTCCAGGCGGTTGGACTTGCCGACGAACTTGCCGGTGTTGACGTCAATCGCCACCAGCGCCTCGGTCTGATTGATGACGATGTGGCCGCCACTCTTGAGCCAGACCTTGGGGCGCAGGGCTTTCTCCAGTTCCGCGGTAATGCCGAACTCGTCGAAGATGGGGTTGGAGCGGGTGTAGAGCTTGACTCGGCTGACCAGCGCGGGCTGGAAGCGCTCGACGAAGCGCAACACGCTTTCGTAAGCTTCTTCGTTATCCACCCAGATGTTCTTGAACTCAGTGGTGAGCTGGTCGCGCAAGACGCGTTCCACCACGTTGAGGTCATGATGGATGAGCAGCGGCGCCGGCTTGCGCTCGGCATGCTGCCGCATATCAAGCCACAGGTTATAGAGGAAATGCATGTCGGCGCGCAGTTCCTCCTCGCTGCGGCCGTCGCCGGCGGTGCGGACGATGAAGCCGCCGGGAATGCCGGTTCGATTGGCCTGCAACACGCGCTTCAGGCGCGTGCGTTCCTCGTCGCTCGGGATCTTGCGCGACACGCCGATGTGGTCGACGGTGGGCATGTAGACCAGGAAGCGGCCGGGGAGCGCAATGTGCGAGGTGATGCGGGCGCCCTTCTGGCCGAGGGGCTCCTTGGCGATCTGGACGATGATTTCCTGGCCTGTGCGGAGCAGGTCGCTGATGGAGGCGCCAGCCGGTTTTTCAGGGCGCCCCTCGCTGGTTCTGGGCGCGGCGATGGTGCGCTGCTCGAGACGCGCTTCCAGCGGGTGCGGGGCTTCGCCGGGAGCCAGATTGCGCTCGCGGCCGCCGCGGCGGCGCGTGCGGCGGGAAACGCGATGCTGGTAACGGGGGCCCTGCTCACGCAGAGTGGCGGTGAGGCTGGTGGGAGTGCGTGCAGTTTCGGGACCTTCCTCATCGCCCGCAGCCTGGTCTTCCGCGGTGCTTTCTGCGATGCCTTCTGCTTCGGGAGCGTCTTCGCCTTCGGCAAGGTCTTCGGTTTCGGGGGTGGATTCCAGTTCGGAGCCGGCTTCGACAACATCCGGCGCAGCGGCTGATGGTGGCGCGTCGAGAGGTTCGCTAGCGACTGGTTCGGGTTCGACCGGAGCCCCCGCCGCTGCGGTTTCCACTTCCGCCAGCGCGGGAGGCGCTTCGGCGGCCGCAACCGGCGTTTCAGATTCGGCTTCGGCGAGTTCGACCTGGTGTTCAGCGGACGCTTCGGCAGCAGGCGGTTCCGACTCTTCCTCTTCGCGCGCCGGGCCGGTGTACTTGGCGAGCGATTCGCCGGGCAGGACCAGCAAATCTTCGCTCGAGGATGCGCCCGGTTCGGCAGGCTCCGGCGCTCGCGGCTCGAGCGGCGGGGCCGGCTCCACGGTGTGATGGCCCGGAGAGTAGAACTTGGAATCAGGCAGCGTGCGGCCACCGCGCTGGCCGCGGCGGCGGCGGGAGCGGCGTCCTCCGCGGCGGTCGCGATCACGATCGTCGCGGCGCTGCTCGGGTTCCGGAGTGGCGGCCTCGGCCAGTACAGGCGGCGCGGCGGCTTCGGTTTCTACGGCAGCGGCAGGTTCGGCCGCATCCGCCGCAGGCGCCGTTTCGGCCGGAATGGGCGGCGCGGCGGCCAGCGCGCCCGGCGGAGTGCGATCCATTTTAAGGACCTTATCCTCCACGCTGGTGACAATCTTGTCGTACTCTTCGTTGTCTTCGAAGAAGTCGGAAACATAGAGGAACGCGTCGCGGTCCAGGCCGATGTCGACAAACGCCGACTGCATGCCAGGCAAGACCCGCGTTACGCGGCCCTTATGGATGCTTCCAGCCAGGGAATATTCATTTTCCCGCTGGTGATAGACCTCAAAGACCTGATCGTCCTCGAGAATCGCCACACGTGTTTCGTGGCGGTTGGAAGAAACCACTAACTCCTTGGACATCCGTTGCCTCCCCGGGAACGCGGAGAGTCTCGGAGGGAAGGTGGGCACCCTGCGTGCGCGCCGGGAGCGCCTGTACATACAGGCGGCGCGCCGGTCGCTAAAGAAGCTCACGCTGGCCGGCGGTGGAGCATTCACTCATACACCGGACGGCCGGGAACCGCTCCCCTATGCGGGAAAGCGCTTAAAAGCGCCACCACGCGCGAGGGTCTCTTTTAGGCTCCCGATAACCTTTCTGTTGCGGGCTCACCCTTGCGGGCGGCCCGGCTAATTCACAAATCTTCTGAGGCGGACGTTATTCACCAGCCCCAAAGCCAAAAAGCTCGACCAGATACTGGAACCACCGGCGCTCATGAACGGCAGCGGAATGCCGGTCACCGGCATCAAGCCCGCGACCATGCCCACATTGACCACAACGTGGAACAGCAACAGGCTCGCCACCCCCATGCAGATGTACATACCCACGGGATCGGGCGCCGTTTGCGCATTCTGGACGATGCGCATAATCATGACAAAGAACAGCGACAAAACAATCACTACACCGACAAATCCATGTTCCTCGGCAAGCGCCGCAAAGATAAAGTCTTTCTGCGACACCGGCAGGAAGCGTAGCTGGGTCTGCGTTCCCTTGGTAACTCCCTTGCCGAACATCCCACCCGCCCCGACCGCGATCTGGGATTGAATCAACTGATACCCTGTTCCCTGGGGGTCGCGGTCGGGATCGAGAAAGCTGACCAGCCGCGCCCGTTGAAAGGGTTGCAAGAAATGCCAACCCACGGGAAGCACCAACATCGTAACCACGGCAATTACGACCACATACTTTCGCCGCAGTCCAGCCAGAAATGCACCTACCATCAGGATGGCGATATACGTTAGAGACGTCCCCAGGTCGGGCTGTTTCAGCACCAGGACCGTAGGGACCATTACCAGCAGCGAGAGTATCGTCATCTCCCGGATCTCGAGCGTTTCCGTCTTGAGTTCCGCCAGATACCGGGCTACCAACAATATTATCATCAGCTTGACAAATTCCGATACTTGCAAATGTAAACCACCGCCGAGCGGAATCCAGCGGCGGGACCCAAAGGCCGTCTGACCCACCACGTAAGTGACCGCAAGGGCAGCTACCGAGACGATGTAATAGCTCGGAACGTAATGCAGAAGCGTATGATAATCGACCGCCAGGACCATCCACATGAGCAGGAGGCCGCCGGCGATGTAGAGAATCTGGTGCCACCAGGCGGCGTGGAATGGGGAATCGAGGGTGGCACTAAAAATCTGCAGAACACCGATACCGCACACCGCCAGGGTGATGAGCAGCAGGGACCAATCCAAATCGCGCGCTGAGAGGTAGCGGGTCATATCAATCTTGAGGCCGAGGGGCGAAGAGCGCGGGGCCGGGCATGCCGAGGCGCATCATCTTCGAAACGCGCGCGGTGACGGCACCCTGCTGCTGGCGCAGCGCCACCAGCCTGGCTTTCTTATCAAAATAGGCTTTGAAGACATCGCGCACGATAGGGCCGGCCAGGTAGCCTTCGCGGCCGTGATCGAACAAGCAGACGACCACGATTTCCGGCGCCGAACGCGGGGCGAAACCGACAAACCAAGCGTTGTCCGTCATATCGACCCCGCCCTTTTGCTTGGCGAAGCCGGCCGACGCCACCTGGGCGGTTCCGGTCTTGCCGCAGACCTCGATGCCCTTCAAGGTGACGACTCCATAGCCGGTTCCGCCAGGCTCGTTGACCACGCCATACATGCCGTCAGCGACATCCTTGACGTGATCCGGATCGAGCGGCCAGCCGTCGGGTTTCTCGGTTGCGTCCAATGCCCGGACCAGGTGGGGATGGTGCCAGACGCCGCCCATGGCGATGCCGCCAATAGCGCGGGCCAACTGGATCGGAGTCACGGTGAGCGCTCCCTGTCCGATGGCCACGGAGATGGTCTCACCGGCCCACCATTTTTCGCGGTAATTATGCAACTTCCATTCGGGCGAGGGCACGATGCCGGAAGCCTCGTTGGGCAGATCGATGCCGGTCGGGTGGCCGAAGCCGACCAGGTTGGCGTAAAACGCGATCGAGTTGATGCCCATCTTGTCGCCCAGGGTATAGAAGAAGACATCGCAGGAGCGCACGATGGCGTTGTGCAGAGCGATGGTGCCGTGTCCGCCTTTTTGCCAGCATTTGTGGTAGCCGCCGTAGAACGAAGCGCCACCGGAGCAATGAACGGTCCACTTATCGTCGATAGTGCCTGTCTCGAGACCGGCGAGCGCCATGATGGGCTTGAAGGTGGAACCCGGGGCCAGTTGGGCCTGGATGGCGCGGTTCATCAGAGGATGGTCGGGATTGTCGGCGATGACCTTCCAGTCCGCTGCCTTGATACGGCCGGCGAATTTATTGAGGTCGAACGCCGGCCGGCTGACCATGGCAAGGACCTCGCCGTTGCGCGGATCGAGCGCGACGACGGCGCCGTCACGGCCGTCCATGGCGAGCTCGGCGACGGCTTGCAGATCCAAATCGATGGTAAGCTGCAGGTCGTTGCCGGGCGTGGCGGGCTTGGTCTTGAGAACCTGGCGCACCTGGCCGCGGTTATCCACCACAACCTGGCGCTGGCCATCGATACCCGCCAGCGTGTCGTTGTACTGCCGCTCGATGCCGAACTTGCCGATCACCGTGCCGGGATCGTATTTTGCGAACTCCGGCTGATCCAGTTCCTGCTCGCTGATTTCACCGGTGTAGCCGATGACGTGCGCCATCATCCCGTTCTGCGGGTACGCCCGTTTGTAATCCTGGGTGAGCAGCAACTCGGGGAAGAAATCGCGGTGTGAGTCGACGAAAGACAGGTCGGCGGGAGTGACCTCCTCCTTGAGCACGATCGGATCGTACTTGGGCCGGCTGCGATAGCGGCGCACTTTAGCCTGCAGATCCGCCAGGTCCAGGTCCAGGCCTTGAGCGATAGGCGCCAGGTGTGCTTCGTTCAGACTCTCGCGCGTGAGCAGGAGGCGGAAGGAACTGTGGTTGTCGACGATAACGCGGCCGTCGCGATCGAGGATGCGCCCGCGCGGCGCCGCCATCGGCTGCGATTTCACGCTGTTGGCGAGAGCCCGCTCGTCATAAAACTGCGGATTTTGAACCTGCAGCCGCCAGAAGCCGGAGATGAGAAACACGAAAGCAATGACGGTGGCGTACTGAAAAATGGCGATCTTGCCCGCTGCCTGACGGGTGTCATCGCGCAAGGGTTCCTTATGGATGAGGTGCGACTCGGTTTTTCGATCGATCGGCGGCAGGATCACAGCACCAGGGCGCAAACTGGCTCTTCTCCTTCAGTGTAGCCCAAGGGCGAAAATGCCGCCACGGAAGCGGGCCTGGGTGGAGGAATCCGCGAACTCCGAGACAGCCGGTCACACGGCTTCGAAAATCGGATCTTAAAGTCCGGCAGACAGTTAACGAATCGCGGCCGGAGGGTACGCGCGCGCCCGCCAGCTACTATTGGGGCGGGAAGAAGGATCCACACGATGCGCTCTTTGAAGCGCCTAATACTGGCATACAAAAACTTCGCGGCCAACCGCAACATCAGCCACATCGGACTTGGCGTCGCGGCGCTGAACACGGCGAAGGTGCTGCGCGCCAACGGCATTGCGGCAGAAGTCTGGCCCATCACGAGCGCGGCAGAGCTGGGCAGCCGGCTGGATTCCTCGGTTTCGCACGTGGTGACTTCGGCGCCGTGGATACCGGTGGAGAACTGGCAGCGGCTGACCGCGGAACACCCGGAGATCACGTTCGCGGTGAATTGCCACTCGAACGTCGGCTTTCTGCAGGCCGACGCCAACGGGGTCAGGCGCCTGCGCGACGGCATGGAACTGGAGCGCGGAACGTGGAACTTTCACGTGGCAGGGAACAGCCGAAAGTTCTGCGATTGGATCCGGGCCGCTTATCGAGCGCCATGCGCCTACCTGACGAACCTGTATTATCTGGAGCCGGAGCGGCGGCCGTACCTGCAGACGCCGTTCAGCGGCGGCACGCTGCGGCTGGGGGCATTCGGCGCCACGCGGCCACTCAAGAACCTGATGAGCGCGGCGGGCGCGGCTTTGGAAATCGCCGCCCGGCGCAATGCACCGCTGGAATTGTGGGTTTCGGCCGGACGCGCTGAAGGCGGGCTGGGGATCGTGGACGCGGTGCGGGCGATGATGGCCGGACTGCCGCATGCGCGGCTGGTGGAGAACGGATGGCAGACATGGCCGCGCTTCCGCGAGACGGTGCGGCACATGCACCTGCTGCTGCAACCGAGCTATACGGAATCGTTCAACATGGTGACGGCTGATGGCGTTGCGGAGGGCGTGGCGTCAGTAGTCTCCGACGCCATCGACTGGGCACCGAGGGCCTGGAAAGCGGGATTCGACCACGTGGACGAGATTGCCCGGGTGGGCAGGCACCTGCTGGCGGATCCGCATGCACCGCTAGAAGGCCTCCAGGCGCTGGAAGCCCACAACGCGGAGGGACTGCGGTGTTGGAAGAGCTATCTGGAGGCCGCTTGAAGCGCTCATTTCGCGCGCGTGAGATCCAGCGTCCCGGCCAACGTCTCCCCATCCGGGACAAACGCAGTGATGGGCCCTTTGAGGTGATCTCCCTCGAGCGTCAAATCGCATTTGAAGACGGTGCCCTCGTCGGCCTTCTTCACCTGGAAGGTTACTTTATTGCCGCTGACGGTGCCGTTTTCGAGGGTCCACTGGTTGTCTTCGTCCGGGCCGGCAGTGCCGGTCAGATGAGCGCCGTCTTGTTTCAGGACCGCGTAGGCGGTACCGCCGTCGTTGGTTCCGTCCGGGCGCGTGACGTTGAAAGATCCAGACCACTTGCCGCTCACGTTGACGTCCGCCGCGGAGAGAACGAGTGCCATCGCCAGCAGAAGGAACAGGAATACCTTCATAAACTCCTCCGCAGGTGGAATACGCGCGACTGCCAGAAAAGTTCCGCGCGGATCGTTGCCTCAGTTCAGGAAGTAAGTCCGGTAGAGCGTGTCGCGTTGCTTGGGGATGAAGCCGGCGTCGCGGATGATGCGGCGCAGTTCCTCCTCGGAGGCGCGATGGTGGGCGCCGGCGGCGGAGACGACGTTTTCCTCGATCATGATGCTGCCCACGTCATTGCCGCCGAAGCGCAGGCCGAGCTGGCAGGTCTTGAGCCCCTGCGTGACCCAGGACGATTGCACGTTTTCGATATTGTCGAGATACACGCGCGAGATGGCCAGCGTCTGCAAGTATTCGACGGCGGTGGCCTCCTCTTTGACGAAGCGGCCGAGCGAGGTGTTGGCGCGCTGGAAGGTCCAGGGAATGAAGGCGGTGAAACCGCCGGTTTCCTCTTGCAGGTTGCGGACCAGCTCCAGGTGATTCATCCGCTGCTCGATGGTTTCGCCGCAGCCGAACATCATGGTGGCGGTGGTGCGCATGCCGAGCTGGTGGGCGGTGCGGTGCACATCGACCCATTCCTGAACCGAACATTTCAAGCGGCTGATGCGCTGGCGGACGGCGTCGTCCAGAATTTCGGCGCCGCCGCCGGGAATGGAATCGAGGCCGGCATCCATCAGGCGCCGTATGGTGTCGCGCAGGCTGAGGCCGCTGACCTCGGCGATGTTGACGACCTCTGGGGCGGAAAGGCAATGCAAGTGGATGCGGAAGCGTTGCTTGATGCCGCGGAACAGGTCTTCATACCAATCGATCTTGAGGTCGGGATGCAGCCCGCCCTGCATGAGAACGCCGGTGCCGCCGAGGTCGATGGTCTCCTGAATCTTCTGGTAGATAGTCTCGTTGGGCAGGACGTAGCCTTCGGCGTGGCCCATGGGCCGGTAGAAAGCGCAAAAGCTGCAGAACTCGGTACAGAAATTGGTGTAGTTGATGTTGCGATCGATGATGTAGGAAACGATCCCCTCGGGGTGCCACTTGCGGCGCACCGCATCGGCAGCCATGCCGATGCCGATCAGATCGTCGGAATCAAACAACGCCAGCGCCTCTTCACGCGAAATCATAGGAATCCCCAGCCGGTTCTTTCAAGATAGCAAAGCCGGAATCCACAGCGCAGGCGGACCGCCTGCCGGAACCCAGCGATAGCAGGCGCGTTGTCGCGCAAATGAAGCCGCCAGGCGAGAGCGGCCGAAGTCAACAGGAAAGGACTGAAAGAAGAAATGAAAACGAAACGCAGATACGGATGGAAGCCGGATGTGCCGGACCACCGCGACATGGTTTACAGGCCTCGGCGAACCATGCCGGTGCCCGCGGACCTGGACATGCGGCCGGAGCAGCCGCCGATTTTTGACCAGGGGCAGCTTGGCTCCTGCACGGGAAACGGAATCGCCGGGGAATTGGAAGCGCAGGCCCTGGCGCAGAGCGAGCGGCTCACGGTGCTTTCGCGGCTGTTCATCTATTACAACGAGCGCGCGAAGGAAGGCACGGTTACGGAGGATGCCGGCGCGTCGATCCGCGACGGGATCAAGAGCGTAAGCGCACAGGGTGTCTGCCCGGAATCCGACTGGCCCTATAACCTGCGCAAGTTCGCGGTGAAGCCGCCGAAGCACTGCTATACCGACGCTCTGAAACTCAGGGCCATCCAGTACAGCAGCGTGCCGCAGGACTCGAGTTCGATCAAAGGGGCGCTGGCTTCCGGGCGGGGCATCGTGTTCGGGATTTCGGTTTACGATTCCTTCGAGTCGGACGAGGTGGCGAAGACGGGAGTGGTGCCGATGCCGGACCCGAGCGAGAAACTGTGCGGCGGCCACTGCGTGCGGTTGGTGGGCTACACCGACAACGGCGTTAACGGCATTCCGGCGCAGCATTTCATCGGTGCGAATTCGTGGGGCACGGACTGGGGACTCGCGGGCTATTTCGCGATTCCCTACGCATATGTCACCAATCTGAACCTGGCGGACGACCTCTGGGTGGTGACGGCGGTGTCATAGGGCGCCGCGGCAGGACAAATGAATCAGCAAGAGGAGACACAGCATGAATAGAAGGACATTCCGGCTCATTTGGGCGATTCTGCCGCCGCTCGCGGCTGGGGGCTGTCTGTCTGCGCAGGCGCCCAACACGGTCAGTTACGCCCCGAGCTACTTTGTTGGCGCGGGAGCCGAATACAATCGCTACAACTCGGCCGGGCCGTCGGTCGCGGGGTGGACCACGTTTGCCGTCGAGGTGGGCCAGAGCAAGGTGTACTCATGGTCGACCATCGAATTGACCAGCGCCACGAGCACCGCCAGAACCGGTGCGGGATACCTGTTTGCGCAAACGGGCAACTGGTCGCTGGTGGCGCTGGGAGACGCCGGGCTGGCGGTCTCACCCGTCGCCACGCTGGGATCATTCAGCGTCGGCGGAGCTGTCTTTTACGACATAGGGCAGCGCTTCAACCAGGGGCATCTTTATCTCACCGGCATCATGCGAGTGGCGTCGATCACCTCGAATTCGGTTCAGCCGGTGTTTGAGTTTGGCGTGGGAAAGAGCTTTTGAGGAGCGATATGAACATAGCAATTCCTTCGTGGTTGACCGGAGCAGTGGCGGCAATCGTCCTCTCCGCGGCGGCGCGTGCGCTGCCGGATCCGCCGCCGTTAGGTTCGCAGTGGTATCTGTGGTTTTACCGCTTCACGCAGAACCTGCTGGCGAATTTCGATAAGACACAAAAGCCGTGAGTAAAGTGGTTCGGGGCGGGCTGAGTTACTCGCCCCTCCCGGTCATGCCGAGGCAGCAGTCAATTCGGGTTGCAGCGTTTGCGCAACCAGGTAGAGGGTGAAAAGCGGCTTGGGATCGCCCTTGCCCCAGCGATTCACCTGCCATTTGGCGAGGAGATAGCGCACCTGGGGGCGGTCCGTGAGATCAACCACGATCTGATAGGTGCCGCAATAAAACTTCTGCGGAAAGGAAGCCACCGGCCTGACGCCCCAGTCAGCGCCGTCGGCGGAGCCCCAGATCGAGACATCGATGCTTTGCTGTTCAATGATACGCGTGATGCCGAGGGTCAGAAGCAACGTTCCGCCCGTTTGGTCGCCGAGGTCAATCTGAGACCCGGCGCCGGCTTCGCGCACGGTGGTTTCCGGCAGCAGGAACTGTTGCAGCATGGGCTTACCCTTCTCTCGCGTGGCGACTCCCAGACCTTGGCTTGAGGTTGAGAAGCCGTACTGGAGACGCTTTCAGAGTCGCACATTTTTCGGCGAAACAAAAGCAAATTTGCCGAAAGCCGCCGTCCGAACGCACCAAAAAGATCAAGCTAGCCGCCGCGGCTGACTCAAGATTTTCAATTAGATGACGAACAAAGCTCGAGTTGTCATTAAGCCAAAGTCAGGTGCACGGCGATCAGGGGATGGAAGCCTGCCACTTGAGCCGGTGTATGTGGATCGAGCGCCCCCACTTCCGGCAGCGCAGCGACGAAGACCCTATTTCACTTTGCGAAATAGCTTGTGCAAGATGCGCACGGCGCGGTCGACTTCTTTTTCGGTGACGATGTAAGGCGGCAGGAAACGCAGCACGGTGTCATGGGTGCAGTTGATGAGCATGCCCTCGGCCATGGCGTCGAGCACGAATTGCTTGCCGGGGATAGCCAGATCGAGGCCCAGCATCAAGCCGAACCCACGGACTTCCTTAACGAAGGAATGCTTGCGGGCCAGCGCTTCGAGCGAATCTTTGAAATATCCGCCCACTCGTTGAATGGCAGGCAGCAACTCATCCAGAATGTCCAGAAATTCCAGCGCCACGCGGCAAGCGAGCGGGCCGCCGCCGAAGGTAGTGCCGTGCATGCCAAGCTTGATGGCCGCCGCGGCTTTTTCATTGGCCAGGATGAAGCCCAGCGGCAAGCCGCAGGCCACCGGCTTGGCGGCCACCACCACGTCCGGCAGAATCACCGGCTGGAAGAGCTGGTAGGCAAAATACACGCCCGGCCGGCCCACGCCGCATTGCGTTTCATCGGCCACCAAGAGGGCGTCATAGCGGGTGGCAAGCTCGCGCGCCTTGGCGGCGAACTCGGCGGTGAGCGGGTAGATGCCGCCCTCGCCCTGGATGATCTCCAGAATGATGCCCGCGGTGCGATCGTTGCAGGCCGCCTCGAGCGCCGCGACGTCATTGCCGGGGACGAATTTCACGCCCGGAATGAGCGGCTCGAAATCGGTGCGGTATTTGGCTTGGCCGGTGACGGAAAGCGCTCCGAGCGTCCGGCCATGGAACGAGTTATCCAGCGAAATGATCTCGAACTTGTCCGCATCGATGGCGCGGCCGTGCGCATGCACCATCTTGAGCGCGCCCTCGACGGCCTCGGTGCCGGTGTTGGCGAAGAACGCGCGCTGCAAACCGCTGATCTGATCGAGCCGCTTCGCCAGCGGTCCCTGATACTGGTGATAGTAAAGGTTCGAAGAATGGATCATCAGCCCGGCCTGCTGGCGGATCACCTTGGTAATGCGCGGATGAGCGTGGCCGAGAGCGTTGACGCCAATGCCGGCAAGCAGGTCGAGATAACGGCGGCCTTCCAGATCGTAGACCCAGCAACCTTTGCCGCGAGCCAACGCCAGCGGGTAGCGGGCATAGTTCTGCAGCAGATACTCTTTTTCCAGGTCCATGAGTTCCTGGGCGCGCTGCGCGCCGACAGGAGGAAGGGCGGTCGTCATTTACTCATGATAACGCGGGAGCGAGCAGCTCCCATGAATCGCCCGCGCAATGAGTTGCGCCCACCCGTGTCCACCTTGAATAGTGGGGCCGATATCTGTTGGAAAGTAGGCTACCCCAGAATCAAGCGCCACCAATCCTCGTACGACACTATCCGGTCTGTGTACAGAAGGGCACGGCCCCATCGCCCAACCACAGCCTACCACAAGTCCCCGGCCGCTCACCCTAAAGCCGCTTCGAGTTCGGCGCAGGCGTGGCGATCGCCGATGCGGGTGGTGACTTCGATGCCCTGGCGATAGACCTCTCGCGCCTCGTCCAACCGGCCGAGCCGCTCCAGGGTCTGCCCGGCGTGCAGATAGGTGGCGGCGTAATCCGGGTGAGCCGCCATCAGCGCACGGAACTCGCGGACGGCGCCTTCCAGGTCACCCGCGCTGCGATACTCCATCGCCAGGCCGTAGCGCGCGAAGATGTCGTTTGGGTTCGCGGCCGCCATACTCTTCAGAATCTCCAATCGGTTGCTCGCCATGGCGTGTGCTACCATACCTCCCGGATGTCGTGCCCCTGTTTCGAGCCGATCGAACCGCGGCCATACGCGGCGGCCTCGCGGCGCGCCATGCTGC
This sequence comes from Bryobacteraceae bacterium, assembly GCA_049587755.1. Lineage (GTDB taxonomy): Bacteria > Acidobacteriota > Terriglobia > Bryobacterales > Bryobacteraceae > Bog-375. The sequence continues at coordinate 1,070 of JBAVEN010000071.1, read as the reverse complement.
CACTGGGCGACGCGTGGATGGGCATCTGCCACGCCGTGCCGGACCAATTCTTCCGCCCGGACGATTCGCTGCTCGACCCTTTCTGCAACCTCGGCTACGCCCGCGGCCACTGCCCCCGGTTTCCTGCGGATCACGGCCCGGACGCAGCGCGCTTCACCATCGTATCCGATGACGGCGACGCTCTTCGACTGTACTACGTTCTGGAGCGCGATCACCGGCCTTTCGCCCACGGGCCGCTTGAGTTCTCGGTGGCGCAAAACCAACTCACCACACCGGCCGAAGGCGCGCTGATCGCCGTGCAGGCGCGCGCCTATGCGGCCAGCTATCTGCGCCGGAGATCCGAATCGGACCGTCTCTAGAGAGAATCTCAATGAGTGCCATGCAAGGTAAACCCGTACGCGAGTCGGCTTCCGAATATTCCGAACTGGCGTTGCCCATCGATGCCAATGGCTGGGGGCACGTGCTGGGCGGCAAGGTGATGCACTTGGTGGACTTGGCAGCCGCCATGGCGGCAATGCGGCACGCGCGCCGCGGCGTGGTCACCGCGGCGGTGGACAGCCTCCACTTCCTGCATCCGGTGAACATCGGGGAGCTGATCATGCTTCGTTCCGCGGTGAATCGTGTGTTCCGCAGCTCTATGGAAGTGGGCGTGCGCGTGGTCACCGAGAATCTGCTCGCCGGCTCGCAGCGGCATACGTGCTCCGCCTACCTGACGTTCGTCGCTATGGACGAGAACGGCGTGCCGGCCGAGATTCCGCCGGTGATTCCCGAAACTGAGGTCGAGCATCGCCGCTTCCGCGAGGCCGGTGAGCGCCGCGAGTATCGTCTCGCCATGCGCAATCGCATCCGCGATTAGCGTTCCGTCTCTGAAGTCCATTGACGAGAGTCGATAGGGCTATCGCTCTATTACAGGGCCTAAAGGCCATATTCAGCAGGTCCTACGCCGGCACGGCTGAAGCCCAATACTGTTCACTTAAGCAGGGCGATGCGGATTGTGAAGTCGATACGCTCCGGCTTGTCGCGAGCCCGGATTACTGGGAATTTCGTCTGATTGCGCTTCACGCCGCGCC
>JBAVEN010000070.1:0-61980 GCA_049587755.1 Bryobacteraceae bacterium | reverse complement strand
AGATGGAACTCATCAACCGTCAAGCGTATGGCTTCCGCAACTTCGAAAACGATAGACTCCGGGTGAAGGTGCTATGTTCTTAGAAAGGTTTGGGATTGGGGTCTGCCCCCGTTTTTGGCGTAGAGCCAGATTTGAAACGCCGATTTTTGGTGGCTCCCCGGCATGGATTCGAACCACGATTCACGGCTCCAAAGGCCGCTGTCCTACCATTAGACGACCGGGGAATTCCGGTGGAGCCTTTTCAGTGTAGCGTCTTCCCGAGCCGCACTGCAACGCGCGCCAACAGCATCGGTTTCGCCGGGCGCGGGCCTGTGATACAGTGGCAGAAAACCATGCGCGACATCCCCGGTTGGGACCAGTATTACCTGGATATCTGCAAAGTAGTGGCGGCACGCAGCAAGGATCCGAATACCCAAATAGGCTGCGTGGTGGTCGGGCCGAACCACGAGATCCGCTCCACCGGCTACAACTCGTTTCCGCGGGGAATTCGCGACGACGTGCCGCAGCGGCTCGTGCGTCCCACCAAATATCTGTGGATCGAGCACGCCGAGCGCAACGCCATCTGCAATGCGGCGCGCGCCGGCACGGCCACCGAAGGCTGCACCATTTACGTCGAGATTATGCCCTGCATGGATTGCGCGCGCGCCATCGTGCAGGCTGGCATCGTCCAGGTAGTGATTTCCCGCCAGCGCATGGCGGAGTATTCGAGCCAGTATTACGACGAGCACTTTGGCATGGTGGAAGTGCTTTTCGGCGAGGCCGGCGTCGTCGTGCGGCGGGTTTGAACCGGCTCCCGCGCGGGTCAGCGCTCAACGCGGGCTGTCAGTGCCGTAAGGAGTTTCGGCGGGCGTGGTCTCGTCATCCCGGCCGATTTCTTCGACCTCCTCGCCCTCCGCCGGGACGTATCGATAGAACCGCCGGGTGCATGCACGGCAGCGAAACGGGAACTTGCGAAACTTGGATAGAATGGCATCAAACAAGCCCCGCGAATGCGACCGCCGGACGTCGTGCCCTCCGCAGCTTGGACAACGCAGCATGCAGCCGGTTCCAGGACCCGTTCAGCCCAATGCCGCATTGTAACAAGAACCAACCACGATGCCATCGGCGCTGGTAACGTCGGCCGCGCGTGCGTGGGCCGTCGCAAGCCTACGCCTGTCTTGCGCCCGGTACGGCGGGGCATACCGTTAGACGAATGGGGGAGCGAAGCTGTGCGCGCGGCGACTACGATTCAAGCCGCCCTTCGCTCGCGCCGCACCTTTGCTCGCGGCCGCCCCCCGTGGCTACGAATTGCCCAGGAACATTACGTGAACGTATATGCCCAAGCGAGTGTTGTAGGCCAGGTACCAGCCAACGTGATCGGGATCCGGGTACAGCACGATCTCATCCGCGTTCCACAGCCAGCCGTCGCAATAGCCGATGTCGGCCGGCGCCACGCTGAAATAAAACCCGCCGAACCAGAAGCGCTGCGGGCCTCCGCCCACCAGGCGGAACACGTGTCCGGCACCTATGCCCCCGGGGAAGTGGCCATGCTCCCACGGATGATCCAGATGATATCTCGCGTCATTGGGACCGGAATCGTGCCCGACCCATTGACCGTTGGTGTGAACGTGAGGAGCCTCCGGATGGCCGGGCTTGTCGGCGCCCCGAACGCCTTTCGCTGGGGCCTGTGCCGGCGCTGCGTGATGCACGGGGGCCGGACCGTGTTTGGGGATGTAACCGCCGCCCACTTCCGGCTTCGCGCTCTTCTTGTCCCTTTGCGCCAGACCAACCAGCGAGAGGCATAAAACGACCGAAAGAACCGTCAACGCTTTCTTCATACGTTCGATGATATCCGATTCTCACGTTTCGGGCAGAGCTCATCCCGCAAGAAATCGGTTCCATAGCGACGCATGGCAGCCCGCGCCCGGCAGGATTTGCAAGCCACGCCGGGGTTCAGTCACAATCGTAGCTGATGAAAATCACGCTCGAACGAAATCCCGTGGAACATGTTGCTGCCGCCGCGCTGATTGTGCCGGTCTTTGAAAGGGAAAAGGAATCGCGATTCGGTGCCGCGCCATTTGTCGAATCCGGCGAGGTGGCCGGCAAAGCGGACGAATTCACGCTGCTGCACAATCCAACCGGGGCGGCCGCCGCGCGCGTGCTGCTGGCGGGCGGTGGAAAGGCCGGCCGTTTCGATGCCGCCGGGTTGCGCAAGCTCGTCGCCGCGTCGGTGCGCTTCCTGAAAGAGAAGAATGTGCAATCGGCGGCCGTGCTGCTGGAAGGAAACCGCACCGGCGCCGAGTATGCCTCGGCCGCGGTGGAAGGCGCCATCCTCGGCGACTTCGAGCCTAATCGCCACAAGACCGGCAGCGACAAAAAGACGCTCGAATCGTTTGCCGTGGTGTGCCCGGGCGGCGCCGCCGGGCTCGACGCCGCGGTCGCGCGCGGCCAGGTGCTGGCCGAATCCCAGAACTTCACCCGCGCGCTGGCAAACGAGCCTGCCAACCTCCTCACTCCGCTGAAAATGGCTGCCGCCGCCCGCCAAATGTCCCAAGAGCAAGGCCTCGAGTGCGAAGTACTGGAACGCGGCGACCTCGAGCGCCTTGGCATGGGCGCGCTGCTGGGCGTGGCGCAGGGCAGCGCCGAGCCCCCCGTCCTCATCGTCATCCGCTACCGGCCGCAAGAGGCGGCTTCCGCGGCGCACCTGGGACTGATCGGCAAGGGCGTCACCTTCGACACCGGCGGCATCTCCATCAAACCCTCCGAGGGTATGGAGAAGATGAAGTACGATATGTCCGGCGGCGCGGCCATGCTGGGCGCCATCCGCGCCATCGCCCAATTGAAGCCGCCGCTGGCGGTGACGGCCTTCATTCCCTGCGTGGAAAACATGCCTGGCAGCCGCGCGCAGCGCCCCGGCGATATTGTCACCAGCATGTCCGGAAAGACGGTTGAGGTTCTCAATACCGATGCCGAAGGACGCCTGATTCTGGCCGATGCCCTGGCTTACGCGCGCCGGCAGGGCTGCACCCACCTGGTAGATGCGGCCACCCTTACCGGCGCGATTGTGGTGGCGCTCGGGCACATCCACGCCGGCCTGTTTTCGAGCGACGACGCGCTGCGCGACCGCGTGCTGCGCGCCGCGCGCGCCGAAGGCGAGCGCATGTGGCCGATGCCGCTCGACGAGGATTATAAAGAAGGTCTGAAGAGCGCCTTCGCCGACATCGCCAACATAGGGCCGCGTTGGGGCGGCGCCATCACCGCGGCGATTTTTTTGAAGGAGTTCGCCGCAGAAACTCCGTGGGTGCACCTGGATATCGCCGGCACTGCTTGGCTCGACGAAGCCCAGCCCCACATGCCGAAGGGCCCGACCGGGTTGCCCGTGAGGACGCTGGTGCGGCTGGCAACCGACTGGACGGACTGACTGCAATAACCGACTGTATTCCAAGTACTTAGCCATGGACACAGCTCGCCGGAAACTCTTCCGGGATGCCCACAAGTGCGGGGTGTGGTACTGCCAAAGTATGGGGGATAGTACGTCCAAGGTAAAGATAGAACTATGAACCTATGGCAGTATGCGGGATGATGGGGTTGCAGGGGGGAGAGAGCAGCATGGCGTTGGCGATCATTGGGGCGCCGCTTGAGGGTCCGGAACATCGGTCTTTTGGGTGGACGAAGGTTCGTCCGAGGGAAGCGCAACTGGGTTCGGAGACGGTTGGCATGAGAAGCAGGCACGGCTGGAGTCGTCAACTCGATCGGATATCGAGTGGCATCTACGAGCACGCGGTCAGGCTTCAACGCAGGGAGCGCCAACAACTGGCTTGCCTGGCCGCGGCACTCCAGTTCCGGACGGAGCTCGCCGGCCTGAAAGAAGAAATCAGGGCCAATCTACTGTCTCTCTGAGTCTGCGGAAACAAGTTCCAAAGCAGGCTGCCGAAACGACATATTTCGGCTCGAATGGAATTGGCTCCCCATCCCACGGTCTTCGGGTTCACGTGTTGGTGTGTTCTGCGGGTATAATGCAGCGTACCCATGGCGTTGCACGCAAGCACCAAGCTCGGTCCATACGAAATCCTCTCCCCGCTGGGCGCGGGAGGCATGGGAGAGGTGTATCGCGCGCGGGACAGCAAGCTTAACCGCGACGTGGCACTGAAGGTGCTGCCTGAGCGTCTGGCCCGCGATCCCGACCGCATGGCGCGCTTCCAACGCGAAGCGCAGATGCTCGCCGCGCTCAATCATCCCAACATCGCAGCGATTTACGGTTTTGAGGAATCCGGCGGTGTGCGCGCGCTGGTGATGGAGTTGGTGGAAGGCGTCACGCTGGCGAAGCGGATTGGCGCCGGCACCGTAGGCGCGGGCCTTGCGCCCGCCCCCGGGAGACCGCAAAGGTCGCCTCTACACGCCGATGACGCGCTCGCGATCGCCAGGCAAATCGCCGAGGGTTTGGAGTATGCGCACGAAAAAGGCATCATCCACCGCGATTTGAAACCCGCCAACATTAAGATCACGCCGGAGGGCACAGTTAAAGTTCTCGATTTCGGCCTCGCTAAAGCGCTAGGGCGCGAAGGCCCGGCCGGCGACATCTCAAACTCGCCAACTGAGACCGCGGCCGCGACGCAAGCCGGTGTGATCGTCGGTACCGTGGCTTACATGTCGCCCGAGCAGGCGAGAGGAAAAACCGTGGATCGCCGCACCGACATCTGGGCCTTCGGCTGCGTGCTGTTCGAAATGCTCGCGGGGCAGAAGGCTTTCGAGGGCGAAACGGTTTCGGACGTTCTGGCCGCGATCATCCGCGCCGGACCCGACTGGAACGCGCTGCCCGAGACAACGCCCGCTTCGATCGAACGCCTGATTCGCCGCTGCCTTAACAAGGACCCAAAGCAGCGCTTGCGCGACATCGGCGATGCGCGCATCGCGATTGAAGAAACGCTGGCCGGAGTTGGGGCGGGCCCGAGCGTCCGCCCCGCCGGCGGAATCGAGCCGGGCGTGCACGCAGGCGCGCCCTTGCGTGGGCTGCCATGGCTCGCGATGGGCCTGATTGCAGGCGCTCTGCTTTCCGGCGCGGTGGTCTGGAGGCTGGCGGCGCCGGCGCCGCGGTCCGCCATGCATTTCACCGACGTCACCAATTTTGCCGGCGTCCAGGCGCAGCCGGCGCTCTCGCCCGACGGTCGCTCGGTAGCCTTCGTCTCAAACCGCGACGGGAATTACAACATCTATGTCGGCTTGGTTCACGGCGGGAACCTGGTCCAAATCACCAACGACCCAAACCTCGAATGGGGCCCGCACTGGTCGCCCGATGGGACCATGATCGCTTACGCGCGGCTCGATCATTCGGGCATTTGGGACATTTGGGAAGTACCGGCGCTGGGTGGGACGCCGCGGCGGCTGATTCTGAACGCTGTGGATCCGGCTTGGTCGCCCGACGGCCGCTCGCTCGCTTACGAAAACACGGCCAACGGTGCGCTTTGGATTTCCGGCATCTCCGGCGAGAACGCGCGCCAGGTGGCGCCAGTCCCGGACCCCGCGATGCAGAATACCGAGCCGCGTTTTTCTCCGGATGGCCGCCAGCTCGCTTTTACGCTCAAGGCGCCGGGGCCATACGGCGAGTTGCGCGTTGTGGACCTCGCTTCGGGCAAGGTCCGCCAGTTGACGCACGACATCGCGCTGGCGCTTTCGCCCGCCTGGTCGCCAGACGGGCGCTCCATCTACTTCGCCTCGAGCCGTGGCGGGTCTATGAACATCTGGAAAATCGCCGCGGCCGGAGGTGAGCCGGAACAAATCACCGCCGGCCAGGGCGACGATGCGCAACTGGATGTCTCAGCGGATGGGAAGAGGATCGTTTTCTCGACCTTCCGCGAGAATATCAATGTCGTCCAATTGGACCTCGCGGCAAAGCCAGGGCAGCAGAACGCGAAACCGCTCACCACTGACCCCGCGCGGAACCAGGTTGCCCCTGTTTACTCTGCTGATGGAAAACGCCTCGCCTATTTTTCCAATTTCAAAGGCGTCGAAAAAGAAGACATCTGGGTGGCCGATGCCGACGGCTCCATTCCCGTGCATCTGATTCAGGATGAGCGAATCAACATTTTTCCCCACTGGACTCCGGACCACCAGCACCTGATCTATCTCTCTCGCTTCCAAGTCACTCCCGCGCGCACAGATGAGTACCGCAGCGTCGCAGTCTCCGGCGGAGCGCCGCAAACGATACTCAAGGGCGCGGTGGACCGCGAGTTCGATGTCGGGCCCCAGGGACGGCTGCTGTTCAGAAGCTCCAGAGGTGAAGTCCAATCGTTTGACCCATCGAACAATAAGACGCAGACCCTCGCCATTCCTCCCGCCGGGGAGAAGTGGGGGATGTTGCGTTGGTCGCCCGACGGCCATTCGGCTGCCTACCGTGTAGAGCCGACCCAGGAAGACGATCCGAATGCGGGACTCTGGGTGGATGACTTCGGGACCGCGCCGCGCCAGGTCTTCCGCGGCTGGGTTGACGCGTATGCCCGAGGTTCGGGGAATGAGATTTACATCCTTGAGGGCAAGCCGGATTTGAATGACGTGTTGTGGAAGGTCGGCTGGAACGGCCAGGGCCTCACTCGCACTTCCACAACCATCCGCATGATCCATTCTTATTGGATTCAGTTGGTGAGGGATTCCCAGGCTTCCTTCGACGTTTCTCCCGACGGACGCCACGTGGCCATCAACGCGCAGGGGGTCTTGCAGGCAAATATCGGCATGATTGAAAACGTTCGCTAGCAGATTTGGAGATGAGAACGGGAGTTGGACCGAGGCGCCGGAAGGATGAGTCTTGCGGGAAAACCCCTTCGGAACTTTTACCCACCTGTGGCTCCGCAGGAGCCGTAATAAGCATCATCGCGCACAGCGCGCCGCCACCTAGAGCAGAGGCGCCCGACGGCTTGCGGTTAAGCCAGCGGGCGGTTGAACAAGGGATCGTCTGCTGTTTCGGCGGGATCGGTGCCGGTCTGCAGCGAATCGAGCGACTCCAGGACCCGTCCCAGCAGACTGTCCGTCTGCGAAACGGTCGATTTCAGCGTGTCGATGGACTTGGCTTGCGCGCTGAGCCGGCTGTCCAGTGACGTCATCGTTCTCGACAGCAATTCTTCCATAGCCCCAATAATCTGGGTGGTGGAAGGAACGTCCGCCAGACGTGTGGTGTGTTCTTGCAGGCTCGTTTCAATCCGGCTGAAACGGTCCGCATTGGCCGATTCCTGCACGGCCAGCTTGTTTTCCAAATTGGTTAACCCAGTTTGCAGATCCTTCGTCGCCGCCGCACAAGCGCAACTTTGCCTCCGAGTGCCCGCGGTAAGCGCCCCTGCTGCGATCCCCGCGAGGAAGATCGCCATCCGGGGCAGGATACTCATCGTTCGTGCCATCTGTCCACCCCTTGTAATGCTAACTCTTTATAATACTTTCCACCAAGTAGTCGCAAGTTCGCTATCTGGTTACCCCAGTACCAGGTACGTACCTGGATTGATACGAAAAGTTCCTTTCTGCGATTCTAGTTAGGAATAATCCTTTGGCGTAGGAGATCTCTGGTTGAACCACGGCACCGACATCGGCCCAGCCGGCGGGAGCGCGGCCTCATTTCCTATGCTGATCCAATGCAGCGAAGCCGGACACGTGCTTTGGATGAGTCCCACCGCACGCGCCGCACTTGGTGAAGCGCGCAATCTCACCGACACCGTCGTTTCAGCTTCGGAACGACCGTGCGATCGGCCCGCGCAGTCCCACGGGATCTGCCTGTCTTTCATCTACGGGGCGGCGGATGGACTGCTGCTCAGCGCGCAACTGCTTCGCCGGGAGGAGGAAACACGCCAGGAGTCCGCCTTGCAAGGGCTCGAAGGCGAAATCCTGAGCCGCTTCTTTCGCCTGCAACAGACCGCCAGCAAGCTGGTGGCGCAAGCCAGGCAGCGGCAAGCCGGCGGCGGCCGCGCCGTCATCGAACTGATCGAGAATGAGCGGGCCCGCCTGGGGCGTGAGTTGCACACTGGAGTGGGACAGTTGCTGGTCAGCATCTTGCGCCAGGCGGAAATGGCGCAGGCGCAGTTGCTGGGCACCGGATCGGCGGTAAGCGAAACCTTCGGGCGCATTTCGACGGGTGCCTCCGAGGCCTTGGCGCTGGTGCGCTCCATGAGCGCACGGCTCCATCCCCCCGAGTGGCAACGGCTCACTCTGGAAGCCGCGCTGGAGCAACTCTGCCAGATCAGCGGCATCCCACAGCGGTACCAGGCCGAACTCGAGCTCGCCACCCTCCCCGTCCAGCCCGAGCCGGTAATCAAGACGCTGTTCTATCGCGCCGCGCAGGAGGCTATTTCCAACATTGACCAGCATGCCCACGCTTCGCGCCTTCGCCTGGCCCTGAACGCCAGCGCGGAAAAGATCGAGCTGACCGTGTGGGACAACGGCCCCGGTATCGACACCGCCGCCCTGGCCGCCGCTCCCGCCCGGATCGCGACCGGACTCGGACTGCGGTCCATTCGCGAACAGGCCGCGGCGGTCGGTGGGAAAATGATGCTGCAAAGCGGGCCCCTTGGCACTAAACTGGTGATTTCGGCGCCTTTCGCTGTTCCGGCTTAGGCCGCTTGCCGAGAAGACAAGATGGATCAAACGCGCCCCACGACCGTGGTCCTGGCTGACGACCATGCCATCGTTCGCGAGGGGTTTGCCGCCCTCTGCGCGTCACAGGGCATGCAGGTTCTGGGGCAATGCTCCGATGGCTACCAAGCGCTCGAGATGATCCGCACCCTGCAGCCGGATTTCGCCATCCTTGACTTGCATATGCCGGGAATGGACGGAGCTGAGGTCGTACGCCAGTTGCGCATCAGAGGTAGCGCCGCCAAGCTCATCATCCTCTCCATCAGCCGCGAAGAAGATACCGTCCGCCGGGCCTTGCGCGCCGGCGCGGACGCATACCTCTTAAAGGACGGTCCGGCTCGCCACCTCCAGGATGCAGTGACCTTTGTCCGCGATGGCGGCGTCTACATTTCGCCCCTGTTGCGCGGCGCCGGACTCTTCACCCAACCCCATGAGAATCCAGCCGATAATCCGCTGTCTTCCCTCAGCCCCCGCGAACTCGAAGTCTTTCAGCAGCTTGTGAATGGCTTGCGGGCTAAGGATATCGCCAAATTGCTGGAGATCAGCCCCAAGACCGTGGATACTTACCGAGCCAGCCTGTTTCGCAAACTGAATGTCCAGGACCTGGTCGGCCTGGTCAAGTTCGCGATTGACCGCGGACTCACGACCACATGACGGCGGTTCGCAGGCTGACGCATTCGCCTGGAACATCTTCCTGCGCAAGCTGATAGTCCTCTAGCGAGCGAATCAGCTCTTCAACCGCAAGGCGACGGCGGTACAGGCGCTCCAGTGCCCGTCGTCGGATATGATCCACCGACAAGAGGCGGCTGCGTTCGGGTGACGAGGGAGGGGGGAGGATGATCGCGTTCGTCATGGTGGTCAATTCCTAAGTACGTCTAGTCATTATGACTAGGCCGAAGTTCAGAATAATCTGAATGGCCATCGGAAATCAAGCCAAATTATAGGAAAATCAGATAAAAATATCGGGTATACTCTTGTTCCCAAAGGGTGGGAGGAGGCAGCCCCCGCGCACTCGCAGCCTACCCCCCACCTCGTCCTAAGTGATTCACCTGAGCAATTCCCTTCCGTGTCACGCCACCGCCGAACCGTGGGGGATTCCCTTGACTGGGCCGTCCACGAAAACTCAGCACCAGTCATTCGTGGTGCACCCATCCGCGAGATTTCACCCAACCCCCACAGTCTTTTCACCCAGTCGGGTTTCGGACGGGATTTCCGTCAGTGTGAAGGAATATCCAGCACACAGATAATAAAAGACTTTGGAATCGCTGACCATCCTGTCATGTTTGGATGGGTAGGTGCTCGCTCTCGCCCGGTAGTCTTTGCGTTTACTCGTCCTGCGGGTCGCTTCCCGTCCTGGACGGGCATTGATAAAGAGAGAGTTTCGATTTGGAGAACTAGCATGCGGATTCCTAAGCCGGTGTTCGCGATTGGCCGTTACGCACTGATCCTGGCGGTTCTGGCGCCGTCGATCGTGCTGTTGAACGGAGACGTGAAAAAGAATGTGTTTGGCGTGCACGATGCTGCGCGCTATGCTGACCCGAACGTGATCGAGTACATTCAGCCGGGCCTGACGTTTACTGTTGTGTCAGCCAAGATCGCGTCCGACGGCACCATCAGCGTCGATTATAAGATCGCCGATCCTACCGGCGCAGCGCTGGATCAGTCTGGCGTGCAGACCCCAGGGGCGGTGTCCCCCAGGTTCCTGGCTGCGTACATTCCCGCCGGGCAGGCGCAATTCGCATCGTATATAACTACGACTGCGACGGCGGCCACTGGTAGCGCTACTGCCACGCAGGCTTCCGGGGACTCGGGCGGCACCACGCAGACAGTGGCCCTGGGCGAGTACATCTATACATTCAAGAGCAAGGCGCCGGCGGGATTCAATCCCAGCTTGACGAATCGAATCGGCATCTACGGTTCCCGCAATCTGACCGAATGGGGCCTGGGCACAGACTACGCCGATACCACCTTCGACTTCGTGCCGGCCGGCGGCACGCCGGCGCCGCGCGATGTGGTGCGCACCGCGGATTGCAATAATTGCCACGGCAGCGCTGCTACCTCTACCGGCTCCAACGGTCTGGCGGCTCACGGCGGGACGCGGCGGTCGGTTGGCCTTTGCATCATGTGCCACCAGCCGCAGACCTCCGACCCGAACACCGGGAATTCGCTGGACATGAAGGTCTTCATCCATAAGATCCACCTGGGGAGTTCGCTTCCCAGCGTGCAAGCCGGGACGCCCTACCAGGTGGTTGGCCACGGGAACGCGGTCAGCGACTGGTCGACGGTAGTTTATCCCGCGGACGCACGGCGCTGCCAGACTTGCCACAACCCCAAAAACGGCGCGGCGCAGACCAACGCATGGCTCACCACGCCCGGCGCTGTCGCCTGCGGTTCCTGCCACGATAACGTCAATCTTGCGACTGGCGTCAACCACGCCGGCGGACCGCAGCCGGACGACAGCGAGTGCGCGAACTGCCACATTCAGCAGGGCGAGCTCCCGTTTGACGCGTCCATCATCGGCGCCCATACCATTCCGGCATATGCGCCAGGCGTTCCGGGCATCAACTTCACTCTGGTGAGTGTGGCTAACGGCAGTGCGGGACAGAAGCCGACCGTTACCTTCACGGTCAAGGACAACAGCGGCAATCCGATTCCGATGAGCACCTTCGCGGCGAACTCCGGGTCGCTGTCGCTGACCATGGCCGGGCCGACCTCCGATTATGGCTACACCAACTTCGGCGTCAGCACTACCCCCGGCTACGTCACTGAGAGCATCATGACGGCAGCCCAGTGCGGCACTTCCGGCACCTGCACCTACACCTTCACCCACGCGGTTCCGGCAGGCGCCACCGGCACTTACGCCATCGGCATCGAGGGGCGCATGAGCATTACACTGCTCCCGGGCACCACCTCTCAGACCACTGCCCAATACAGCGGCCACAACCAGGTGATCTACTTCTCCGTGGACGGCACTCCTGTGCAGCCGCGGCGCACCGTGGTGGCCCTGGCCAACTGCAATGCATGCCACGCGGACCTGGAACTGCACGGCTCCTTGCGCAACAACACCGCCTACTGCGTGCTGTGTCACAACCCGAGCAACACCGATTTCACCACCCGGCCGACCTCCACGGTGGCGTCGTATCAGACACTGCCGCCCCAGGGGATCAATTTCGCGATGATGGTTCACAAAATCCATACTGGATTAAACCTGGAAGCCAACTTCAACCAGGACTACATCATCGTTGGGCACGGCGGCGCGCCAAGCGATTTTGGCGCCGCGTTCGCTTCCGTGCCAGCCGCGATTCCCAACACCGGCGTCCGCTTCCCGGTGATGGGTCCGACCGGCTCGGTTCAGGACACGACGCAGTGCTACATGTGCCACACCGGCGGCTCGGAGGGCGTCTTCCCCGAGGGTAAGAACGCGGTCACCGATCCGGAGGGTTTGCTCAATCCGGCGCCCGCCACCACTTCGGCTTGCACGGCCTGCCACTTGAACACCTCCGCTTTTGCCCACGCGGTTTCGCAGACCGATCCCAAGTTCGGCGAGACCTGCGACGTCTGCCATGCCACCGGCCAGGCGTTCGACGTGGATGTCGTCCACGCTGGAAAGTAGGAGTTTGGTTTGGCATCTCTGCGGCAGGCGTCTTTTCCGGCCGCGGAGATGCCGCTTGAAGTAAGGGATTCATTTTTGGGAGAACAGTATGCGGATTCCTAAGCCGGTTTTCGCCAGAGGGCGCTACCTAGTGACGCTTGGACTGATCGCCGGATCGGTCGCCTTCCTGAGCGCGGATAAGAGGACCATCTTCCCGCGGAATGATAGATCCAACGTAGCCAACCCGCAGTTGGTGGCATGGGTCCAGCCCGGCCTTCTATACAAGGTTGTGTCGGCCAAAATTGCTTCGGACGGCACGGTAAGCGTCGATTTCAAGACCACCGATCCCAATGGGGCCGCTCTCGACGCGACCGGCGTGGTGACGCCCGGCACGATTTCGACGAGCTTCCTGCTGGCCAACATCCCGTCGGGGCAGGGCCAGTTTGTTTCCTATATCACGCGCACCGCGACCGCCGCCAAGGGTGGCGCCACGGCTACGCAGGCCAGTGGCGAATCCAGCTCCACCGGCACGCTGACCACGGTCGCCGTGGGCGAGTACCTGTACACCTTCAAAACCAAGGTGCCCACTACGGACGATCCCACCACCACGCATCGCGTGGGCCTGTACGGCTCACGCAACCTGACGCAGTTTGGCTTGGGAACCAACTACGCTTCCGTGACTTACGATTGGGTTCCCAACGGCTCGACTCCCGCGCCGCGCGACATCGTGCGAACAGCCGATTGCAACGGTTGCCACAATCTGCTGGCCTTTCATGGTGGATCGCGCCAGGGCGTTGATCTCTGCATCATGTGCCACACTCCGCAGACCTCCGACCCCAACACCGGCCAGACGCTCGACATGAAGGTCTTCATCCACAGGATCCACATGGGCGCTTCGTTGCCCACCGTACAGGCAGGCACCCCTTACCAGATCTACAACTTCCAGAGCGCTCCCGTCGACTTCTCCACGGTGGTGTATCCTTCCAATCCCGGCGACCCGCGCAACTGCGCCGGAAGCTGTCATAACCCGAAGAATGGCGCGGCGCAAACCAACTACTGGATGACCCAGCCCGGCCAGGCGGCGTGCGGCTCCTGCCATGACGACGTCAATTTCGCCACCGGCGCCAATCATGCCGGCCTCGCCGAGTCCGACGACAGCAAGTGCGCCACCTGCCATATCCCAAGTTCCGGCCAGGAGTTCGACCTTTCGATCACCGGCGCGCATGCCAATCCCACCGAATCCATCAGCGCACCCGGCATCAACCTGGCGATCACCAAGGTCGCCAACGGCCTTGCCGGCAAGGTGCCGACGGTCAGCTTCACCATCACCGACAATTCCGGCGCCGGCATTTCGATGAGCGCCATGACGGGCGGCGAAAACCGCCTCGCGCTGGTGATGGCCGGCCCGACGTCGGATTACGGCCTGACCAGCTTCGGCTCCGATGTCACCACGCCGGGTTACGTTTCCGAAAACCCCGTGCCCACCGCGCAGTGCGATTCAAGCGGCAACTGCACCTACACCTTCACCCACGCCATTCCGGCCAATGCGACCGGCACTTATGCCATGGGCATCGAAGGCCGCCGCGGGCTGACCTTGCCCAACGCTCCCACCTCCGAGCAAAGCACTGATTACGGCGCCATCAACAAGGTGTTCTACTTCTCTGTCGATGGTTCGCCGGTAACGCCGCGCCGCACCGTGGTCTCGATTAATAGCTGCAACAACTGCCACACCAAGCTTTCGGTACACGGCGAGAATCGCAACCAGATCGAAATGTGCGTGCTGTGCCACAACCCTGACGATACCGACGCCTCCACGCGCTCTTCCGCCGTGGTCGCCGCCGATAAATCCCTGCCGCCGCAAGGCATCAATTTCGCCATGATGATCCACAAGATTCATACTGGCGAAACCCTGGGCGCGGCCGGCCTGGATTACATCATCGTCGGCTTCGGCGGCAGCCACAATAGCTTCGGCCAGGCGTTCGCCTCGGTGCCTTCCGGGATTACCAACACCGGCCTCCTCTATCCCGCCATGACTCCCACCGGCGGCGTAGCCGATACCGCCAAGTGTTACATGTGCCACGTGAACACTTCCGAAGGCGTGTTCCCCGAAGGCAAGAACCCGGTAGTCGATCCGCAGGGCCTGCTGAACCCGGCGCCGGCCACTACCTCGGCTTGCACGGCGTGCCACTTCGATACCACCTCGCTGGCGCACGCCATCCAGAATACCGACCCGAAGTTCGGCGAGGCGTGCGATGTGTGCCACGCCACCGGCGCAACGTATGATGTGGATGTGGTTCACGCCGGCAAATAGGAGATGACCGCTATGTTGCGACCGCCGTCGAAGGCGCGGTTGGCCCTGCTGGCGGCGGCGCTGGTCGCTATCGCCGCCAGTGGCGCTCAGGATAAGCCGGCCGCACCCGCGCCTCAGACCGCAGGCCAGGAGGCGAAACCGGCGGAGGACAAGCCCGCCACCTACGTCGGTTCGGATACCTGCCAGACCTGTCACGAAGATATCTTCAAGGCGTTTCAGGCGAATCCGCATCATCTGGTAGAGACCGATAAGAAATATCGGCACACCGCCCAGGCGTGCGAAGCTTGCCACGGCCCGGGCAGCAAGCACGCCGATTCCATGAGTGCCGCCGACATTCGCCAGCCGGCCAAGCTGACGGCGGCGGCGGCCGATCGCATCTGCCTTTCCTGCCACCTCAGCCAGCCCACCCACGTGGGCCGTATCAACGGCAGCCACGCCAAGAACCAAGTGAGCTGCGTAAGCTGCCACGCCATCCACAAGAACGGGCCTAATGGCCTGGTGGCGCGCCTGCCGGCCGACATCAACCGCCAGTGCGCCGCCTGCCACAGCGACGTGTGGGCCAGCTTCCTGCGCCCGTATCGCCACCGGCTGCCGGAAGGCGCCATGTCGTGCGTGGATTGCCACAACCCCCACGGCAGCGCGCTCCCGCACATGATGCAGACGGTGGATGCCAATGAACCCGGCTGCTTCAAATGCCACGGCGACAAGCGCGGGCCGTTCACTTACGAACACGCTCCGGTGCGCATGGAAGGCTGCACCGCCTGTCACGAGCCGCACGGCTCCGCCAACGCGCGCATGCTGACGCGGGCGCAGGTCGGCTTCCTCTGCCTGGAGTGCCACGCCAACCTGCCGCAGCCGACACTCCCCGCCAGCGGAACCCTGGGAACGGTTCCGCCGGCTTTCCACGACATGCGCCAGCCGCGCTTCCAGAACTGCACCATCTGCCATCAGAAGGTGCACGGATCCTATGTGGATCGGAATTTTCTCAAATGAGATTCCTACTGGCCTTACTTCTGACAGTCCCGGTACTGGCGCAAACGTCGCCCGCAGCGCCAGCGCAGGACCAGCCGCCGGCCAGCGGCCAAGCCGCTGCCGCGCCTGCCGCCGAGGCTCAGCCTGCCACCGCCGCGCCGGACCAGGCTTCCGCCGATAACCCGGCTCCCGCCGCCGCCGAGAATTTTCACGGCAGCATCGATTTCGGCTATCGCTGGCTGAGCGACGTTCACGGCAGCATGGACGAGTATCGCAGCGTCGTCGACTTGGCTCAGGGGCCCAGGTTGTTCGGCCTGGAATTCACCCTGACCGATCCCAACAAGCGCTTCTTTGACCAGATCGACGTGCGCGCCTACGGTTGGGGCGGCGAACCCTACCGCACCGCCCACCTGGACGCGCGCAAACAGCGCCTTTACGACTTCAACTTCGATTACCGCGACATCGCCTACTTCAACGCCGTGCCCTCGTTCGCCAATCCCGGCGCGCCGGGCGGGTTTAACGAGCAGTCGTTCGATGTCCGCCGCCGCATGCTCAGCACCAACCTGGACCTGTTTCCCGGAGGGCACTTCATCCCCTACCTGGCCTTCGATCACAATGCAGGCTACGGCAGCGGCGTCGAAACCTGGGCGCAGGACGCCAACAACGAATACGCTGTCCCCACCCTGCTCGCCGACAGCACGGAAAACTATCGCGGCGGCGTGCGCATCGAGTATTCCCGCTTCCATCTCACCTTGGAGGAGGGCGGCACCACCTATAAAGATAACGACCAGGCCTCCGACGCCACCCTTTTGGGCGGCGACAACAGGACGCCCGTTTTCGGCCAGACGCTCACCCTGAGCAACCTCCAGCAAGCCTATGGCATTCGCGGCCACAGCATTTACAGCAAGGTGCTGTTCACCTCTCACCTGGCGCCCTGGATCGATGTTTACGGCCAGTTCCTGTATAGCGAGCCCAAGACGGACATCCATTTCTCCGAAGTCGCCGCCGGCAATTTCCTCGATGTCAGCCAGTTGCTTTTCTACAGCGGCCTGGTGACGATGGGAACCGGCACCGACAACCAGCCGCATACCACGGGCAATATCGGCTTCGAGCTGCGTCCGCTGCGCCGGCTGCGGATCATAGAGTCGCTGATGACCGACCGCTACCACGATGCGGCCTCGCCGGAGATTGCGATTACGGGCATCGTCAGCCCGGGCCTCATCTTTTCGCCGCTGACCGCGCCTAACGCGTTTACCGAGTACGTCAATTACAACCAGCAGCAAATCGATGTGCTGTACGATCTCACCGATCGGATCACCTTGCACGGCGGCTGGCGGTACGTTTGGGGCGATGCCGAGACGTTGGCCGGCGAGCTCAGCCAGACCGGCCTGTTCGCCAGCGGCCAGTTGAAGCGCACCATCGGCATCGGCGGCCTCACCTATCGCATGCTCGACAAGCTGACCGTCAACCTCGATTTCGAAGGCGCCTCGAGCGACGACATCTACTTCCGCACCAGTCTCAACGATTACAAGAAGGGCCGCGCGCGGGCGCGCTACCAGTTGGCCAAGGCGCTGTCATTACAGGCCAATTTCCAGGTGCTGAACAACCAGAACCCGTCGCAGGGAATCAACTACAGCTTCCAAAGCCGCGACAACGCCCTCTCGATCTTCTGGACGCCGGATTCGGGCAAGCGTATCACATTGATGGGCGAATACGACCGCTCCACACTCAGTTCCAACATCGATTACCTCACGCTGCCCTTCCTGACCTCCGCGGTTTCCCAGTATCGCGACAACGCGCACAGCGCGACCTCGGCGATCGACCTGGCTCTGCCCGGAATCAAGAACGGCAAGCTGACCTTGGGCGGATCGATGTTCGTCTCTTCCGGCAGCGCCCCTTCGCGCTACTACGAGCCCCTGGCACGCGTGTCGCTGCCCGTGTCGAAGCGCGTATCCTGGAACGCCGAATGGCAGTACTACGGTTACGGCGAGTCGTTCTACCTGTATGATGGATTTCGGACGAATTCCTTCATCACCGGCATCAGAGTGACGCAATAGGAGACCAGCCATGTCCATGGTACGAGTGATAGCCGCCGGTATTGTTCTGGCCTCGATCGCGCCGGCAGCCGAAATGGTTTTGGGCGATGCGCGGCGTGGCGCGCAGCTCTTCGAGACCGAGCAGTGCATTCGCTGCCATAACGTCAAGGGCGTCGGCGCTCATCTGGCGCCGGACCTGGGGCGGCGTATCGACCGCGATTACACGCCCACCGTGATGGCGAGCCTGATGTGGAACCATGCCCCCGACATGTGGGCCGGCATGAAGAAGCAGGGCATCGTCAAAGCCGAGCTGAGCCGGGAATCGGCCGCCGACCTGTTTGCGTACTTCGTCTCGGCGCGCTATTTTGAAAAGCCCGGCGACGCAGGCCGCGGCAAGCTCGCTTTCGCCCAGGCGCATTGCGCCTCTTGCCACGGCATCACCACCTCGCCTAACCCGGCCGCGCCTCCCGTCGATAAATGGGAATCGCTCGCCGACCCGGTGGTGCTCGCCCAGCAGATGTGGAACCACGGCCATGCCATGCGCGAAGCCTTCGCCAAACGGAAGCTGGCCTGGGTCGCACTCACCGCACAGGAGCTCACCGACATCCTGGTCTACTTGCAGAACCTGCCGGAAACCAAGGCCCTGGCGCACAACTTTCTGTTCCCTCCCTCCGACACCGGCGCGGTGTTGTTCCAGTCCAAGGGTTGCGCCGCCTGCCACGTGGGCAAGCTGGCGCTGGAGACCCGCCTGCGTAACCAGACGCTGACGCAGATCGCGGTCGACATGTGGAACCACCAGCCCAGTATGAAGAATCCGCCGCCCCAGCTTTCTCAGGAAGAAATGCGCCAGATCATCGGCTTCATTTGGGCCAAGCAGTATTTCCGTGGCGACGGCAACGCGGACCGCGGCAAGAAGGTTTTCAAGGAAGAGAACTGCGCCACCTGTCACAACGACCCGGCCTCCGGCGCGCCGAACCTCGCCAAGGGCAAGAACGCTTACTCGGACATCACCATGGTGTCTGTCCTCTGGGAGCACGGCCCGCGCATGCTCGAGACCATGGAGCGGCGCGACATTTCCTGGCCCCACTTCACCGCGCAGCAGATGGCGGACCTGATCGCCTACTTGAATTCGCTGTAAGCGCGTTTGCTATACTCGATTCGCCAGCATGTTCGAGTACGGAACCAAGCCCGCGCCCGCTGAGCCTCAAAGCGCACGAGCGATGCGTCGCGGATTCGTGGTGCTTTCGGTCCTCACCGGGATCTTGTGTATTTCCGGTGGTCTCACTCTGCTTGGCCTTTCAAACCTCGGTATGGGTATAGGACTGGGCCTCCTCGAGCTGGGCGCCTACAGGGCACACCGCTAGTCCTCCTTTCGCACACCCGACCTTGGGTTCCTTGCCTCGGGTTCCTCGCCCTTCTGCGTCCAGCGATTTCCAATACAATTAGCGGTGCATGGCATTTCCTCTGAAGGTGTTCACCGCTTTGATGGCACTCGAAGCTTTGGGCGCGCAGCCCTACACGCGCGGCGTCGGCGTGTATCCCGGAGATCCGCGGCAGGACTGGTCGCCCACGGTCGAAATCGACTCCACCACGTACCGCAACCTGGCGCTCCACCGCCCGGCCTACCAGTCCAGCAGCTACGACTACAACCTCACCGCGCAACTGATCACCGACGGCATTCGGGAAACCGCGCTGCCGCGTTTCTTCCGCGTCACCACCAGCCAGCAGGGCTTGCTGCCCAAGAATCAGCGCGAGCTGCTGTTTGACGGCAACTGGACGACTGGCATCAATATGAGCGGCCGCCATGTCTGGGTCCAGGTGGAATGGGGTGGCGCGCAGCCGCCGGAAATCGACCGGCTCGATGCGCTCACTACGCTCGGGCCTGCCGGCGACAATCAGGAATGGACGTGTGTTCTTTCAGCGTCGGCGGATGGACAAGCCTGGAATGAGTTGGGCCGCGCGTGGGGCATGGCGCATCCCGGCGCCGAGATCAAGCCCACCATCTCGCTCCGCCGGCCAAACGGCAGCCGTTTCTATCGCGTCGATTTCGAAACCGGACGCCCGCTCAACTGGCGCATTGCCGAAATCTCGTTCAGCAATGCGAACACGGCTGTCCACGCCGGAGGCCCGTACGAGTTTTCGAGCGCCTGGATGAGCGCCGCCGCTGGCGAACAATGGGTGTCGGTCGATCTGGGCGCTCCGTGCAGCTTCGATCGCATCGCGCTCTACTGGATCCGCCGCGCCGCCGAGGGCGCCATCCAAATCTCCGATAACGGCCGCGACTGGCACACTCTGCAAGCCTTGCCTGCCGCCGCCGGCGCCGTCGACGACATCCGCCTGGCCAGCCCCGCGCACGCCCGCTGGGTCCGCCTGATGCTGACTAAGGCGCAAAACGACGAGCCGTACATTCTGAGCGAGCTTGAAGTCTACGGCAGAGGCGGTCCCGTGCCGCGCGCCAAACCAGCCGCGACCGCTGACGCCGATGGCCGCCTGCCGGTCGCCGGCGGCGCCTGGCGCCTTCAGCGCGCTTCGCTGGTTCGTGCCTCGGGCAGGGAACTCTCCACCGCCGGTTTCCAGGACTCCGGATGGATGATCGCCACCGTGCCCGCCACCGTGCTCTCCAGTTACTTGAATGACGGCGCCATCCCCGATCCGAATTACGCCGACAACCAGAACGCCATCTCGGATTCTTTCTTCTACTTCGATTTCTGGTATCGCGATCAATTCACCTGTCCGCCCGCAGCGGCCGGCCGGCACGTTTTTCTCGACTTCGCTGGCGTCAATTGGAAGGCGGAAGTGTTTCTCAATGGCCAGCGCCTGGGCCGCATCGACGGCGGGTTTATCGCCGGCCGTTTCGACGTTACCGCGATCCTGCGCCCCGGTCAGCTCAATGCACTGGCCGTGCGGATCGTCAAAAACGCCAACCCGGGCAGCGTCACGGAAAAGAATTTTCAAAGCCCCGGCAAAAACGGCGGCGTGCTGGGAGCGGATAATCCCACCATGCACGCTTCGATCGGCTGGGACTGGATTCCCACTATCCGCGGCCGCGACACCGGCATCTGGGGCGACGTCTATCTGACCTCGACCGGCGCTGTGAGCATTGAGAATCCGCAAGCCGACACGATTTCGATTTCGACCGACGGATCGTCAGCGGAGGTTGCCCTGGAAGCCACGCTCACCAATCATGTTGCCGTTGCTGTTAGCGGCAAGCTGAGCGGTCGCTTCGGCGATGCCGCCTTTGAGCAGGCCGTCACCATTGCGCCCCACGCTTCCAAAACCGTGAAGCTCGATCCCGCCGCTGAACCCGCATTGCGCCTGCGCAATCCCAAGCTGTGGTGGCCGAACGGATACGGCGATCCCAATCTGTATCGCGTGGAGCTGGAATTCGCCGCCGGCGGTGCGGTCTCCGACCGCAAGTCGTTCCACGCCGGCGTGCGCCGCTTCACTTACAGCGAAGAGGGCGGCGCGTTGCGCATCTGGATCAACGGGCGCCGCTTCGTGGCACGCGGCGGCAACTGGGGCTTCCCCGAATCCATGCTGCGCTATCGCGCCCGCGAATACGACGCCGCGGTGCGCTATCACCGCGACATGAACTTCACCATGATCCGCAATTGGGTGGGTCAAACCGGCGACGAAGCCTTTTACGACGCCTGCGACCGCTACGGCATCGTAGTCTGGCAGGATTTTTGGCTGGCGAATCCCTGGGATGGACCGGACCCGGACAACGTCTCCCTGTTTCTGGCCAATGCGCGCGATTACGTGCTGCGCATGCGCCACCACCCTTCCATCGGCCTCTACGTCGGCCGTAATGAAGGCTATCCGCCCGATCCCATCGAACGCGGCCTCCGCGGCATCCTGGCCGAGCTCTCGCCCGCCATCCATTACATCCCCAGCTCAGCCGACGACGTGGTCACCGGCCATGGGCCTTATGCGGCCATGTCACCGCGCTTCTACTTCGAGTACAGGGCCACCACCAAGCTCTCCAGCGAGCTCGGCATGCCCAACATCGTCACCATGGACAGCTTGCGCCAGATGATGCCCGAACAGGATCGCTGGCCGCAGGGCGACGTGTGGGGGATGCACGATTACACCCTGGGCGGCGCGCAAGGCGGAGCGTCGTTCCGCCAAATGATCGACAAGGAGTACGGCGGCGCCAACAATGTCGAAGATTGGGTCGAGCTGGCGCAGTTCATCAACTATGATGGTTACCGCGCCATGTTCGAAGCCCAGGGCAAGAACCGCATGGGCGTGCTGCTCTGGATGAGCCATCCCTGCTGGCCCTCCTTCGTCTGGCAGACCTACGATTACTATCTCGACCCCACGGCCGGCTACTTCGGCGCCAAGAAAGGCTCCGAGCCGCTGCATATCCAGTGGAACCCGGTCACCGGCAACGTCGAAGTGGTCAACTACAGCGGCGGCAACGCCAAGGACATGCTCGCCACGGCCGAGGTCATCGACATGGATGGCAAAGTCGCGTGGAGTAAGTCGGTTTCCGTGGATAGCCCCGAGGATAGCGTGGCCACACCCATCCACCTCGAGCTCCCCGCCACGCTGACGCCGGTACATTTCATCCGCCTGAGCCTGCGCCGCGGCGATGCCGTAATCTCGGAGAACTTCTATTTGCGGGGCACCGAGGAGAACGATTTTCGCGCCATCCGAACCTTGCCCAAAGTTACCGTGAAAGCCGCGACCCATACGGAACGCCAGGGCAGCGAATGGGTGCTGACTACCGAGCTGCACAGTGCGTCGCAACAGCCGGCCCTGATGGTGACCGTGAAAGCCGTTCGGGAGAAGAGCGGCGATCGTATCCTGCCGGCGCTTTACAGCGACAATTACATCGCGCTGATGCCCGGTGAAACGCGCCGCATCGTCACCAGGGTGGAGGATGCCGATACCCGCGGCGAGCGCCCCGCCATCGTAGTCGGCGGATTCAACGTCGCAGCCGCGCGCTAAGCGAAAGTGGCACAGGCGCTATCGTCCGCGCTCGCTGCTCGGCCCCGCGCAGCCTTTTCGCCGCTCCGCTTGTTTATAATTGAGCTAATACGCCTTTCGGGGGAACAGATGAGCCTTTTGTCGATAATTCTCGGTGCGGGATGATCCTCTTTACTGACCAACACATTCGGAAGGCCTCATGAACTCCGACCTATTCCTGACTCATCTGCGGGCGCTCGAAGCTGAGAGCATACACATCATTCGCGAGGTGGCGGCGGAGTTTCAGAAGCCGGTGATGCTGTATTCCATCGGTAAGGACTCGTCGGTGATGGTGCGCCTGGCGCAAAAGGCCTTTCATCCCGGCAAGATCCCGTTTCCGCTGCTCCACATCGACACCACTTACAAGTTCGCCCAGATGATCGAGTTTCGCGATCGCTTCTGCGCCTCCATCGGCGCGCAGTTGATCGTCCACACCAACCGCCAGGCCATTGACGATGGCGCCAGCCCCTTCCGCCTGGGAACCGAGAAGTGCTGCGGGCTATTGAAGACACGCGCCCTGCTCGATGCCTTGGCCGCCGGCGGCTATGACGCCGCTTTTGGCGGCGCGCGCCGCGACGAGGAAAAGTCGCGCGCCAAGGAACGCGTGTACTCCTTCCGTGATGCCTTCGGCCAGTGGGACCCCAAGAACCAACGCCCCGAGCTGTGGAACCTCTACAACAGCCACATCGACAAGGGCGAGAGCATCCGCGTGTTTCCGCTTTCCAACTGGACCGAGCTCGATGTGTGGGAATACATTCACCTCGAGGACATTCCCATCGTGCCCCTGTATTTCGCCAGGAAACGCCCCATGCTGGTGCGCGGCGAAACCCTGATTCCCATCGAGCACGGCATGCCGCTGCTGCCCGGCGAGCAGCCGGAAATAGTGATGTGCCGCATGCGCTCGCTCGGTTGCACGTATTGCACCGGCGCCATTCGCTCGCAAGCCGACACCGTGCCCAAGATCATTCAGGAGATGATGCTGTTCCGGCGGTCGGAGCGGGAGAACCGCGTCATCGATCACGACCGGGAAGGCTCCATGGAAATCAAGAAGCGCGAGGGTTACTTCTAATGAGCGTTGTCGGACCGCTGGCAGGCGAGCCGGACCCGGCGCGCACGGAATGCACGCCGGTCCCTGCGGCAGGGGCAAAGAATCCTTCCCCGGTGGTCGGCGGGAGGCCGCGCGGAGCCGCGCGCGCCGCGGCGTTCGCCAGCTTCCTGCGCCACGACGAAGAAAGAGAGCTGCTGCGTTTTTCCACCGCCGGGAGCGTGGACGATGGCAAGAGCACCCTCATCGGCAGGCTGCTCTTCGATTCCAAGGGCGTCTATGAAGATCAACTGGCTTCCGTGCTGAAGGCGCGCTCCAGCCAGACCGCCGGCACGGTGGACTTCGCGCTGCTTACCGACGGGCTTCGCGCCGAACGCGAGCAAGGCATCACCATCGACGTTGCTTACCGCTATTTCGCCACGCCCAAGCGCAGGTTCATCATCGCCGATACGCCCGGCCACGAGCAGTACACGCGCAACATGGCCACCGGCGCCTCCACCGCCAATCTGGCCATTGTGCTGGTGGACGCGCGCCATGGCGTGCTGGTGCAAACGCGCCGCCACGCCTTCATCGCCTCCCTGCTGGGGACCCCGCACATTGTGGTCGCGGTCAACAAGATGGACCTGGTGGACTGGCGCCAGCGCGTGTTCGAGGCGATCGAGGAAGAGTTCGCCCGCTTCGCCGCACAGTTGCCCGCCTGCGACCTGCACTTCGTTCCCATCAGCGCCCTGCTCGGCGACAACGTGGTCGAGAAGAGCCGGCACATGCCGTGGTTCCAGGGCGAGAGCTTGCTGCACCACCTGGAGAACGTCCACATCGCCAGCGATCGCAACCTGATGGAAATGCGCTTTCCGGTTCAGTACGTCATTCGTCCGGATCAGAACTTCCGCGGCTACGCCGGCCAGGTGGCGTCGGGAACGCTCACGCCGGGCGACCCGGTCATGGTGTTGCCCTCCGGGCGCACCTCGCGCATCAAATCGATCGCCACCTTCGATGGCGATTTGCCCAAAGCGTTTGCGCCTCTTTCTGTGACCGTCTGTCTGGAGGATGAGCTGGATATCAGCCGCGGCGACATGCTGGTGCATCCCTCCCATGCGCCGCAGGTCGCGCGCACCATCGATGCGCGCCTGGTGTGGATGAGCCAGACGCCGCTCGATCAGCGGCGTGAATACATCGTCAAGCACACCACCCAGGAAGTGGCCGCGCGCGTGCGCGCCATTCGCTACCGCGTGGACGTCAACTCGCTCGAACGGCACGAGGCCGGTGAACTTTGCCTCAACGATATTGGCGCCGCCGTCATCGAGACGCGCAAGCCGCTCTTCGTCGATCCGTATCGCCGGAACCGGGCCACGGGCGCGTTCATTTTGATCGATCCGCTGTCGAACGAAACCGTTGCCGCCGGCATGATCACCGGCCGGCCGGCTCACGAAAGCGGCCAGCGTCCGATGATGGCCGCCGGTCGAGTCACGCCGGCCGAGCGCCACGCCCGAACCGGGCATACGGCTGCCGCCATTTGGGTGACGCAGGGTACCGAGGCCGCCGCCGCGCTGGAACGCGCGCTGTTCGATGGAGGCGCTATGGTGCTGGTGCTGGAAGCCGCCCGCGAAGGCGACCTGCTGCCACACCTGGTGGAAACCGCCTTGGCCGCCGGCCTGATCGTGCTCTGCGCCGCCGCCGATAGCCCCGCTCCGCCGGCGCAACTTCGCGAGATAGTCGGCCCGGATCGTTTCCTGGAGTTCTCCGGCGGCGCGGGAGAGTGCGCCGGCCTGCTGCTGGAAATGTCCCAGCGCGGCATCCTGCGGCGGGAGTGAGAACCTGGTGGGGCAGGTTTCAACCTGCCAACGCCCGCTTGCGGGCGCGTTGTTTCAGAGCCGCGTCCGCCTCTTACTCCCCCGCCAGCGTGCTCCGCTTGCGCCCGAAGGGAAAGTAGATCGCCAGGCCGATCGCCAGCCAGCCGAAGAACCGCAGCCAGGTCACCAGCGGCAGCCCCATCATCAAGACCACGCAACAGACGATGGAGATCATCGGGAACAGCGGCACCAGCGGCACGCGGAATGAGCGCGGCCTTTCCGGCTGTTTCTTGCGCAAGACGATTACGCCAAGCGATACCAGCACGAAGGCGAACAAGGTGCCGATGTTCGATAACTCGGCGAAGGTGTCGATGTCCCAGATGCCGGCCGGAATGCCCACGAAAAAGCCGGCAATCCAGGTACTCACGTGCGGCGTCTGAAATTGTCTGTGCACTTTCGAGAACAGGGCCGGCAGCAGCCGGTCGCGCGACATCGCAAACCAGATGCGCGCTTGGCCGTATTGATACACCAGCAGCGAAGACAACATGCCCATCAGGGCGCCGGCGGTGACGATCAGGCGCAGCCGGTCGTAGCCGAGCGCCTTCAGCGCGTCCGCCACCGGCGAATCCGTATTGAGCGTCTGGTAATTGGCGATCCCGGTCAGCACCAGTGATACCGACGCGTAGAGAATGGTGCAGACGATCAGCGTGGCGATGATGCCGATCGGCAGATCGCGCTGCGGCTGCCGGCATTCCTCGGCCGCCGTCGAGACCGAATCGAAACCGATGTAAGTGAAGAAGACGATGGATGCGCCGGTGAGAATGCCGGGGAATCCGTGCGGCGCGAAGGGGTGCCAGTTGCCGGGCTTGATGGCGCCCGCCGCGCCCACGCAAAAGATCAGAATGGCGGCCAGCTTAATCGCCACCATGACGGTGTTGGTTTCAGCGCTCTCGCGCACGCCGCGCACCAGCACCCAAGTCACCAGCATGGTGATCAACAGTGCCGGGACGTTGAACCATCCCGCCGGCCCGCCGACGGCTGGAAACGGCGGAAAGGCCCATTGGGGCGGTAAGTGAAAGCCAAACAGATTCTGAAACAAGTCCTGCAGGTACGCGGAAAACCCCACCGCCACCGACATGTTCGAAACGGCGTATTCGAGGATCAGGTCCCAGCCGATAATCCAGGCCACGATTTCGCCCAGGATGGCGTAGGCATAGGTGTAGGCGCTGCCGGCTACAGGTATCATCGACGCCAGCTCCGCGTAGCACAGGCCGGCGAAAAGGCAGGCGATCGCCACCAGGGCGAACGACAGGGTGATGGCCGGACCGGCGCCGGGACGCCCCAACTGCGATCCGGCGTGCGACCCGTGGAGGACCAGGTCGATCACCGTCGCCTCGAGGATCGATTTGATGTGGAGCGGCTTGCCCGCCGCCGCCGTGCCAGTGAGCGTGAAGATGCCGGAACCGATGACGGCGCCGATCCCCAGCGCGGTCAGGCTCCACGGGCCCAGTGTGCGCCGGAGGCGTTTGCCCGGTTCCTCGGAGGCCGCGATCAAAGCATCGATGCTCTTGGTTCGAAAAAGGCTCAATCGAGGATCTCCCGATCCGGGAAGCTGGTGAGCTGTTGTTCTTGAGCCGCTGCCTTGCGGCGCGAAGGGCCCAGGCGGACGATGCCGGCTTCACCGAAGGGCGCTCGTCCGCCCGATGGGCAATGCCGCTAGCGCTTCCGCTGGCCCTGCGCCTGGCGGCGGATTCTCTTCTTGAGAGACCCGCGCGCCACGCCCGCGGCGCGCTTCGCCCTGGGAGCCGCTTTCTTGCGGGCCGTCCGCTTCAATTTCTTCCGTTCCAGCTTGTCGGTTACCTTCGTGGTGTTCATCCGTTCCTCTTCAATCCCGCGTACTTCTCCACCAGCTTTTTCAAACCGTAGCGAGGGAAATTAACTGTGATCTTAGCATTATCGCCATCGCCCTCGCGCCGCACCACGGTGCCGGTGCCGTACTTGGGATGCTCGACGATCATGCCCGCGCGCGCCCCTCTGCGGACCGGCGGCGCGGCGGCGGGCAGCGGCCGGGAAGGAACGGCTGGCCGGGCCGGCAGCGGGACCGCTGGCGCCACCGTTTTCGGTCCGCCGTAAATCATGCCGCGCTGCTCGAAGAATTGCGAGATGTTGGCCACCGAATTGTACGTCTTGCCCGTGAACGCGCCGCGCCGCGCGCTCTGCCGCACGTCGAAGCGCTCAGCGGTCAGGTCCATTTGGCCCGGCTCGTCCTTGGGGCCCAGATCCACCAGCAGGTCTGACGGAATCTCGCTCAAGAACCACGAAGGGGTCGAGCGCTCCTGTTCGCCGCCACCGTATCGCCGGCGGGCCTTGGCCCAGGTCAGGATCAGCCGGCGCTGCGCCCGCGTCATTCCCACGTAGCAGAGCCGCCGCTCCTCTTCGAGCGCGGGCTCGGAATTCATCGAGCGGCTGTGCGGAAACAGGCCCAGCTCCATGCCGGTCAGGAACACCACCGGGAACTCCAGCCCCTTGGCATTATGTAGCGTCATCAGCGTGACCGGAGCCCGCTCGTCGTATGTGTCGGCTTCCGCTACCAGGGCCGCGTGATCCAGAAAATCGGACAGCGATTCGCCGCGCGACTCAGCTTCGGCCGCGGCGCTGGTGAGTTCGTCCAGGTTCTCGAGGCGTGCTTCGGAATCCGGCGTCCGCTCCTGCTCCAGCATTTTACGGTAACCGGTGCGCTCCAGCACGAAGCGGATCACCTCCGGCAGCGGGGACGAGCTGGCCACCAGTGAAATATCCTGCATCAGGTTGCGGAACATGACCAGCGACGACTGGGAACGGGTGGAAAGCCCGCGATCGTCGATCACGCGCTGGATGGCGTCCCATAGGCTCAGCCCCTGCTCGCGCGCGTGATGCTCGATCTGTTCCACCGTGGTCCGGCCAATTCCCCGCGCCGGATTATTGACGATGCGCAGCAGGCTGGTGGAATCGCTGGTGGAAAGCGCCAGCCGCAGGTACGCCACCGTGTCCCGAATCTCCGCCCGCTGGTAAAAACTGAAACCGCCAACCACGTTGTAAGCGCGGCCGTAGCGGCGCAGCGCCTCCTCGATCTGCCGCGATTGGAAATTGGTCCGGTAGAGCACGGCGACGTGATCGTCGGGATTGGCCGCCAGATGCTTTTCGATCGTGTCGGCCACGAATAGAGCTTCGTTTTCCGCGTCGAAACCGGCGTACACGCCCAACAAATCACCGGCCACCGCATCCGTCCACAGCTTTTTGCCTTTGCGCTCCTTGTTGTTCTCCACCACCCGCGAGGCCGCCGCCAGGATGTTCTTCGTCGACCGGTAATTCTGCTCCAGCCGGATCACCCGCGCATTGGGATAGTCGCGCTCGAAGTCGAGAATGTTGCGGATATCCGCTCCGCGCCAGCTATAGATGGACTGGTCTTCGTCGCCCACCACGCACACGTTGCGCTGCTCTTCGGTCAGCAGGCGCATCAACTCGTACTGGCTGCGATTGGTGTCCTGGTATTCGTCCACCAGCATGTAGCTCAGGCGCCGGTTCCATGTCTGGCGCGTCGCCTTGTGGTGCCGCAGCAAGCGCACGGCTTCCAGCAGCAGGTCGTCGAAATCCAGGGCGTTGGAGTTATGCAGCGCCTTTTCGTAGTCCGCGAACACCGCCGCCAGCGCTTCAGTCTCTTTGTTCACCGCCTGCTTGTAGAGATCGTCCGGGCTCTGGTTGGTGTTCTTCGCGTGGCTGATGCTCGCCAGCGCGGAGCGGTACTGCATGAATTCTTTCTCGGCCAGCCCCAACGAGCGATAGGCCGACTTGACGATGGCTAACTGGTCGTCTTCGTCGTAAATGCTGAAGCGGCGCGTGAAGCCGGGCCGGATGCGCGCCAGCGGCTCACCGTCGCTGCGCAGCAGCCGCACGCAGAAGGAATGAAACGTGGATACGCGGGGCTCGGAATCGAGCCGTGTGTCGGCCAGCAGCGCCGCCACCCGCTCGCGCATCTCGCCTGCCGCTTTGTTGGTGAAGGTGACGGCCAGGATGGCGGACGGCGGCACGTGCCGGGAAACGATGATGTGCGCGATGCGGTGCGTGATAACCCGCGTCTTGCCGCTTCCCGCCCCCGCGAGGATCAGCAGCGGCCCTTCCGTGTAACTCACCGCCTCACGCTGCTGCGCGTTGAGCCCTTTGAGATAATCCATCGTTGGGAAATCTTATTTTATCATGTTGCAGCTTAGTAACCGAGTTTCTTGTCCACTAAATTATGCAGCGGCTGGCTTCTTTGAAAGCGCGCGAAGTTGTCGAGGAAGAATTGCATGGCACGCTCCAGCCAGTCCGCGGTGTGGTCGGCTGTGTGCGGCGAAAGCAGGACATTCTCCAGCCGGTAGAATGGGTGACCCTCCGGCAGCGGTTCGGTGTCGAACACGTCCAGCACCGCGCCGCGGATGCGGCCTTCGGAAAGCGCGCGCAGCAGGGCGGCTTCGTCGATCACCGGTCCGCGCCCCAGGTTGATCACCACCGCCGAAGGCTTCATCGCCGCGAACTCGCGCTCGCCGACTAGCCCACATGTTTCGGCGGTGAGCGGCGCCGCCACCACAATGTAGTCCGCAATTGCAATCATCTCGGGCGTCCGCTCCGGCGTGTAGATTCGCTCGGCGTAAGCATCCTGGGCGCCGGCGCGAAGACCGTGCCGCTTCACCGCGACCACCCGCATCCCCATTGCGCGCGCGCGCGCCGCCACTGCGCGGCCGATATCGCCGTAACCGACGATGCCCAGCGTCTGGCCGGCGATTTCGGCGACGTCGAACTGCTCCCACCTTCCCGCTGCCTGGTTGCGGACCATGCGCCGCAGGTCCTTGGCGAAAAACAAAATGCCGGCCAGCGCGAATTCTCCCAGCGATTCGCCGAACACCCCCGTGCCATTAGTGAGCACCGCCGCGCTCTCCACCAGCTCCGGAAACAGCAGCCCATCGAGACCCGCCGACCGCGTGTGCACCCAGCGCACGCGCGGGCTTAGCTTGAAGACCTCGCGCAGCAGGTCTCCGCCGCAGGACCAGTTGAAGATGACATCCGCCTCCGCCGCCCACCGCTCGAACGCCTCCGCCCGTTCGCCCACCGCGATGCTGGTTTCCGCCGGCAGTTGTTCCAGCATGGCGAGTTGTGGCTCGGTGGGATTCGCCAGAACCAGCACGGTGAGAGTCTCCATGTGAAGCAAGCTATCACATGTCGGCTTCGGCTCGGGCGCCCGCCATGCTAGCATGGTTTTTCCAACTACCTTGATTAAAGCTGTCAAAGGAACCAGGGACTTACTGCCCCCATTCACGGAAAACTGGAATGCCGTGGAGCGCGAGGCCAGAGCCGTGTTCCGCGCTTACAACTACGGCGAGATCCGCACGCCGGTCCTCGAGGAAACCCAGTTGTTCGCGCGCGGCGTGGGCGCCGACACCGATATCGTCAACAAGGAGATGTACACCTTCGACGACCGCGACGGATCTTCCCTCACGCTGCGGCCGGAAAACACCGCCTCGGTGATTCGCGCTTACATCGAGCACCGGCTCGATCAACGGCCGGGCGTGCAGAAGTTTTACTACATTGGCCCGATGTTCCGCCGCGAGCGCCCCCAACTGGGCCGCTACCGGCAGTTCTACCAAATCGGCGCCGAAGCCATTGGCTCGGAATCTCCCGCGGTGGATGCGGAGGTGATCGAGATGGTGATTGAGGTTCTCGGGCGCGCGGGGCTCACCGGTTTCGAGTTACTCATCAACTCGGTGGGCGATCATAATTGCCGGCCGGGGTATGTGGAGAAGCTGCGCGAAGCGCTGAAACCGGTCGCCGCCCGCCTCTGCGGCGATTGCCGGCGCCGCGCGCTGACCAATCCCCTGCGCGTGCTCGATTGCAAAGTGGAAGCCGACCAGCCGGTCATCGACACGCTGCCAAGCATTCTGGACAACCTGTGCGAGCCCTGCCGCGCCCACTTCGATGCGCTGAAGCGGTACCTGGACGACCGCGGCCTGGCTTACGCAGTTCGGCCGCGCATGGTGCGCGGGCTCGATTACTACATGCGAACCACCTTCGAGGTGGTGCACGGCGCGCTGGGCGCGCAGAATTCCGTGCTCGGCGGCGGGCGTTATGACGGGCTCGCCGAATCGCTCGGATCGAAGGTGCACGCGCCGGGCATCGGTTTTTCCATCGGCGAAGACCGGCTGGTGATGAGCGTGGCGCGCCGGGAAGGCGCTGGGCTGGACTTGTGCATCGCCGCGCTCGGCGAGCCGGCGCTGCGCCACGCAGCCCTGCTGGGGCGCGATTTGCGCCGCGGCGGCGCGGCCGTGGAGATCGCCGAGGGCAAGCTCAGGCGCATCCTCGAGCTGGCCAACAAGCTGGGTGCGCGCTTCACCTTGATGGTGGGCGAAAACGAAATCAATGCCGGCCGTTACGCCTTGAAGGAAATGGCAACCGGCCGGCAGGAGGAAGTTACGCGCGGCGAAATCGCTCTCAAACTCGGCGCCACGCGGAAGTGAACATCGATATGGAAACCTCCCTGACACTGGATTTTCTGGGCGACCTGCGCCGCACCCACGACTGCGGAGCGCTGCGCGCCGCCGACGAAGCGAAGACCGTGGTCCTCATGGGCTGGGTGCATCGCCGCCGCGACCACGGCGGCGTCATCTTCGTAGATTTGCGCGACCGCTACGGCATCACCCAGGTCGTCTTTCATGAAGACGTCGGACCCGCCGTGCACAGCCGCGCCGAGCAGGTGCGCCCGGAGTACGTGATCGCCGTCGAAGGCAAAGTGGCGCTGCGCGGGCCGGGCGCCGTGAACCCGAACCTCGAGACCGGCGAAGTCGAGATCGTGGCTTCCAGCATCTGGCTGCTCAACGAATCCCGCACGCCGCCCTTCCCCATGGAAGATCAGGTGGACGTCGCCGAGGACGCCCGCCTCAAGTACCGCTTCGTGGATTTGCGCCGCCCGCGCATGCAGCGCAACATCATTCTGCGCTCGCGGATCGCCTTCGCCGTTCGCGAGTACCTGAACTCCGCCGGGTTCCTGGAAATCGAGACGCCCTTCATGACGCGCTCCACGCCAGAGGGTGCGCGCGACTACCTGGTGCCCAGCCGCGTGCAGCCCGGCACGTTCTACGCGCTGCCGCAGTCGCCACAGATCTTCAAGCAGCTTCTGATGGTGAGCGGCTACGAAAAGTATTTTCAGATCGTGCGCTGCTTCCGCGACGAGGACCTGCGCGCCGACCGCCAGCCGGAATTCACGCAGATCGATTTGGAAATGTCGTTCCCGCAGCAGGAGCGCATTTTTGAGGTCATCGAGCCCATGCTCGCCAACGCATGCGCCGTGGCTGGATACAAGATCGCGACGCCGTTCCCGCGCATCACTTACGCCGAAGCCATGCGCAGCTACGGCAGCGACAAGCCCGACACCCGCATTCCGCCCATGCACCCGGTGGGGGACCTGGCGCCCGAGTTGGCGGCCAGTGGCTTGCCGCTGGTGGCCATCCACATTCCCGACACTGGCGCCCCCAGCCGCAAGGAACGCGACGAGCTCAAAGCCTTCGGCCAGCAGCTTGGCCTGCGCGTTTATGACGATTTCAAGCGCCTGGAACGCGAGCACCCCGGGCCCATGGCGCAAGTCCGCGCTCGCGCGGGTGCCCAGGAAAACGGCCTGCTGGTGCTCGCCACCTGGGCCGGCGAGCCGAAGGGCCAACTCCCCGAACGGACCGTCTACCAGGCTTGCGGCCAACTGCGGCTCTATTGCGCGCAGCGCTTCAACGACCGCCACAAGCTGCTCGACCCGAAGAATTTCCAGTTCCTCTGGGTGGTCGATTTTCCCATGTTCGAATGGGACGACGAAGAGAATCGCTGGAACGCCGCGCACCATCCCTTCACTTCAGTGCACGATGAGGATCTGGAGAAGCTGGTCTCGGATCCGGCGCGCTGCCGCGCCAAGTCCTATGATGTGGTGCTGAACGGCGTCGAGCTGGGCTCCGGCTCGATTCGTATCCACCGCCGCGACGTGCAGTCGAAAGTATTTGCCGCGCTGGGATTCAGCGACGAAGAGGCGCGCCGCCGCTTCGGCTTCCTGCTGGACGCGCTCGAGTACGGCGCGCCGCCGCACGGCGGCATCGCTCTGGGCCTCGACCGCCTGGTGATGATTCTCGCCGGCGAAAGCTCCATCCGCGATGTCATCCCATTCCCCAAAACCGCGCGCGGCACTGATTTGATGTGCGACGCACCGGCGTCCGTGCCGGAGCGACAGTTACGCGAGCTGGGCATCACCTTCCGCAGGAGTAAGTAAGCACGATCCATCGGAGCCGCGAGCGTCAGGGAGCGGTTGGTGCAGTCATTACGAAACGGGTTCCAAGGGATTGCCGCTTACCGCGGCTGCGCCGCCGCTGCAGCATCCAGGCGGCTCAATTGCTGCCGTACCGCGGCGGCATCGTTCGCGTTAGGCGCCAGCGCCAGGTAATCGCGGAAGCACTTGGCCGCTTCGGCGCTTTCGTTCTTCCCCATCAGAATCAGGGCCAGCACTAGGTTCAGCCGCGGAACCCGGTGGTCTTTGTCGATGCGTAACCCTTCGCGAGCCGCGCGCTCCGCGGCATCCGTGTGATTCAGCCGCGCGTTGGCTACGGCGTTATATATGTACGCGCCTGGAAAGTCCTCGGGATCGAGCTCGATCCAGGCCCGGGAGTACGCTTCGGAAGATAACCAATCCTGATTGTGGTCGGCCAGCATCGTCAGACTCTCATAGGGCCTGACGTACTTGGGATCGCTCGCCAGAGCCTGCTTCCAGGCATCGTTGGCGCCGGCGATATCGTTGCGCTTCTCGCGCAACAGGCCGAGCTGGTACCAGGCGATGGCAAACTTCGGGTAAGCCGCCACCGCCTTGGTGAACGCGTCCGCCGCGGCTTGCAATTTTTGCTTTGCCAGGGCGTCGAGTCCCTTGTCGTATGCCTTCCGAGCGTTCGCGGGGGCGGCCAGCGTGGTCGCGCTCACCGTCAATTCGCTGGCTCGCGACAGCGGATGCAGCGTGATGATGCCAAGGCGCCCCGTGTCGGAGCGGCTCTTCACGGAGATATCGACCAGCTCCGACCGATAGCCGGCCAGCACCGCCTGCACCTCGCAGTCGCGCAGCTTGGCAATCACCGGCATGATGTTCTGGGACCCTTGGCTGATGGGCTTCAGGAGGCCCGAGGGAGGCCCGCTGTTTTGCGACGCATCGGCTTGCGTAACGTCGTTCCTGCTATCACTCACCTCAAAACTGAAGCGCCCCTTGGAGTCGGTCGAGGTTTCGAACTGGGACTGGCCGTTGCACACACGGTAGATGGCAACCGGCTCGGGGGGTGGGGACGAATCGTCGAGCTGTACCTCGCCTGAGAAAAAAAAGGCCTTCTCGTTACCCTCATTGGTCTGTAGCTGGCCCGGCGGCTGCGGACCCTGCGCCTCCGCGATGCCGGCCACCAGGATGACCGCCACTACGCCGATTCCATAAGCCATAGTGCCTCCAAGCGCAATTAATTACAATTATGCGCCTGTCGAGCCGCCAAAAGAAATCGGTCTGTGTCAAATGTTACGCTCGCACCGCCGGTGGGGCAACCCCCGACCTGCCAAGGGCTGGGCCCGGCCCGGCCTCAGCCAAACCCGATTCTCACGCGATCACGCACAGGCTTTCCCCCGGCAACTCGATGAGCCAGCTCTTGTTATCGCTGAGCGCCGCGAATTGGCTGAGGGAGAGTTCGGCGACGATGGGGCCCTCGAATTGCAGGCGCACCGATTGCGCTCTCTCCGCCACCCGGACCAGCTTGGCCGGGATGAGGTTGGGCGCCGGCGGGGTATCGGTGCGGCGCGGCCGCACGGCAGCGGCGCGGATGGCCACCCATACGCGATCGCCGCGCAAATGACCGGGGAGATAGGGCACGGTGAGCGAGAACCCGCCGAGTTCCAGGCGGCTGACGTTGGCGGCGCGATCGAGTGCGGCGATCGTCCCCTGCCACAGGTTTTCATAACCGCCCAGGCGCGCCGCTTCGGCCGTTGCCGGTTGGTCGAGCACCTGCCGCGGCCGGCCGTGCTGCACAATGCGGCCGGCGTCAAGCAGCGCCGCTTCCGAAGCCACCGTGCACGCCACGTCGAAGTCCCGTGCGGCCGTCAAAATAGGCCCGCGGAAATGCGTGCGGATCAGATCGAAGAGCCCGCCATCGATGCCGGCATCGTCGGCCAGCAGCAGCCCGGGCTCGCCGATCAGCGCGCGGGCAGTCGCACAGCGCAGCCGTTCGCGGCTGCCGGCGGCGGCGGGCCGCACCTCGGCCACATCGGCCAGCGTGAAGTGCTCGATGGCTTCGGCCACGCGCCGGTGACGCTCCAGGCGTGGAAACCGGCGCGCCGCGAACTCGAGGTTCTGCCGCAGCGTTCGATGCGGAAACAGCGAGTCGGCTTGCGAGATGTAGCCGCAGCCGCGGCGGACGGGGGGCAAATCGACGCGCGCCTGGCCGTCGAACAGGATGGCATCGTCCAGCAGGATGCGGCCGTCGTCGGGCCGGGCCAGACCGGCGATCATTTCGAGCAGCCGCGTCTTGCCCGCACCCGGCGGGCCGATCAGCGCCGTGATTCCCGCTCCAAGGACGAAATCTACCTCCAGTGCGAACTCGGCCGAGATCCGTTTCTTGACACGGATGCTGGTCACCGCCCAGCCTGACTTTCCGCGATTGTCGCGGCCTCGCGCCGCAGCCACATGGCGAGCGCGCCGCCTGCCAGGGCGGTGAGCAGGATAGCGGCGGCGGGCGGAACGCTCAGACGGCCGCCGATCCATAGCGCCACCGCCATCTCCAGCATCGTCTCCGGAAACACCTCCGCCGCCGCTGCCAGCGCAGCCCGGCCTTGGAGCGGCAGCGCCAGAGTCCGGAAGATGCACCAGTCGGAAGCGCCCGCCATCCGCGCCGCTTTTACATAGCCGGTATTGAGCGACGCAAAAGCGCCGCGGCACGCCACCAGGACGTAGGGAACGGCGCGCACCAGGCCCGCGGCGACCGCCAGCGGCCAGGTGAACGCCGGCGCCGCCAGCGAGGCGACGATCACCGCCGGAACAATCGAGAGAAAGCGCGCCAGCAGCATCACCGCCGGCCAGTTCCGGCGCCCCAGCCGCCACGCCGGCCACGGCGCCACCACCAGCGCCAGAACGCTCACCAGCAGCGCCACGCGCAGGCTGAGCCACAACGGCGACCAATCGGCTGTCATGCGGGACCTTCAATTATAGCGGCCGGAAGCGGGCGCTGAAGTGGCGCAGAAACGGCGGTTCCTCCACGATCTCCAGTCCGCGTATGTCGCGCTTGCGGGCGCTGACCTCGAGCACCGCTTCCACCACGTAGTCGATATGGCTTTGCGTGTAGACGCGGCGCGGAATCGCCAGCCGCAGCAACTCGTGCTGCGCCGCCGCGCCGAACATCAGCGAGCCGATCTCCACCGACCGTATCCCCGCTTGCCGGTAGAGTTCCACCGCCAGCGCCTGGCCCGGAAACTGGTGCGGCGGGATGTGCGGCAGCATCCGCGCCGCATCGATATAGATGGCGTGGCCGCCCGGAGGTTCGACGATCGGCACGCCGCGGTCCGCGATGTGACGGCCCAGGTAGCCCGTTGACGCGATCCGGTAACGCAGGTAATCGGGATCGAGAATTTCCTCCAGGCCCACCGCGATCGCGTCCAGATCGCGGCCGGCCAGCCCGCCATAGGTCGGAAAGCCTTCGGTGAGAATCAGCAGGTTGGTTTCCTGCTGCGCCAGGCGGTCGTCATTGGTGCAGAGAAAGCCGCCGATATTGGCGAACGCGTCTTTCTTGGCGGAAAACGTGCACCCGTCTGCCAGCGCAAACATTTTCTGGGCGATTTGTTTTGGCGTCCAGTCCGCGTAGCCGGCTTCCCGCTCGCGGATGAACCAGGCGTTCTCGGCGAACCGGCAGGCGTCCAGGTACAGCGGAATCGCGTGGCGCGAGGCCACCCGCTTCACCGCCTCGATGTTCGCCATGGAGACCGGCTGGCCGCCGCCGGAATTGTTGGTGATGGTGAGCATCACCAGCGGAATCTTCTCCGCGCCCTCGCGCCCAATCAGCGCTTCCAGCGCGGCGGCGTCCAGGTTGCCCTTGAAATCGAGGCGCGCCTGCGTATCGGCCGCTTCGGGAATGGGCAGGTCCACGGCGCGGGCGCCGGTGAATTCGATGTTGGCGCGCGTCGTATCGAAGTGCGTGTTGGAGGGTACGACATGGCCCGGCTTGGTCAGCACGGTGAACAGGATGCGCTCCGCGGCGCGGCCCTGATGGGTCGGAATGATGTGGCGAAAGCCGGTGAGCGATTCCACCACCCGCCGCAGGCGGAAGAAGCTTTCGCTGCCCGCGTAGGATTCGTCGCCGCGCATCACGGCCGCCCATTGTTCGGTCGACATGGCCGAGGTTCCCGAATCGGTGAGCAGATCGATCAGGATGTGTCGCGCGTCGATGAGAAAGAGATTGTAGCCGGCCGCTTCCAGGTAGCGTTCGCGCTCTTCCCGGCTGGTGTAAGTGAGCGGTTCCACGCTCTTGATGCGGAACGGTTCAATGATGGTGCGCACGAAGGTATTATTTCACCTGGCGCGGGTTCTTTTCCCTTACGGCTGCGGAATCTCCACTGATCCGCTGGTGGTGGTCATCGCGCCTGCGTCCGCGCTGCGCGCCACCAGGCGCACCAGGTAGGTGCCAGGGCCCAGGTTGAAGGTCGACTTGAGCGTCTCCGGCGGCTTCTGTTCCAGGCCGGCCAGGGTCTCGTCGCGCAATCTGAGTTTCAGCAGGTGCTGCTTGCCTTCGAGGTAATTGCCGTTGCGGTCGAACACCGCCGCGACCACCGTCACGTCATCCGAATTGCGTCCGTCGGCCTTGACCAGGTGGAGTAACTTCAGGTCGATGTTGGCCATCACCGAGAGCTCGGCGGCGGTCCCTTGGCCCCGCGATACCGCGGTGCGCATGTCTACCGGCAGGTCGTGCACCTCATCGCGGGAGAAGACGGCTTCGCCGATCTCGCGGGTAGCGGCCGCTGCGGCGTCCTCCACACGGGATGGCGCCCAGTAGCCCCTGCGCGCCTGCACCGACAATCCCTTGCCCTCCACCAGCGTGACTTTGATTTCATGGTACCTTCCGTCTGGCTTGAGGTCTTTTGGATAGAAGCCCAAGTAATAAACGTATTCCGGCGGATTGGCCAGGCGATCGAATTCGCCCGCCAAATCGTTGCCACTGAGGGCGGTGCCGCCGGTCGAATCGGCCAGGTCGCCCAGAATCATCCCCTGCGCGGTATTGGCGAAGTTGTGGTACCTGCCGACGAGTTGCTCGGTCTGGGGGTTCGTCAGACGGCAGTTGGGCACGTCGCCGGTCGGGTCTATGGTGTAAACGCCGCGTGCGTCGAGGGTGTTGATGACGACACCGGAGCGCGTGGCGCGGTCAATGGATTCGCTGAGTTCCCGTTGCAGCTCGTCGGGCAGGTACATACCAGGCGACGCCAGAATCATAATCCGATCGCCGGGCATGGAGCCGAGCAACCGCACAATGTTGTTGAGCGTGCGGAAAGCGTTGATGGCTTCACCCCTGCCTTCATTGGCGACTTCGCGGAGAGTGGACTTGGCGATATCGGCGGCGGCAGCCGCGGCGGGACCATCCAGGTGAAGGCAATCGATGGTAATTGCCACCTGCATCGCCAGCGCCTGCGAGTCGTCGCGGTTCATCCATTGGTCCGCCACGAAGAAGCTGGCGGGAGGGAAGTGCGAACGGGGCGGCTGCGGCATGATTTTCATCAGCGCCTCGCGGAATTTCACCAGATCGTCGGTGAATTCGAGCGACACGGTTCCGGAGAGCGTGAGCAAGGCTATGCGTTCCTGCGGCGGGATTCCTTTCCCGATGTGCTTCAACGCAGCTACGCGAGCGTTCATCAGGTCATCGAGCTTGAGATGGACGTCGTCGAAGACAAAGGCGACGAAGCGGCTGGGAACCACCGGCTTGGAGGCCCCGGCTGCGGGCGCCGGCGGGATCTCCCTTGCCGGCGCAGCGGGCCGGGCATGTCCCGCCCCTGCGGGATTCGGGCGCGCGGCGGCGGCACCTTCAACGGCGAACTGCGCGATGGACTGCTGCTTGCCGCGGTCGCTGAGTTGAAAATCCTCCTTGTGGAAGGTGCCGACGGTGTGTCCCTGCTTGTCGCGAACCACCACGGGAACACGCACCAGGTTCACACTCGATTGAAAGTAGGGTATCTCTTCGCGCGTGGCTATTTCCTCAGTCTGCGACGGAAGGGGCGGTTTCACTTCGCGCACGCTTGCCTCGGCAGTCTGAGGTTGAAACGCGGGCTTCCCTTCGCGGGTGGTTATCTCGCCAGCCTGCGGCTGCGCAGCCGGCGGTGGCGGGTTCGGGGCAGGCTGTGCTGCCGCCGGCGGCTCTGCCGGCGCCACTGCCTCCGGCACACTCGCCTGCTCCACTGCCGTTTTGGTCGCGTAGTAACCGGCGCGCGCCTGCACCCTCAGCTTGCGCGAATCTTTCACCGTAACTTTCAACTTGTGATAGCTGCCGTCCGCCTTCTCTTCCGGCACAAAGCTGAGCAGATAGACGCAATTCGGCGTCGCCAGTTGGCGCAGGCCCGCTTCCGGAGAGTTTCCCGCCTCTACCACCGTGCCTCCCGTCCCATCCGCGACGACGTTGAGGTTTTCGGAGTTGACATCGGCCGAGTACGGAATGTCACCACGGCGCCCGGACCAACCGGGCTGCTGCGGCGGCGGAGCGCTTCCCATGTCGCCCCTGCTTTCGACGATGTGCAGGGAATCCATGCTCACCTTCGCCTGCACCGCTTCATCGATCAGGGCCTCTCTCATCCTCTGCTCATCCCGGTTCACGAAGAAGCCGGCCGAGACGATCACGATGCGCTTGGCTCCGGGCAGGTGGGCCATCCGGCGTACCAGCGCGTCCAGCAGGGTAATCTGCAACGGCAGCGTCGGCGTTACCCGGCAGACGCGAATCGGGTTGGGTTCGAGTTTGGCAATCACCTCCTGCAGCTTCGCACGGTCGTCCGTGAAGTCCATCGCCAGCCGGCAGGAGCTGGAAAAAATCGCCGCGCGATCGCTGGGCTGGAGGCCGGCAATACTGTGCAGCGCCGCCTCGCGCAGCGGAGCGACGGTGCCGAAATCGTGCAGCGAAACGTCGTCGAAGAAGTAGGCGATAAAATGCTCCGGCGCCACCATCGTCGCCGTGGCTAGCTGTGAGGCCTCGCTCCGCTCCACCGAAAAGGCCTCGATGCGCTGCGGCTTGCCTCGGTCGAACACCTGGAAGCTGTCGCGGCCGAGATCGGAGACCGTGCGCCCTTCACGGTCCCGCACCACCACGGGCACCAGCACCAGCTTGGTGCTCGTTTGAAATGACGGCACGCTCGCCTGCGGCGAATCCTGGGCTTCAGCCCCTCGCACCGCCCAAGCGGCCAGTGCCAACAACATAGCCACTGCGTAGCGTTTTTTCATCGGAACGGGCCTCCAACTCTCGCACCAATGCAGGGCCGGCTTTGATTATCAGGCCCCGGATTGATTGTAAAGTCTTTGACCTCGGATTCTCCATGGGTAATTCGGGCCATGGGCAATTGAGGCGCGAAACTCCGGCACTCAGCGGCCCTTCCATTTCGGAGCGTGTGCCTGATTTTCGAAAATCGCAGCCCGCTTCCTCAATGCCGCGTCTGATGCGCGGCGGCTTCCCATCGGCCGGTCAGCAGGTCGACGAAGCTGAGCCAGGCGCTGTCGGGGTGCTCGAGTTGGTGGTAGAGCGTCAGGTAATCGGGGTTCTTCATCCCCATGCCGGCGAAGGCCAAAAAGTAGATACCGTCGGACTTGAAGTCCGTGATCTGCTCCTTATCCCATATCTTCCGGTCGGCCAGGTGGGGAATCAGGTACGCGATGACGGTCGCCATGGTGGCCCCGCCCTTGCCCTGCGCGCTCCACAGGTCCACGCCTTGCGTTTGCGCGATGCGGCACGTGGTCGCCATCGCTTCGGTGTTGAACGCGGAAACGGTGAGCGCG
This sequence comes from Bryobacteraceae bacterium, assembly GCA_049587755.1. Classification (GTDB taxonomy): domain Bacteria; phylum Acidobacteriota; class Terriglobia; order Bryobacterales; family Bryobacteraceae; genus Bog-375. The sequence goes on along the minus strand of JBAVEN010000070.1, from coordinate 20,608 downwards.
CGGTTGCGTTCCTCGTCGCGCACGGCGCTTCCGTTGCTGCCGATCTGCCGGGCAACGATGGAATCGCGGTAGTGGCTGAACGCCATCTGCTCGCTGGCTTTGTCGTCCGCGAAGGTAGCGATGGCCGCCACTTGCGCGGCCCACCAGGAGGCGCGGTAGTTGCCGCTGCTCTTTTCGTCGCTGCCGGCCCGGCTGCGCGTCAGCCACCGCAGGTACTCCTCGAACCACCTGTGCGTCGCGGCCGCGTCCCTGGCGTCCCACTGTCCGCTCTGCGCCAGTAATTCCATGCCCTGAACGGCGCGAATGAACACCCTGCCGACCAGCGCGCCTCCTCTGGCCTCATTGAGTCCGCGGATGGCTTGGGAGTAGTCCAGATTCGGGTTCATGCGCGTCTTGGGATTGAGGAACCAGGTGTTGATCAGGCGCGCCGCGCGCTGGCCGTAGCGCGGATCGTCCAGAAAATAGGAGGCCGCGCCCAGAGTGAAAATGGAATCGCAAGTGGCCTCGAGCGAAATCTTATTGGCCACAAAGCGGTCCGGGTTGATATGGCCCTCCCTTTGGATCCACGGGGCGGCGGGATTCACGGGGTCGGGCCACCAGAATGGCGCTTCGCCGTAGTAGTCGTGCGCGTCTATGTTCACCCCCGTTGGACGGTCGGCGGTGACGGTCCACGGGCCTTCGCGCAGCCTCTTGTCGGCTTCGGCGCGCAGGCGGCGGACGGCGTCCACCGTCCACGGCTCCTGGCGAATAATAGCGCTGTGTATGGGTTCCGCCTCATCCTCGGAGAGCAGCGTCATCGGAACGCTGGCCGCTTCCAGGTTGAGGCAACACAGGATGAGAAACCCCGCGATTCTCATTACTGCGATTGTAGCCGATGGCGCGGTGTTCACCGCGCGCGGCGCCTTCGCTCCGCGGCGCGCACCCGCGCCTCGTCCATGCCGAAGTAATGGGCAATCTCGTGCCACACCGTGTCGGCGACCATTTGCGCCAGGTGCTCCGGCGAGCGCGCCAGCCGTTCGTGCGGCCCTTGAAAAATGATGATGCGGTCCGGCATGGCGAACGGTTCGAAGACGCTGCGGCTGGGGAGCGGGCGGCCTTCGTAGAGCCCGAGCAGCGTGCCCCCGCGCGGCACCCGCCCGCGCGCCAATTGTTCCGCCGTGGGTTCGGCCTCCACCATTAACGCCACGTTCTGCATCCGTTTGCGAAACCGCGCCGGAATGCGCTTGAGCGCCTCGCTCACCAAGCCGTCGAAATCGTCCGCACGCATGGAAACCGCTCCGCCCTGTTATTCTACTGGTTTGGGAAACAGCGATTCGCAACGCGTGGTGGTGGCCATCGACGGCCCCGCCGGCGCCGGCAAAAGCACCATCGCCCGGCGCCTGGCTGAACGGCTCGGCTTCACCTACATCGATACCGGCGCCATGTACCGCGCCGTGGCGCTGTGGGCGCTCCGCCAGGGCGTCGACTTCGCCGACCACCACCGCATGGAGCAGTTGGCGCTGGCCTCGGAAATCGAGCTCGCTCCCGGCCGCATCCGCCTCAATGGCGAAGACGTCACCGAAGCCATCCGCACGCCCGAGGTTTCGAACGGCGCTTCCCGCGTGGCCGTGATCCCCGGCGTGCGCCGCGCCATGGTGGCCAAGCAGCGCGCCATCGGCGAGAAGGCCAGCGTGGTCATGGAAGGCCGCGACATCGGAACGGTGGTGTTCCCCAACGCGCAGGTGAAGATTTTTCTCGACGCGCAGCCCGGCGAGCGCGTGCGGCGGCGCCTCGCCGAAGTCCGCGCCAAGGGTGAATCCATCGCCGAAGAGCAATTGGCCGCCCAGATCAGCGAGCGCGACCGGCGCGACAGCACGCGCGCCGATGCGCCGCTGGCCCAGGCGCCGGACGCGGTCTACCTGGATTCGACTCCGCTCAGCATCGAAGGCGTCGAGGAGGCCATTCTCAAAATCGTTCGGTCGCGCGTGACCAACGGGAAGGAATTCCATTGAGCGATTTGCTCGTGATGAAATTCGGCGGCACCAGCGTCGGCTCGGCCGAGCGCATGCGCGTGGCGGCCGGCCTGGCCGCGGCCGAGCGCGCTCGGCGCCCGGTGGTGGTGGTGGTCTCCGCCATGGCCAAGATCACCGACCTGCTGCTCGGCACCATGCGCTTCGCCGAAGCCGGCGACCGCGCCGGCATGGACGCCAACCTGGCTGCTCTACGGACGCGCCACGAGGAGGTTTGCCGCGAGCTGCTGCCGGAGCCGCGCTGCTCGGCCGCGCTCGAGCAGGTGCATGAGTTGATCGGCGAGTTTGAGCGCATCGTGGGCGGCATGGCGATGCTCAACGAACGGCCTCCGCGCTCGGTGGATGAAGCCGTCGCCGTAGGCGAGCGCCTCTCGGCACTCCTGCTCTCCGAGTACCTGGCGAGCCAGGGCGTTCCTTCCGCCGCCATCAACGCCTGGGAGGTGGTGGTCACCGACGCCGTGTTCGGCAACGCCAGCCCGCTCATGGAGCCGACCCGCGAGAAAGCGCGCGCCCGCGTGCTTCCGGTGGTCGAGACGGGCGCCGTGCCGGTGATCACGGGCTTCAACGGCGCCACCGCCGACGGGCGCCCCACCACGCTGGGCCGCGGCGGCTCCGATTTCTCGGCCTCGATTCTGGCCGCGGCGCTCGATGCTTCCGAACTCTGGATCTGGACCGATGTCGATGGCATCATGAGCGCCGACCCGCGCCTGGTGCCGGACGCCCAGGTGCTCGACGAAGTCACTTACGCCGAGGCCGCCGAATTGGCCTATCGCGGAGCCAAGGTGCTGCACCCGAAAACGCTGGCCCCGCTGGCGGAGCGCAAGATTCCGGTGTGGAGCAAGAACAGCTTCGCTCCCGAAAAACCCGGCACTCGCATTGTGCCCTCCGTGCGCGAAGGCACCGGCGCGCGCGCCGTGGCGTCCATGGCCAACGTGGCGCTGGTGTCGCTCGACCCCGCCAGCCCGGAGCTCAACGGCGTGCTGGTGATGGCGCGCTCGCTCGATGCCCTGGCCCGCGCCGATGTCGAGGTGCTGATCGTCTCCAGCTCCAGCTACCGGCAGAATTTTTGCTTCCTGGTCCGCCATGAGGAGCTCGAACGGGCCGTGCAGGCGCTCGAATCCGCCCTGGCGCTGGAGCTCGCCCACGGCTACGTCGATCCCATCCGCATCGATCGCAACGTGGGCATGCTGGCCGCGGTGGGCGAAGGCATGCAAGGCAAGCCCGGTCTGGCCGGGCGCATCTTCACCGCCATCTCGCGCGTGCAAGTGAACATCATCGCCATCGCGCAGGGATCGAGCGAGCTCACCATCGCCGTGGTGGTGCGCCGCGAGGGCCTCGAAAAAGCCGTCGGCGCCGTGCACGCCGAATGCGGTATGGGTTTGCGTCCGCCGGCCCCTGTCTTTCCCGACGGCAAAGCCCGCGCCACCAAGCGCGAAATGTAGGTGGGGCAGGTTTCAACCCGCCAACGCCCGAATGCGGGCGCATTTGCCAGCATCTTCCGTCGCCTGTGATACCGTGAAGATGCATGGAGCGCACAGCCGAGCTGAGCCTGTGGACGCCGCAGTCGTGGCGCACGCGCGACGCGTTGCAGCAGCCCGAGTATCCCGATGCGGCCGCTCTCGAAGCCGTGCTGGCGGAGTTGCGCACACTGCCGCCGCTGGTGACCAGTTGGGAAATCTTGCAACTGCGCCAGCTCCTCGGCGAGGCCGCGGCCGGCCGCTGCTTCGTGTTGCAGGCGGGCGATTGCGCCGAACGGTTCGCGGCCTGCACTCCCAACCGCATCACCAATAGCTTGAAAGTGCTCCTGCAAATGAGCCTGGTGCTAGTGATGGGAGCTCAGCGGCCGGTCATCCGCATTGGCCGCTTCGCAGGCCAGTACGCCAAGCCGCGCTCGGCTCCCGTGGAAGTGCGCGATGGCATCGAGTTGCCCTCCTATCGCGGCGACAACGTCAACCGGGCGGAATTCACGCGAGAGGCCCGCACGCCCGACCCCACGCTTCTGCTGCGCGGTTATGAGCGCTCCGCGCTCACCCTGAACTTCGTGCGCGCGCTGGTCAAGGGCGGCTTCGCCGACCTCCATCACCCGGAGTACTTCGAGCTGGATTGGGCCGCTCAGTCGCCGCTCGCCGCGGAATACCACCGCATGGTCGAAACCATCAACGAATCGCTGCGTTTCACCGAACACGTGCTGGGCGTGCGGGCCGGCGCCACCGATCGCATCGATTTCTACACCTGCCATGAGGCCCTGCACCTGGGTTCGGAGGAGGCCCAGACGCGCCGCGTTCCGCGTCGCCCGGGCTACTTTAACCTGTCCACCCACTTTCCCTGGATCGGATTCCGCACCAACTCGCCCGACGGCGCGCACGTCGAGTACATGCGGGGCATCGAAAACCCCATCGGCATCAAGGTCGGCCCCGGCACCACCCGCGAGTGCATCGCGCGCTGGCTGGAAGTCCTGGATCCGGCGCGCCAACCGGGGCGGCTGACGCTGATTCATCGCTGCGGCGCTCACCGTATTGCCGACGAATTGCCGGCGCTGATCGAGGCCACGCGGGCCGAAGGCGGCAACGTGTTGTGGATCGCCGACCCGATGCACGGCAACACGCAAATCACCGCCAGCGGAGTGAAGACCCGCCGCTTCGACGATGTTTACTCCGAAGTGGAGCAGTCCTTCGACATCCACCGCGCCATGGGGGGCAAACTCGGCGGTGTGCATATCGAGCTGACCGGCGAAAACGTCACCGAGTGCACCGGCGGCTCGAACGGGCCCAGCGAATCCGACCTCGGCCGCGCCTATGAATCCGAAGTCGACCCCCGCCTCAACTACGAGCAATCGCTGGAGCTGGCCTTCCTCATCGCCCGCAAAATGAAAGCCGACGAGCAGGCGGGATAGACCGGCGGCGGTTTTCTGCCTCCGGGGCGAGCCGCCGATCGATCAAACGGCCGCCGCTTCTCCAGCCGGCGCGCGCACGAACCGAGAAATGTTATACGTTAATAACTTCGCAACGTCGTCGAGGTTGCTATCGTGCCCATACTCCGGTTTGTGAGATATTTCGCGGCGGCCGCCTGGCTCGCGCCCTTATTCGCGCAGCAGCCGCTCTACGAGAACCCCGTCGCGCCACTCGAAAAGCGCGTCGACGATCTGCTGGGCCGGCTCACCCTGGAAGAGAAGATCTCGCAGCTCATGAACGATTCCGCCGCCATCGATCGCCTCGGCATTCCGCGCTACAACTGGTGGAGCGAATGCCTGCACGGCGTGGCACGCGCCGGCCGCGCCACCGTGTTCCCGGAGCCCATCGGCCTCGCCGCCACCTGGGATACAGGCCTGCTCTTCCGCGTTTCCACCGCCATCTCCGATGAGGCGCGCGCCAAGTATCAAGCGTTCATCCGCCGAGGCGAGCGCAATATTTACGAAGGCCTCACTTTCTGGTCCCCCAACGTCAATCTCTTCCGCGACCCGCGCTGGGGACGCGGCATGGAAACCTACGGCGAAGACCCCTACCTCGGCGGCCGCATGGCTGTCCAGTTCGTTCGCGGCTTGCAGGGCGACGATCCCAAGTACCTGAAGACCGTGGCTACGCCTAAACACTACGACGTGCACAGCGGTCCCGAGCCCGAACGTCACATCTTCGATGCCGTGATCGGCGATCGCGACTTGTTCGACAGCTACCTGCCGCAGTTTGAAGCCGCCGTCAAAGAGGGCGGCGCGCTTTCGGTGATGTGCGCCTACAACAGCGTGGATGGTCAGCCGGCCTGCGCCAACCCGCGGCTGCTCGGCGATATTTTGCGCCAGCAGTGGGGCTTCCAGGGGTATGTGGTTTCCGATTGCGGAGCGATCGGCGATATCTATCGCTCCCACAAGTTCGTGGCCACGGCGCCGGAAGGTGTGGCAGTTGCGCTCCGCGCGGGCACCGATCTCGATTGCGGCACCGAGTACCGCAACCTGCTGCCCGCGGTCCGCGCCGGCCTGGTGAAGGAATCCGAAATCGATCAAGCGGTGCGCCGCCTGCTGACCATCCGTTTCCGGCTCGGCATGTTCGACCCGCCCTCGATGGTGAAGTACGCGCAGATCCCGTACAGCGTGAACGACAGCCCCGCCCACCGGCAGTTGGCGCTCGAAAGCGCGCGCGAGTCGATCGTGCTTTTGAAGAACGAAGGCCACGCGCTGCCGCTGGCTAAAACGCTCAAGACCATCGCCGTGATCGGCCCCAACGCCGATGACGAAGGCGCGCTGGTGGGCAACTACAATGGCACGCCCTCTGCCCCGGTGACCCCGCTGGCCGGCATTCGCCGCAAAATCGGCGCCACCGCCAAAGTGCTCTACGCGCGCGGCAGCGACCTGGCCGCCAATATGCCCAGCTTCGTTGCCATCCCGTCCTCGGCGCTGTTCACCTCTGCCGACCGCCGCGTCCAGGGTCTCGAGGGCGAGTATTACGCCTCCAGCAGCTTCGATGGCAAACAGCAACGCGTGCTCGCGCAGACCTGGCCTCCTGAAGAGGAAACGCTGCACACGATTCCGAAAAACCCACAGCCGGTGTTCACCCGCACCGACGCTCAAGTCGATTTCAACTGGTGGGACCAAGCGCCGCGCGCCGGCATGAAGGCTGACGATTTCGGCGTCCGCTGGACCGGGTTCCTGCGGGCTCCCGCAACGGGCACTTATCAGCTCGGAGCTTACGGCAGGAACGCGTTTGAGATTTATCTGGATGGAAAGCCGGTCACCAGCCGGAACTTCATGCACGAAGCCGGTGACGGTTACGTGCCCGTCGAACTCAAAGCCGGCAAGCTTTACCCCATCCGCATCGACTATCACAAGTACCTGGGCGACGCGCGGATTCGGCTGCTGTGGTCGCCTCCGGCGGGCGCCGAACGGGAGGCCGCGCTCCAAGCCGCGCGGCAGGCCGATGCGGTGGTGCTGGTGCTCGGCCTGTCGCCGCGCCTGGAAGGCGAGGAAATGCCCGTGTCGGTGGAAGGCTTCAAGGGCGGCGACCGCATCGACATCGGCCTGCCGGCGGCGCAACGGAACCTGATGGAAGGAATCGCCGCCCTCGGCAAGCCGGTGGTGCTGGTGTTGCTGAACGGCAGCGCGCTGGCCGTTAATTGGGCACGCGACCACGTTCCCGCCATGGTGGAAGCCTGGTACCCGGGCGAGGCCGGCGGCGATGCCATCGCCGACGTTCTGTTCGGCGATTACAATCCGGCCGGGCGCCTGCCGGTGACGTTCTATCGCTCTACCGATCAACTGCCAGCCTTCACCGATTACCGTATGGCGGGCCGGACCTATCGCTACTTCACGGGCGAGCCTCTCTATCCCTTCGGCTACGGCCTCAGCTACACCAGCTTTGCGTATCGCAATCTGCGCTTGCCCGCCGAGGCGCGCGTGGGCGCGCCCGTAGCCGTATCCGTCGAGGTTCGGAACACCGGCCGCATGGCGGGCGACGAAGTGGTAGAGCTTTACGTGAAGCGCGACGGAGCCAGCGCCGAAGCGCCCATCCGCTCGCTCGAAGGCTTTGCGCGTGTTTCGTTGCGGCCGGGTGAAGCGCGGGTGGTCCACTTCACGCTGGCGCCGCGCCAGCTTTCCACCGTCGAAGCCGATGGCCATCGCCTCGCCGAGCCGGGGGCGTTCACCATCTCCGCCGGCGGCGCGCAGCCCGGTTTCGCGGGCCCGCTCCAGCCATCCACCACCGGCGTGGTCACCGGCTGCCTGCACATCAGCGGCGCCGCCAAAGCCGTCGAGTAGCGCGGGCGCCCCGCCGGCCTGATAAAATAGAGTAAGATGTTGAAGCGCTTTATCCTCTGGGACTACGCGCGCGCCAGTTGGCAGTACGACGTGATGGTCGGAATCATCCTCGCTTTCATCTTCCTCACTCCCCACGACTGGTTCCGCGACCAGCCCCGCCTTCCCCACGCCAGCATCATCGCGCGAACCAAGGAAAACGGCGGCACCGTGCTCTTCCTGAATTCCGAGGTGCTCGCGGGCGTGCCCGAAGCGCGACGCCTGGCCCGCCTCAAGGAGTTCCTCAAGACGCAGCCCGGCACCGCCAACACCAACGTCACGCGCGTCGAACCGATTCTCGATTCGGAAGGTGAACTGCAAGGTTATATGGCTTTCGTGCGGCCCTGACGCCAGACTCCCTCATGCTTTCCCCTAAATTATTTCCGCCGCGCCATGCCGCGCTTACTCTGTGGATGGCCGGAATGTGCGCCACCGCACTGGCGGGCAGCGCGGACGAACTGCGGGCCACTTTCGAACGCATGGATCGCGCGGCCGCAACCTTCAAGGGCCTGACGGCGGACGTGGCCAAGGTCTCGCACAATGCGCTGCTCAATGAGGACGATACGTTCTCCGGCACCATGGCGGTGCGGCACCCCAAGCCGCATGAGCTGCGCGCCCTGGTGGATATCCGCCAGCCCGACGCCAAGAAAGTGATGCTGACCGGCCACAAGGTGGAAATGTACTTTCCGAAGACCAAGACCGTGCAGACCATCGACCTGGATAAGAAGGGCAGCGCCATGGTGGACCAGTTTCTGCTGCTCGGCTTCGGCAGCACTTCGGCCGAGATTCGAAAGGCGTACGACGTGAAACTCGGGGGTCCGGAGACCGTGGCGGGGCAGAAGACAGTACGCTTGGTACTCACCCCCCAGTCCCCCGACGTACTGGCCAAATTGACCAAGGTGGAGTTGTGGATCTCCGATACATTGGGCATTGCCGTGCAACAGAAGTTCTGGGAGCCGGGCGGCGACTACGAGCTGGCCACTTACAGCAAGGTGAAGCTCTGCTCCCCGGAATTGAAGTGGGATATACCCAAGGACGTGCATCGCGAGAATCTGAGCAAATAGCGATTGGCAGTAAGCGGGATGAAAACCAGAACCAGCACATACCGGCTTGAGTATCTCGATTGGCTGCGCGGGCTCGGCGCCATCATTATGCTGCAGGGCCACGTATTCGATTCGTTTCTGAAGCCGGAGCTGCGCCCCGGCGGCGCGTGGGTGCTTTCGCAATTCGCCGGCGGCATGCCGCCGGCCATCTTTCTGTTTCTTACCGGCGTCACGCTGGCGTTCCTGATGGATTCAAGCGAGCGCAAGGGTCTGAGGGGCGGCGCGCGCGTTTTCGCCGCGTTCCGGCGTTCCGGCTACCTGTTCTTTCTGGCCTTCGCTTTCCGCGCGCAGATGTTCCTTTCGGGTTGGCCCACCGCGTGGACCGATCTGTTGAAGGTGGACATCCTCAACTGCATGGGCTTTTCCATCGCCGTGCTCTCGGTGATGGCGTTGTTCCGCACGCGCCAGCGCGTGGTGGCCGCGGCGGCGGTGGGGCTGGCCATCGCGCTGGCCGCGCCGCTGGTGAGCGCGGCCGATTGGACGCGCGTTCCCCCGGCCGTGGCGAACTATCTCGCGCCCAGCCGCGTGGCGTTCGGGTTTTTTCCTTGGGCGGCGTACCTGGCGTTCGGCGTCAGCGCCGGCAGCCTGATCCGCTCGACCACGGCGGAAGCGACCGATGGCGCCATGCGCTGGATCGCGGCGAGCGGCGGTCTGACGATTGTCGCCGCGCAGGCGTGCGCGGCGTCTTCCCACTCGATTTACAAGGCCTGCGATTTCTGGCTCAACAGCCCGGCCCAGGTGCTGACCAAGCTGGGCGCAACCCTGGTCATGCTGTCGGCCGCGTATCTGTGGACGCGCTACGGCGCGCACCACGGCGCGTGGAGCTGGGTGCGGCAATTCGGCGTCACCTCGCTGCTGGTCTACTGGGTACACATCGAGCTGGTCTACGGCCGCTGGCTGTGGTTCCTGAAGAATGGCCTGACGGTGGCGCAAACAGCCGCTGGCGCGACCGGCGTGATTCTGCTCATGCTGGCGATCTCCACACTGCGCACCAACTGGGCCCGCGTGCGGGCCGCGCTCGCCGAGTTGGGCTGGTGGTACGCTCCCACCCCCGAGCGCGTCCCCGGCGATTAAGGGCCGTGCATGCCCAGCTCCCACGCGTCCGTTGTAGGGGCGAGGCATGCCTCGCCCCCATTTACCGCCGGAACAGATTGCGGAGGATGAAGAACACATTCGCCGGGCGCTCGGCCAGGCGGCGCATGTAGTAGGGATACCACGCCTTGCCGAATGGCACATAAAGGCGCAGACGGTAACCTTCGGCTACCAGTTGCCGCTGCAGGTCGCGGCGAATGCCGTAGAGCATCTGGAATTCGAAGTTCTCGCGGGGCACGTTCCTGGCGGCGGCGAAAGCCTTGGTTGCGGCGATCATCTTTTCGTCGTGGGTGGCGATGGCGGGGTAGTTACCCTGCTCGAGAAGGATTTTCATCAGCGTCACATAATTGAGATCGACATCGGCCTTGCGCAGGAAAGCCACGCTGGCCGATTCCAGGTAAGCTCCCTTGCACAAGCGCACGCGGATGCCGAGGCCGCAGAGATTCTCCACGTCGCCCTGCGAGCGGTACAGGTAGGCTTGGATCACGGTGCCCACGGCTGGGTGCCGCGCGTGCAGGTCCGTCACCAGGGCGAGAGTGCGATCCACATAGCCGCTTGATTCCATGTCGACGCGGACGAAGCCGCCGAGCCCGGCGGCGCGCCGCACCAATTGTTCCACGTTGGCGCGGCATTCCTCGTCTGAGAGATCCAGCCCGAACTGGGTCAGTTTGAGCGAGACGTTGCTCTGGGCGCCGGATTGTTGCAAAGCCTCGAGCGCGCGCAGGTAATCGTCGCGCGCCGCGGCAGCCTCGGCGAGCGAGGTGACGCTTTCGCCCAGGCGATCGAGCGTGAGATCGATGCCCTCCGCCTTCAACCGGCGGCCAACGGCCAGCGCGTCTTCGAGCATATCGCCTGCCACGAAACGGGAGGCCAGGCGCCGCGCGGACGATGAATTTTCTAACCATCTCCTCAGCCAAACGAGCCTCGACAGGAACAGGAAGACAGGGCGCACGATCAACAGGCTAACACCGCGCAAGGGCGCGGAACATGCGCCGGAAGGCGGTGATAGAATCACGGTTTGGAAACCCTGGACGAGCCCGACATAAAGCCCGGGGAGTTGCGTTGTCCCCGATGTTTTGGGAAAGATATCGTTCCATCCATGCACCGCGGATTACTCGACACGCTGATGGCCCAGCTTGGCCGTGTGCCCCGGCACTGCCGATCCTGCGGCAAGCGCTTTTATGCGCTGCCGGCCGCGCGCAGGCCGGCGGAAGGCCAGCCGCCGCCGGACGCGTCGTAAGTCCCGATGACACCCTTGTCCGGCGAAGTTATGAAAGGCATCTCCACTCTTGCCGAAGAGTAGGTTGTTCAGGCTGCCCACGCGTCCGGCCGCGGCATCGGCTGGGGTGGCCAACCGGTCACTGGACGCTTGAGCGGCCGCCAACCCGGGACAGCGGGCGGCGCTGAAGGCTTACGTCGCGGCGAAGTCGGGGCGGTTGAGTCAGGCTCCAACTTTTTCGAGCAGCGCGGCGCGGCTGCGGCGCAGAGAGGGCGACTCCACCAGCTTGAATCCAGCGTCGCGGGCAGCTTGCAATTCGGCATCATAATGGGAAGCCGTGACGTGCCCGACGGGTTCGACGAACAACAGGCGCGCTCCGGGTTTCGAGGCACGGGCCACTTCGCGGAAGAAGGGTGCTGGGGCAAGAAGCTCATGCACCATGGCGAATGCCAGGGTGAAATCCACCGCTACTGCCAGGTCCGCAAGCCCGAGCGAATCCGGCGCCGCCTGGCGCGCGTCCAGGCGCTCGAGGACGCCGGCTTTGGCCGCGCGGCGGCGGAGCCCAGCGAGCATCCGGGGCTGAATGTCGACGGCGATCACCCGGCCTGAGCTGCCCACCAGACGCGCCAGTTCCAGGGTGAAAAAGCCCATTCCGGGACCGGGTTCGAGGACCGTCATGCCTTCGCGAACATGCGCGGCCAGCACTTTGGCCGGCTGATAATAGATGCGCCGGATGGGGCTCGCCAGCAAGTATCCAAGCCACCAGGGACACACGTGTTTAGGTTTCATGGGAGCCGGGGCAGCTTGAGATTGCTCCGGCGACGGCACGGGATTCTGCATGCTTACTCCTGAGAGTGACTACGGCGGAGCCGGCATCTGAGTTTCGCTGCGAAGGCGCTAACTGGCCGGCAGATTGCCAAGCCGCAAGTGAACCATCGACATGATCCCCAGGGAATCCGACATCCACATCCCCCACCTTGCCTTGGCGCTCAGTTCGCGCCCAAAGCGCCGGAACAGCGGGTATTCTTCCAAAATGGCAATCCGCCCATCCCATGACTGCATTTCCGCTGCCTGCCGGATTCCCCACTTCAAAACGGCGCTCTCGTCCATTCCGCCTGCTTTGATGACTTTCTTGTTTGCCATGCGGAGGCCGCGCGGGGAGCACGCGTCAAAAAGAACCTCGCTACCGGGAGAGGCTTCGGCGAGCCTGATGAACAATGCCTTGATCTGGCATTCTTCGCAGTAATAAAAGACTCCGGAGGCGATGAAGAAGGCGGCGCCGGCCGGCTGCACGCGCGGCAGCCAGGCATCGTCCAGCAGCGAGCAGGCAATGAACTGGCGCCGGCCGCTTTCCTCGATGAAGCGCTTGCGCAGCTCAATCACATCCGGTACGTCGAGGTCATACCAGTGAAGAGAGCCGTTATCGATTCGCTCGAAGGTGGTGTCCAGACCGCAGCCGAGGTTGACAATCGTAGCGTCGGGATAGCGGGCGAGAAAGGCGCGGATGGTGCGGTCCGTATGAAGACTGCGGGCGATCCATGCCAGTCGGGTGATCGGACTGATATTACGGGCGATGGTGGAAAAATCATAGTCAAGAGTGGCCAGGATGTTAGCCGCCGTCCGATCGACGATCAACGGCCGCGCCTTGCCGGTCTCGATGGCCCGGCCCCATAAGGGCAACAGCAGGGTCTTCTGCACGGGCCCTAACTCAAGCGTATCTGCTCTGGTGGTCATTTTCGGATAGCCAGGTGTCATTATTATGGCATGAGGCTTCCCGCTTCGGCCGGCGAAGGAGGCGGTTTGGGTGCGCGACAGGAAAATAGGGCCTCTTCGGTTGCGGCAAGGAACGGCGGGTTTCTGAGCACACCCGGACACTTTCTTTGGCACAGCCTGTAAACCTTTGCGGCGGGATTCCGGTCTATATAAACGAATGGAGACAGCGCTGGCGGCGGAGCCGGGTTCGGTGACGACGGTCGCCGCGGGGGGGCTCGCGGATTTCGATGCCGTGGTGCGGGAGCACCAGCCGGCGGTATTCCGCTTTCTGCTGGTGTCGCTGCGGGAACGCGAGCCGGCGGAGAACCTGACCCAGGAGTGCTTCCTGCGCGCCTACCAAGCGCGGCGGAGTTTTCGCGGCGATGCGAGCGTGCGCACCTGGCTGATGCGTATCGCCGTGAACCTGGTGAACGACCATCGCAAGAGCGCTCGCCTGCGCTTCTGGCGGCGGGCGGCGCAAACCAGTTTGGACGTGGCGTTCACGGGCGACTGGCTGGCCGACCGGCGCAGTTCCCCGGAAGCCGAAGCGTCGGCGCGCGAGCAGGTGCAGGCGGTCTGGCGGGCCGTGGCTACCCTATCGGAGCGGCAGCGCACGGTGTTTCTGCTGCGGTTCGTGGAAGAGATGGAGATACGGGAAATCGCCGCGGCGATCGGTTTGCATGACGGCACGGTGAAGGCGCATCTGTTCCGCGCGGTGGATACGGTGCGAAAGAAGATTGGGGACACGAGATGAGGGGGCACTTGACGTCGGTTGAGATTTCGGAATGGCTGGCCGGGATTCGCGATACGGATGCGGAGCGCCACCTGGCGGAATGCGCCGGTTGCGCGGCGGCGCTGGAGCGGGCGCGGGAGCCGTTGGCGCGATTCGGCGACGCGACGCGAGCGTGGTGCTCAGCCGAAACGCCGGCTCCGCGGACGGAGCCTATGGCATCGGTGGCGCGCCGCCGGCGAAGCTTGACGGCGATGCGGATCGCACTGGCAGCGGCCGCGGCGCTGATGGTGGCCGCGCCGGTGTACCGGCATCACCAGCACGCCATCGAAATGGCCCGCCAGGACGAAGTTCTGCTCGAACAGGTGCAGGCCCAGGTATCGCGCTCGGTGCCGGAACCCATGCAGCCGCTGGAGAAACTGGTGGCTTGGAACTCGCCCACCGGGCAATCCGGCTCCAGCCAGTAATTCAAAGCAAGAAAGGTCAACATGAAACTGACGATTCTGAAGACAACTCTACTCGTGTCCGCATTGAGCGGATTGGCGATGGCGCAACCGTCGCCGGAGGCCACGCCGCCACCCGCTCCAGCGCCTCCGGCCGCGCCGGCGCCGCCCGCCCCGCCGCAAGGCCACGGGCCGGGCCGCGGCATGATGATGCCCGGTCCTGCCGGCAAGTGGTGGGACAATCCCGAACTGTCCCGCCAGCTCAACCTCACCGCCGACCAGCAGAAGAAGATGGACGAGGTGTTCCAGCAACACAGGCTGCGGCTGATCGATCTTCACGCCGCGCTCGAAAAAGAGGAAGCGATTCTGGACCCGTTGATCAATGCCGCCAACCCGGACGACGCCAAGGTTCTGCCGCAGATCGACCGCGTGGCGCAGGCACGCGCCGAGCTGGAAAAAGCCAACGCGCGGCTGCTGCTGGGACTGCGCCATGTGCTGACGCCGGAGCAGTGGAAAATGCTCGACAGCGAGCAGCGCGGTCCTCACGGTCCGGGCGCCGCGCCGGGCCGGCACGGCGGCCCAGGCGCCCCGCCAGCACCTCCACAGACGCCGCCACCGCCGCGTCCGGAGCGGGAATAGCTGTCACTCGGCGAGAGCGTTCGTTTCCCTTGGCGCCAGGCTAGAAGTGGTCAGGGCAAGCCGCTCCCTGACGGTCGGGGCTCAGTACAGCGACTCGGAGCCGGATTTCGTCTCTCAAGGCGACGGTCCGCTTAACGTTCACGCCTCGTCAGGGAGCCGACGCCGCCTGACGGTTAGCCGCGTCCGGCTGCGCGCCGGGGTCGAGCTGCATGGTAAGCGAGAAACGCATTTCCGAGCGGGCGGAACCGCGGAAGGTGCCGGTGATGGGGGCGGCGAGGCGCGGGTCGGCGGCGGCAGCCACGGCGATATGGCGGGTGGAAGTGGCCAAGCCGGCGGCCGGGTCATAGCCGCGCCAACCGCCGCCTTGCAGGTACACTTCGGCCCAGGCGTGCAGGTCGGGCTTTTCCTGCTCAGCGGCTCCGGCTTCGTAGCCGCTGACGAAGCGCGTGGGGATGCCGACAGCGCGGGCCGCGGCCGCGAACAGCACTACCAGGTCGCGGCAAGTACCGCTCTTGAGACCGAGGGTGACTTCGGGCGGATGAGGCGGGCCGGTGTCGCGGACCTCGTGGCCGAATCCTTCGAAGAGCCTGCGGTTGAGTACGGTGAGGAATTCGAGCGTATGGCCACCGGCGGCTGCCGCGGCCGATGCGGCGAACTGGCGGATGGCGGGCGAGGGCTGGGCCAACTCCCGATACGGCGCGAGCGACGCGGCCACGGCCTCCGGGTACACCGGCGCCAGCGCCAGCATGCCGGCCGCAGCGACGAAATCGAACGGATTCTCGCGCAAGGTTTCGATTTCAAATTCGCTTTCGATGCGCCATTCGGTCAGCTTGCGATCGAACCACGCTTCCACCGCGACGTTGCCGTCCTGATCCAGGCAGTCGCTGCGGCCGGCGGGCGCGGGCCAGATCTCAAGCCGGTACGAAAGCAGGCGTTGCGCGCCGTCATCCCGCGGACGCAGCCGGAAAGTGTGCGGTTCGAGAAAGACGGGGCTGTCGTAAAGGTATTGAGTCGAGTGATGGACTTGGATGCGCATGCTGCTCCGTGAGAATAGCGGGCTCAGAGAGCCATGGACGAGCCGGTGAGCCGGGAGAAGGCCACTTCCACCCACTCCGCGGGCAGGTCCTGGACGCTGCGCCGCATGCGATCCTGCCACCAGTCGGAAATCTCGCGCAGGTCCTCGAATTCGTAGCGGTGCTCCACCAGCTCGAAGCTGCCGCGCGAGTAGAGCAGCACGTCCACCGGGAAGCCCACGTCGGCGGCGCAGAGGCGAGTGGCGTCGAAGGCCAGCAATCCGACTTTGAAAGCGTACAGCATGGAATCGGCCGCGGTCAGGGAGCGCTCCAGAACAGGCTTGCCGAAACCGGTGGCGCCGATGATCTGGTAGGGCGTGTCGGGGCCGACCTCGACCCAGTTTCCCTCCGGGTAAACCAGGAACAGGCGGTGCATGGAATCGCCCGCCATCTGGCCCCCGATCAGGGCGTAGGAGTTGAAGGAAAGCTCGGCGTGCTCCAGCGGCACGCGGTCTTCTTCGGCCACGCGGCGCACCTGGCTGGAATAGAGGTTGACCACCTTATAAAGGCGGTCGCGGCCCGCCGTATTCCTGGCGAAGGCCTCTTCGAAGAGCAGGAGTATTTTATCGCGCAACGAGCGCAAGCCGGAATTCATGACAAAGAACGCGAAGCCGGGCCCCTGATAGCTGGCGGTCTTCCTGGCCGTCAGGCATTCGTTGCCGGTGAGCACGCGCGTATCGGCGATTCCGACCAAGCCCTGTTCGACATTGATTCCCAGACAGAATGTCATCGCTCTCCCCTCAAGCCCATGCCCTGGCGCCGGCGGGGCGCTGGGCAAAGAAGTCACTTCTAATGCACTCATCGATTGTATTCATTTTCGTCTGCAGCGCGTCGAAAAACTCGTGCAGGCCGCCCTGGAGAACGTCCTCCACGAGGGCAAAGTCCAGCTCCGAGCGCAGCATGCCTAGGCGCTGTTCCGAGGCGCAAGAGAAGCCGCCGCGGGGAGTGCCGGTGATCGCGTGCAGCGCCTGGTCGGCCTGGCCGATCGAGTAGCGCACGGCGCGCGGAAATTCGCCATCCAGCAGCAGGAACTCGACGATTCGGTCGGGCGCGATGCGGCCGTACTTCTTGCGGTACATTTCAAACCCGCTGACGCTCTTGAGCAGGGCCGCCCACTGCACGTCGTCGAACGGCGTGCCAACGTCGGCGACGGAAGGCAACAGGATGAAATACTTCACGTCCAGAATTCGCGTGGTCTTGTCGGCGCGTTCCAGGCGGCGGCCGACGGAAATGAAATGCCAGGCTTCATTGTGGCTGGCAGTGGAGTGGGTGATGCCTTCAAACAGGTGGCAGCCCATCCGCACGGCGTGACAGAACTCGGGGAGCGATTCGGGAGTGGCCTTGCGCGCCTCGGCGGTGATCATCAGGTAGAGCGAATTGATCTGCTCCCACATTTCCGAGGAGATGGTTTCGCGCACCGAGCGCGCATTTTCACGCGCCGCCAGGATGCAGGAATAAATCGAATTCGCGTATTCGGCGTCGAATGCCAGGAAGCGCACGGCGTTCTGCTGCGTGGCCTCGCCGTAGCGGTCGGCGAATAGGGCGCGATCGCCGGTGGTGTTGATGATGGGCTGCCACTGGCTGGAAAAAACGCCGGGCAGGTCGAGCATCAGATTGTGATTGACGTCGAGGAAGCGCGCCACGTTTTCAGCGCGCTCGATGTAGCGCCCCATCCAGTAGACAGCGTCGGCCACGCGGCTCAGCAGCGGCTGGGCGAGTTGCGTCATGACGGACCTCCGGGAGCGAGCACCCAGGTATCCTTGCTGCCGCCGCCTTGCGACGAGTTGACCACCAGCGAGCCTTTTTTCATGGCGACGCGGGTGAGGCCGCCGGGCAGGACGGAGATTTCCTTGCCGCACAGCACGTACGGCCGCAAGTCCACGTGGCGGCCTTCAAAATGGTCGTCGACGATGGTGGGGGCGCGGGACAGCGCCAGCGTGGGCTGGGCGATGTAGTTGCGAGGATTGGCTTGAATGCGGGCGGCGAACTCCTCGCGCGCGGCCTGGGCCGAATGCGGGCCGACCAGCATTCCATAGCCGCCCGATTCGTTGGCGCTCTTGACCACCAATTCCGCCAAGTGTTCGAGCACATACTGGCGGTCGGCCTCGCGCCAGCAAAGATAGGTGGGCACGTTGGGCAGGATGGGGTCCTCGCCTTCGTAGTAACGGATCATGTCGGGGACGTACGCGTAGATCACCTTGTCGTCGGCCACGCCGTTGCCGGGGGCGTTGGCCAGGGCGACGCGGCCGGCGCGGTAGGCGGCCATCAGCCCGGGCACGCCCAGCAGAGAATCGGCGCGGAAAACGTCGGGATCCATAAAATCGTCGTCCACGCGGCGGTAAATGACGTGCACGCGCTCCAGCCCCTTGGTGGTGCGCATGAAAACATCGCCGCCGGACACCACCAGGTCGCGGCCTTCCACCAGTTGCACGCCCATCTGCTGCGCCAGAAAACTGTGTTCGAAGTAAGCCGAGTTGTAAATCCCGGGCGTGAGCAAGACGACGCGCGGATTTTGTTCGCCGAGGGCGAGCGATTCCAGCATCTCGAGCAGGCGGCTGGGATACTCATTGACCGGCCGCACCGACAGGCCTTCAAACACGCCGGGGAAAATGCGTTTTAGCACCTCACGGTTCTCGATCACATAGCTGACGCCGGAAGGCACGCGCAGGTTATCTTCGAGCACGTAGAAGCACCCGTCGCGATCGCGCACCAGGTCGGTTCCGGTGATGTGACACCAGACGCGCCAGGGCGGATTGAGGCCGTGGCACTGCTCCCGATAGCTGGCGGCGGAGAGGACCACGTCGGCTGGGATGACGGCGTCTTTGAGGATTTTCCGATCGTGGTAGATGTCGTCGATGAAGGCGTTGAGAGCGTGAATCCGCTGCACCAGGCCGCGTTCGATGTGCGCCCACTCGCCGGCGGGGATGATGCGGGGGACGAGGTCGAAGGGGAAAATGCGCTCGGCGCCGGCCGAATCGCCGTAGACATTGAAGGTGATGCCCATTTGCAGCAGGAGGCGCTCGGCGGCGCGCTGGTAGCGCAGCAGGTGGCCGTCGGACAGGTTCTCGATGGTATCCACCAGCAGGCGGACGTGCGGACGCGGCGTCCCGTCGTCATGGAACATTTCGTCGTAGAAACCGTCCGTTCGATAACCGGAGAACCGCAAGGTGCGCTCCAATACAAAATACTCCAGTTACCATGCTGGCGGAATCCGCGGGCAAAGGGAAACCGAAAGAATTTATAGTGCGGATTCGGCTTTTCGATGGACCGGGCGCGCTTCCTCTACTCCAAGACGTGAATGTTGTGGCGCTCGCACATCTCCTTCAAGACTTTGGGCCACACGGTTACGCTCACCTCGCCGAGGTGAGCTTTGCGGAGCAGGAGCATGAGCGTGCGCGATTGTCCGATGCCGCCGCCGATACTGAGCGGGAGTTCGCCGTTGACGATCGCCCGGTGGTACGGGTATTCGAGAAAATCAAGCTGGCCGGTGAGCTCGAGCTGCTGGCGCAGCGTTTCGGCGTTGACACGGATTCCCATGCTGGAGAGCTCGTGGCGGCGCTTGGTTATCGGGTTCCAGACCAGGATGTCGCCGTTCAGCCCGTGGGCCGGCGCGCCGGCAGCAGTGCGCGTGGGCGTGACCCAGTCGTCGTAATCGGCCGCGCGCAACTCGTGCGGGAAGCCGTCAGCCAGCGTCCAGCCGATGCCGATGATGAAAATGGCGGGGTGCTCCTGGAGGATCGCGGTCTCGCGCTGCTTGCGCGGCAAACCGGGGTACATGCCGAGAATCTCTTCGGCGTGGAAGAATTCGATGTTTTCGGGAAGGCTCGGATACCGGTCCTGTTGGAGCGCGGGGAACCGCGCCAGCAGATGCCGTTCGGCGCCCACCAGCACCTTCCAGATCTTGCGGACCACCTCTTTCAGAAAATCGAGATTCCGCTGCTCCGCGGCGATGGCCCGCTCCCAATCCCACTGGTCGACGTAGGCGCTGTGATCGTGATCCAGAAAGTAGTCTTTGCGTACGGCGCGCATGTCGGTGCACATGCCTTCGCCCGGATGGCAGTCGAAGCGCTTCAAGGCGATCCTCTTCCACTTGGTGGCGGCCTGCACCACCTGGGCGTCGATGGGATTCCGGCCATCGTTGCGGATGTGGAACTCGATCGGCGTGCGCGATCCGTCGCGGTCCAGGTAGTCGTTGACCCCGCTTTGCTTGTCCACAATCAATGGAACGGAGACCATCATCAAGTTGAGCTCGCGGCAGAGGTGTTCCTCAATGTAGTTCTTAGCCGCAAACAGGGCCCGCTGCGTTTCACGTGCCGTCAGTAGGCTTTGATAATCCCGCGGCAGAATCTTTTCAATCTGCGCGTAATCGCCGATACCCGGGCCTGCCAGGTCGGCGCGTTTGGCCATGCTTTCAGAGGTTGGCGTCATAGAGGCTTCCGATCCGGAATTTAGCACCAGGAGCGGCGCAACACAATGCTGGCCGAGCCTGCGGCGTACGGGCGATCACGGCTCGGGCCGGGCATGCCCGGCCCCTACGGGACAAAACTGGCGGCGCGACGCAAGGTGCGGTCATGAGACGACAAAACCGGCCCCGCCTCGGGCGGCGGGGGCGCGGACAAACAAAACCGGCCGGGCTTCGCCCGACGTTGGCAGGTCGGGGACCACATCTGTCCAAGATATCCGTGGGGGCCGATTCGACCGCTGTGAGCGTTGGGGATAACTGTACCGCTGCGGTTTTCGCCTGATGAGGTTGGAGGGCGAAACCGGCCAGT
>JBAVEN010000069.1:0-24958 GCA_049587755.1 Bryobacteraceae bacterium | reverse complement strand
GGGTTGAACCTTATGGGCTTTAGCCCCTGGCCAGCAGACAGGGGCTGAAGCCCTCAGAATGCGTGTTGTCGGCGGCACGGCTGAAGCCGTGCCCTGATACAAGGCGTCCAACTTCGGAATTCAGGTTTAGCGCCGGGAAGATGCGGCTCGCAGCCCTTCAAATTGGGCGGGTTCCTGGGACAACCCGCCCGCAGCCGCCGCGCCGGCCTGCCCTGGAGCATCTTCTCGCCGCTTCTTTATAATGGTGTGATGTGCGGAATTGTCGGTTATGTCGGGGACCGCAAGGCGGTGCCGATCATCCTGGAGGGGCTGAAGCGGCTGGAATACCGTGGCTATGATTCAGCCGGGCTGGCCGTGTACGGCGAGGATCACCACTTGGCCGTGCGCCGCGCCAAGGGTAAACTGCGCAACCTGGAAGATGTCATCCGCCTGAACCCGGTGGATGGCTCATTTGGGATCGGCCACACGCGGTGGGCGACGCACGGGCGCCCCACCGAAGAAAACGCTCACCCTCACAGCGACTGCAAGGGCAATCTGGTAGTGGTGCACAACGGCATCGTGGAAAACTACCTGACGCTCAAGCGTGAGCTCGAAGCGGAGGGTCACGTATTCCGCACGGAAACCGATACCGAGATCATCGCGCACCTCATCGAAAAGTATTTTCGCGGCAATCTGGAGGAAGCGGTTCGGTCGGCAGTCGCGGAACTGGCCGGTGTCTTCGCGCTGGCGGTGATTTCGCGCGACGATCCGGAGAAGATTGTCGCCGCGCGCAACGGCCCGCCGGTGGTCATCGGCATCGGCGATAACGAGTACTTCGTCGCCTCCGACGTGCCTGCCATCCTCAGCCACACCCGCGACATGTTTTTCCTCGCCGATGGCGACATGGCCATCCTGACGCCAGCCGGCGTACGCTTGAGCGATTTCCAGGGCCGGCCCGTCAACCGGCAGGTCACGCACGTGCTCTGGGATCCCATCATGGCCGAAAAGGGCGGCTACAAGCATTTCATGCTCAAGGAAATCTTCGAGCAGCCGCGGGCCGTGCGTGACACCATGCTGGGCCGGATAGGGCAGGAAACCGGACGCATTTTCCTGGATGAGATGGATATTCAGCCAGCGGAGTTCGCCGGTTTCCGCCAGGTGAAGATCATCGCTTGCGGCACCAGTTGGCACGCGGGCCTGGCCGGCAAGTTCATGATCGAAAAACTGGCGCGCATTCCGGTCGAGGTCGACTACGGCAGCGAATTCCGCTACCGCGATCCGATTGTCACTGAAGATACGCTCACAGTGGTGATTTCGCAATCGGGCGAAACCGCCGACACGCTGGCCGCGCAGCGCGAAGCCAAACAACGGGGATCGAAGACGCTTGCTATCTGCAACGTAGTGGGCTCGATGGTCACCCGCGAAGCCGCCGGCACCATCTACACCCACGCGGGCCCGGAAATCGGCGTCGCTTCCACCAAGGCGTTCACCTGCCAGTTGAGCGCGCTTTTTATCCTGGCGATGTACCTCGGGCAGTCCAACGGGCGTCTGGATGAAAGCACCTCGCGCTGCCTGATGCAGGAGACGCTGCGGATTCCCGGCAAGCTGGAGACTGTGCTGGCGCACGATGCCGTCTACGAAGCACTGGGACGGGAGCTGCACCGCGCCACCGATTTCCTTTTCCTCGGCCGCGGCCAGCATTTTCCGATCGCCCTCGAAGGCGCGCTGAAGCTGAAGGAAATCTCTTACATTCACGCCGAGGGTTACCCGGCGGGCGAAATGAAGCACGGCCCCAATGCGTTGATCGACGAAAAACTGCCGGTTGTGGTGCTGGCCACGCGCGACGCATCGAGCGAAGAGAGCCGCCTGCTGTATGAGAAGACGGTCTCCAATATTCAGGAAGTCAAGGCGCGCGAGGGAATCGTGGTGGCCCTGGTGACGCAGGGCGACGAACAGGTGCCCAAGATGGCGGACCATACCATCGAGATTCCGCCGTCGCTGGCGCTGTTGAGCCCGATTCTGGAAATCGTGCCGCTGCAACTGCTGGCCTATCATATCGCCGTGCGCCGAGGCTGCGACGTCGATCAGCCGCGCAACCTGGCCAAGAGCGTGACGGTCGAATAACGTGCCGCTGGCGCAGTTCCTGCACCAGATCGAGGTGCCGACGCAAGGCAAGGGGCTGTACGAGATCACCGGCGCGCTCGAGGAATGGGTGGCGGGGCTCGGCGTCAGCGCCGGCCTGCTCACTCTATTTGTGCAGCACACCTCGGCATCGCTCACCATCCAGGAAAACGCCGATCCGGACGTGATCCACGATCTGAACAACTTCTTCAATCGCCTGGTGGAGGAGGATAATCGGCTATACCGTCACACCGTGGAGGGGCCGGACGACATGCCGGCCCACATCCGCGCGGCGCTCACCCTGGCGCAGCTTTCCGTGCCCGTGGAACGCGGTCGCATGGCGCTTGGCACCTGGCAGGGAATCTACCTGTTCGAGCATCGCGCCGCGCCGCACCGCCGGCGCATCAAGCTGCACTTGATTGGCGGAGATTGACTCGCGCTTCAGCACTTGCCGCCGTGCAGCCGTGTACAATAGTCCGTTGGAGGCACAATGAGCGCAAAGGCGACCGTTCGAAAAGCCGGCAAGGTGGCCATCGTGGATCTGGCCGGAAGGATTGTCCTGGGCGATGGTTCCGGGGTGGTGCGCGACACGATCAAAGGGCTGGTTGGCTCGGGCCAGAAGAACATCCTGCTCAATTTGCGGGACGTAACCTATCTGGATAGCGCCGGCCTTGGCGAAGTTGTCGGGTCGTATGCCACTGTGACCAATCTGGGCGGCGATGTCAGGCTGTTGCACGCGCAGGGGAAGGTCAAGGAACTGCTCACCATCACCAAGCTCTACACCGTTTTTGTTACCTATGATGATGAAGCCGCCGCGCTGAAGGCCATGGGGGCCGGCGCCACCACGGCCTGACTGGGAGGCACCGCGGCCATTCTCTTAACGCGCAATTCAATCTCACGGAGCCTCCGCGCGTCTTTGGCTGCCATCGCATTCGGCGGCGTGCGAGTTGGTGACTCATGTCACTGTGAAAGTGTTAACACGAGCCCAAGCGCAGTTTTTGTGCCAGCTTGGATTGATTTAGCCAGGCCAGAGTGTTAATATTTTCTTACTCTGTCATCCTCCGAGACAGAACGTAGTAGACCTAGGCCCCACGTCTTCCCCGGCGCGGGGCTTTTTTCATGGGCGCCGCTCTCGCCGCTGTGACACGTCGGCCCCGCTCCTGCGGTCGCGTTGCAAGGAGGCCACTTAGCTTCGCCGACTTCGATCCTGAACCCCTGGCGTGCTAAACCGTGGCACCGTCACGCGTCACCCTAATCAGAGAGCCTGTTAGGATGAATACGTTGATGGCTGCTCCGCCGGAACCCGCCCGCTTGCCGGTAGCCGATCTGGAACGAATTTTCCGCGAGAGCCACGCCGCCGTGTTCCGCGCGGCGTACCGCATCACCGGCAACGCCAGCGACGCCGAGGACGCGTTGCAAACAGTCTTCTTGCGGTTGCTCAAACGCGATGCTGCCGCCGATGCGGTGGAGAACATGCCGAGTTTCTTGCGGCGCGCCGCGGTGAATGCGGCGCTGGACATCGTGCGGTCACGGCAGGGTATCCGGAATATTCCTCTGGACGAGCTGGAACCCGTGCTGGCCGAACCGGCGCACCGCCGGCCGGATCGCCTGCAGGCCTCAAGCGAAATTCGCGATTGGCTGCGCGGCGCGCTGGCGCGGCTGAATCCGCGCATCGCGCAGATGTTTGCGTTGCGGTTTTTCGAAGGCAAGGACAATCCCGAAATTGCGCGGTTGTTCAACACCACGCCGGGCAGCGTCGCGGTGACCATTTCCCGCACCCGCGACCGGCTGGAAAAGGAATTCCGCGTCTATCAGGGAGGTGAGGCATGACACCCGAAAATAGTTTCCAGGACCCGGCTCTGGAACAGGCATTGTCGGAAATTCGCAATGAGGCGGTCGATCCGGCGGTGGTCGAGGCCGCCGCGAACCGCGTGTGGGCGCGGCTAGCGGAAGCCGCCGGCCAATTGAGCGGCGAGCCCATCCGCGGTTGCGCCGACTTCCAGGCGCTGCTCCCCGATTACCGCGCGGGGCGCTTGCCGCAAGCGCGCGCCATGCTGGTCGAGGATCACCTGCATGCATGCGTCGCCTGCCGGCACATCTACGAAGGCAAAGTGGTGACGATGCCGGCCGCCCGTCCCGCGGTGCGGCCCGCCTGGCGTGGCCCGTACGCCATTCGGTGGGCGGCTGCTGCGGTGGTGGTGATTGCCGCTGGAGCGGTTGTCTGGAACGTGCTCGAGCGCTCGGGGGCGCCCGGCGGCCAAGCCAGAGTGGTAGCGGTCACCGGCACGCTGTATCAGGTGGCGGCCGATGGTACGCTTCATCCGCTGGCGGCCGGTCAGAATCTGCCGGAAGGAGTCGCGATTCGCAGCGCGAAGGATTCCGATGCCCTGCTGCGCCTGGGTGACGGGTCGTCCGTGGAGCTGCGCGAACGATCGAGCCTCATCGCTACGGCGTCCGCCAATGACCTGACGATTCGGCTGGGCCGCGGCAGCGTAATGGTGGAAGCCGCCAAGCGCCGCAAAGGCCACTTGTTTGTCGATACCGGCGATTGCCGCGTGGCGGTCACCGGAACCATCTTCGGCGTCAGCGCCGGCGTCAAGGGATCGCGCGTTTCGGTGGTCCAGGGCGAAGTGCATGTCGAGCAGGGAAGCAGCGAAAAGGTGCTCCACCGCGGCGACCAGGCCGTCACCGGCGCGGAAATGGTCCCTGAACCAGTGAAGGAAGACATTGCCTGGAGCCGTAACCGCGATCATTACTACAAGCTGCTGGCCGATTTGCGCGCCAGCCTGGAGCAGATTCATCTGCCCGACCTTCGCTACCAGAGCGAACTGTTGAACCGCCTGCCTGCGTCCACTGTGCTGTACGCCAGCATTCCCAACCTGGGCGACTATCTGAGCCAGGCGGAGGCAGTGCTCAACCGCAAGATCGCCGAAAGTCCCGAACTGGCGCCGTTCTGGAGCGAGCGCGGCCCGAAAGTGCAGCCGGTGATCGAAAAACTGCGTGCTGCCAGCAGTTACCTGGGTGGCGAGATCGCAGTGGTGGTCGTGGCCACGGCAAATGGCGAGCCGCAGGCCCCCGTGTTCGTCTCGGAACTGAAACGCGATGGGTTCCCCGAGTTTCTCAAGCAGCAGGGATTGCCTGTGACCGTCGAGGTGCGCCACGGCTTGGTCGCTTTTGGCCCGGAGCGCGCGCCGGTGGACAGCCTCGCTTCCGTCTTCGATTCGCCAGTCGGCGGATTCGCGGGCACGCCTTTTTATGCGCGCATCGCGGAGCTCTACCACGAAGGCGCCGGGCTGCTGGTGTGTGCCGATCTATCGCGCCTGGCGCGATCCGAAGCCGCGGCCGGCGTGCGCTATTTCATTGCCGAGGAGAAAGAGGTGAACCACCAGATGGAAGCGCGCGCCACGCTGAGCTTCGATCCCGCCCACTCCGGCATCGCCGCCTGGCTGGCCGATCCGGCGCCCATGGGCTCGTTCGATTACGTTTCGCCCGATGCCGAAACCGTGGCGGCGTTTGTGGTGCGCGATCCTGTAGCCATCGCCGACCAGCTTGCCGGTGTGGCTAACACCACCACCGCCGGATTGGGCGCGCAGGGCGACCTGCGCAACGGTCTCGCGCATAGCCTCGGCGGCGAGTTTGCCTTGTCGCTCGATGGCCCGCTGATGCCCGTTCCTTCCTGGAAGCTGGTGGTGGAAGTTTACGATCCGCCGCGTTTGCAATCGGTTTTCGCGCGCCTGGTGGCCGACGCCAACTTGCAAGCCGCTAAAACCGGCCACACCATCCGCATGGCGCAAGAAACCTTTGACGGCCGCACGTATTACACCATCGATTCGCCCGGGCTGGGGCCGCTCGCCGCCGCGCACTATACCTTCGCCGATGGTTATATGATCGCCGCGCCGAGCCGCGCGCTGGTCAAGCGCGCTCTCGATCTGAAGGCGTCGGGAACTTCCATCATTCGTTCGGAAAAATTCATGGCTCTGACGCCGCGCGACCACTACGCCAATTTCTCTGCGGTGTTGTATCAGAACCTGGGCACGTCGCTGGCGCCCTTCGCCGGCCTGTTGAGCGGCCTGGGCGGCGCGCATCCCGGCCAGCCTAGTCCGGCCGAGCGTCTGAGCAACATCAAACCTACCCTGATCGCCGCCTATGGCGCGCCGGACCGCATCACCGTGGCCAGCGCGAGCGATGTGTTGGGAGCGGGCCTGGAGGCCCTTCTGACCGGCAGCCCCGGCGGCTGGGCGTCCGGGTCGTTCCCGTTAGGACAACTCTTCGGAACAGCCGGGGATAAACCGGCGTATAGAGAGAAGTGATGGCTGAAGAGACAGCCCCCGTCATCGATCTGGACGGCCTCGAGGTGCGCTTCGGCAATCGAGTCATTCTCAACGGGCTTAAGGCTTCGCTCACCGGCCGCTCCATCGGCTTGCTGGGGCCGAACGGTGCCGGGAAATCCACTTTACTGAACACGCTGCTCGGCTTTCACCAGCCGTCGGCGGGAACCGCCCGCATTCTCGGTCGCGACATCCGCCGCGAGCCGCGCGCGGTGCGCAGCCTGATCGGCTACATGCCGGAAAACGATTCCTTCATCGCCGCTATGAGCGGCGTGCGCTTCGTGCGCCTGATGGCGGAACTGGCCGGCCTGCCGAAGGCCGAGGCTCTCGAGCGCGCTCACGAAGCGTTCTTTTACGTCGGCCTCGGCGAAGTCCGCTATCGCACGCTGGGCACTTACTCGCTTGGCATGAAGCAGGCCGCCAAGCTGGCGCAGGCCATCGCGCACGGGCCCAAGCTGCTTTTTCTCGATGAGCCGACCAACGGCCTCGATCCGCCGGCGCGCCTGCGCATGATTCAGTTGATCCAGGAGATTCGCGACCGCGGCGATCTGCACCTGATCGTCTCCTCCCACTTGTTGCGCGACGTGGAAGAGTGCTGCGACGAGGTTCTGATTCTCAAGGACGGCGCTATCGCGGCTTTTTGCAACCTGGAAGAAGAGCGCCGCGCCAACGTGCGTTTTCTGGAAATGGAAACGCGCGGCGAAGCGAACGGAAATTTTGTCGAAGCCATCCGTGGCCTCGGCTGCGAAACCGCTCCCGGAGCGCAGGGCCGCCTCAAAGTGGTGATGCCGGAGGGGCTGGAGGTACGCCGCCTGTACGAAATCGCCGCCGCGCAGGAGGTCCAGATCCGCCGCCTGAATCACCGCCGCGATTCGCTCGAGGACATTTTCCTCAAAGCCATGGAGGCCGCCGATGGCCGTCTATAAAAAGACCTACCGGCCCTACGAGGGAGCGCTGACGCCTCGCTGGTCGCGCCTACTGGTGATTCCGCGCTACGCTTTCGAAGACCTCCATCACCGGCGGTTCCTTTCCATCTTTTTCTTTGCCAGCTTCCTCTATCCGCTGATCTGCGCCGTCATCATCTACATCCAGCACAACGCCAGCGCGCTGAGCCTGATCAATGCCCAAGGCGCGCAGCATCTGATCTCCATCAACGTGGTCTTCTTCTTTTCGCTGTTCGGCTGGCAAAGCATGATGGCGCTGTTTTTGGCCGCCTTCGTTGGGCCGGGCCAGGTATCGCCAGATCTGGCCAACAATGCGCTTTCACTCTACCTGGCACGGCCGTTCTCGCGCGCGGAGTACGTGCTGAGCAAGATGTCCGTGCTCTTGATTTTGCTTTCCCTGATGACCTGGGTGCCGGGGCTGCTCCTGTTCGGCCTCGAAAGCTACCTGGAAGGCTGGAGCTGGGCCGCCGACCATGTGCGGATTGCGGTCGGCCTCTTCTTCGGCGCCTGGATCTGGATTCTGCTGCTGGCCCTGCTGGCGCTGGCGCTCTCCGCGTGGGTGAAATGGAGAGCGGCCGCCGGCGCGCTCATGTTCGGCGTGTTTTTCGTGGCCTCGGCGTTCGGCGCGGTGATCAACGGCGTGGAGCGCACCCATTGGGGCAACCTGTTCAACATCAGCTACCTGGTGGGCTCGGTCTGGGTGTGGCTGTTCGAAGGCAGCCACCCCAGTACCGATGGCGCGATTTTCTTCCGCGCCCCGCGCGGCGAAACGCTGCCGCTGTGGACGAGTTGGGCGGGGCTGGCCGTGCTGGCTCTGATCTGCCTGTACATGCTGGCACGAAAAATCCGCGGCGCGGAGGTGGTGCGATGAATGACACCCACATCACCTTCGCTGGCGTTTCGCGCTTTTACGGTGAGGTCCTCGGCATCAACAACGTCAACCTGTCCATTCCGCCGGGTATCACCAGCCTGGTGGGGCCGAACGGTTCTGGCAAAACCACGCTCATGAATCTGATGACCGGGCTGCTGCGCGTCACGCGCGGCGAGATCCGCGTGCTCGGCGTCGCGCCCGACGACCCGCAGCGGATCGGGCGGCTGCTCGGTTACTGCACCCAGTTCGACGCCTTTCCCAAAGGGCTCACCGGTTTCCAATTCATTTACTCCTACCTGCTGCTGTATGGCATGAGCCAGGAAGAAGCGCGCCAGCGCGCCGTGGCGGCGCTGCAGAAAGTCAACATGATGCCCGCCGCCGGCCGCCCCGTGGCCGCTTACAGCAAAGGCATGCGGCAGCGCGTCAAACTGGCCCAGGCCATCGCTCATGACCCGCGCGTGCTGGTGCTCGATGAGCCGCTCAACGGTCTGGACCCGATGGCCCGCGCCGAAACCATCGCCCTGTTCCGCGAGTGGGGCGCCGAAGGGCGGCACGTTATCGTTTCCAGCCACATCCTGCATGAAGTGGACAGCATCTCCGACCAGGTGATTCTCCTGAGTCACGGCTACGTAGTGGCCGAAGGCCAGATTCAGGGAGTGCGCAGCGAAGTGCGCGAGCAGCCGATGCAAATCCTGGTGCGCTGCGACCGGCCCGCCGAGCTGGCCTCGCGCCTCTTCCATCAGAACCACGTGGTGGAGGCGAAGATCCAGGCCGATGGCCGCAACCTGCTGCTGCGCACCAAGGACGCCGACGCCTTCTACCTCCTGCTCAACCGCGTGATTCTGGACACCGGTCTCGAAGTGGAATCCGTGGCGCCGGCCGATGACGACGTGAATTCGGTCTATCAATACCTCATCGGCGAAGGAGGCGCAGCGTGACTGCCCTGTGGATGCGCCAACTCGGTGCCGTCTTGCGGCTCGAATGGCGGAAGACATTTTTCTCCAAGCGCGGCTGGTGGGTCTATTGCCTGGCGCTGGGGCCTGTGGCGATTACCGCGCTGCACTGGTTGTTTGAAATGGGCCGGTCGTCTTCCGGCCACAGCCTGGGCGACGACAGCGTTGCCTATGCCGCCATGTTTCAGTTCTTCTATCTGCGCGGCGCCATTTTCTTCGGCTGCGTAGGCATCTTCTCCAGCCTGTTTCGCGCGGAGATGCAGGAAAAAACCCTGCACTATTATTACCTCACGCCGATGCGGCGCGAAGTGCTGGTGGCGGGAAAATATCTCGCCGGCGTGGCCATGGCGGTGGTGCTGTTCGCCGGCAGCGCGGCCGCTTCGTTCCTCTTGATTGGCCGCCATTTCGGCGCCGCCTACTCGAATTACATCTGGCACGGCCCCGGCCTCAGCCAGCTCGGCTGGTATACGATCACCGCCGCCCTGGCCGCGGTGGGATACGGCGCAGTGTTCCTGATGTGCGGCCTGCTCTTTCGCAACCCCATGATTCCGGCCGCCGTGGTGTACGTCTGGGAAGCCCTCAATCCGTTCCTCCCTTCCCTGCTCAAGAAGATCAGCGTGATCTTCTACCTCCGAAACCTCTGCCCGGTGGAAGTCCCCCTGCCGCCCCCGCTCAACCTGATCGCGGTCGAAACCGACCCCACCCCCGCCTGGCTGGCCATCCCCGGCCTCCTGGCCGTGTCCCTGCTACTGCTGATGTACACCGCCTACTCCGCAAGGCAAGGCGAGATCAGCTACGGGGAGTGAGGGGGGCCATGGCGCCGGCTCTTGGTATCCCGTCAGGCTGTCGATATGTTTGGCAGTATGAGCGAAAGGGAGTCGCAGGACGGTACAATTGCTGTCAGCACACATAGGCTGGTCTTTGGGCAGCCTCTTGCGGATAGGAAGCCATTGAGCCGAGCACGCAACGGACACCCACGGCAAGCGGATCTATTCCGCCCCGAAGCGCCGACACGAGTTCGCCGAATGCGCCCGATTCCTTTCGAAGACAATACGCCGGAAGGGCTGAAGGCGCTGTTGGCGGCCAACCAAGAGTACCGCTGTGTGCGTTGGCCAGAGCCCTACAAACGCACGAGTCACAGGATTCATGTCGGCGATGCGCGGGATCTCTCGTGGATACCGGACGCCAGCGTGCACCTGGTTGTGACCTCTCCACCCTATTGGACCTTGAAGGAGTACGCGCCAGGCAACCGGGCA
Organism: Bryobacteraceae bacterium; assembly: GCA_049587755.1. Lineage (GTDB taxonomy): Bacteria > Acidobacteriota > Terriglobia > Bryobacterales > Bryobacteraceae > Bog-375. The sequence goes on along the minus strand of JBAVEN010000069.1, from coordinate 14,506 downwards.
CAGATGGGACACTTCGAGGACTACGACTACTTCCTGGCAGAACTCGACAAAGTCTGGCGGGAGTGCAGGCGGGTACTCGTGGGCGGTGGCCGCATTTGTTGCGTGGTCGGCGACGTCTGTATTCCGCGAAAGAAGGGCGGCCGGCATTACTTGGTTCCGCTTCATTCCGACATACAGGTACGCGCCCGAAAGGTGGGTCTGGATTGCCTGCAGCCGATCTTCTGGCACAAGATCGCCAACGGGGCAACCGAAGTCGAAGGTAACGGGGCGGGCTTTTACGGCAAGCCCTATCAGCCCGGCGGAATCATTAAGAACGACGTCGAGTATATTCTGTTTCTTCGTAAGGGCGGCGAATACCGTTCCGCCCCGCCTTTGCAGAAGGCGCTCTCCATGCTCTCGCGCGATGAGATGAGACAATGGCAGTGCTCCATCTGGACTGACTTGCGGGGAGCTTCGACGCGAGACGGGCATCCAGCCCCGTTTCCTATTGAACTGGCCGAACGCCTGATTAAAATGTTCTCGTTTGCTGGGGACACCGTGCTCGATCCGTTTGCTGGCACGGGTTCCACGTCGCGGGCTGCTATCATGGCAGGCAGAAATTCGATAGCCAACGAAATCGAGCCGGTCTATGTCGAGATAGCGCGACAGCGGATCACGAGGGCCGCGCGCGAGGATCGCTCGGTTGGTGCGACTGAAGCAGAGGTCATTCTTGACGGACACGCTGGCGCCACTCCAGTACCGGCTGCTGACGGAATTCCGGCGGCTGTTTGAAGGCAAGGTATATAAACATCGCGCATCAAACCAGGGCGACTTCGTGGCGATGCATCTTTACGAAGACCTTATCGCCATCAATCGCTCACCTAAGTTGATCACGGCAGTCGTCCAACGCAAAGACCGCGTGCTGAACGTTCAGAATCGGCGGCGTGGCGTAACCGCCCGGCGCGGAGATGGGACCTTTGGCGAACTCATTCCAGGTGAGACCGCGATCACGGACGTCGGCTATCTCGTTTCACGGGGGCCGATCGCCACCGTGGAAATTGGCATCGAGGTCAAGGTGCTGGCCAAGGCCATGATCAAGCAGATCGATCGCGTCATCAACGACCTTCGGAATCAAGTGGCCCAGTTCCGGCGCGGTGGCGGTCAGCCGATTTCGGTCGCCGTGGAGGGAATTAACTGCGCTGCGCACACCGTAGGCTACGAAGGCGACCGGCCCTTTCCAACGACTGGCAGCGCCGGATTCCTCCATCCTTACCAAGAAGCGCCCGAGGCCGAACGCCGGCTGCGCGCCGACGCCGCGCCCGAGTTTGATGAGTTTCTGGTCCTGCGGTTCAAGGCGACCAATGAAGCGCCGTACCCGTTCGACTGGGACAACTACCACGAGACGCGCCTGGATTATGCCGCCGCCCTTTCCCGCATCAGCGCTCGCTACCAGCAGCGGTTTTGACCATTGTTGGCCTCTTGACATCCCCGCCTCTTCCCCTACCCTGAGAACATGTCCGCGCCTCCTGCGCCACCATCCGCTCGCAAGCTCACACTATTGCCGCTAATCGCGGCCACCTATTTCATCGTTTCGGGCGGCCCATTCGGGTTGGAAGATACCGTTGCCAAGGCCGGCTACGGCGGCGCTATTCTCATCCTCCTGCTCACACCTGCGCTCTGGAGCTTCCCCACCGCGCTGATGGTCAGCGAACTGTCGAGCGCGCTGCCCGAAGACGGCGGCTATTACATCTGGGTCAAACGCGGCATGGGCCGCTTCTGGGGATTCCAGGAGGCCTGGCTGTCGCTGGTGGGCAGCGTCTTCGATATGGCGATCTACCCCACGCTCTTCGTCAGCTACCTGGCCCACTTCGTGCCGGCGATGACGGTCGGCCAGCGCGCCACCTGGATCGGTGTCGGCTTGATTGCGGCGGCGGCGGCGTGGAACATGCTGGGCGCCAAGACCGTGGGTGGCAGCTCTATGGTGATGGGCGTTCTGCTGCTCAGCCCGTTTGCGGTGCTGGCCGCGGCGTCGGTGTTTCATGGCGGCACATTCGCCGCGCGGCCGGCGGCCCCGCGCCACGCCGACATCCTGGGCGGAGTCCTGGTGGCGATGTGGAACTACATGGGCTGGGATAACACCTCCACGGTGGCTGGCGAGGTCGAAAATCCGCAGCGCACGTATCCGCGCGCCATGGCGGGCGCGGTAGCGCTGGTGGCGCTCGGCTATGTGATGCCCATCGGCGCCGTGGCGCTCACCGGTCTCGACGCCAGCCGCTGGGAAACCGGCGGCTGGGCCGACGTCGCGCGCGCCGTGCTCGGCACCGGTGCTGTGGGCGCCGTGGTCGCACTGGGAATCACAGTTGGCGGCATGCTGGGCGCGGCGGGCTCGCTCAACGCGCTTACCATGGCGCTCTCGCGCGTTCCCGCGGCGCTGGCCGAGGACGGATTTCTGCCCAGGATTTTCGCGCGCCGCGATCCCAAAACCGATGCGCCGCGCTGGGCCATCCTCGGCTGTGCCGCGGCTTGGGCGCTCGGCCTGATGCTGCCGTTTAGCAAGCTTCTCATGCTCGACATGCTGCTCACTGGTTCCAGCATTTTGCTCGAATTCGCTGCGCTGGTGGCGCTGCGCATTCGCGAGCCTCGGCTTGCGCGGCCCTACCGCGTTCCCGGTGGTACCGGCGGCGCCATCGCCGTGTGCATTCCGCCGGCCGTTCTCATGCTGCTCACGGTGCTGCGCAATCAGGCCGAACCGTTGGGCCCTATCAACGCGCTCCAATTCGGTGGCATCCTGATGGCGCTGGGCGTTGTAGCCTATTTCGTAGGAGTTCGTAACCGAAGACCATGATCATCGCCGATCTTGCCGCCATTGCCGGCCAGTCGTACCCGGCCGGTCGCCGCACCCAGAACCTGGTCGGTGGTGCCAGCCCCATCCAAGCCGCCAGCTTTTCCCTCGGGCAGGTCACGCTCGAGCCTAATGGCGGCCAGGTGCCCTGGCACAACCAGGAGCAGGAGGAAATTTACTTGATCGTGAGGGGCGCCGGCGAAATGTGCCTCGGCGAAGAACGGATGGCCATCCACACTGGCCAGGTGGTCTACATTCCGCCGCGCGTGTTTCATCAGCTCACCAATACCAGCGCCGAGCCGATGCGCATGATCTATTGCTACGGGCCAGCCGGCGACGTGGCGCATTGGCGGCAGGAACTGGATGGCACCCTGCCGCGCGCCGGCGTGGAAGCGCCGCCGCTGCCGGCCGGCGCGTGGTCGCAATACACAGGCAAAGGGCCAATCGGATGAGCGGCCGCACGCAGCACACCGTGGGCATCATCATGAACGGCGTCACCGGGCGCATGGGCTTGAACCAGCACCTGCGCCGTTCCATCTACGCCATCATGCAGCAGGGCGGTGTGCAGTTGAACGAGAGCGAGAGCATCATGCCGCGCCCGCTGCTGGTGGGCCGCAATCCAGCCAAATTAGAAGCCGTCTCCGCGGAGTGCGGCGGCCTGCCCTGGTCCACGAATCTCGAACAGGCGCTCGCCGATCCAGCTTATGCGATTTACTTCGACGCGCAAACCACCGAACGCCGCGCGGCCGCTGTGCGCCTGGCGATTGCCGCCGGCAAGCACGTCTACTGCGAGAAGCCAGTGGCGGAGTCGCTCGCCGCGGCGCTCGATCTTTACCGCCTCGCCGGGCGCGCCCGGCTCAAACATGGCGTGGTGCAGGACAAGCTGTGGCTGCCCGGTCTGCTGAAGCTGGACGGTCTCAAGCGCCAGGGCTTTTTCGGCCGCATTTTTTCCGTGCGCGGCGAATTCGGCTACTGGGTGTTCGAAGGCGACCAGGTCCCGGCGCAGCGCCCGTCCTGGAATTATCGCAAGGAAGAGGGCGGCGGCATCATCGTGGATATGCTGTGCCACTGGCGGTATGTGCTCGACAATCTCTTTGGCGCCGTGGAAGCCGTTTCGTGCCTCGGCGCAACCCACATTCCGCGGCGCTGGAACGAAGCCTGCCAGCCCTACGAAGCCACCGCCGAGGATGCCGCCTATGCGACATTCGAGCTGGCCGGCGGCATTGTCGCCCATATCAATTCCTCCTGGTGCGTGCGCGTGCGCCGCGACGACCTGCTGACACTGCAGGTGGATGGCACGCTTGGCACGGCGGTAGCCGGCTTGCGCCACTGCTGGATTCAACCTTATGGCGCCACGCCGCGGCCGGTTTGGAACCCCGACATCGAAAGCCCGCTCGATTTCTTCGAGGGCTGGCAGAAAGTGCCCGAGCAGGACACTTTCGACAACGCCTTCAAGCGCCAATGGGAGCTGTTCCTGCGCCACGTGGTGAAGGATGAACCGTTTCGCTGGAACCTGCTCGAAGGCGCCAAGGGCCTCCAGTTAGCCGAGGCAGGCCTGGAATCCTGGCGCAAGCGCGCGTGGGTGAAAGTGCCGGAACTCAGCCTGTAAACCCTTGGCAGGCGAAATCCGATCGAACCCCCAAAACGGTGCGCCTGCCCCAGGCCGCAGCGCGGCATTTTTCTTAATTACGCTCGCGTTGCGTCATGCGGCCCGCGGACGAGCGATGCCTCGCCCCTACAACTGTACCGTAGGGGCCGGGCATGCCCGGCCCGGAGAAGGCCCGGCCTGGGAATTTCATCACTCGCGGTTGATTAGACTCGCCACGTAGCCGGCGCCGAAACCGTTGTCGATGTTGACCACCGCCACGTTGCTGGCGCAACTGTTCAACATGCCGAGCAGCGCCGCCAGGCCGTGAAAGCTGGCGCCGTAGCCGACGCTGGTGGGCACCGCAATCACCGGGCAGGAGACCAACCCGCCTATCGCGCTTGGCAGCGCCCCTTCCATCCCCGCGCACACCACCACCACCCGGGCGGAGGTCAGGCGTTCGCGATGGTGCATCAGCCGGTGGATGCCCGCCACGCCGATATCGTTGGTACATTCCACTTCGTTGCCCATTACTTCGGCGGTGATGCGCGCTTCTTCCGCCACCGGCAAGTCGCTGGTGCCCGCGCACACCACGGCGATCTTGCCTTTGCCGCGGATCGACCGGTCGCGCCAGAAACGAATCGTGCCCGCCACCGCCGAGTAATCGGCCTCCGGTATCTGCGCGCTCACCGCTGCCGCGCACTCATGGTCGGCGCGCGTGATCAGAACGTTTGGGGCGTTTTCCAACAGCGAGCGTGCGATCGCCACCACTTGATCCGGCGTTTTCCCCTTGGCCAGGATGACTTCCGGTATGCCGTGACGCAACGCCCGGTGATGATCCACTTTGGCGAATCCCAGGTCCTCAAACGGCAGGTGGCGCATCCGTTCCAAGGCCTGGTCGACCGCAACTTCTCCGCTCCGCACTTGTTCCAGGAGCGAGCGGAATCGAGTTTGGTCCATGCCTCAGCATACCAGACGCCAAAATACGGCCTTCGCCGCGTTCAGGTAGCGGTAACTTGCACCCGAAATCAAAAGGGCCCTATTCCGAAAGTACCAAGCTAAACTATTTTTTAGGCCTTTTTGTCTATTGTCAGAGAGCACGCATTGCCGCACCCTGAACTGTAAGCACTTTTTAATAGGACGGGCTGTACGATTGGGGAGATGGGAGGCAAAATGGATCGACGAGGAACGAGCCGGTTTCCGCTGCGGGAAGGCGTGCGGTATCGGCTGTTGCATTCCAAGAGTGATCCTGTCAGCGGTTCCGGCCACACCCTGAACATAGGTAGCGGCGGAATCCTCTTCACCACGGAAGATTTGCTGCCGGTGGGCCGTTCGGTGGAACTGTCCGTAGATTGGCCGGCGCAGCTCGATGGAAACTGTCGCTTGAAGTTCGTTGCGGTCGGCCACGTGATTCGCTCCGAGCCCGGTCAGGCCGCAGTTCGTATTGAACGCTACGAATTCAAGACCCGCGGGAAGAACGCGTCGGCTGTGAACGCGTTGGTGGCCTCAGCGGTTTAGCGCCGTTCCACGTTGCTTGGGATAACGTAGTCGTGCCCTGGCGCCACGACTGCCCCGAAGGGTATCGGGAGTAACCGCGTTTGTGTTGCGGACGCTAATCCAGCGTTCGCTTCATCGAGAGCTGGGGTGTTGTTGCCATCGCTCCGCCGCAAACTCGCGGAAAGACCTGCGAAATATCCTGGATCAAGGATCAAGCGACGCGCCGGCCGGAGCCCCGCACGATACTCGCAAACCATTGAAATTCTGGCGGAGGAAGAGGGATTCGAACCCCCGAGTGAGTCACCCCACTAACGGTTTTCAAGACCGCCGCCTTCAACCGCTCGGCCATTCCTCCACTCTCGATTCTACACTGCCGCAGTCCCTTCCATGGCTCTCGCTTCGCCCCGCGCCGTCGCGCGTAGGACGGGCGTGCCTGTCCCGGCATCGCGTCACGCGCCGCTCTTTGCCCCCAGCAGCCGGTCGAGCTTGACGCCCAGTTGGTCCAGCCGTCCCACCAACTCGGCATGTTGCAGTTCGTCGGCCGGCGGCGACTTGCGCTGGATATAGAATGTCCCGCCAGGTTCGAGCACGCATCGCTCTACGTCGTTGAGGCCGTCGAAACCCTGCCGGTGCAGAACGGTCATCAGCTCAGCGTGGCTGAGCAACTCTTTGGCGAGCGCTCCCTTGACGACTTTGCCACAGTCCACCAGCGTCGTAGGCTTGCCTTCGAAAAGCTGATCGAGCCGGCGGTGGCGGAACAGGAAGCGCACCACAATGTAGTTCACGCCGAGCAGCGTGAAGGCGCCGATCAGCCCGCCGGTGAGTGAATTGTCGTTGCCGATGATGGCGTTCTGCACCGTGTTCGAGAGCGACAGCAACACCACCAGATCGAAGGGATTCAGTTGCGCCAGCTCGCGCTTGCCGAATGCCCGCAGCAGGAGCACCAGAAAGAGATACACGATGATCGGGCGCACGATCTTTTCGAGCACCGGAACACCCACCGCGAAAATGTCCGGCCACATCCCGTGCGAGATCGCCCAAGTGGGCATGCCATGATCCTCCTTCAGCGATTATGCCGGATTTGGGCCAGCGATTTGGAAACGCCTCTCCAAAACAAAACACTGGCATCTTGTAGTGGAATCGGGTACAAAAGAAGAAGATATTTCCGCCCAAAGTGGAAAGGCTGTGGAAAGTAGGTGCACTGTTGCGGAAATCCAAATGGGATGCGCTGATTGCGCGGGAGTTGCGGCGTGGTGCGCGCGAGGCCGAGGGGCCCTGTTTTATCCTGAGCCTATCTTCGTCAAAACGCAGACTGTGTTTTTTCTGTAACAGCGCACTGCAAGAGGCTAAGCTAGGTCGGTTGCCATGACCGTTCCAAACACAATTGAGAAGGGGCTGCCCGTAAACCTCGACGCCGAGCGCTTCGTGCTCGGCTCGATTCTGCTCGACGAGAGCATGTACGTGCAGGCGGCCGGGACTCTGGAGCCCGACGATTTCAGCCTGGAGAAGCACCGGCGTATCTTCCGCCGTATGGGCGAGCTGCAGGAGCGCGGCGAAAAAATCGATCGCGTCACGGTGGCCAATGAGCTCATGAAATTCAACGAGCTCGAAGCTTGCGACGGATTAAGTTACCTGGTTTCGCTCGATGACGGCCTGCCCCAGCTTCCAAACCTGGACAGCTACATCCGCATCGTCAAGGACAAGTCGATTCTGCGGCGCATCATTTTCGCCTCCCAAAACATGATGAGCCGCTGCCTGATGGGCGAAGAGGAGCCTGACGAGATTCTCGCCGGCGCCGAGGAGACGCTGCTCAAGCTGGGTGACACGCGGCTCAAGAGCGGCCTGGAGCACGCTCACGATGTCGTCAGCGGCTACGAAGGCGGAATCAGTGCTTTCCTCGACCCCAGCAAGCGCATCAAGGGAATCACCACGGGCTTCATCAAGTTCGACGAGCTGTCGGGCGGAATGCACCGCGGGGACCTGCTCATCCTTGCCGGACGGCCGTCGATGGGAAAAACGGCGCTGGCGCTGAACATCGCGCAGTACGTGGCGCTCAAGCTGAAGCAGACGGTGGCCATCTTTTCGCTGGAAATGTCCAAGGAGTCGCTGCTGACGCGCATGCTGTGCGCGGCGGCGCGGGTGGACAGCCAGAAATTTCGCGCCGGCTATCTCAACCAGGAGGAGCGGCGCAAGTTGCACCATGCGCTGACCGAGCTGGTGGAAGCGCCACTTTATATTGACGACACCGTGGGAGTCCACCTCATGGACATGCACGCCAAACTGCGGCGCCTGCAAATGGAGCGGCATAACATCGGCCTCGTCATCGTGGATTACTTGCAGCTCATGACCGGCCGCGGCCGCTTTGAAAACCGCGTCCAGGAGGTGAGCGCACTCTCGCGCGGCATGAAGCTGCTGGCCAAGGAGCTGAATATTCCCATGTTGGTGCTTTCCCAGTTGAGCCGCGCCGTGGAGACTCGGGAAGGCGATCACCGGCCGCAATTGAGCGATCTCCGTGATTCCGGTTCCATCGAACAGGACGCGGATCTGGTAGGCTTCATTTTTCGCGAGGAAATCTATAAAAAGGACAACGAAGACCTGCGCGGCAAAGCGGAGTTGATCGTAGCCAAGCAGCGCAACGGTCCTGTCGGCACCGTCAAGCTGAGTTTCCTGCACGCGCACACCAAGTTCGAGAACCCCGCCGAGGACATCAGGGAACTCGAAGAGTAGCGGCGGCAAGGTGGGGCATGCTTCAGTTTGCCAACGCCCGCTTGCGGGCGCGTTTGTTCGAAGCTTCCAGGTCTGACGAGTCGGGCGCCGGTCACCGCTCGGTATACACTTCCACTACCGCGAACGCCTCGGATTGAATGCGGTCGCGCAGCGTGGAGTGGCGCAGGCGCTGTGCGGCGGCGCGCAAGCGCGCGCAACTGCCCGCCGTCAGCAGGCAGCGGTACCGGTCGGCGGCATCGCGGTACGAGTAGCCGGCATATACCGGCCCGGAGCCGCCCACCATCTGCATCAGCTCCTCCCAGAATCCGCCGCGCCTGAATACGCCGCGGCTCGAAGCCGCTTCCCGGCCGATCTCGATCGCCCGCATGCCGCCGGTCAGCACGGCTCGCCTGCAGCGTTCGGGCGCAAAAGCCAACGTTGGGTCGGAATCGGGAAAAGTCGCCAGCAGCTCGCGCAGGCTCTCGCGGTCGGCGCCCCATCCCGCCCAGCGGAAACGCGAAGCGCCGCTCACCAGGGAACCGCGCAGCAGAATTTCGAGCAAGCGTGCCTCGTCTTTGCCGGCAAGGGCGAGCACGTGCCCCACCAACTCGCGGATGGGGAATTCCTGGATCACCACTGGGGTGATCGCGATCGCTCCGGCGGCTTCCGAGCTCAGTTTCACGCGGACGGTAGCGGGCAGCGCCATACCTGATTTCACGCTAGCATAGGTCCGTGACGGCCCTCGAAAAGGTCGAGGCGGAAATCGCGCGCTACGACCACGCGCTGCTGCGTTTCTCGGCGCGCCAGCACAATGGCGGCGTCGAGCTGGTGATCGAGCTCAAGCAGCCGCCGCCGGGGATGCATATCTATTACGCGCCGGTTCACGAGCGCGATATCGAACATCCTCAGTTCGCCTGGACTTTCCAGCGTTACCTCTACGATTGCATGCACGACTACCTGGTGGAGATGTTCCTGCGTACCCCGCAGAACCGGGACGACGGCCGATGACTCCCGCCGGCGAAATTCTGGCCGCGGAGATTGAGCGCACCGGCCCGGTAAGCTTTCACCGCTTCATGGAAGTGGCGCTCTACCACCCGCAGTGCGGCTATTACCGGCGGCAGCCCGATCCGTTCGGCAAGCAGGGCGATTTCTACACCGCCGAGCAATTGCAGCCGGTCTTCGGATTGCTCATGGCGGCGCGCGCGCGGCAGCTTCACCGCGCCGCTGGCCTTACGGCGGACTGCCTGGTGGTGGAACTGGGGGCCGGCCGCGGCGAGATGGCGGCGGCGTTCGCGCCGTGGCGTTACGTCCCCATCGAGATCGGTGGGGAAGAGATGCCAAACCATTGGAGCGGTGTTTTGTTTTCCAACGAATTCTTCGACGCCCTGCCGGTGGAGGTGGCCACTTTCCGCGGAGGCGAGTTCCGCGAGCAGCGCGTGGGATTTTCCGACGGACGGTTTACGTGGCGGACCGGCCCGGCCGTTGGCGAAGAGACCGCCGATTATCTGGCGCGCTATTGCCCGCCGCCCGAGGAGGGCAATTGGTATGAGGCCGGTTTGGTGGCGCTCGAATGGATGCGCCGTATCGCCGCATCACTCGACAGCGGTTGCGCGATCACCGTCGATTACGGATACACTCGCGCCGAAGCCGCGCGGTTCCCGATGGGCACGCTGATGACGTACCGTGCGCATGTCGCACGGGAAGACGTGCTCACCGATCCCGGCGAGCGGGACATCACCGCGCACGTCAATTTCACGGCGCTCGAGGAGCGCGGAGCGCAGTTGGGATTGCGGCGCGCCAGATTCGAAACGCTGGCCCGCACGCTCCTGGACGCAGGGGAAGAGGATCAGTTCGCGGCGGCGCTCCGGGCGGAGAATCCGGCCGAGGCGTTGCGACGCCGGATGCAACTCAAGACGCTGCTGGTGGGAATGGGAGAGACGTTCCGGGTGTTGGTGCAGCACAAAGAGGGGACGGGAGAATCGGAGGAAAAAGCCTGAAACAATGAAAAAGGCCCCGAAAACCGGGGCCTTAGAGTGGAACTTGTTTGGAAGCCCTTTTTCAGGGCGTACCCGGACTACTTCTTTTTCTTCGGAGCAGCCTTTTTCTTTGCGGGTTTCTTGGTTGCGCTCTTCATCGATTGATTCTCCCTAACATCAAATTTTGCGACGGAAAAAAATCGCAATGTGATTCATATATAAGGTTGTTCGCGCAGAAAGTCAAGAGAAAAATGCATTCCGGGCGACCGAGGCGCCGATGAGGGGGGCGAACTGCGGTGTCCGAAAGGTCGCGTCGCTCGCGTCGTTTGCTCCGCGATCGGTGGCGAAACGCCGAGCGCTCATCCGAACGCACGGATCGGACCGAGACAACCGCCGCGGCGATACAATAGCCAACTGTGACCCGCTTCGTTCGCTATCGCACCGGCTCAGCCGCGTCCTACGGCATTCTGGAGGGCGGCGCCGTTCGTGAGATCCGCGGCGATCCGTTCCACTTCAGCGAGACCAGCGCGGTCCGCCCGCTTTCCGAAGTGAAGCTGCTGTGCCCATGCCAGCCGGGGAAGATTCTCGCTGTAGGACTCAACTACAAGAGCCATCTTGGCGCGCGGCCGCAGCCCGCGCAGCCCGGCATCTTCTTCAAGCCGGTGAGCGCGCTGCAGAACCCCGGCGATCCGATCCGCATTCCGCGCGATGCGACCGATGTTCACTACGAAGGCGAGCTGGTGGTCATAGTCGGCAAGCGGCTCTCGGATGCTTCCCAGGAGGACGCGCGCGCGGGAATTTTCGGCGTGACCTGCGGCAACGATGTCAGCGAGCGCAACTGGCAGCACGGATCCGGCAAGGACCTGCAATGGTGGCGCGCGAAAGGCTCGGACACGTTCGCGCCGATGGGCCCGGCGGTGGTCACGGGTCTCGATTACGGCAACCTGGCGCTGGAAACGCGGCTGAACGGCGAAATCGTGCAAAAACAGACTACCGCCGATTTGATTTTCGACTGCCCGGCAATCGTGAGCTGGGTCAGCGGCTGGGTGACGCTCGAGCCGGGCGACGCGATTTACACGGGAACGCCGGGCAGCACGCGCAGGATGGCGCCCGGCGACGTGGTGGAAGTGGAGATCGAAGGCATCGGCGTGCTGCGCAACCCGGTGGCTTGAGCGCGCGCCGCTGGCTCGGGAAAGCAGAGGACGGGCTGGCGCATGCTCCGCTAAACCAGCCGGAAGTTCCGCGGCGGGCTGGGCATGTGTTGTAATAGAAACAACTTCGCACTCTATGAGGGACGCCAGAAAACGTTTCCGAAGGGCCTGGAAACAGGTGCACCGCCGCGCCCGGGAAATCCGCATGATCGCCAAGGGGCTGGTCTCGACACGCCATGCGGTGATGGCGCACATCATTCCCATGCGGCGCTGCAATCTTTCGTGCACATACTGCAACGAATACGACAATCATTCCAAGCCGGTCCCTATTGAGACCATGTACCAGCGGCTCGAGCGGTTGGCCGAACTGGGGACGAGCGTCATCACCATCAGCGGCGGCGAGCCCCTGCTCGATCCCGACCTGGATCTGATCATCGCGCGCATTCGCCGCCACGGCATGATCGCCGGTCTCATCACCAACGGCTACCTGCTGACGGCGGAACGCATCCAACGCCTCAACCGCGCCGGGCTCGAGCACCTGCAAATTTCGATCGACAACGTGATGCCGGACGATGTTTCGAAGAAGAGCCTGAAGGTGCTCGACCGCAAGCTGTGCCTGCTGGCCGAGCACGCCGAGTTTCATGTCAACATCAACTCCGTGGTGGGCGGCGGCATCCGCCATCCGCAAGATGCGCCGGCGATCGGCCGGCGCGCCATCGAGTTGGGCTTCACTTCCACCATCGGCATCATTCACGACGGCGCCGGGCAGCTCCGCCCCCTGAGCGGCGAGGAGCGGGAAGTTTACACGGCGATGCGCGCCATGGAAAAATCCAGCTACGCGCAGATCAACTACTTCCAGGACAACATCGCCCATGGTAAAGAGAACGACTGGCGCTGCCGGGCCGGCTCCCGTTATCTCTACATCTGCGAGGACGGCCTGGTGCACTACTGCTCACAGCAGCGCGGCTACCCGGCCAAGCCGCTGATGGAATATACTCTCGAAGACATCCGCCGCGAATACCGCACGGCCAAAGCCTGCGCTCCGCGCTGCACCGTGGCCTGCGTGCACCAGATTTCCTATATCGATTTCTGGCGAGGCCGGCAAGACCTGGCGCCGTCGCCACTCGGCCAGACCTCGCCCGAAGACCTGGTGCAACTCCGCTAGCGACGAGGCAGGCGCTGTCCGGCTGCGCCTCCGGGTACTTGGGATACCATGGTTCGAGGCCAACCCAAACCAATCGTGGAGACGCTTTTTCCCAGAGACATCGCGGAATTCGTTCGGGCAGGCGAGGAGTTTCGCAACCGCTTATCGGGTGTGAAGGCGAGCACGCAGCTTGCCGATTACGGGTGGTACCCTTACGAGTCGCTGACGGCGCTGCCGGTGCTCGCGGATCTGATGGCGGATCACTACGATGACCTTCGGCAGGCGTGCTGCGCCGGCGCCGTGGCGGATCTTGGGTGCGGCGACGGCGACTTAGCGATGATGTTGGCGCGCTTTGGCGCACGCGTCGATGCGATGGATCATCGCGAAGCGAATTTCAATCAAATGCGTGGCGTCGAAGCGTTGCGGAAGACGTTGTGCCCCGAGGTGTGCATACACGATATCGACCTCGATGGGGCGTTCCACCTGCCGCGCGCCGACTACGGCCTCGTCCTGTTCCTGGGTACGCTGTATCACCTGAGGAATCCGTTCTACGTGCTTCAGGAGCTGGCGAAGGCAAGCGACTGGTGCATCCTGAGCACGCGCATCGCGCAGGTCACGCCGGGAGCGCGGACGCGAATTGAGACGGAGCCCCTGGCGTACCTGCTGGCGGCGCGAGAAGCGAATAACGATCCGACCAACTTTTGGGTATTCTCGCCGGCCGGGCTGGTGCGGCTGGTGGACAGAGCGGGATGGTTGGTGCTTGGCCAAAAACGTTTGGGATGCGCGGTGGATTCCGACCCGGTGGGAGACGCCGCGGACGAGCGGATGTTCGTGCTGCTGAAAAGCCGCACGCGTCACCCGGAGTTGCAGGTGCGTCCTCTCGAAGGCTGGCATGCGCCGGAAGAGGACCGGTGGTGCTGGACGGCGAAGCGCTTTTCCCTCGAAGCAGTCTTGCCGGCGGAATCGCGGTCTACAGAGTTTGCGCTGCGTTTCACGGTTCCAGCGGAGGCGGTCGTTTCGAGTGGCGGGGAAGTCGGGCTGTCTTGCCGAATCGACGGCAAGCCGGCGGGATCGATCTCGTGCACGGCTCCGGAGACGCTCGAGTTTCGGGGACGTTTTCCCGAATCGATTGCGACAGGAGCGCGCGTGGTGCTGGAGTTCTCCGTAAAGAGCTCGTTTGCGCCCGCGGACGATGGCCGCGAGCTTGGGGTGGTGGTTCCCCTGCTCGATGCATCGAGCAGGGGCACTCACCGCATTCCTTTCCGCATCTCCTGACGCCCCAATCCCCAGATCAGAGCCCGGCAGCCTTGAGTGGGACAAGTTGGCCCACGGCGGGGATGCTATGTGATTGAAAACAGGCAAACCCACTGGCGTTTCGTGGGACAAATCTGTCCCACTCGGCCGACGGCTCCGTAAATCGCCCTATAGAATAAGGTGCCGATTCTCCGGTCAGAGTTGGCATTCCTGCCTTCGTGGCTCGCAAAGAACCGGCGGCAAGACCTGTACGGAATCATGACATCTGCGACATTCGGTATCAAGACATCTGCGACATTTTTGGGGTAGGATTCTCGGCCGAGAGTCGAGGAAATCATGCCCTGGAAGAAGGCGGATGTGCAGGATCAGCGG
>JBAVEN010000068.1:0-2971 GCA_049587755.1 Bryobacteraceae bacterium | reverse complement strand
GCGAACTGCTGTTATAGGATGCCGTCACCACCGCCGTTTGACTGGTGGCGATGGTGCCCGCCGTGGCCGTGAAGTTTGCCGAGGTCGCTCCCGACGCCACCGTCACCGAAGCCGGCACTGTCAGCGCCGCGGCGTTGCTCGAAAGTGTCACTGTGATGCCGCCGGCACTCGCCGCCTGCGACAGCGTTACTGTGCACGAGGACGTCCCTCCCGAATTCAGGCTGGTCGGATTGCACGACACCAGGCTGACCGTGGTCGGCGCCACCAGTGAGATCGACGCTGTCTGCGAACTGCTGTTATAGGATGCCGTCACCACCGCCGTTTGACTGGTGGCGATCGTGCCCGCCGTGGCCGTGAAGTTCGCAGAGGTCGCCCCTGACGTTACGGTGACCGAAGCCGGAACGGTCAACGCCGCTGCGTTGCTCGAGAGTGTCACCGTGATTCCACCGGCACCCGCCGCCTGCGACAGCGTTACTGTGCACGAGGACGTCCCTCCCGAATTCAGGCTGGTCGGACTACACGACACTAGGCTGACTGTGGTCGGCGCCACCAATGAGATTGACGCCGTCCGCGAACTGCTGTTATAAGATGCCGTTACCACCGCCGTCTGACTGGTGGCGATGGTGCCGGCCGTGGCCGTGAAGTTTGCCGAGGTCGCCCCAGAAGCCACCGTGACCGAAGCCGGCACCGTCAACGCGGCTGCGTTGCTCGAGAGTGTTACCGTGATTCCACCGGTACCCGCCGCCTGCGACAGCGTTACCGTGCACGAGGACGTCCCACCCGAATTCAGGCTGGTCGGATTGCACGACACCAGGCTGACTGTGGTCGGCGCCAAGAGCGATACATTTGCTGTTTGAGAACTCCCATTCAAGGTACCCGTGATGCCCGCTGTCAGGTTGCTTGCAATCGTGCCCGCGGTCGCGGTGAAGGTGGCCGACGTGGCTCCGGCCAGCACGGTAACCGAGGCAGGCACTGGTAACGTACCTGTGGTACTGGAGAGGGCGACGACAGCGCCGCCGGCGGACGCCGTCTGGTCCAGCGAAACCGTGCAAACTGTTGAACCACCGCTGCTGAGCGATGTAGGATTGCACGAAAGTCCAGTCAACGTCGGCAACGGGACCGTTATGGTTCCACCCGTGCCGGTCACGGAAATTGGGCCTCCCGCCGCAGACGTGGCCACCGGGTTGGTCAGTCCGACCGACGCGCTGAGCGCCGAGGTCGTCATCGTCACAGTGATCGTCGCGACAATCCCACTTTGCATCAGCGTATCGTTCAGCCCGGACAGCAAGCATGTGTAGGAACCGGCGCCGGAGAAGCAGTTAATTGTTTTGTTCGCTGCGCTGGCGCTGGAGCCGGCAACTGCACTGATGGAGGCGATACTGGCGGTCGGGTAGGTTAGCGTCCATTGAAGCCCCGCTGGTTGACTTCCCGTTGCAGCACTCAACGACAAGTTGAGGGCGACGGCGCCGCCGGGAGCGGCGGTGCCTGACGCCAATGACAACGTGTCCTGTCCAAATGCCACCCCAGGCACGATCGCGAGGAAAAGAGCAAGGAAAGAATTGCGAGTCTGAGGGCTGAGCAGCCTCTTCTCACGGACGTCGCTGCGCAACTGGTCAACCTCCAGAAAAGGGCGCCACATGCACCGGCTCACGGTGTACCCAACTCTGAAAGTATTTTTTAACCCGTTTATCTTCAATGCTGTCTTTGGGAGTACTGGTACCCTGCCGATGGTTCCTACGCGCCTTGTGGACCAAAGTTAGGACTGGGAAGTCGCGATCGGCGAGTTCCGCGCCGACGGCTGGTTGGCGTAGCGCGCAATCGCCTCATTCCGAACTGTCAAGGGGCAGAGTAAAAGGGTCCCATCGCGGCGGTTCTGGGCAACATCACCCTCGCGACTCAGGTTGCGCTGACATACCGCACTCCGGAGGGTCAGGTGCTGCTCATCGATTCAGTGGACCTCGGCGCCGGGCAGCAGATGACGATCGTGTTACCGAGCGGCCTCGACTGCGATCGTGACCGTGTTGCTGCTGATCGCGTTCCCGTTGGAATCGGTTGCCGTCAAGACGACGGGTACGGCGTCGCCTGGACTCACGCTGGCTGGCACGATCACATTGATCTGATAGACGCCGGCCATTCCCGATACTGCCTGGATCTGCGCCGCCGTAGTGGACGCACCGCCAATCGAAAGGCGCACCAGAGACGGGCTGGTCTCGAGCCCCGCTCCGGTGGCGAGAATCGAGATCGTGTCGCCGGGTTCCGCTGGCTGACCGTTATTCAGGTAGCTGCGCGGCGTGGCCAACAGAGATGTGCCGGAGAGCGTCGCCATCCCTTGACCTTGCCCCGAGCCATCGGCGGAATAGAGGCCCAACGTCGCTTGCTGATCGGCCTGAACCACGTTGGAAACCGTGCCCTCGATCTGGGCCGAGATTTCCAGATCGCCTCCCGAGACCGGATCCGGGCAGAGGAAATCGACGCGCGTTGCCGAAGCGTAAACCACGGGCGCCAGGTTGCCGTTGACCATCACTTCGGCGCCTGCCAGTTGGGTGGAACTTCCCGTCGGATCCGAAGCGGACTGGGTGCTCGAAGCGAGCCACCGGCCGATCAGGCTTGCCACCGAACCTGGGGCGCAACTCATCGTGGTTGGGGTCGGAATCGTCACCTTGGGAGGAACGGCCTGCGGCGCCTGGCTCCCGGCATTGCGCAGGTCGGTGATCACCGGGTTGCCCGGATCCGCTTCGATGACCACCGAGCCGTTGGCAGACATCTGGGCGGAATCGGTCGCCGTGAACGTCACCTCGCGTCTCTCCAACGGGT
The DNA here is from genome assembly GCA_049587755.1 of Bryobacteraceae bacterium. Lineage (GTDB taxonomy): Bacteria > Acidobacteriota > Terriglobia > Bryobacterales > Bryobacteraceae > Bog-375. The sequence continues at coordinate 157 of JBAVEN010000068.1, read as the reverse complement.
ATAGCTTCCCAACCTGGTAGATGAGTCCGCTGGGCGCTTGCGGCGTCCACAGGAAACCACCGGTGGCGGGATTGAATGAGGCACCAGGCGGCAGGTTCGCCGCTGCCAGAGTGAGCGGCAAGCCGCCCGGGTCCGTCGCCGAAACAGTGAAGGCCAG
>JBAVEN010000067.1:0-8301 GCA_049587755.1 Bryobacteraceae bacterium | reverse complement strand
GCTGGAGAAAACGGCTTTGGGGGAGCGGAACGGCGAATCGCCTGGTGCTCTCAAACGCGGTGTTCAGTGCCGTGCATGACGGCGGTGGGCAAGGCTGGGAATCAGGTCACTTGGAACCATTTCTTTTTGTGCCCCAAAACGCGGCGCCAGTTTCGGCCCTCGTACGGGGATCCGCCCGCACTCACTAGTCACGACCTCTGAAGGCTGTGCACCGCGCTAAGGGTTACAATGTCCGTGTAACTCGGGCGGACCAGCTACGGTGTATCCGCTCGCGATGGTGAATCCCGAGATCGAAAGGGTGTAACGCGAGCCTTTGAAGATCCGATCGCGCAAGTTCGACGGACGTTGCGGGCGCCACAAGCGCTATAATCCCGCGACCGACGGGCGACCTGCTTCTAAGGGCGGCTGCCCGCGATGCGACCTGTTATTTGAAATCTGGGAATCCTCTCTCAAGCTGAACCAGCTCATACGCAAGTTCAATCCCCGGCACGATGACCTGAAGAAGCTCACACCCAAAGTGCCGCAGCACGATCCCCGGCAGTTGAGCCTGATCGGCGACGGCACGCTCTGAGATCCCGGTGAGAGCCGCACGAGCCCAGCAGCTCCGCTACAACGGTGGCTGCATAGTCACCGGAATAGGTGTTTCGGTACTAGGATAAAAAGGTGCGATCTCAAGTGTCCGAGGGCCTCGAATGAGTGTTCACCCACGCCGTGTCAGCGCCGCCTGTGGCGTTCTGGTATTTTTGGCTTGGCTGCCGCAAGTGAATGCGGCTGCCTCCACGATTGCGCTTTCCGGCGCGCGCCGCCTCAGCTTCAACGATGGCTGGCTATTTTATAAAGGCGAAGCCCCGGGCGCCGAGAAACCGGAGTTCGACGATTCCACGTGGCGCCCCGTCCGGCTGCCTCACGATTGGGCGATCGAAGGGCCCTTCGACCCTAAGCTCAACCCGCAGACCGGTGCGCTACCCGTCTTCGGTACCGGGTGGTATCGCAAGTCGTTCGTGCTTCCAGCCGATGCCAAAGGAAAGTTTTTCAGCATCGAGTTCGATGGCGCCATGTCCAATTCAAAAGTGTGGTTGAACGGGCATGACCTGGGAGGGCGTCCTTACGGTTACATCGGCTTTATGCTGGACCTCACCCCGTACCTGAATTTCGATGGCGCGGCCAACGTGATCGCGGTACGGCTCAAGCCCGAGGATCACGCGTCGCGCTGGTATCCGGGCGCGGGCATCTATCGCAACGTGTGGCTCGACGTCACCGGCCCGGTGTACGTCGCCCATTGGGGAACCTATGTCACCACACCCAAGGTCAGCGATGACCAGGCCTCGGTGTCGGTGAAAACCACGCTGCGCAATCGGTCCGGACAGGAGATCAAGGCCGCTGTGCAGACCTCGGTGCTCGATCCCGATGGCATCATGGTGAGCCGCAGCAGCGTGCCAGTGACCATTCCCGCCGAAGGCCCGCGGACGACCCCGTTGATCGTCCCATCCATGCTCACCGTGAATCACCCGAAGCGCTGGGACATCGACCATCCCAACCTCTACACACTGGTGACCGAGGTGATGGAGAACAATCTACCCGTCGACCGCTACACTACGCCATTCGGCATCCGCACCATCGGTTTCGATAAGGAGAAAGGCTTCTCCCTGAACGGCCGCCACCTGAAGCTGCAAGGCGTCTGCGACCATCACGATCTGGGCGCGCTGGGCGCGGCCGTCAACCGCCGCGCCATCGAACGCCAGTTGCAGATCCTCAAGGCTGCCGGCGTCAATGCTCTCCGCACCAGCCACAATCCGCCCGCGCCCGAAGTTCTGGAGTATTGCGACCGGCTCGGCCTCCTGGTGATGGACGAGGCTTTCGATATGTGGCGCATCCCGAAGGTGCCGAACGGCTACAGCAAATACTTCGCGGACTGGTCGGAGGACGATGTGCGTGACATGGCGCGTCGCGACCGCAATCATCCGAGCATCATCCTGTGGAGCATCGGCAACGAGGTCCCCGAGCAGGATCACCCGGAAGCCCCGGGCTGGAAGGAAGCGCGGCGCCTCACTGGCTTCTTCCACGAGGAAGACCCGACGCGGCCTACAACGTCGGCGTTCAATAGCTGGTACAACGCCATCAAGAATAAGTTGGCCGCCGAAGTCGACATCCCGGGCTTCAATTACTCGCCGATGCACTACGAGCAAATCCTCAAGGAGCATCCGGACTGGATCATTGTCGCTACGGAGACGGATTCCTGCGTGAGTTCGCGCGGCGTGTATCATCTGCCGATCGTGGCTTACGAAAAACCTCCGTCGCTCCAGATTTCGAGTTATGACACCGTCGCCCCGGAGTGGGCCTATTGTCCGGACGTCGAGTTCACTTACCAGGACAAACTCCCCCAAGTGCTCGGCGAGTTCGTCTGGACTGGCTTCGATTATCTCGGCGAGCCGACGCCCTTCTGGAATTGGCGCGACAAGAACGCGAACGACTGGCCGGCGCGCAGTTCGTATTTCGGCATGATTGACCTGGCCGGCTTCCCCAAAGACCGCTACTACCTCTACCAGAGCCAGTGGACAACCAAGCCCATGGTGCATCTGCTGCCGCATTGGAATTGGGAGGGCAAGGAAGGCCAGCCGGTTCCCGTGATGGCTTACTCCAACGCGGATGAGGTCGAGTTATTCCTGAACGGCAAATCGCTTGGCAAAAAGCCGCGCTACTCCGACCTTTGGGATATGCCCGTGAATGAGAAGGTCAGCGAGACCGGGAAGTTCGTCACTAAGTATCGCCGCGTCTGGCAGGTACCTTACCAGCCGGGCACGCTGCGAGCCGTGGCCTATCAGGACGGCAAGAAGGTAGCGGTGGAGGAAGTGCGCACCGCCGGCGCACCCGCCAAGGTGAAACTGACGGCGGACCGCGCCGTGATCCAAGCCGATGGCGACGATCTTTCGTTTGTCACTGTGCGAATCGAGGACCAGCACGGTAACCTGTGTCCCATGGCCGATAACCTGGTGCACTTCGATGTTACCGGCGCCGGAACTATCGCGGGCGTGGATAACGGGAACGCCGCCACCACCGAGTCTTTCCAGGCCGACCACCGCAAGGCCTTCAGCGGCATGGCGCTGCTGATCGTGCGCTCCAAGGCGGGCGAAGTGGGCAGGATCAAGATCGTCGCGACGTCGGAAGGCTTGGCCAAAGACACTGCCGAAATCATCACGCGGCGGCCGAAATAGAGAGGAAGGAATGGCTGGCGGCGCTCAATCGACAAATCCCGAGAAGGTATACGCGTTCTTGAAAACGCAGAAACCTCGTGGGTACTGCGACGACTGCATAGAAAAAAGGACCGGCGTTGATCGCCATGAGGTCAACACCATCGCGTCAACGCTCGCGCTCTTCCCGCGGGAGTTCACCAGGTCTACACAGACCTGCCCTCAGGGATGCAGCAGCCGGGTGAAGCTCGTAACCGCTTCAAAATAGCCCGTTCGGGCGATTCGTCCAGGCAGCCAGCGAGCTACAGTGCCGCTGCGAGTGCCTCTCGCATGTGGGTTAGCGTGGCTTCTATATCTGGTCGTTCGACGCGGATGACGTGCGCCGTTGGCGTCGTCGGCCGCCAGCGGTACAACATGCGTGGGGCCGGAAAACCGGCAAAGATTGAGATCAGCGGGATGGCCGCAGCGGCGGCGATGTGCTGGCCGGCGGAGTCGTAGCCGACGTAGAGTCGGCTGGCGGCGATCAACGCGGCGAAGCCGGCGAACGATCCTTGCCAAAACGTTGCCTGAATGCCGGAACGGCGGCAGGCATTTTCCACACGCGCGGCTTCTTCACCACCGGCGCCTTTGTCGATCGTTAGCGGAAGGCCGGTAGCGGCGAGCAGGGCCACCAGCTTCTCTTCGAATGGATCCGGCAGGCGCTTGGCGGGATTTTCGCCGACGCCGAGGCTAACGGTGATGCCTGCACGCGCCGGCGCAGGCGCAGCGAGTGCAAAATAGGGGCGGGCGCCCTCCACCCCCAATGTTTCGCGCGCCCAGGCTGCGGCAAGCTCGGGCAGGGATTGGCTGCTTGTGCAGCTCTCGGCAGTCGAACCAACAACCGCTCCCTCACGGCCGCGGCTTCGAGGTGCGCCGTAAGCGCGGCTTTCGAATAAGTGGTAGCGTTCGTCGGGGCAGATCGGAAGCAAGCCGAGCTGCGTCAGTCGCGAATCGGGATCGAGAACCAGAGTGTCCGCGACATCGCACAGGGCGCGCAGATCGTTCCACACGGCGAGCCGGCTGCGCAGGCTCCCGCGCTGGTACTCGACAGGAGCGCGTTGGAGCCGAGGATCGCCGGCGAACAACTCGTAGTTCTTTTGCGGGCCGATGAAGACGATGCGGGCACGCGGAAAGCGGCGCTTGGCCGCGTCCATGAGCACGCTGGTCACGGCCACATCGGCGCCCAAGGTAACGCGCGAAAGCACGAAAACGCGCTGCGGTTCCACGGTGACGAGGCGCACTCGCCGCACGCGCTGGTAGCGGGTCTCGAGGGCAGCGGCATCGACATCGCCGGCCGTCCGGGCGATGGCGCTCGAGAACAGGTGCGCGTATGCGTCGCACAGCGCCGGTTCGAAGCGGTCGGCCAGGCCTTCCACCAGAACCGAGAACAACGCCGGAGAGCACGGCTCTTCGAGCAGCTCGGGCGGCAGTGCGGCAGGCGGATTGCCCGCCAGGCACTGCTCCAGCACCTGCTCGGCGACGATCTTACACGAAGTACTTGTCAACCAGAATCCCCAACTTTTGGCGAGTGGCTTCGCTCACCAGTTTGCGATCGGTGATGATGGCATGGGCCAGCGCCGAGCCGCATTTGCACGAACGCACCACGGGCATGCGGTCCACCGCGGCCGTCACCACCTTGCACGCGTTTTCCGCATTCTTGACGAGGTTAGCGATGATGTCGTTCACGGTGACCGCGTCGTGGTGCGGGTGCCAACAGTCGTAATCGGTCACCATCGCAACAGTGACGTAGCAGATCTCGGCCTCGCGCGCCAGCTTAGCTTCGGTGAGGTTGGTCATGCCGATGACATCCATGCCCCAGCTTCGGTAAACGTTGGACTCGGCCTTGGTGGAGAACGCCGGGCCTTCCATGCAGAGATAGGTGCCGCCTGATTTGGCGCGGACGCCGGATTCGGCGCACGCTTGAGCGAGCAGCGCCGCCATCTCCGGGCAGATAGGATCGGCGAAACTCACGTGCGCCACCAAGCCTTCGCCGAAGAAGGTGGAAGCGCGGCAGCGCGTGCGGTCGAAGAACTGGTCGGGGATGACGAAGTCGAGCGGACGGTGCTCATCCTTGAGCGAGCCGACCGCGCTGAGCGAAACGATTCGCTCCACGCCCAACGATTTCATCGCATAAATGTTGGCGCGGAAGTTGATCTCCGAGGGTGAGATGCGATGGCCGCGTCCATGGCGGGCCAAAAAAGCCACCTGGCGCCCGGCGAGCGTTCCCAGGACGAAACTGTCCGAGGGAGCGCCGAAGGGGGTTTCGATGGCGGTCTCCTGCTGCGCCGCGAAGCCCGGCATGGAGTAGAGCCCGCTGCCGCCGATGATTCCGATTTCTGCTTTCACTGGATGATCTCCTGGATGATGATGAACCGATGCCGCGCTCTCCGCGGTGCCGGCTTGCGCGGCTGTTGTGGTGTGCGCCATCGAGCCCGCGCCGCTGAGAGCGTCTGCCAACTCCGCCACACCCTTGCCCTCGGTGGCTACGGTGCGAAGTATGCGCGGACGGGAGCCGCCGGCGAGGCTGAGCGCGCTGGCGAGTTCGCGCTCTGCTTCATCGGCTCCGAGGTGGTCCGCCTTGTTGACGACGATGATATCCGCGATCTCCATGATGCCGGCCTTGAGCGCCTGCACGTCGTCGCCCGAGCCGGGGACCAGCACAACCACGGTAGTCTGAACCAAACTGCGCACGGCGACCTCGTCCTGACCCACGCCCACGGTCTCGACTAAAACGAAATTCCAGCCTGCCGCGTCCATCAGCCGTGCCAGATCGCCGGTGGCCTGCGCCACGCCGCCCGAAGCGCCGCGGGTGGCGACGGAGCGGATGAAAATGCCGGGATCGGCGTGGTGCTGCTGCATACGAATGCGGTCGCCCAGAATAGCGCCGCCGGTGATACGGCTGGAAGGATCGACGGCGATAACCGCAACCGTGCGATTGCGGGCGCGCAGTTCGCGGGCCAGCGCATCCACCAGCGTGCTCTTGCCTGCGCCCGGCGGACCGGTGATGCCGACGATAACGGCGCGGCCGGCGTATGGCGACAGGTCGCGCAGCAGCTCCGCGACTTGCGGGTCGCCGTTCTCAATGGCGGTGGCGGCGCGGGCCAAGGCGCGCGCGCTGCCCTCCCGAATCTGCCGCGCCCATTCGTTCATTCGATCTGGAGAAGCAGCCGCACTGGCTCTAGACGATCTCTTCCTTCGCTGGATCCCAGCACACCGTGCGCCCGCTGCGGTAGCTGTCAACCGCCATGCGGCAGGCGATGGCGACACGGTAGCCCAACTCGAACGGGCAGTTCACCTCGCGCACATTGCCGCGGATGCGATCCACGAAGTTCTGCATGTGCGCCTTCGGATCGGAACGCGTCATGCCTGCCATCTCGGTTCCGTCCGGGCGGTTCTTCTTTTCCGGCTGGTAGCGGATGCTCTGCATGGTGTGGGCGATGGTGCCGTTATCGCCCAGCACGTCTTCGGTGACGCCCAGGCGCTCGTTGCCGAAACTGGAATCCCAGCTATACAGCAACTCCTCGGCGTGCTCCATGGAAACGTTCATTGTGTCGGGCACTTCGCGGCCATCCTTCCACAGGTACAGGCCGCCGGTCATGGTCACTTTGCGCGGAATGCCGAGACCCATCGCTTTGTACCAGAAGGAAAGTTGATGGCACATGTTTTCGTAGATGTTGCCGCCGGAGTAATCCCAGAAGAAGCGCCAGTTGATGTAGCGGTTGGCGTCGAAGGGACGCTCGGGCGCCTCGCCCAGGAACGATTTCCAAACGATGTTCTCGGGCGTCATGTCGGGGTAAACGGCGCGCGACCATTGCGGCTTGCCGTGCGGCGTATTGCGGTACATGTGACCGTGAATGACGGTGATTTTGCCCATCAGCTCGGGCTTGAGGAAAGCGGCTGCATCGGCCATCTGGCCGGTGGAAGTCCACTGATGGCCAATCTGCACCGCGCGGCGCTCACCGGCGCGCTGCCAGGCGGCGCGCATTCGCTTCGCGTGCTCCACGGTGAACGCCATGGTTTTTTCCTGGTAGACGTGTTTGCCGGCATCGAGCGCGGCCACGAAGTGCTGTGCGTGCAAGTGTTGCGGCGTGGCAATGAGGATGGCATCCACGTCCTTGTCTTCGAGCAGTTGCCGGTAATCGAGGTAAGTCTTGACACCGGGAGCGATCTGCCGGACTTCTTCCAGGCGGCGCGTGTACACATCGGCGGCGCCGATGCATTCTACGTTCGGAAGTGCCAGTGCCTGGCGCAGAATCTCTTTGCCGCGGTCGCCCGGACCGATGATGCCGATGCGGAGACGCTCATTGGCGCCCAGCACGCTGGACGCCGCCAGGGTGCCTGCCAAGCCGGTGGCTACTTTGCTGATAAACAGACGCCGGGACTGCATGCCCATTGCCTCCTTCGTTTCACGCTGTTTCTGCGGGGAACACAACGATTATATCCGGGCCGGAAGCGAACTGCCGGACGCGCAGTGGTCGTGGTCGTTTCCGTGTCGCGCACCATAGGGGCGCACGACATAAAAGTGGATCCCTTTCCAGCGTCAGCCGCGCCTTTAAGCTCCGGAGGAGCGAAAGACAAAAGCCCACGGCGCAAGCCGTCGGGATCAGTCGGCGGTGAGGACAAGCCCCGGAACGGGGCGGCCAGGGGCTAGGAACGGTCTGGTATACTAACCATACCATGTTATAATTTGCAAGTAGGAATGAAATCCATATCTGGTATGGTTCTGCCAACTCAAAGGCGGCCCTGCGTCTCCGGAAGCGATTGCCCGATGACGCGGCTGATCGGCGTGATCGCTTCCAAGTGGGCTATGCCGGTGCTCTATAACCTGCTCCGTGCTCCCGGCCCGGTGCGGTTCAGCGCTTTGCGCCGCTCCATTGGCCGCGTGACGCAGCGCGAGCTTTCGCTCACCCTGAAGCGCTTCGAGGACATCGGGGTGGTCCACCGCAAGGTTTATCCCGAAGTGCCGCCGCGCGTGGAGTACCGGCTCACGCCGCTTGGCCAGTCGCTGGAAGAACCGATCCTCGGGCTGGGCCTTTGGGCCGAGCGGCACTCCGCGGAGCTGGCGGCGGCCGGC
>JBAVEN010000066.1:0-60574 GCA_049587755.1 Bryobacteraceae bacterium | reverse complement strand
AAGGGGGACCCCGCATGCCGTTCACGGGCGCCGGAAGTTCAGTACCACCTGAGTGCAACGCTTGCTGGCCAGCAAGAAAGGACGAGCAGCGGAGCATTGCGCCACCGTCCCAATTCCAGGATACGGGATAGGTCAAGGATTGGAGCGGCGGGTGTGGGGCTAAGTGATTGAGTTAGCGGGGAGGAAAGGTGGTGAACGGGTGGTGACGCGGAAAGGCGGGCCGGGCCTGCTCGGCCCGCGGCGGCCTTGGCCTGACCCGCAGCCTTGTGGGGCGGGTTGGTAACCCGCGCACCGATTTGGCAATCGGTTCAACCGGGCGTGAGCCCGGTCAGCGTTGGCATTCCTGCCGACGTGGCTCGCAAAGAACCGGCGGCAAGACCGCCGGCGCTACCGGACTGCGCGCGGCGGTGCGTGGACAACAAGAAAGCGGCCGGGCTTATGCCCGGCTGCGCCGATTGACAATGGGCGCGCAGGTCATCAACGTCAGAGACCTGCCCCGTTAGTTAGTCCGTAACCGCGATGGTAACTTGATCCGTGGTGGTGATCCCGTTCATTACCAATTGCAATGGAATCGCGTCGCCCGTGGGAGTGCCGGGAGCAATGATGATGTTGATTTGGTAGACCCCGGGAAACTGGGGCTGCATCCCGGAGAAGATTAACTGGGCCGCAACGCCGCCGACCAGCACTGTGGGATTCACCACGGTGTAGTGAATTTGCCCGTCGGTAACAGCGCTTCCCGTGGTTACAGGCGGAGTCACCGCGCCGAGGCCGGTAGCAAGGATCACCAGAGTGGTTGGATCGCCGATCTTGGCGGGGTGCGTGGTCAGTCCTGGAATGGAGCCTACGGGAGCCGCAAACTGGCCGTCGCTGTTGCCGTACGCGATCGCTTGACCGACTCCGAAGTTCACCGCGAAAATACCCGGCGCGGACGATATCACATTCAAGTTCGCGGGCGTCGAAGCGACTCCACCACGGTTGACAACTACCTGGGCATTCCCGGTGGGCACCTCGAACGGCAACTGGGCGTTAATCTGATCGCCATTGACCGGATCGTGATTGACGAACAGCAGCGGCGCAGGTATGTTGTTGAACGTCACGTTGACGTTACCAAGAGATGTGGAGAGAGGGATGGAATCGGCCTGGGCGAGGCTGGTGGCGAGGTTCGTCCCAAAGATCGAAACCAGAGAACCCGGAGCTACGCCCTGGTTAAGAGCGAAGCTCGCCGCATTCAGTACGCCCCCTTGTGCCACAACCGGCGTCTGGGCGAATGCCGTAGCCGCACCAGCGAGTATTACCACAGCCCTCAAAACCGATTTCATTTTGGATTCCCCTGCCTTCCATTCTAAGTGCGGTTGTCAGGCGGTCCAATGTTCGCGGCGAGATTTTACCTGGGTTGCCGGGGCGGCGCGTTGAGAGTTTACTTACGTTGCAAGGCGCCTTGACTTTGTCTTGCAGTAACCTCGCGCCAAGTGCGGGTAACTTCGGGAAATTTTCCGCCATCCAGCAGCGCGGCTAAAGCTGCTTCCCCGTTTGCTTCGTTCAGGCGAGACTCCATCAGGAGCAACTGCGCCAGTGTCCAGTGCGGTTTGAACCACTGTCCATTGGCGGCGATGGCGGCTCGCAAGCTCATCTCGGCGCCAACGGCGTCGTTTTGCGAGGCATGGAACATCGCCAGGTTGTACCAGGCATTGGCCGGGTATTCCGCGGTGCCAGTGGCCCGCAGAGCTGCTCTCCCGGCTTCGACTGTGGCGCGTACCGCGGTCACAGGGTTCTTGGTTCGGTGTGCGAGATCGAGCAGTGCGCGGGAATACCAGAGGTCGGCGGCGGTTCCCGGGAATCGCTCGTGTTCGTATTGGACGTAATGTGAGGCAGCCGACGCGGCGTCACCTGAGTTGATATCGCGCTGGGCCAACTGGAGGGCGCGATCCGCGATGGCGTAGCGCGCACCACAGTATACCAAGGCCACCGCTGTTGCGAGTGCCAGAATCCTGGGAAGTTTCCGCCGCGGCGCCGCTTCCGTCTCGCACGCCAACCCAACCGCAACGGCGACGATGGTGTAGAAAAGCAGCGCCGTCGGTATCGTGAACACCACAAACTGCTGGCTGACGATACCCGCTGCCAGAGCGGCTGCCCACCAGGCAGCCCAGGCGCCCCTCTTTGCCCGCAACCGCCAGGCTGCCGTGAACCCAGCGGCGCAAATGCAGCAAAACACCGCCAGGCCGGGAACGCCTTGCGCCACCAGCGCATCGAGAAAGACATTATGAGGCGACTCGTGGGCGAAGTCGGGATAGGCCGCCGCCAGTTCCCGGGATTCATAGCGTGGAAAGACGGCGCTGAAAACCTCCGGGCCGTGCCCGGAGGCCAGCCGGTGGACCGCCATCCGTGCGCTGTCGCGCCAAAGGTATAGCCGCGCGCCGCCCCGCGGGTCTTCGGCGAACCAACGTGTTCGACTGCGCAATTGCCAGCCGGGGGGCGAAAAATAGAAAACCACGCCGAGCAGAGCGGCCACCGCCAAGCCTGCGGCCAGCCGCCGCGTCAGGGGGAATCCCCTCCAAACGAGCCACACACCAAAACCGGCCAACAGGCCCGCGTAAGCTCCGCGGGTCCCGCTCAGTAAGATCGCGCACACGGATAGAATGGCCGATGCGCCGGCGATCCGGCGCCACGTTACATTGGTATCGGCCTCCAGCCCAACCAAACTGGCAAAGCACGCCATATCCAGCCAGACTGCAAAGTAACTGGAATAGCCAAGCGTTCCCGGCGGCCGAACAATAGTCCAAATGCCCTCCCCGATGTGATATGCCGAGCCAGGAAGCACCGGATCCCAACCGCAGTATTGGGCAATTCCATACATAGCGACAAGTAAGGCGCCAGCCGAGATCCCTCGAAAAACGGCGGTGGCGCATTCAATCTTCCCGGCGGTTTGAGTGGCGACAAGAAATGCAACAACCAAAATACTGGTTTGGGCCAGTCCGCCGTAGCGCCTCCAAGCGGTGCCGTAGAACGATAGCGCAGGGTTGGAAGATAGGATTGTGGACAGGGCCAGGGAGCCCAATCCGAAGAGCAGCGCCGGCGAGAACCACGGGAATCCCCGCATGCGGGTCGGGCTACGCAGGGCCCAGCCAACCAGCAGCGCAGCCGTGAGGGCGAGCAAAACCACTAGCTTGGGAGTGACGTCAAAGTAAAATAATAGGCCCGGCGTCACAATTAACGCCACCAGCGGGACAACCAGCGCTGTTAAGAATGCCATATAGGCTACACTAACTCAAGAAAACTGGATGGCGGACTCAACCGACGCGTTTCGTTACCTAGGTTACATCAAGTTGCGGTGGCGCTTGATCGCAACAAGCTGTGCGATTGCCGTGACTCTCGCCCTTATTGTCACTCTGCTGATGCCTCGCCAATACACTGCGACGGCGCGAATCGTCATTGATCCGCCCGCTGGAGCCGACATTCGTGCCGCGATGGCGGTTAGCCCGATCTACCTCGAGTCGCTCAGAACCTATGAGCGTTTTGCCACTGCAGGCAGCCTGTTCGAAAAGGCTGTAGAACGTTTCGGGCTACGGCAATTGGTTGGCAACCGGCCAATCGAATCGTTGCAGAAGAGCGTGTTGCAGGTTGAGATTGTGCGCAACACACGGATTCTGGAGATCGCGGCCACGCTGCCAGATCCGCACCGGGCGCAAGCGCTGGCGCGATTCCTCGCCGAAGAAACGGTGGAAATGAATCGAGCCGTGGTTGCGGAGGGCGCTCAGGACCTGGTAGGGACCGTTGCGCAGGAGGAGCGCCAGGATCGAGCGCGTTTGCAGGAGACCGACGCCGCCTGGGCACAGGTATTGACCAGCGAGCCGGTTGATGCGCTGCAATCGGACCTGGCCGCGGCGGCCGACCTGCGGTCGGACATTCAGCAACAGATCGCCGGCGCAGAACTCGAGATCGCCGAGTCCGCGGACCGCGCCCGGCAGGTTCAGGCCAGCATCGGCATGAGCGCCTCTCGCGCGCGCTTGCAGGAACTCCGCAGGCAACTGTTCGCGCTCGATCGGCAGGAGGCGGAACAGCAAAGGCTCCTGGCGCAGCGGCTGGCGGATCGCGACAAGCTCGCACCCCAGCGCCAGGCCGATGAAGCTGCGTTCAGCGCCATGGAACAGCGGCTCAGCGAAGCCCGCGGAGAGTCGGGCTACCGGGGCGAGCGGCTCAGAATCATTGAACCCGCGATTGTTCCTGAGCGGCCGTCTTCGCCGAATCTGCCCCTGAACCTGGCCGTGGCACTGCTTTTGGGCCTGGCGTTACCAGTGATTTATTTCACGCTGGAGATGAGTTATCAGGAGCAGCGGGCGGGTTCGCGGCGCGGCGAGTTTCGCGCGGTGGGCGAGAATATCCGGTGAACGCAGTCGCTCATGCCGAGTCACGCGGCGCCTGGGCGTGGACGGCTCTAGCGGGCGTATGGGCGGCGGCCATTGCGGTGGTTCCGGGCGTGGGGACCAAGGCAATGCTGGCCGCACCCGCGGTGGCGGCTCCGTTCGCGTGGTGGACGCTCGGCAGGCCGACGCGATGGCTGGCTGCGTTCCTGGGGGCCGCACTGTTGCTGCCGCCACTGCCCATGGCCATCGGCAATTCGGGGCCGCATCCCTCTCTCCTGCTGGCCGCCTGGGGTGCGTTCTGCGGTTTGATATGGCTGCGAGAATGGCGCTTCGTTTGGTCCTGGCTGGCCGCCGCGCTGCTGACACTGACGGCTGTCTTCACTGCCAGTGTGGCGATGGCAGCCCTGTACTCCGGCGCGGAAGTTGCGGCCGGAAGTCTGGCGCGGGTGGCTTTGTTTGCGATCTCTGTTTATGTTTTCCTTTACACGGCCCACGGTCCATCGGCCGGCGTCGATCCGTTTCGCGCCACGCGCTGGCTGTACGGGGCCGCGGCGGCCTCAGCGCTGTTCGCCTGCGTGGACTTCTATTATCAATTCCCCGCGCCGGCCAGCTACGGGCCGCAGTTTGTCTGGCTCGATTCCGGCGTTTATCGCCGCGCTCAGGGGTTGTTTTATGAGGCCAGCACGCTGGGCAATTTCTGCGCATTTTTTGTGGTGATGATCGCTGTGGGCCTCTCGCGGCCGCGGGCCGAAGGCCCTCTCTCGCGCAAGGCGATGGCGTGCGGCGGCGCAGTTTTTTCCGCCGCGTTGGTGCTCTCCTACTCTCGCGCATCGCTGGTCAGCGTGCTGGTGGCGCTGTCCGTGCTGGCGTGGCTGAACCGGCGCCGCCTACGGCTGCTGCATAAGACGCCGGCTCTGGCAGCCGGTCTGGCGGCTGTGGGGCTGCTCACCTGGAAGATCTTTCCGGCGTTCCTCCAGATGTACTGGCTGCGCCTGGAAGCGTCGGCCCAATACCTTTTCTCGGCCACCGAAGGCGTACTCTCCGGACGTGTGTCGAGCTGGCGAGTGCTGGTTGACTGGATCGCCGCCCACCCGTGGCAATTGCTGTTCGGAGTCGGCTACAAGACGCTTCCGTATAGCAACTACCTTGGTACCGCTGTAGTCGCCGACAACATGTACCTAAGCCTGCTAGTGGAAACCGGCATTTTCGGCCTGGGTGCTTTGGTGTGGCTGAATGTCGCGATCTTGCGCGCGGCGCGCCGCGCGGCGCTGGCTCCCGATGCGCGCCGCTCGTTTTTCGGCGCCTGGATCCTGTGCTTCTGGTCGGGGCAAGTGGTGCAGATGGCCTCCGGCGATTTACTCACCTACTGGCGTGTCTTGCCGGTGTATTTCTGGGTCCTGGCGCTGGCGGTTCGCTCATGAGGCTGCTCATTCTGGACCAGTTCAGCGATCCGGGCGGCGCGCAGCAAGCGCTGCTGGAGTTGCTGCCTAGCATACGGGAGCGCGGATGGAATGCGACCGCAGGCATGCCAGGCGATGGGCCGCTGCTGGAACAGATCGGCGCGCTGGGTTTTGAGACGGCAAGAATCGACTGCGGGCCTTACAACTCCGGGCGGAAAACGCCTGCGGACGCGCTGCGTTTCCTCACCGGGCTGCCTCACCTCTCACGGCAGATTGGGCTGCTCGCGAAACAGACGCAGGCCGATTTGGTTTACGTGAATGGCCCTCGAATACTGCCGGCGGTGCAGGGGCTGGGTGTACCTGTAGTCTTTCATTCCCACAGTTACGTCGCGGGCTTGGCGCGGTGGATCGCAGGAGAAGCGCTGCGCGGCGCGGGCGCCTCTGTCATCGGCGCGTGCCGGTTCGTGGCGAAGCCGTGGTATCAGTTTGTTCCCCGGGAGCGCGTGAAGGTGATCTATAACGGCGTGGCGGGACCGGATAGCGCGTTCGAGCGGCCGGGCGCCGCGTTTCGCATCGGTTGCATCGGCAGGATCGCGCCCGAGAAAGGACAGCGCGAATTCCTGCGCGTAGCTGCGATTGTCTATCGCGCGCTGCCCGAGTGCCGCTTCATGGTATGCGGCGCGCCGCTGTTCGGCGACGCGCGCGCGCAGCGCTACGCATCCCAGTTGCGCGCGGAGGCGGCAGGCCTTCCGGTGGAATTCACTGGATGGGTAGCCGATATCCACGCGGTGCTGGCCGGACTCGATCTATTGGTGGTGACATCGATTGGACCCGAAGCAACCACGCGAGTGATTCTCGAGGCTTATGCGTCCGGCGTGCAGGTGATTGCATTTCCCTCCGGCGGGATTCCGGAAGTGGTCGCGGGCCCACCTGGCATGCTGGCCGACTCGGTGGAGGAAATGGCCGCACTGGCGATTGATCTCCTGACCGGCCCGGCGGGAAGGCGGACGCTAATGTCCGAAGCTGCGAGGGAACAGTGGCGCCGGCGGTTCACGCTCGAGAGGTACCGTCAAGAGGTGCTGGCAGCGATCGAGTGCGCAGCGCGAGGCTCCGCAGCGCGCGAGTTGACGAATGCCTGAAACAGGCCGGCGGCGACGGCTGCGAGCACTGCCGCACCCGCCAGCACCACGCCATAGCCGAAGTGTGCCAGCAGCCTGCCGGCGGCCAGCGCCGCTATGGCTTGCGCCGAAAAGGCCACCAGGTAGTTGAGCGCAGAAGCTCCACTGCGCTCGCGCTCCGCCACCCGGCTCATTAGCAGCGCGTTCAGGCCGGGCTCGCTCATCCATTGGAACGCCATGTACCACGCGTATGCCAGGACGGCCGTGAATGCGGTTGACTGGGTGGACAATCCCGCCAGCCCGATCGAGGTCGCGGCCATCATCCACACGATGCCGGTCACCAGCCCGGCCTTCCGGAAGATGGCGGGAGCCATCAGCACGCCAGCCAGTTGCGCCACTTGCGAGCCGGAAAAGACGCTGCCGATTCGCTGGGCGGGAAAGCGAAGGTGCGCAAAGTAGACGTTGGCGAACGGATTGAAGCTTCCGGTGGCCAGGTTCCACACGGCGAATGCCGCCAGGTACCGAAGTAGGAACCGGCTACGTGGATAGACCCTGGCGCGTTCCGGCGGAGGCTCGCTCAGTTTGAGATACCAGGCCGGCAGCAACGCCAGCGCCACCAGGAACGCGGCCAGCAATAGTGCCGGTTGCTTGCCGTGCAGCCATGCCGACAGCCAGCCGCCGAGATAGTTGCCCACGATCCCCACGGCGAACATGACGGCACAGAACATGCTGAACGCCAGCGGGCGGCGTTTCTCTTCCACCGCACCGGCGATCGCCGGGCTGATCACTACCGCCCACACCGAAAAGAGCGCTCCAGCGGCGAAGGCGAGCGCGACCAGCGGCAGCCGCGCAGTCGCCAGGGAGCGCAGCGTCACGATTGCAGCGGTGCAGGCGATATCGGCCAGCAGGACCCTGCGGAGGCCGAAGCGCCGCGTCAGAAAGGCGGCGGGGATTGTGCCAACGATGCTGCCAATCGTGGCCGTTGAGCCGACCACGCCCAGGAAGTCTTCGCGGTAACCCAGATCGAACAGGTGCAGGTTGTATAGCAGGAAGAAGATGAAGAGCCCGAAATTGAACTGGATGGCGGTCGCCAGAAAGGCCCAGAACTGACTGGTCAGTCCATTCGCCCGCCGCCACCACCGGGCCGCGGAAACGGCCGTTCCCGCGAGCGACACCGCATGGCGCCGGGCCCGCCGCGTTACGTATGCCAGATGCCGCAGCTTGTAACGCGCGCGCTTGCGCCACGTCAGTTCACACGCCGGAACGTGAACTGCGCCGGCGTCGCGCGGCAGGTTGCCGGGCAGCAGCCGCCGCCGTGCCACGGCCCAGGCATCGCGGCGCGCCTCGATCAGGCTCAGGTGCAGCCACAGTTCCTCTTTATTGGAGTTGAACTCCGATGCCACCGGGGCAGTCGCGAATTCGGTAAACCACTGTTCGGTGGCGCCGGGCAGGGCGGCCATTTCCGGCTCCAATGCTGGCGCGATATGGCATCCGAACCACTCGGCCGCCAAGCGGAATGCCACGGCTTCCAGCCGGCGCAGCAACGGCGAATGGAGCGCGCTCCACTCGCTCCAGAACCGGTCGTCCTCGGCTCTCGCATCCAAGAAACGGGCAATCTCATATGCGTGGAAGGCGATCGTATCGCCGCGCAACACGTGGCGCAGGAAGTGCAGCCCGGCATACGCCAGCGCGTCAGGCAGGCAGAGGACGTCAAGCTCCACATCCGCCAAGCGCAGCCTGATGCGGCGGCGCCAGAACTCTTCAGTACCGGGCGCAGGCAGCCGCTCCACGGCGTCGTTCCAGAAGCGGAAGTGCAGCTCGACGGAAAAGGGGATCTCGACATCGAAAAAGTCGCCGCGCCACTCCCAGCCCGTCTTACGGATCAATGTTGGCAGATGGTCGGTGGGGAGGTCTTCCATCCGCGGGATCCGCTCATAGCCCAAGTCGCGTAAAGCCGCTTCAGCCGCATGAACGCTCTCCGGCGGCGAGAACAGATCGAGGTCGTACTGCACGCGCTCCGCGGCCGGTGTTCCCAACAGCGCGCAGTGGGTGATGCCCTTCAGCGCCAGAAACTCGATTTGGCTTGCGTTGAGGCGCCGCGCGGCCGAGCGGTACGCCGCTTCAGTGCGGCGCAGGCGCTGCTGGTTCTGCGCGGCGTTGCGATCGGTTCGTTCGCGCACCCAGTCGGGCATTGCGTCCCGCGCGGCGCGGTGTAGCGCGAGCGTCAAATGCGAGCGGTCGCAGTAGTCGAGGGCGCGGCGCCAGTCACGGTCGGTGAGCAAGCGGACGGCGCCCAGCTCCGGTTCGGCAAGATGCAGGGCCGCGAGCGCCGCAGCAGGGCCGCTGGGAATCGTTCGGCATCCCGGCCAGGGGTTCGGCCGTGTGACCGTTGCGACTGCGGTCGTCATTGGCTAAGAGCCGAGCCACGACGTGCCCAGGGCCGGTCCATCAAGCAGCGCCTCCGGAGGCAGCCCCGGCGCCGATGGCAGTCCCGAACTCGGAGAGCAGCCGCAGTCCGTCCTCCAGCGATTCGTATCGGAAGCGGTACGCCGGCAGATCGAGAAGCCTGCGGGTGGCTCGTTCGTGCATGGTGTCCACCTCCTCGCCATGGCTGCCGGAATTCAGGAGTTGGCGCGCCACGTCGGCGGGTTCCACTCGCTCCATCGCCGGCCCTCCGCGGCGGCGCCGGTCCAGCCACGCCAGGCCCCCGACCCTGCACCGCAGCGCGGTTCGGATTTCCGGGAAGGCGCGCATCGGCACCTCGATCCCTATCTTGCCGTTGGGCCGTTCGCCCGCGCCGTAGCCAGCCAGGCGCGGAAAGAAGGTTGGCGCGTCCTCGCGGAACCGCACCTGGTGCGGCTTGCCAATGGCCGTAGCGTTGGCGTCGCCAACCAGGAGCCAGGTGCAATCGTCGGAAAGAAACGTCCAGCCCGCGCAGGCAGCGGCGAATGACAGAGTGCTCTTGCCGGCTCCCGATGCACCACAAAGTAGAATGCCGGTTCCGTGGCGCGCGATCGAGGCCGCGTGCAGAGGCGCTACATAGCGCTGCGCCATCAGCGAATAGGCAATCGACTCCACGAAAAACCAGCGCAACAGATTGTGATCGGCCGCTGTTTGCTTCGAAACATAGATACACGCCAACTGCGTGCCGAGGTTCACCACAGCGAAATTGTGCGCGTCGGAGACAATCGAGAGCAGGTTGCGCTGCAACCGGAAGCGCGGCCGGCCTGCCGGTCCTCCTTCCGCTTCAACCAGCACCCGAAATTCCATCGGCTCGCACACGAACTCCGGGCCATAGTCGCGCCAGCACTCGTCGGCGGCGTCTATCACATCTGGTGCATTGGTAGCCAGCTGTAGCCGGAACCCTATCGGGTGATACGCCCGGCGCAGCGGCAGGTCCACCCGGCAGAGTAATGGATCGGGCCGCACCATTCCCAAGTCATCGCGGGTGATCACAAAACCTTGATAGCATGACGAGGCCTGTTACAACGGTAAAACCCATCCCGAACCTGGTCGCATATCTACCCGCCGGCAGTAAGCTGGATTAGGTGCGGGTCGCAATCGTACATTACTGGCTGTTAGACCGCCGAGGCGGAGAGAAGGTGCTTGATGCACTCTGCCGTTTGCTGCCCGGGGCGCATGTTTTTACATTATTCTCCGCGCCGCAGACACTCAGCGAGGAAGTCCGGCTCCACAAGATCACAACGTCGTTCCTGAATCCGCTACGGCGATGGCATCGGGCGCTGCTACCACTGATGCCCATGGCACTCGAGAGTTTTGACCTGCGCGGTTACGATCTGGTGGTATCGAGCGAATCCGGTCCGGCCAAGGGCGTGATCGTATCTTCCTCCACACGGCACGTTTGTTATTGCCACACACCCCCGCGGTACTTGTGGGATCTCTACCCGGCTTATCGTAACGAGTGGACCAGTTCACGCTGGAAACGCGCTGCCATGACTCCACTTACCCACTACCTGCGCCTCTGGGACTACGCTTCCGCAGCACGGGTAGACGACTTCATCGCTAACAGCCGCAACGTGCAGACGCGCATTCGCAAAACCTATCGCCGCGACTCAGAGATCGTGTACCCGCCGGTTGAGGTGGACTCCTTCTACTGGAAGCCGCCGGACGATTACTTTCTTGTCGTCTCAGGACTGGTGCCTTACAAACGGATTGATTCCGCTGTGCGCGCGTTCACGCGCAATGGGCGACGCCTGATGGTTGCGGGTGACGGTCCGGAATACCGCCGGCTGAGAGCGTGTGCAGGCGCGAACATTACCTTCTTGGGACATGTGCCGGACGAGGACCTTCGCGCCCTGTACGCCAAGTGTCGCGCGCTGGTGCTGCCGGGCGAGGAAGACTTCGGATTGACTCCGGTGGAAGCGCTGGCGAGCGGTAAGCCCGTGATCGCTTTGGGACGAGGCGGCGCGCTGGAGAGCGTTCCGGCGTACGGAGGCGTGCTCTACGAAGAGGCGTCCGATGAATGCCTGGAAGCCGCCGTCGAGCGGTTCGAGAGCGTCGAGGCACACTTTCGACCTTCTGCATTGCAAGCCCATGTCAGGCGCTTTTCTCCTGACGAATTCGCTTCCCAGATAATGCGAATTCTGGAGACGGTCGTCTACCAGGATGCTGACCTGCACCCGGCCGCCTACTCAGGAAGCGAGAACAGATAGGCCGTCAAATTCCTTTTGTCCTCAGCGGAGAATTGATACGGCGGCATGATGGAACCGGGAGAAAGTTTTGGCGGGTTGGCGAAGTGTTCGTCCACCCAGCTTCGCGTCTGGCGCTTGGCCAGGCCGTTGAGCGGCGGTCCTACCTTCATGCCCACGCCGTTCACGATGTGGCACGCCGCGCAGTGACCCGTCTGGTACACTACGGCGCCGCGTACCGCGAAGTCCGGAGCGTTGGCGAGCGCGCTCGCATTCTCCGGCGTCAGCTTGAGCAGAAACGCGGCCAGCGAATTCAACTGCGCACCGCCGAGCGCCACCGGTGGCATGGCGCTGCCGGGACGAACGGCTGCGGGCTGCTTGAAGTGTCGAATCATCCAAGCCGCGTCTTTGTGCACTGCGGTGCGCGTCAGGTCCGGCCCCAACGACGACCCGGCCGAGTGGCAACTGGCGCAGTTTTCGTCGCGGTAATAAGCGATGCCGGCCAGTTCCTCCGGCGAGAGCTGGATCCAATTCGTGGGCGCAGAGTAATCCACCAGCGCTACCGCTTCGCGCGGCGTTGACATGATGGCTGCTGCGGTGAGGCCGCTCCAGCCTATGCAGGCGAGAACCACAACGGATACTGCCACGGTGCGGCGCGTCACCTTCACCACCTGTCCTCGATCGATAAACGGAACCGCAAGAAGGGCCAGCACCGCGAGGCCCGGCAGTACGGTGCTGCCGACGACTTCCAGCGGCCCCTCGAAGAACTTGAGCGTCTGAAACAGAAACAGGAAATACCATTCGGGGCGGGGGATGTAGGTTGTGTCCGTTGGATCCGCCAGTTGCTCCAATGGCACCCTTGCCGCCACCGCCATGGTAAACAGAATGGCGAACGCGATGAAAATGGCGGCCGTATCCTTGAATACCTGCCCCGGGTAAAACGGCTTTTGGGGCAACAACTCATCGCCCGGCTGCGGCGTCACGCCGTGCCGGCGCACCAGATACACATGAACGAGGATGAGCAGCATGGTCGCCGGCGGCAGCAGCAGCACGTGCACGGAATAGAACCGCGCGAATGTCACCACGCCGACGCCGTTCGCCGCGCCCAGCAACCGCGTGAGGTAGGGCCCGGCGAGCGGAACCGAAGCCGCGATCTTGGTAACCACCACCGTGCCCCAGTAGGCCCGGTTGTCCCACGGCAGTAAATAGCCGGTAAGCCCGTAGGCCAGCGTGAGCAGCAACAGGGTGACGCCCAGCAGCCAGGTGGTCTCACGCGGCTTCTTATAGGCGCCGAAGACAAACACCTGCACCATATGGAGCGCCACCACCGCGATCATCATGCTGGCGCCCCAGTGGTGCAGCCCGCGAATGAGGCGTCCGCCGGTGACCTCGGTCAGGATATAGTGCAGGCTGTTATAGGCTTCACCCGGCGTGGGCGCGTAGTTGAACGCCAGCAGGATGCCGGTGAACGCCTGGGTGAGAAAGAGAAACATCGCGACGCTGCCGAACACCTGGTGCCAGCCGCCCGATGCCGGAATCTTCTCGTCCAGAAAGTGCGCGATCGCACCCGGCAGGCCGGTTCGGTGTTCGAGCCACGCGACCAGACTCTCCACCTGCCGCTTCATGCCTGCCTCTCGCTCGATACTCGCAGGCGCCCCAGCATCAGCTTGCCGTCTTCCACCTTGGTTTCGTACCGGTCGAGCGGGCGCGGCGCTGGCCCGGAGATTACGCTACCGTCTATCCGAAAGAGCGACGAGTGGCAGGGGCACACGAACTCCTGCCGTCCCTCATCCCAGTGGTACGCGCAGCCCAGGTGAGTACACTGCGGCCCGAACGCCGTCACGCTGCCGTCGGCTCGTTTCACCACCCACGCAGTATCTTTCTCGCTAACCACTTTCCACGCGTCGGCGCGATTGCGTCGAAACGCCACCTCGATCGGCGCGCCGGCCGAGAATTTATCCAGCTCGCCGATCTCGATCCATGCGCCCTGTTGCCGCGATTTCGGCTGTGTCAGCAGATACGCGAGCGCGGGCAACCCCAAACCGGCGCCTATCACCGCGCCCAGACCGAGAATTGCCGCCTCGAAGAAACTGCGCCGAGAGCTAGCGGCCGCAGCGGCCGGTGGATCTGATCCGCGTGGTTCCATTGTGCCCGGTACCCCTCCAAATGTGAATTTGCTCTCATCATAATCCGGCGGGCCGGAGGAAGTGTTGAGTATTTGAAGCCCTTGTGTAACTTCGGTGTAAGACGGGCACATGTAATTGCTGCCGAAAGCGCCGCCGACTGCACTATCGCCGGCACCGGAATGGAAGCGCGGCCGCCCTTCTACAAGTACCGCCGGATGCGGTCGCGAAAGCGCGTATAGATCCAGGAGACGGTGACCAGAATCACGCCCAGGACGAAGAAGGACAAGATGCGGTACAGCGTTTCGAGCTCGCGCAAATCGTAGAAGAACAGTTTTCCGATACAAACGAGGAAGAGCACCAGGCCGGACAAGCGCAGCGTACGGTCCCGCAGCGGGAAGCCGGCCGTCAGCAGTGCGGCGCCTTCGATTCCCCAGGCTACGGTCAGCATGCTGCCGGAGACCTCTTGATACAGAAAGGCCGTCGCAAGACTGGTGGCGAGCAGCGAGTAGAGCAGGCGCGCTCCTGGCTCCGGGGCATGCTTCTCTGGCGTCTGCGGGAGGAAGAGCTGGGCGACGAACAGGCAGCCGATCACCAGAACTCCCGCCGCGATCCGTTGGTCGGTGTTGGCGAAGATTCCGGCAGGGTACAACTCGAGGGCCAGAGCTCGCCAGAACGTGACTGCGGCGAGCGCATAGCTCTGGAAGCGGAGGTCGGGCAAGTCCCGGAAGCGGCCCGCGGCGAGCAGCAGAACGGCCAGGAATACCCAACCGATCTCAACGAACGGCGGGCGCAGTTCCAGGTACAGCAGTCCTGTCATGAGGCCCGCCGCGGTGTACAGGTATGGGCGTCTCGAGGAGCGCTCCCAATCGCGAAGCCGCTCCATCCAGTGACCCTGCCGCCACCACTCGAAATACTGGGAGGCGATCAGGACGCTCACGTTCAACAACCGATGGGAAATGCCGTAAGAGTAGCCGGCGGGTTCGAGGTTGGCGAAGAATAGCCGGCCGAAAGCGGCGGCGGCAGCCGCGTGGCCCTGCAATCGCACGCCGGGGAGGTCGGAGCGCAGGCCGACTTCCATCAGCAAAAGCCCGAACAACGCCCATACCGGGGCAACCACCACCGGGTTGAGCAGCGCCCACAGCTCAATCAACGCAAAGAACGAGCCACAGGTGGAGGCGATGTTGACGGCGGTGCGAGATTCGCGTGGTGGTGCCTGGTCCGGATTCGCCGCGAAGAAGCGCGCGGCGAAAGCGTACGCCAGCAAAGCCGCGCAGCCGATTGCGATGCGTTCGTCGGCACCGCCGATGGCGTGAAACGGCAGCACGGTAAAGTACAGCACGCGCGCGGCGCCCAGCGCGGCGAGAACATGAGCGTGTGGTCGCAGGTCCGAAGGCCAGCGGCGGAGGCCCAATTCGAGCGCGAGAATTCCCAGCGCCATCCAGGCCGGACCCAGGTAGACGGCCGGCACCAATCTCCAGAGCAGAGCGGCCGAGGCCGCGCTGGCGACGGCGCTCGCAATCGCTTGCAGCACCTGACGCTCCGTTTCGGTAAAGCGGTCCGTGGCAGAGCGCAACGCACATAGCGCCGCGCCGTAAGCGGCCACCGCCGCGACAGCGAGCGGAAGCCAGGGGTGCGCCCATGGCGCCGCCGTTCCGGCAGAGACTTCGATCTGGTGCAGCCACACGGCACCGAGGGCAATCACGCCTGCAAGGTAGCCTTGCATTCTGAAATCGAACAAACGGAACCACCACCCGAACAGGAACAGGAGAGCGCCAAATCCCAGCCAGGTTATTCCGAGGTGGCGCAGTGAAATCTCGAACCCGATCGCCAGTGCGACCAGGGCGGATGCGGCGAATCCATAGCTCCTGCCGGACTTTCGCAAGCCGCGGTTGACATAGAATACCAGCGCGGCCAGCAATGCGGTGGGCGTCCAGTCCTGCAGAGTGCGGCCGGCGAAACGCACGGAGCCGGCGTCGGGAACATCGGTGAAGAGAAGTTTCAGTCCAAGCCCCGCGAACAGGGCGCCGGCGAGACGGCGCGGGTAGCCCTGACGGAAAATCAGTCCTGCCAAAAAGAGCGCTTCCCCTTCGGCCAGAAGCGCGGCGTTCACCGTTTGGCCGTGAAGCTTCAAGACCGCTGCCATGACGGAGCATACCGCGGCCAGCGTGATGGGGCCTTCATAGCCGCCTGCGAAAATGCGTTCTTGCGTCGTGGTCTCGGCCGCAAATGTTGCCGGTGGGCGCAGGATGGCGCGCAGAATGGTATCGGCCAGATAGGCGACCGCGATGCCCGAGGCGAGCAAATAGATTTGCGCCGGGTCTGCGGCGGACCATTTCGCGTAGGAGAGCCCGGCAAATCCGAGCGCGTTGAGCGGCAGGATAGCCTGCTCCGCGGGATGGTTCGAACGGCGGCCGGCCCGCAGCAGGTCGTAAGCCTCGAACAGGAGCCAATAGGCGGCAAACACGGTTTGCGCGGACCAGGGCGGCGCTCCATTGTCGCCCCGCGATGCGCAGGTCGCATAGGTGGCAACCAGGCCAAACAGGACCATGCCCGACCACGAGAACCGGTAGGCGATTATCAGCAGCGAGCTGGCCAACGGAACCAGCGCAATCACCGAAAGCCCAGTCACCGGCGTAATGGCCAGGGTTGCGAAAGCCATGAAATAGGCGAGACCCGTGAGCGCCTGGACGCGGTATCGCAGCGAGTGGATCACCATTCCAGCCGCCACCGCCAGCAACAGAAATCCGCCCAGCAGCGGATTGTGAATGATCTTCGCCGCGTCCACGGCTTGCATGGCATAGGTGGTGAAATACAGGCCGGCCCACCCGCCGCCGAGAAGGCCGCGCGCGAAGATGACGTAAGGCGCGCGGCGTTCCAGGGCCACGCCGCCGAAGAGCAGCGCGAAGCTAACTCCCAGGCCGATGGCGGAGCGCCCCGCGGGCCCCATCTGCGTGAAGGAGTAGCCGAGAAAGAGCGCGATGGCGACTACCAGGACGAAGATGCCCAGCTTGTTGAGCCAGTTGCCGCCGACCACGGCTTCCCACTCCTCGCTGCTTCGGCTTGGGCGCGCGGGCTCCGGCTCGGCGAACCGTGGCACGGCGGCGAACGACGGGGAAGGCACAGTCGCGGACGAAGGAGCAGGCGCGGGAGGCTGTGGCGGTTCGATGGACGGCTTGGCCGGCTCGGGCGCAACCGTCACAGGGAGGGACGGCGGTGGAGCGGGCATCGGCACACGCTCCGCCTGCGGAGTCGGAGCGGGCTTAGCTTCCGGCGTCGGCGCTGCCACGGGCACCGGCACGGGCTCAGCCTTAGGGGGTGTCTCCTGCGCAGCGACGGTGTTTGCGGCTTTCATCCCGGCGATAACGCCTTCCAGTTGGTAGACTCTTCGGCTCAGCTCTGCGAGTTGGCTGGGCGTCACCTGGTTCCGCGATACCATCGCGACCTGGCCCTCCAGCGTGGTAAAGCGCTTCGAGTTAATCCGCCAGCGCACCAGCAGGATCACCGGCGCTGCCAGGACGGCCAGCACGATGAGAGACACAAGGAATTCCATTTACGATTCCTCCTTTTCCGCCTGCGGGACTGCTGTTTCGTTGTTTCCCGACCCTTCCATGAGACGGACTGCCTGCGCCCTGATGGCGCGCAGGTCGAGCTTGCCGGTGCCGAGCAGCGGCAGGTTCGTCACCTGGAAGATGTCGTCGCACTTGGGAATCCAGAGCGCGGGCAGGCCGGTTTGCGAGAGGCGACGCCAGAGCTCGCGCGGCGCGATGCCGCCGTTGCTATAAAGAAGGACGAGACGCTCGCCGCGACGCTGGTCCGGCACACCGGTCACTACGCACGCAGGGCCACCCAGAATGTCCGCAACCGCGTTTTCAATTCTGAGATGGGGTATCATTTCACCCCCGATCTTGCTGAAACGCGAAAGCCGGTCCGTGATCCGGATGAATCCTTCATCGTTGACGGAGGCGATATCCCCGGTGACGTACCAGCCATCCCGAACCACCGAACCGGTGAGCGCGGGGTTGCCGAGATAACCCAACATGCGGTTCGCGCCTTTTGCCAGCAGCAGTCCCTCCGTGTTCGGCGGCAGCGTCTCCGCGGTTTGCGGATCCACCACTTTCACCGCGACGCCCGGCAAAGGATGGCCGACGGTACCGGGCTTGGAACCAACCTGCGTGTCGTTACCGGCGCGGAAGTCGGGCGCGTTTACCGAGACAACCGGGGCCATTTCGGTGCAGCCGTAGCCCTCCAACAACTTGACGCCGAACTTCGCTTCGAACTCGCGGGCCGTCTCGCCGCGCAGTTTCTCGGCGCCGACGAGCACGAAGCGCAAGGAAGCGAACTGCTCGCGGGAGCACTTGCGGACGTAGTTGCCGCAGAAGGTTGGTGTGGAAAGCAGGAACGTGCCTTTGTGTTTTTCGATCAGCGCCGCGGTTCCCTTGGCGTCCAGCGGATCGGGGTGGTAGACCGCGCCGCAGCCGCTCACCAAGGGGAACCAGATGGTCACCGTAAAACCGAACGAATGGAAGAAAGGCAGCGTGCCGACAATGCGGTCGTCGCCGTTGATCCAAAACACCTGGGCTATCGCCTCGATATCGGAAATCAGGTTGTAGTGCGACAGCATCACACCCTTGGCGACGCCAGTGCTGCCACTGGAGAAGACAACGGTGGCGAGCGAATCCGGCGTCTGCCGCCGCCGCGAGTAGCGCCGCAGGAGGAGGAATTGCGGCATTAGGCGCGCGCGCAACCAAGCGGCGGCCTTGCCGAGTGTAGTCGACGAGGCGAGAATGTCCTCAATATAGACGGTACCCTCCGTGGCCTCCAGCCTGGCTTTGGCGAGAAACGTCCGCGATGTGACCGTGGTTTTGATCCGGCACTGTTCGGCGACCGCGGCCATCCCCTCCCGGCCAGCGGTGAAGTTGAGGTTGACGGGCTTCTTCGCAGCCATGGTAAGGCCGACGTTCACCAGGGCGCCGGCCACGGATGGCGGCAGCAGCACGCCGACCATTTCGTCCGCGGGCCGATTGCGGCGAAGCCAATCCGCAATCAACAGGCTTCCGGCCAGCGCCTGGCCGTAAGTCACCTCGCGGCCGGTTGAGTCCGCCATGGCGAATCTCGACCAGTTCTTTCGCGCGGAACGAATGAAGCGGGCGGATAACAGGTCGCGGCGCGACTTGCGTGCTCCGATCGCCTCGCTGCCCAATTCCAGAATGGCCTGACGAACTTCCTGGGCGGTAGCCGTGGATGGCAGCGGGCGTCCGAAGGACACAGTGACCGGATACGGAATTCGCTTAGGCCACTTCCAGAAGAACTTGCCGCGCTCGAAACTGAAGATGCTGCCCCACAAGCGATCGAGATGCACCGGAATGATGGGCACGCCGGTGCCTGCCACGATTGTACGCAAGCCGCTTTTGAATGGCAGCAGATTGCCCGTCCGGCTGATGGCGCCCTCAGCGAAGATACAGACCACTTCGCCGGCAGCGAGCTCCTGACGGGCCCGCCGCACGGCCTCCAGCGCCTCCCGCGGCGAGCGCGTGCCGACCGGAATTGCGTTCGTCAGACGGAAGAGCCAGCGCAGCGCCTTGATCTCGTAGAATGGCCGCCACACCAGGAAGCGGATGAAGCGCTGCACCGAGGCGCCAATCAGGAAACCGTCCACGTGCGACATGTGGTTGGCCACCAGCAGCGCGGGCCCGCGGAACGGAAGGTTTTCCGGGTTCACAATGCGAATTCGGAAGATGGTGTGGGTCGCCATCCAGAGCACGAAGCGAATCAAGAAGTCCGGGACCACGGTGACGATGTATGCGGTGGCGCCCACGGTGGCCAGCCCGAAGATCAGGATCAGCTTGTCGGGCGACACGTGCAGCCGGTCATGCATCAGCCACAGAGTTGCCGAAGCCAGCAGCAGGCCGACCGTGTTGTAGAAGTTGTTGGTGGCGATGAGGCGGCCCTTTTCGGTGGCCTCGGCCCGCTGCTGCAGATACGCGTTGAGCGGCACAATGAACAAACCGCTCGAAGCTCCCAGCAGTGCGAGCATGACTGCCGACCAGTGATACGATCCTTTCGCCGCATAAAGCAGTACGGAGAAGACCGCCATCAGGATGGAGCCGAGCGGCACCAGCCCGAGTTCCACCTTGTCGCCGGACAGTCTGCCCGCCAACATGCTGCCCACGCCGATCCCCACCGCCAGGCACGTCACCATCAGGCCGATCCGCAGGTCGCTGACGTGCAGAACCTCGCTTCCAAACAGCAGCAGGTCCATTTGAAAGAGCGCGCCCAGGAACCAGAAATACGAGATGGCGAGGACCGTCAGCCACAACGGGCGGTCCGCCAGCAGGTGCTTAGTCCCGGTGATGACTTCGGAAAACGGGTTCAGGCGAAACCGCGACGTGCCCCCTGCCGGCCGAACGCGCGCGATGCGTAAGCTGGCGGCAAAGCCGACAATGGCCACCGCCACCATGGCCAAGCCCATGTTCCACGGCCGGTGTTTCCAGGTAACGAAAAGGAAGGAGCCGATCGACGTGCCGAGGACGATCGCCACGAACGTGCTCATTTCGAGCAGCGCGTTGGCGCGGGAGAGATCCTCGTCGTCCAGCATTTCCGGTACGATGCCGTACTTGGCCGGGCTGAAAACGGTGGAGTGCAGCGCCATCAGGAACAGCACGCCGAGCATCAGCTCGATGCGCGTGGAGAAAAAGGCAGCCAGACCCAGCAGCATGACCGCAATCTCGAAGACCTTTACCGAGATCAGCACCGTGCGCTTGCTGATCGAATCTGCTAGATGGCCGGAATAGCCGGAGAACAGGAGAAACGGAACGACGAAAACCGCCCCGGCCAAGGATATGTACTCGCTGCCGGATCCCGTGGTTGCCGCCACGTGGACAGCACGCATCGAAACGACAATCTTGTAGACGTTGTCATTGAACGCGCCCAGGAATTGCGTCCAAAGGAACGCCTGGAAGCCACGCCGCTTGAGGAGACTGCCAAAACTGCCCGCGGACATCGTTCGTGCCATTGAATCACCAATCATGCGAAATGAGTAGTACACGCGAACCACCGCTCCGCCGCGCCCGTGATTGCAGCGGTTTAGCTATATCCCCCGATTGACGACACGTTTGGTTATGTACATTCCATGCTTAGGTCTGTACAATGGATGCATATATGCCATTTCTGTCGTCGTCCGAGCGGGCATTCCTCCGCGCGGCATCCAACCTGGCGTTTTGTAATCCGTTTCTACCGGAGCGCATACTGCATGAACGCGCTGCGCTCGGCGCCGAGTTCGTGGACGACGAACCGGTATGGAGCTTTTCGGTCGATGAGCCGGACCGTCGCCGCTCGAATGTCTGGCGAATCGCGGCCCGTCTGGAGGAACTCTGCCCGCGCCTAAGGCAAAAGCTGGCAACCGGCGTTGCGGCCAACCAGCATGACCTGATCCTTTATGAGGACTCAGTTCTCAACCTGCTTTACCAGCGCTACTATCCGCGTTTTCTCGAAGCCGGGTTTGGCGCCCATCGAGAAGCGGGCTCGGCCCGGTGGCGATTCTACGATCGGTTTCTCGCCGACTGGCGGCATTTCCTCGAAATCGACGGCAGGCCGCTTCCTTCGTGCTACGAGCCGGTTCATACCTTCGCTTGCTTCCGGCAGATCCAATGCGCGTTCGAGCGTATTTTTCAGAACATCATCGGTAACTCGGTGCCCGCCGCACGGCTGCGGGCGGCGGTGTGGCAGTCGATCTTCACCCACGATATGCGGCGCTATCGTCGGACGCTTTTCGAACGGATGAGCGAGTTCGCCACTCTCATCACGGGCCCGTCCGGAACCGGCAAAGAGCTCGTGGCACGAGCCATCGCTCAATCGCGCTATCTCCCGTTCGATGGCCGCCGAACGACCTTTCCCGACGACGACGCGGCTCCGTTTTTCCCGATCAACATCTCGGCGCTGTCACCGACCTTAGTCGAATCGGAACTCTTCGGCCACCGCCGCGGTTCGTTTACGGGAGCGGTGGCGGATCGGAAGGGGTGGCTGGAAACGTGTTCGGACCTGGGATCTGTCTTCCTGGACGAACTGGGGGACCTGGATCTCGCGATTCAAGTGAAGCTGCTCCGCGTGATTGAGACCCGGACATTCCATCCGGTGGGCGATACAAGCAGCCGGCGGTTTCAAGGCAAGCTGGTCGCGGCGACAAACCGGGACCTTGCCGCGGACATTCGAAAGGGCCGGTTTCGCGAAGACCTGTACTATCGTCTCTGCTCCGACCAGATCTCGACGCCTTCGCTTGCGCAACAGCTTTCGGACTCGCCGCAGATGCTACGCGAAGTGGTCGTTTACATGGCCCGCAAAGTCGCTGGGGCCGAAGCGGAAGAGTTGGCGTCGGAGGCGGTGGCCTGGGTGGAGCAGAATCTAGGGCCCGCTTATTCCTGGCCCGGCAATTATCGTGAACTGGAACAGTGCGTGAGAAACGTTCTGATTCGACACGACTATAGGCCATCCGCCGAGCCCGTTCGTGATCCCGAGAACGAACTGGCTAACGAGCTTCATTCCGGCCAACTCACTGCGGAGCAACTGATGTGTCGCTATTGCGCGTACATCTATAACCAGACGGGCAGCTATGAAGAAACCGCCAGGCGACTACAGCTTGACCGCCGCACGGTGAAGGCCAAAGTCGGTCTCGCACGGTCAGGCGTGGCGCGCCACGACGACGGCTCCGATGGGCACACGCTGCGCGCCTCCTGACTAGCCATGGGCGAAGCCTTCGGCTAGTCAGCGCCGTGTGTACTTATCAAATGTGGTGATCACCGGGAGAGCGTTGCCCGCGTCGTCGAAAAAGCCTCGAGAACCCAGCCGCCCGCTCACAGCCGGTTCCCACCAAAACACGCCTTTCCCGACGCCATTCGGTGTTTCTTGTACAACGCGATTTACTTCTTCGAGGAACTCCTTTTGTCCGTCGGGCGTTTCCGGAAATGGACCGGGGCGTTTCGTGTATTCGGCCGGCCTCCAGTTGTAGGCGGCCTCCACGACGATAATGTCCTTCTTGTACTCCAGCGCCATGAACACCATGTTTTCACGTAGATCGTTCAGGCTGCCTTGCCACCAAGGGTAGTAAGACTGGCCGATGACGTCATAACTGACATGATAGGAATTGAGCTTGTCGAAGAAATATTTGGTCCGAGTCTTGTCGCCACCGCGATCGATATGAACCATGATCTGAGGCCGCGGCGCATCTCCAGTTCCAGTGTATACGCCGGCAATGCCCGCTTTGACCAGATCCGCGAAGTTGTCCCAATTGTCAGGGAGACGGCCATCCGGCCAAAGCATGCCATTGGTGACTTCATTGCCGATTTGCACCATGTCTGGAAGCGCGCCCGCCTCATGGAACGCGGAGATGGTCTGCCTTGTATATTCGAAGACTGCTTTGACCAACTGGGCATGAGACATGCCTTCCCAAGCTTTAGGAAGGAATTGCTTGCCGGGATCGGCCCAGGTGTCGGAATAGTGGTAGTCGAGCAGAAAATGGTAACCCAGTTTCTTAGCGTCTTTGGCGAGCGCGATTGTGTACTGGAGCTTGTTGGGCAGGTCTGTGGGTGTATGAAAGAGTCGCAGGCGAATCCAGTTGTAGCCATGATCCTTGAATATTTCCAACCCTGGCTTGGCGACGCCCATATCCTTGAATACCTTGCCGTGGTCCTCCGCCTGCTTTAGAAAAGAGAGATCGGCGCCAACCGCGTACTCGGCCGCGCGAAGGGGTGTTACCAGCGGCCAAAGCAGCGTCGTTAAGAAAATGATTCTTTGAGCTTGTCTCATGGGTCTTTCACCGCCTCCTCGCGCGGCGTGTTAGTGGACCGGAACTATTTGCCATTGCTGGGTCGTGCTGTTGCTATCTTGCGGCTCTTGAACGGCGAACCCGGCTTGCGCGCCTAGGCCGCCGTTCATGTCTAACACCAAGCCGCTCACCCGGTTGACAAAACAAAAGTAACCGTTGCCGGCCGAAACGATGTTCCATTCCAGTTCCTGGGAATTGCCGACGGGAGATTGGATAACGAGGTTGCCGCTCAAGGTCGATCCCCCGGAGTCATCCAGCACATTCGCAGTGCTGCCGGTTCCTGGATTGAGACTGGCGATCTGGAAATAGCCGTCATCATTGCTGCCGATGCGCCACTGCTGGCTCAACGTTGGACTTCCATTATCCGGCTCAGCGTCCAGCCAAGCGCCAGCGGCAGTGGAAGCTTGAAAAACGGACAGGATCTGGCCGCTGCTCAGATTGACGAACTTGTAGTTTAATGTGGGATCGAGCTTGCCGCCCAGCGCATCAATGCCTGGAAGAAGCATGGAGTAGTTCGAAGCGGTGACGTTTGTGGATCCGGATGCATCCGCATTATCAAAGAGCGTCAGGCCGTTCCAGATGTAGATGGCGTTTTGCAGAACATCTCCGTTAATGAATCCGCCGCTCGCATTGGGTATGTTCACGCCGGCGGGATCCCAGTACTCGATCCCCATACCGAGGTTATTCGGCAACGCTTTTTGCACGGCCTGCAGATCCAGCAGAAATTGACGCTGCAGCGACGCGGTCGGCGGAGCGTACCACGGATCGTTTGCATCAAAGCCATTTTCGTAGTGCTCGCCGGTTTCGATAATAAATATGGGCTTCCCAATAGTATTGGCGGCGCTAACGAGCACATCTTCCTCGACCGGTTTGGAGGCGGCAGCCTGCGCGTCGGTCAAGGGACCATGATAGATGGGATAGTAGCTCTGGCAGATGGCGTCATACGGAATGCTGAATTGATTGGCCAGCGTGAAGAACGCCGTGAGATCCCAGGCCGGCGTGATGTGAATGCAGGTCAGAGGAGGTGGAATCGCGGGGCCAATCGAGGTGTCCGCCGCCGCGTCCCTGACTGCCTGGATCGCGTTGATCTGCAAGGTGGCGAAGCCCTCGAAGTCCTGTCCCGTCGGGCTGCCGAGTGGGTAGAGAAAACCGGTATCGACTTCATTGCCGATGGACACTAAGTCCGGCATTGTTCCTGCCTGCCGATACGACAAGATCTCGGCCTTCACATACGCGTACAGGTCCGACTGCAAATCCGCGAGGTGCGTGTCGTCTGCCCACGCCGACGG
The DNA here is from genome assembly GCA_049587755.1 of Bryobacteraceae bacterium. Classification (GTDB taxonomy): domain Bacteria; phylum Acidobacteriota; class Terriglobia; order Bryobacterales; family Bryobacteraceae; genus Bog-375. The sequence continues at coordinate 35,814 of JBAVEN010000066.1, read as the reverse complement.
GACACTCGAGGAGCTGCCGCCATCGAACAGCAGGGTCAGTTCGATACTCATGCCAAGATTCTTGGCGCGCTTCGCAAGGTCCAAATCCTGCGCATCGGTTTCCGCGTAGCAGGCATTACCGCTGCACTGTGCTTGAGACGCGTTCGCATAGGGTGGCACCGAGGTAGGCCTCAAGCGCACCATGTTGACTCCATGGTTTTTGAAAATCTGCAGGACGTCCTGTTGCTGGCCAGCGTCATTCCACCAAGACAAACCAATTGCGGCGCGAGCGGCCTCCTGCTTTTCCAGCAATGCATTGTCCACCCCGCGGAAAAACGCGGGACGCAGCAGCCACTGCTGGCTCTGAGTTACAGCGCCCAACGGCAGCCTGCGGTGAACGTCATTCGGCGTCCAAATTGGGGACTGGCAACGAAATTCCTCAGCGACGAGTGGTTTGTTGTCAGTGGCATCGGGGTGCGAGAATTCGTCACCCATATTCGAACTGCCCGGATGGCCACCTTTGCGGCAAACCGATGGCGCAGTTTGTTCCAACGACGTTCCTGCCGAGACGGTGCCCGGAGACAAATCGATCAAGAGACCCGTGCTCTTGTTCGAGATCGTGTAGTAACCATTGGTTGTTGCGTTGAGCGCCCACTGCTCGGCGGCGGCGGTGGTGCAAGAATTCTGCACCACATAGGTCACCCCGGAGCTGGCAGCGCTATCGAAACAAAGGCCATTGAGAATGTTGCTGATCCGCCAATAGCCTCCGGGAAGCTTGCTGAAGGCCCATCTTTGGCTGAGGCTTGTGAAACTCCGCGGTTGTTGAACGATGTGGTCACCAGCGGTGATGGAGTTATTGTTCAGGTCGGCCTGCAGACCGCTGAGTTGATTCACAAGGTAGTAGACTTCCCCGTCGAGCGGAGTGGTCTCGATAGGTTCCGGCGGTTGCTGGCTCGGCGGCGCACTTCTACCCGTGGTCGCGGTCAGGTCCCCCTGCGCTCCCGCAGCGACATTCATCGCAATGCCGGTAGCCGCTGAGTGCGCCGGCCAGAGGCCGGGCATCATAACGATCCAGCAGAAGAGAAGACGCAGGGGGAAAGGCGGCTGGGTTCTCATGGCTGCGCATCGGGGATCTGATCCTTTTGCTCTGGGGGCTTCTTGTTCATCTGCCAGTACAACTCACCGAGGCGCTCCTTGGCTTGCTTGATCTCCCGAAACAGCCGTAGTTCCTTTTCGGCTTCGTCTTTCAGTTGAAGGCGCTTGCAAACCGATGCCAGTCGATAGTGGGCTTCGTCGTTGAGTGGATCCGATTGGATGGCCATACGCAAGTACTTCGCGGCCTCCTGCGGCTTCCCCATGGTTTCCAGCACGCGGCCAAGACCGATTTGAGCTCCTGTGTCTCCTGGATTCAGCGCATAGGCTCGGCTGTAGTGAGCGTAGGCGCCATCCAGATCGGAGCGCCGTGAAGCAATCTTCCCATACTCGCATTCTGTCCTGGCATTGTCGCCGTCAAGCTTCACCGCAGTTTGCAGTTCCTGTTCCGCCGCGGCTTCCGCTTGCGCGTCGCCCGGCGCTGACTCCAGGATGGCCTCGGCCAGCTCGTAATGAACTCCAGGCAGGTGTGGGTCGATCTCGAGTGCCTTTCGGAAGTGCTCCGTGGCGCCCTTGAGGTCCCCTGCATTGATCAGACGCTCTGCAATTATTTGCTGCATTCGGGCTGAACCCGGCGCAAGGATCGCCAGCTTGTTCAGCGTGTCGTCGGCCAAATCCGAATAAACCCGCTGCGCCATGTACAAGACTTCGATATCGTCAGGGTCGAGATCTACCAGCGACCGCATCACCGAAGCAGCGCGATCGAGGTTACCCTGCTGGTAGTAAAGATCAGCCAATTCCAATCCTGTCTGGATTCGCAGGCTTTTGTCCTTCAGCCCGGGGAATGATTTCTCCAGCAGCGCCTGTGCCGATCGCTCTCCCAACCTTCTCTCACAGATCCCCAGGAGGGCTTGCGTTTTCTCTAAAGACGGGTCAATCGCGAGAGCCGTGCGCAGGTATTGTGAAGCGTTTCGATAGTCGCGCTCAAAAAACGCAATTACGCCTAAGTTTGCGTCCGCCTCGGCGTTCCTTGGGTCGAGCGCCAGAACCTCATTGAACTCCTTAACCGCGGAGTTCGAATCGTTCACCTTGAGGTACTCAGCCGCTTTCCGAAGGTGATCGTGAATCGCCGCCGCGCGGGAAGATCCGGTCTGTGCAGCCATGACGGCGAGCGCGCTCGCTAGAAGCGCTATAACCAAAACCAGTGGCCTGCGGCATTCGCCTTCAACCCGATTCCCGTTTCCACCCGTAGAGACGGCAAAGCAAACCGCGGATTCGTCCGGCTTACTGGGCTGGGGTTCTTTCATTACGATTGCGCTCTCTCCATACATATCACAGCATGCCAACCGGGGGCGGTGGACAATCGCCACTGTGCGGAACATTCCACACGATCGCTGCATTGATAGGCCGCCGTGGTGACAGGGCGAAAAAAAACTGCGGGGTGCGGAAAGAACGCTGCTTCCGCACCCCGCAGGGATGGGTTATCAAAGTCCAGCGCGAACTCAGAATGTAAAGTGACCACCCACTTGTATGATGCGCAGGTTCCCGTTACCGCCCGCGGGACCGGTGATTACGCCGGCGGTAGTATCGGCCAATACGCCGTTGCTATAGCCGACATCCGCATCCGGGTTGGCGTAGTTCACATGATTGAACACATTATACATGTCAGCCCTGATTTCGAGCTTCATGCCCTCATAGTGGAGGGCAAAGGTCTTTCCGACGCTGAAATCGGTGTTGAAGAAACCCGGCCCAATCAGGGTATTGCGTCCGTTGTCACCAAACGTTCCTGGCACCGGGTTGGTGTAGGCTGCGGGGTTGAACCAATGGCTGATTGTAGGATTCGAAATGTTTGGGTTGCCGATCAACTCGGGGTAGAGCGTGGTGCCGTTGCTGAGGGCCGCGTCAAGCCCTGGGTCAACACCTTCAGCGACGGAATTCTGGATCACCGGCGTGAACGGCGCCCCGCTGCGCCATTGGAAAATACTGGAGACGCGCCAACCGCCCGCGATCTGGTCGGCTATGCCGTGAAGAGCAACCTGGCGTCCCTTGCCAAACGGCAGTTCGTAAACGACTTGACCTACCAGGAAACTCGTCGCGTTGAAGTCAGACAGACCGTAGTTGGCGGCGGGGGAGTATGCGTTCTGGTAGATATCGACGCCCGATCCGTGACCGTTCCCTGTGCCGGTGTCGAGCGATCTCGACCAGGTGTAGTTGACCTGGAAGTTCACACCATACGACATCCTCTTTTCAAAGCGCAGTTGCAGTGCATTGTAATTCGACCATCCAATGTAGTTCTGACCTTGAATGGCGTTGAATATCGGGTTCGGGTTCCCGCAGTTATAGCCCGTGCAGCCGAGCGCAGTTACGGGCGCCTGGTTGATATTGGTGGCGAAGTTCAGGTTCGTGCCGCGCGTGTTGAAGTAGCTTGCGTCCACCAGGATGCCACTTGTGAACTGATGCTGAACACTGAGGAGAAACTGCTGTACATAGTCAGCAGGGATATTCCGCGGATAGTAGGTCGCGGTGCTGTAGTTGTCGATGGTCGGCGAGAGAGTTGCAAGCGTCGGATAGACGACCGTGCCGGCAGGCGGCCCCACTGCCAGCTTGAATGCATAGCTCCCATTGACGTAACCGCCATTGCCGTTATTGTGGGGATTGAAGCCGAGGCCGAGCGCACCATCGGTATAGTTTTCGGCATCGCGCGCGGCGTCAAAAATACCGTAGCTCGCCCGGACGGACCAGTTCTCGCGGGGTGACCAGGCGACGCCAACGCGGGGCGCGAACTCCTTATAGTCGCCGTTTTCGATTGTCGCCAGGTTGCCGATCGATCCTCCGTACTGCGTGTCGCTCTGGCCGCCAAAGAGGATGGCTCCTTTGTAAGCTCCACCGTCGGCGGAGTTGGGCAGAACCGGATCGTAATTGCCGAACAGATTGTGATTCACGCCCCAGCCGGACTGCATCTGCCAGCGGAGGCCCAGGTTCAGCGTCAGATGCGAGGTAACCTTGAAATCGTCGCTGGCGAATAACGCTGAATTCCACATGTGAGCGCTGGTGGCGTCGGAATCGTAAACGTACCAACCATAAACGTCGCCGGCGAGAAAGTCGGCGTACGGGATTCCGGTGACGCCTCCGTTGAATTCGAAGTTGCCCGAGCTGATGTCGCCCCAGTTCGTATAGTTCTGGTAATCTTTGTCGTACTCGCCGCCTACCTTGATCGTGTGCTTGCCCCGGACCAGCGTGACGACATCGGAGACATTGTACACGCCCTGGCCCAGAACGGCATCGATGTTACCGTTTTCGCCGCATCCGGCGCCTAAAGCGATGCATCCAACGCCGGCCCCGGTATCAATCGTAATCTTGGGAAACACGTTAGCCGGAGCATTGGTGCCATAAGCAGGCTGAAGGCCAAGCGTGGTCGGATCGTTCTTATCGAGGGAGGGCGGCTTATACTTATCGAGCTCGCGGCTTCCACCCAGACGAAACTCGTTCAACATAGTGGGGGTGATTGTATAGATGTCCGTGAGCTGGCCCGTCAGATTGTCGGTTTGCCCCTGGGAGTACGAGGTCGCGTCATTGGGGTACAGAGGATCCGCGGGAACATAAGACGACACAGTCGGGAAGTAGTTGAAACTGAACGAAAGTCTTTGGCTGTCGGAAATGACATAGTCGGCCTTGCCGGTGTACCAGGTGTCCGTGTTCGGGCTGGTGCCATTGAACACATAATTGTTGATCAGGGGGCAGGTTTGTGGACTGCCAGCCGATGGATTCACCGGACCGGGACATCCCGATACCCAGCCCGGAGCGCTTGAGGTGGGGAAGTAGCTCTGGAGCTTCAATGCCACGGGATCATAGGTCCCCAGCAGCGTGCCGGTAGGGCCAAAGGCCTTACCTGTGGCGCCGGGGATTCCGTAGAAGTTCCCCGCTTGCATGGCGGCAGTCGGGTAGCTATAGAGCCCGGAAGTCGGACTGGACGAAGGGTTGCGCTGATAGTTGAAGAAGAAGAACAGCTTGTTCTTCTTGATGGGCCCGCCTACGCTTCCCCCGTATTCATTCCAGTGTTCCACGCTTTTCTGTCCCGTGTGATCATAGAAGCCTCTGGCATTGAGCGCGGTGTTTTGATCGAATTCATAAGCGCTGCCGTGCCAATGGTTTGTCCCGCTCTTCGTGATCACGTTAATCGACGTGAGACCGTTGCCATACTGTGCTGGCGCGTTGCCTGAATTGATGCTCACCTCGGCTATCGAGTCAATCGGCGGGTAATAGTTACTACTGTTGAAGTCTCTCGGAGCTGTGGCAGCCGACCCGTCAGACAAATAGTTTATGTTGTATCCCTGTGTGCCGTTGACGCCGACTCCCTGGCCGGCGGCTTCGCCCGTTCCGCCGCCATTGTTCACACCGGGAATCAGTTGAGTCAACTCAGCGCGCCAGTCGGTGCCAACGATAGGCGCCGCGTCAACCGCTTGTGAAGTTAGGTCCACGTGCTGCTCGGTTGTTTCCGTTTCAACCAGCGGCGGCGCGGCGTTCACCACAATTTCCTGGGTGGAAGTGCCGACTTGCAGCGTGGCACTTATTTCCAGGGTTTGGATCTGGAGAACAATACCCTCGCGGACGAAATCGCGAAAGCCTTGCTTTGAGAATGTGATTGTGTAGTTGCCCGGCGCCAGAAACGGAACGTCGTACAGGCCGGACTGATTCGTCGTCGTTGGGGTCACGACGCCGGTCTGAACGTTCTTGATAGAGACTGCTGCTCCCGGAACAAAGGCTCCCAATGGATCCATCACGGAGCCTTTGATTTCGCCCGTGTTCGCGTTTTGCGCCCTGGCGAGAGGTGCGATCAAGATCGCCGCCGCCAGCAAAAGTCTGACACCGTACCAACGAATCAATTTAGAATCAACCACTTCAACCTCCTGAAAACTGAGAATCCCAGTCATGGCCCGCACGCCGCACCCGGGGTACCAGAGAATCCACCTAGACCAACCGAGTCGATTCTACGACCTATTGCCCAGCGAGGAAATCCGCCTAAAGTAGGATTGATAGCCTGCATCGGACTTTGGTGGGCGACGGCAAGCCGTCGGCGTTTGCAATGGACTGTTCTCCGCCCACTCTTGTGGCGGAGGCGGAAGTTTCCCATGGGCGCCGCGCTCATTTGCCCAACTCGGCAGTGGCCTGGTATTCCGGGACCACTTCAACTCCTTGCAGTTCAACAATTTGGCCCGACGGAGCAAAGGGAATGTTTCCTCCGGCAGGCAAGTATATCGGCGCGTCTTTTCTTAGTGGGAGGATTTGCAGTTTCAAGGTCTGGTCTGCGTCCGGAGTCGAAAGCGGGCGCAACGCGATCTCGAAAGGCGTGCCTTTATAGAAGTCATCCGTAACCAGTTGGCTGCCCGCATACACGCGAGCGACGTCACCGATGTAAGTGAGCCTCAGAAAAGCGCTCCGCACTGAGGGAGAAGTGACCGCGGGAACTTGAATGCTCCACTCAGCGGCTTCGCGGAATGCCTCGGCCTCAGGCGCCTCAGCCACCTCCTTGCCCATACGAACTGGTGGGTCAAGACCTGCGTCACGGAGTTTTTCGACCCTTGCTTCCACCTTTTCGGGCTTCACGTGGGTCCGGTATTGTGCGAAAAGACCCTGAGAAGCGGAGGTAGTGAATCCCGCCGGGGTGGCATCGGGCCTCGGGAAGATCTCAAATGCTAACTCGCCGGGGTCGACGGTACTGAGATGGACGGCGTTGGAAGTGAAATAGAGGTCAGCGGCCGACAGCAACAGCCGCTCGTGGCCAGCCAAGTTCGCTTTCCACGCCTCGCGCGCCATTTCTCGAGATAGCAGGATGATCTGAATTTCCCCACCACCAGCCTTCCGGATGCGGATGGCGGCCTGCTTTCCTGGTTCGATCCGGTCCACCAGGATGCGATGATCCTCACGTTCGACTCTGGCCTGCGGAGCTTCAATAGCCTGATCCGGCGCCGCGTCGAAGGCAAACTCCGCTGGCAGGCCCGGCCAGGCAAAAAATACGTACGTATCGACGCCCAAGCGGCAGAGGAGTTGCGCGGTGGAATACTGGAGCACGGTACCGTTCAGCCTGAGATTCACAGGCCACATGACATAGGCGCCGCTGGGTATCTCCGTGGTATGCCGCGGCACCTTCATTTCGCCTGCCGCTGTTTTCAAACGCACCTGGAAATTCCTTCGTGCGGGAAGCGGATAATTTCTCTGGTAGTTGTTTATGAACAAGAAACCATGGTCTCCCTCGAAACGCGCCGCCACACGGGGCGTCGCGGTATCGCTCTTGCCCGCAGGCATTCGGTCTGGAAAATACGCAGTCATCGTTGCCAGATTGGAGCCGAAATCGTGCAGAAACAGGTGAAGCATCTTCAAGTCCGGGAACGAGGGGTTCATCTGGCCAAACTCGCCCAGAGGAGCCTGGTAGTCGTAGGATCTCACCGGGAGATCGTTGGGGTAGCCCGTAGCCTGGGACTCCTGCAGAGTTGTGAGCCTGCCATTTGGATTGGTGCCTCCATGAAACATGTAATAGCCACACAACGTCACGCCCGAACCCAATTTCACGAAAACCATAGCGGCAACGTCATCCGCAGTCAGCACAGGTCGCCGGTGATAAGACGGCTCCATGCCACCGCCCATCTCCGCGGTCAGGAAAGGATAGGAGGCCAAACGGGCGTCAATATCGGGGCGCAGGGAACGCAGATCGTCACCCACATTTTCGTCGCACCGGATGGAAGTGAAGAAGTAATTCGCGTTGGGCGGCAGCTCGTGGACACTTCGGCTCCAAAAAGCGTCCACATATCCGCCGAACACAGGCAAGAACTGCCGCCGCGGAACCACTGCGGCGTCCCAGCCGGTAACGGTATAAAAGGGCGCATCGAGACCCACTTCCCGAGCTATTTGGAGGAGCGTCAGGATGTGCCCGGGCCCCTGGCCTGGTCCACGCTCGTGGTATTCGTTTTCGATTTGAACTCCGATGATGGGGCCACCATCTTTCCAGAAAAGCCCCTTCGTCTGCCGGCCGATTTGTTCGTAGAAGCGGCGAACATAGCGAAGATAACCCGGGTCGCTTTGCCGGGTGGGGCATCTCTGAAGCAGCCAATCGGGAAAGCCGCCATTGCGTACTTCACCGTGCGCCCAGGGCCCAACCCGGATCCAAACGTACATCCCATGTTTTGCGCAAAGTTGGATAAACCGGCGGAGGTCCCGTTGGGCCGTCCAGTCAAACTGACCTTCCGTTTCCTCATGGTATATCCAGAAGATGTACGTAGATACAATCTGCACTCCGCCGGCTTTCATCTTCAAGATTTCTTCTTCCCAGCCACTTTCGCGGTAGCGTGCATAATGGAACTCGCCCATCACGGGAAACCAAGGGGCCCCGTCTTTCAGCAAATAACGGCTGTTCGCCGAAAGTATGTGTCCGTCAGGTGCTCGGCCTCCAACCGCAAATGGAAGAGCTTCCGGTGGAGCAGCAGTCCGGCTCACGTCGATCAGTAAGGATGAATCTTTCGCCGCATCAATTCCTTCGGATGAGGCAGAAAACAGGACGCTAGTGCCAGCCAGAAGAGCAAACGTCAATCGAGTTCCAAGGTTGTTGATCATCACCAATGTCCCGATACTTAGCCTTGAGTGACTAATATACAGGCAGGGGGAGTCCTTGAAATCCAACTAAGGTCGTATATCCGGCGGTTCCGGATGCTTGCGTCGGCCGGCACCCGCCACCCGCTGCGGACATAACGCGGTTTGGTGCAGGGCCTACAGGTGCTCTAATCCACGCTGTAGAGCAACGATGACCGCTTGCGTGCGATCATTGACGTCCAACCGCAGCAGAATCACGCTTACATGGCATTTCACGGTGGCTTCCGTAATGCCGAGTGCGCTGGCGATCTCCTTGTTGCTCTTCCCTCGCGCCATCAACGAAAGCACTTCACGCTCTCGTGGAGTCAGCTCCGAGTTGGGAGTCCGATCGGCCAGGCTGCGCATGATCGGCGGCGGCAGGAATCTCGATCCCGAATGCACGCGGCGCAAAGCGTCTACGAGGGTTTCGTGCGACATGCCCTTAATCAGATAGCCCAGCGCGCCCGCTGCCAGTGCTTGATGAATGTCCTCATCTCCTTCATAGGTGGTGAGCACAACACACTTCGCCTGAGGATCTTCCTGCCGGATAGCGCGGATCGCTTCCATTCCACTCATTCCAGGCAGTCGCAGATCCATCAGCGTGACGTCGGGATGATGCTTCTTGAACATCATTACGGCTTCCTCTCCGGAGCCGGCCTGCGCGCAAACCCACATGTCGGATCGAGCTCCGATGATGGCGGCGATACCCAAACGCATAATGGAATGATCGTCAACGACGAGAACACCGATTTTTTGACCTTGATTCATGCCTTGGCACTCACCGGGTGCTTCCCCGCACTCACGGGACGCACCGGGACTTCGATCAAAAGTGCAGTTCCATCTCCCGGCGAAGTTCTGACTTCGAAACGGCCGCCCACGCCTTCAATTCGCTCGCGCATCCCGACCAAGCCGAAGTGGCCGGCGTGCGTGGTGAAGGCTTCCTCGGCATCGAAACCACGACCATCGTCGATCACTTGCAATCGCACGCTCTCGGCTGCGAAATGCACATGCACGCGCACGGCTTCAGGCTGAGCGTGGCGCACCGCGTTAGAAACGGCCTCGCGCGCAACCATGAGGACGACGTGGGCGAGTGTATCATCAAGCGCTACCGGCCTGCCGGACGTTTCAAATTCCACTGACACATGGGACACTTGGCTCATCTGTTTGGTCATTTGATCGAGCAAGGGGCAAAGTCCCGGAGGAGTGGTTCCCTTCTGACGCAGATCCCAGACCGCCCCCCGCGCCTCGTTAATTGTCTCGCGGACTTGGTCGCGGGCCGAATCGAGCAGCGCGCGGACAGGGCCGGACTCGTCGGGATCAAGTGAAACCACGGCCTCGAGCAGAGCCGAAGTGCTGGCGCAACCCTGGATAACCGTGTCGTGAATCTCGCGCGCGATGCGATTTCTTTCTTCGAGCACGGCCTCGAATCGCTCATGCACCTGACTCAATCGAAATCGATACGCGCTCCAAACCGCGGCAACAGCCAGGGCTGCGCACAAAGCCAGAAACCAACCAGTGCGATAAACATGCGGCCGCCAATCAATTCCTAGCGAGGTCTGAGTTGTCTTGTCTGGCACATTCATTTCGAACGCTTGAACCCTGAATCGGTATTTTGCCGGGGGCAGGTTTGTATAGTTGGCCACTCGGCTGTTCAGCGGCTCTGTCCAGTCGCGATCGAAACCTTCGAGCATGTATCGGAATCGGATGCGTTCCTGCGATCGCAGGCGTATGGCGCTGTATTCGATTTGGAGTTTGCCCTCACCGGGCGGGACTACGAGCCGGCCGGTAACCGGTTCCTCGCGGCCGTCCACGAGCACCTGCTCGATGACCACCTGCGGCAGATCGCCTGGGCGTGTCTGGTCAGGCAGGATTCGAACCGGTCCGCGATTGCTTGGGAACCACAATTCACCGCTCGAGGTGAGACAGCCGGCAGGTTGCGTACCTCCATGAATCTGGGTCGCTTCAACGCCGTCTGAGAGACCGTAAAGGGTGACCGCGGGATGAGAATCCGGGTGCTCCGCAAGCCAATCCAAATCATGCCGGGCAACCGAAGAGATTCCGTTCGGTCCACTCATCCAAAAGGTCCCTCGCGCATCTTCAAGGATCTGATAAATGCTATTGCTGGCGAGGCCGTGACCGCTGTTGAATGACGTCAACTTCGATGCGCGCCAGCGAATTAATCCGGCTCCCCGAGTCCCGAACCACAAACCTCCATCCCGATCCTCGTGAATGGTCCACACCTTCTCTGAGCGAAGCCGCTCGGTGACCTTGTCCTGCAAGAAGCTCCCGTTTCGCCAATGGCTCACTCCGCGATCGGTTCCGATCCAGAGATCACCCCGGCTATCCTCCATCAGGGTGCGAACGCTGAAGTAACAGAGGCCGTCGGCCATTCGATAATTTGTTATCGTGCCGTTGTGCCAGCGGTTGACACCCTCATCGGTCCCAATCCAAATGCTGCCGTCGCGACTCTCGAGGAAAGCACGGATAAAATCGTTCGTCAGGCCGGATCGCCTGCTGTAGTGAACTAGGTTGCCGTCTTTCGATCGAAATGCTCCATGACCGTCTGTGCCGAGCCACAGAGCATCTGAGCTGTCGCGAAAGACATTGCGCACACGAATACCAGGCCCCGGGGAAGGGATCTGTTCCGCATCGTCGCGTCGCGAGTTAATTCGATACAAGTACGTGCTCGCCACAAAGAGCGAGCCGTCGCGATCGGGGTAAATCGTTCCGAAATCTGCATTCTGGGCGTCCGGCAGCGGGAACGTACTCATTGCCGTCCTGCTCAGGCGCAACAGACCCGTTTGCATGCCGCCCCAGAGGTTCTGTTCGCTATCCTCGAACAAAGCAAGCACTGTGCTGCCGGGAGGACCGTCGGATGTGGTAACTCGCGTGAAGCGCCCATCGCGAAAGCGAAGCAAGCCTTCGCCAATGCTGCCAATCCATAGCGTGCCCGCAGTGTCTTCTCGTAACACTCTAACGGTGCTTGAGATGTCTGGAACTTTTTCGAAACGGCCGTCCTCCTGGCCAGCTCGCCGCCGTTGCAGCCCTGATACCGTGCCGACCCAAAGTGTTCCGTCGCGGGTTTCGAGAATGGATTTAACCCGGGTCGCGCTTGGATAGCCCTCGAGCAAGAACTCCTTACATTCACTCCCTTGAATCATCACCAGTCTGGAGCCACCAACCCACAAGCGTCCCGCGTGGTCCTGCTCGATATCGTGCACGGCAAGCGCGGGAACCTTGCCGTGGCCGTCCGCCCGGATGAAGTGCCCGCCCGCAAGATGAAACAATCCGTCGTCCGTCCCGGCCCACAAGGTTCCTTCGCGGTCTTCATAAACAGCTCTCACAAAGCCATTCGTCAAGCCGCTCCCTGCGGAGTAGGCTCGGAAGACGCCGTTTTGGTATCGGAGCAACCCACCACCCTCCGTGCCGACCCACAGACTCCTGTCACGTGAAACGGTCAGGCAGAAAATACTGTCTTCGTGCATCTCCGGCGTGTTTCCGCGATCGAAGACGACGAACCTCGCTCCGTCGAATCTCACCAGCCCCCCGCTCGTCCCGATCCAGAGGTAATGGTCGGGCGTCTGCGCAAACGCTTGCACCGTGTTCTCCGGCAGCCCATCCTGTGTCTGCCATACGCGGCGTGTGTAGCCATCCGGCAAGGTGCGTTGCGTTACCGCATCAAGCCGCATGACCAGCAAAAGAACGAATGCACACACCCAAATAGAGCGATACATTCCAGATAAGCACATCCTATCACTTCGAGACGAAAGCAGCAGAGCCTTTCGAGAGAGCCAACTCCGCCGCAGGGCGGTCCGTCACCTTGTTGCGGGCTCCGATACCAGCGCGCCTGCTCTTGGTGCGCAACTGGAACTCGATCTAGCGCCCGCGTTGAGGGCCATCATAAAGCCGTTCGTGCCGACCAGCAGCCGAAACTCCTTGATCGCGGCCTGGCACCGTCTCGATCGCAGGCGGTTCTGGCCGGTTTAAAGCATTATGTGCATCCTTGTGGCGGGACCCAAGCCTACCCAGTCACAGGCTTACGCAATTTCGCTAATCCTCAGTAAATAGAGCGGTTGGCAGCAAGACCGCGGGGATGCTCATCGCGCTGGCCACGCCGCCCCGATAAATAATGTGGGTGAGAGGGCGTGCTTCTCGCGCCCGACTAGCCCCTGGCTTCGGGCAGTCACCGTCCACCCCACACAACCTTGCTGGTCGCAGCAGATTGGCTGGCAGGAGCGCAAGTGCGGGCACGCCAGGGCAGGAGAACAGATGTCCAGAATGTTTTGGGTGGTCCTGATGGTTTGGATTGCCGCGGGCCAAACACAGATAGACCTGAACACACAAGCAAAGAACGTACCGATTAAGGCTGGGGCTAGCCTGCCAACCGCGTGCACCGTTGGCCAGATATTCTTCCTGACCAGCGCATCAACAGGGACCAACCTGTATGGCTGCACGGCTGTGAACACGTGGTCAGCGCAGGGCGGCCAGCCGGGCGCCGGCGCCATAATGCATGGAACGCGCGCCAGCATGCCCACAACCTGTACCGTCGGCCAGACATATTTCGCCACTGATGCGTCAGCCGGGGCAAACCTGTACGGCTGCTCGGCGGCCAATACCTGGACCGCCGAGGGTGGCAGCGAGACAGTGGATAGCAACGGCGTAACAATTGGATCCCGGCCGATAACTAACTTCTTAACCGGAGCGGGCCTGATATCCGTCATTACTGACACGGGCGCAGAAATCAATATCCAGTCAGCACTGGATACAGCGGTTGTTGCAACCCTGCCGGCTGAACAAACTGGTTCAAGCCTGCTGTGCAGTTCCGCCAGCGGATCGGGGACCACGTACGGCTGCTCGATGACACCGACGGCGACCGCCTATTCGCTGGGTATGGTGCTGCATTGGATACCCGACGTGCACGGAGCAGGCGGCGCCACCACGTTGAACGTGGATTCTCTGGGAGCGAAGAGCATCAAGCGGGCGGACGGAGTGAGCGACCCATCGGCGACGGACATAGTGGCCAGCAGCATGCAGGAGGTTTGGTATGATGGCACCAACTTTCGGTTCCTTGCAGCGGGGTCGGGACAGACTTCTGGAGACGGAACGGGATCGGGGCCAGTCCAGAGCGTGTTTGGACGGACGGGAGCCGTAGTGGCTGCGCCTGGGGACTACACGGCCCAACAAGTTACGAACGCAGCCGCAACCAACTCCAGCAACACGTTCACGGCGGGCACACAGGATTTTGCGGGAGCGGCGCACACCAGGCCGACAATCGTGGTCAGCTCATACGCCAACCTGCCGTCCACCTGCGCGGTGGGCGAGCTGGCATTCGTTAGCGGTGCACTGGCTGGACAGCAGATCTACGAGTGCTCGGAACCGAACACATGGATACAGCAGAGCGGCGGCTCCGGCGGGGGCGGCGTGGCTGCGGCGCCCGTTTTTAACATATACGCCAATCGACCGGCCTGTAACAGCGCCGCGACGGGGGTGCGGTTCTTCGCCTCGGATATCTCGAATAAAGAGTGGCAGTGCGACGGAATAACCTGGCAGCCGATCGCCTTTGGGATGCAGGTAGTTGAACCGGCAGCGCTACCGTGGACCGCAGTTACAGGCGGGAGCGACAATCCGACGATTGCCAACGTTGGCGGGACGGTGCAGCTCTCCGGCCTACAAAACGCCGGCTCCGGCCTGGAGAGCATGGGGATGACGACTCCCCTTGTGCTTTCGCCCCCTTACACAGTCGAAGTTGCGTTCACTCTTCAATTGCTCACCTCAACCAGCACGTGGTACAATTCCAGCTGCTATTTCGGTGTGGCCAGCGGCGCACCGAGCGCCTCAACATGGGAGGGGATGCACTGGCTTTTCTCTGCCGGCGGTGCAGCCATGACACTACTTGAAGGTGGGGGAGCGTTCAATGCGAGCGTAACTCCAAGGACATCCCTATTCAACGCCCTTGCAGCCCAGCCTGTAATTCGCGCTGCAATCTCCGACGATGGGACGCACCGGACCTTCTATATCAGTACTGGCAGTGGCTGGATGCAACTTTACCAAGAGAGCGACACGACCGGCATCTCCTCTCCGGGCTACTGGGGTCTTGGCTGCCAAACCTACGACCCAGGCGACCAGTTTCAACTGACTCTATACCATGCGAGCGTGCACCACTAATATGAGACCGCTTCTACTACTATTCACAGTTTCGCTCTGTTTCGCCGGGCAGGGGATCCTTCTTGGCCCCGGCCAATATGTTTACAACAGCTCGATCCCGGCCTTGTCTCCTGGCACACCGTATCGAGTTGAGGAATCGCTACAAAACGTATCTTGCGGGTACCACGTATTCAATCCTAATATTGTCAGCGCTAACATATACCTGATGTGTCTCAGTGACACGGACCAACGGCTCTTTGTTTGTCCTGGCGACAACAACGGAAATTGCTTTCAAATAGAAACGTACGGCCTGCCGGGCGGTTTTGTCACGTTCCGCTTCCAGCATTTCCCCTCGTCCTTGACAGACGTGTGTCAGGCCTGGGACTTGAACGGAAACCAGATCGCCGACGGCATGTTGTCGTACACAAAAGAAAGTGTGTACGCGAATGGCGCGAGTATGGGCGACGCCGGCGGCGGTGGCGGCTATGCGATCAACTATGCACGCATTTATGCAGCGACGGTAAGCGTGAATTCCCGACCGCCTGTGACAGCAGACACGGACTTGGATTTAGTTTTCCAGTGGAAGTTCGACGGCAATCTCAACGATTCCTGTCCAGGCCGATACGACGGGACACTGAGCAGTGGTACGCCGAGTTACGTCACGACATTGGGACAGTCTCTTGTGGTACCACTGGTAACGAATACGACTCAGAGCCCCTCATGGCCTACCTCAATACCGGGGTATCAACCTAGTTGGCGGGCAGGGCAACCCGGGGGTCTGTCGTGTGCTAGCAGTTATTCGCAATCAGACAACCCGAACGTCTCGTGCTTCTGGCAGGTGCTGCTACAGCCAGGGCAGACGGCGCCATTTTGGAGCAGCCAGACCTCGCAGACACCCACGCTTACAGGGCTGGTATTTGGCGACTATGCCATTCAGTTGACAGTGAAAGATCAGGCTGGTAACACGGCAACAGACGTGACGCATATAGGCGCGGCTGCTACTGATTCAAACGGTGTGGTCGTCAACGCGAACCCGGCTGCCGATGCGATACTGGGCCCGATGATCGCATTCGGGCAGAACCCATGGGGACTTGCGGACTACTGGCACCTGGCGGGGAGTATTCAAAGGGAAGCGCAGTATGTTTCGTCTGGCCTCTCTCCAACTTGGCCATATGCGACGTGGGAGGTCATGCAACCGGGCACCGTGAGCTATAACTGGGTGGGTGTCGGGATGGCACCCACTTATATGAGTGGCGCCCAGACAACGTTGAGTGGTGCATGCTCGAGTACCGCTACATCATGCACAGTCCTCGACGCTGCTCCGCTACAGTTGTCCTCGCTACCTGCGAGAATTTACATCTCCACGGCCGGTAGCAACCGCAACAACCCGCAGTTTGAGGAGATTCGTGTCTGTTCGGTATCTGGGACCGCACCGGCTACGCTGACGTTCTGCTACGACGGGCGCGGGTATACGGACCCGGCAAACGGCACGCGCCTAGCGGCGCAGAATTGGAACGCGGGGGATATTGTGGGTAATGACCCCGTCATTGGCACGGGCACTGCGTTCACCGCAACACTCTGTCCTGCTGGCGCGCCCGGTCCGATCGGTACACTCTCGTATTCGACGGGCACGGTTGATGTTACAGCGGGATCGGCTACAGTCACCCTCAGTGGGGGCAGTTGGACGCCGGCTACGGTGGCCGGAGGCTTCGATATCGTGGTCTCAGCTACACACTCGAACACGCCATTCCGGTTCATCTCGCCGATCTCTAGTCTAACGGACCAAACGCACTTGGTGCTGACGCGTCCCTTCCCGCCCGATGGGGATACGGCGAGTGGGCTAACGTACTCGATCATAAACCCGAACAACTTTGTCGTTCTTGGATATACGACGTCGCAGGGGCTGAGCCCCGCAGTACCATTTACCAAGTACTGGCCAGTCTCCTATGGATGCGAGTCAGACACGCTGGCATATATCATGCCGTATTGGGATCCCGGCGCCCTAGCGTCCTATCCCGTCACCGCCGTACAGCCGTACACATACATGGTGGGGAGTTGGTGGTACAACCAGTCCAGCACTGGCGGGCTAGATTTCTATTCTGAGGACCTCGCTAATTTAGCTGGATGGCTTCGCTCAGGGCTCAAGCAATTTCACGACGCATCAATGATGATTGGTGACATTTGGGCCAGACAACCGGAGAAATCGGACGGCGGGAACGGGAGCCTGTTGTTCTACGGAGGTCCAGTGATTGGCGCTGTGGCGAATGCAATGCTTTCCGATACAGGTCATGGAACGCAGTGGAAAGATCTTCGCTCGTACGCACTTGGGGCGACGTCCAGGTACGGTGTGGCTTCTTCGGTAAACGACTGCAACAACGACGATTCCCGAGAAAAGGGATACCAAGGTGCATTTGTGGCCTTGGCGGCAGAGTTCGATCCAGATACTACTTCTGCCACCGCTCCAGGAGGGATAAGCTGGCACCAGTACTGGCAGAACAGCGTGGCACAGTATGCAACGAACGAGGCGTCTTGTGCCAATCAATTCGGCAACACAGACAATTCCTGGCGGACGACGTTTTATGGCTGGCCGGAATCTCAATCGGCGGCAAATGCAGTAACGCTTACCAACGGATCGACCGCCGGGACTGGGGCAGGTCTTGTAAATACCTTTTGCTCTGGGGTTGCACGGGCGTCAAATGTTACAGTTACCAACGGTTCTAGTGTTGTGCAGGGAACGGGGTTCCCAACGTCGGGATGGAACCGAGTGGCGATCACTGGCCCGGGCCTTGTGGATCGCAGTGGCAATTCCGTGCCAACTCTCTGGGTTTACGCGACGCCAAGCAGCTCAACACAGTTCACGATCGCTTTTGGCGCAACGTGGCCTGGGGCCACCACCAATACCGCGAGTGTGATGTTCGACAATGGCAGTGCGCTAGGCGGGAGCGTGGATGGGGTAGCATCCTTCATGTCATTCGAGGCGGACCCAATGAGTCAGTATGAATGGTCGTGTATTTATAACTCACCTTCTTCGATTACGTTGAATCGCCCCTGGAATGGCACGAACAGCACGAATTATGCTTATAGTGCCAACGGTACAGGATTCGCCGTCCAGCCTTTTATGCTGGGTATGCGTCAGTACGCATGGCTACAGGCGCAACAAGCGGCAGCAGTAACGCAACCGTCTGTCTCGGCGCAGTTCGCGGCATTTCGAAACGAGGCTGGCATATATGAACACAATGTGTACGATCCAGTAGCGGGCGCAAGCTATTATTTGATACAGGCGGCGTGCGATCCGATCACTTTGGCATCGATGGGCAACTCTGTTTGTTATGGTGCCTATCCACCCACGGGGCTTCCGGGCGCTGCGGCCAGCTATTCGGCCGAGCGGGTTAACACGATTGAGAACTCCATGTCGTTGACTGATTACTACGTGTCGCAAAGCGGGGGTGCACCGGCGATTGCTTGGGGCGATCTGATGTACGGAAACTGCATGGGCAATCCATCGTTCACCACGGGCGGGGTTTATGCGGCGTCCGATGGAAACACATGTGATAGCCCCAACGGGAACCTAAACGCGTCCACGAGCTGGGGCATTGGCGCAGGCAAGTGGTACGGTTTCTTCTTCGGCATTGGTGCGTCCTGGCGGTGGCCAGCCCAGCGGCTCGGTGGCGTGCAGGCGGCGCAGCCACGCGCAGTCTTTGTGGGATTCGATCTGGGCAGCGTGCCTTCAGCGACGAGCGTGCAGATTCTGGTAACTGCACCCTCCGGCGCCCAGACGAGCTACGCGTGTTCGGTTTCGCCATGCAAGGTGTTGGTTGACGATCGCCAGGGAAGCCACCTGTACCGTATGGACTATCTGTCGGAACGCGGCCATGTACTGGCGCAGTCACAGACAGCTCTGCTCGATTGACGACCCGAGGTTACACGAGGTCACGTCATCGCGGTATCGCACCTTCGTCCGGATTCGCGCGTACAGGATGGTTTATTGCTCATTTGCGCCGATACATAAGCCACCAGTCCGATTCTGCGGCTAGCGTGTATCGCTGTTGAAGTCCCGGTTTGTACGCTTTGAGGAAGTCGCTGTAGTAAAAATCCGCTTGCGATGGCCGCTTTGGCACCATTACGATATCGGCATCGCCAAAATACCTGTCGTCGGTAGGTCTGTGTCTGTAGCCGAGCGTGTAGTGATAGCCCATCGCGGCGATCCCTCCGCGCGGGGGACGCCGCCCTAACGCGTACGGAAATGGGTTCGTAAAGTCCATCGTCAGAACTTTTTCAGTCTTGTGCGTCTCCCGCTCGAGCAACGCAACGCCGTCGTTCACGTAGGTCACGTAAGTGCGGCCATTGCTTCGCGGAGTGGCGCCATCGTACAGTAACAGTGCCTTTAGGTTGGGCGACGTGAATCGCAGCACCGCTGCCGGAGCCGATGGCCTCACCTTCTTCCATACCCCATAGCTTAGTCCCACCATGTCCGCCGTGAATTCCGGCACAAACAACAGCGCTCCCAAGCACAGCACTGCCGCGTAATGCGGCCGGAAGTAGCGCCCTTCCACAGGCAGAAGCGCCTGCTGATCCTCCGTGATCTCGCTCAACATCACGACCGCAAAAACAGCGCATATGGGGAAAACATCCGATTGCGCATTGGTCGCCATTAAGCCAATATCAACGAGAAAGAGGAGCGTTCCAATGATTGGCAATCTCAGCCCGCGCCACGACGGCACCCGACTGCCGAGCACTAACGCCGTAGCCAGGCTGAAAAGCACAACCCCGAGCAAAACCGACGCGTGACCCAGCACGGTCCACAACGGGATATCGGGACCGAGCAATTCGGCCCTGGCACCGGCCGCCATCCGCAAATCCCCCACCATCGCCGCCACATCGAAGCGCAAATACGCCAACATGCAGGCCGACACGAACGAAAAGCCCAGAACAATGCCAAGAACTCGCCGAAGCGCAAGACGCCAGAGGATGAGAGAAAGGGCACCAATCAGCGCAACCGCCATCAAGAAATAGCTGGCCTTGAGGAACAGAGTTAAACTAAGCGCGGCGCCCGTGGAAATGCCGCCTGCTAACTCCCCTCTTCCGCCGCAGCGTGCTTCGGATGTTTCCACCAGAATCAAGCCCAACAGCGCATACCCGTAACGGTTATAAACCATGGCATGACTCGATGAGAAAGGAGAATTACCCAACGCGTACGGGGCTGCCACCAAAACTGCGAGGAAAAAGCTCAACAGCAGTCGAGGAGAAGAAGCCAGGCGGTTGCTAGCGAGGGAAAAGGACCAGATGCCGACGATCAGCGCTGCTACCGCGTTGCCGTAACCGATCCCATTTACGCCATACCCGGATAACTTCAAGCCGAGGCCAGCGATCAGAAACGTCAGCGGGCCCCATGGACTGTAGTAATCCACATGAGGCCGCAGCCCGTTGATAACCCTCCAGCCGTTGTCTAGCAGAAAAAAAATATCGTGACCGTAGACTCTGGTAGGAACCGCGCCAACAAACACGGTGGCCCCGCAAATCAGGGCCAATCCCGCCAGGAATACCATCATGAGCCGCGGCGGCTGCAAAGCTTGCGTGCCTTGCCAGAGCGAAAGAAAGCGCTCAAAACAGATTTCCGTAAGGGAGTATTGCTGATTGGTGGGGCCCTTGGTTGGGGCTTTAATCGAGTCTGCTACAGGGGGCCTGATAATCACTGAATGTATCACAGGGCTGAAGCCGTAAACCCCCAACCGCTCCATCATTTTCTGCCGGTCCCTTCCCTGCTTCGTCTAATTCCGAGTCTTGGCAACAGTCCGTGCTCGCGGGCCGCCGCAAGGCCGGCGAAAGGTCACGTGGTTAAAGGGGGTCCCGCAGGGCCGGAGCCAGCCGCGGTGGCCGGCGCGGAAAGGGCGGAATGGAGATCTTCGGACGCCCGAACCCGGTTCTTTTCCAGCCAGTGATCCAAGACGAGAAGGCGCCACAGTTGGACTGGAATCCAGCGGCGGCGCAGCGCGTCCCGAAGCGGCTCCTCGAGCGAGCCGCGGCATACCCATCCATCTCGCTCCAGCGCCGTGCCTTGCCGCAGGCGGTCCAGCATGCCGCTCCAGCGCTCTGCCAGCCAGCGCTCGACGGGAACCGTAAATCCCTGCTTTTCGCGAAAAGCTACGTCGGGCCCGACGCGCCGCCGCACAATCTCCCGCAGCACGGCTTTCAGTTTCCCATCGTGGAACCGCACCTGGGGAGGCAGAGCCGCCGCGAACTCCCAGATTTTCTGATCGAGAAATGGCGCCCGCGCTTCGAGCGCGTAATGCATCGTTCCGCCATCTACTTTGACCATGAATTCACTCACGAAATGGCGGGCGCGGTGATCCGAGAAAACTTCCCACAAAAGCCTGCGGGCGGACTCGAGCGAGGGCGGAATCTGCCGCTGGGCCAGTTCGACTCCTGCCAGCGATTCCCCTAGAATTCCATGGCTCCAATAATACGGCAGACCGTCGTGCGCCCGAAGAAAAGGACCGAGCCCGCCAGTGGCATATCCCAGAAAATTCTTGGCGCTCCGCAGGCGCCCATAGTCCGGAATGACAAAGCCGGCCTGATTCCAGACCGCCGCGGCTACAGCCGGCAGCCGCCGGGCGATTCGTTGGGCCATCCACGCGTGGCGGAGAAACGAGTAGCCGAAGAAGACATCGTCGCCGCCATCGCCCGTCAACAGCACCGTCGCCAGGCGCTTCACCGACCGCGAGACCCACAACATCGCTAGGGCCGACTGGCAACTGAACGGCTCACTGTACGCATCCGTAAGCTCGTCCAGCGAGAAATCGGTGTCCGGCATGTCGACGATCTCATGTGAGATCCCGAGCCTGTGGGCGGTCTCGGCAGCCGCGGCGCTCTCGTCGGAGTCGCTGCCGGGGGCGCGCACCGTGAATGCTTTGACGTTGGCGTTGAGTTGGCGCAACGCCCAGCAGACCAGGGTGGAATCGACGCCGCCACTCAACAGCGCGCCCAATGGAACGTCCGAAATCAGGCGGAGCTTGACGGCTTCCAGTATCAACTGCTCGGTTTGTTCGACGGCGGCGTCGAAGACCATCGGAGCGGACCCGCCGGTTTCCGGCAAAGACCAGTATTGCCTGCACTCCAGGCGGCCATCGCGCCACTCCGCAATCATAGCCGGGGCGAGCTTCTCGATGCCTTCGAATATGGCGCGGGCCTCAGTCACATAGCCGAATTCGAGAAACTCCAGGACCGCTTGCGGGTCGATGCCGCCGCCGAGATCCGCCGACCTGAGAGCGGTGATGGTGGACGCGAACGCGATCTCGCCCTGGCGCGTGCAAAACACGAGCGGCTTCACACCCAGCCGGTCGCGCGCGAGCGTCAGGACGCGCCGCGGATTGTCCCAGACGGCAAACGCGAACATGCCGCGAAGGCGGCTGACCAGAGCGTCAATCCCCCACTCGCGGTATCCGTGCAGGAGTACCTCAGTGTCACAATCCGACCGGAACCGATTGCCGCGGCTCTCAAGCTCCCGGCGCAGTTCCCGAAAATTGTAGATGCAGCCGTTGAAGACAACGCCGACTTGGCGGTCGTCGGAGAGCATTGGCTGGCTTCCCGCTTCGCTCAAATCCAGAATCGCCAGGCGGCGGTGGCCCAACGTGGCGCAGTCCCAGTGCTCCACGCCTTCCGAATCGGGGCCGCGCCGCGCCAGTGCCCGGACCATTGCTCTGACAGCCGGCTCCGTGGCCTGGGGGCACACCATTGACGCGTACCCCGCAATTCCACACATAGCCACATTATTTCAGAAAACGACGTGAAGCCAGGCAGGAACTCCCTCGCGCCCTCTGGCGAGCCTCTTCTGCCAACACCCGTGCAACCTGGCGCACCTTCACTCTTGCTCGCCGAGAACCTCTTCGAAAAGAGCTTCGTAACGTTCCGCGACCTGGCTCGTCGAATAGTTATTAACGACGCGCTGCCGTGCGGCCTGGCCCATGCGACAGCGCAACTCCGCGTCGCGGAACAGCCGGATCAAGGCGCTGGCCATGGCAGATTCGTCTCCCGCCGAGACCAGCAGGCCGTGAACCTCATCCTCGATGAGTTGCACGTTCGCCGGGATCCGGCTGACCACCGAAGGCAGTCCTGCGGACATGGCCTCGGCGAGCGCGCAGGAGAATCCTTCGTTCGGGGACATCAGCGTGAAGACGTCGCTGGCGCGGAGCCACATGGGGACTTCCGATGAGTCCACGCGGCCGCTGAAGCGGACCTGCGAAGGTCCGAGACCCAGCTTCGCGGCCATGGCCTCCAGTTCGTTTCGCATTGCCCCATCTCCGACCAAAACCAGCATCGCTCGCGCTTCCTCGCGAGACGCCAGCGCAAAACCGCGCAAGAGCGACGGCAATCCCTTTTCGTGGGACAGGCGGCCGACATACACGGCAGCTAAGGCTTCTGTCGGAATTCCGAAAGCGGCGCGCAGCTTGGCAATCTCCTCCGGCCGGCCCGGCCGGAACTGCTCCGCGTCCACCGGATTCGGCATCCACAGGATTTGTTGGCGATGGAACCCTTCGTCGATCGCCTCCTGCATCATGCCTTCGTTGAGAATCAGCAGCCGCGCGGCCCACCGGCGCAGCCATCCTAACTCCGTTCGGCCGGCGCGCGAGCCTCTGAGCAATGGGATCACGCCGCTTCCAGCGACCTTCATCACGATTGGTTTCTTGAGCGCGCGCGCCACCGGAAGGCCGGCCGCCAGGTGCAGGCCCTGCATCAGAAAATAGACGATCTGGTAGTTGCGACGCTCACACCACAGCGCCCATGCCACGCGGAGCGCAAATAGAATATCCTTCGGCCTGCCCGTCGTGTGGCGGGTGAGAACCCGCACCGGCACTCCAGCCGGGTCTACCCAGTCGCGCAGCGGCGGCATCGGAGCGCCGCCCGAAGTCAGCACCAGCACGCGATGCCCGCGGCGGATCATCTCCGCAGACACCCTCTGCGCCTCGATCTCGGATCCGCCCATCACCGGCGGATAGGTGTCCGAGATCAGCAGCAGCGATACCGGCTTCATGCCCCGGCGCCGCCCAAAATCGCATGCGCCGGGAGCGCCGCCCCGGAAAATGTCGCCCGCCAAACTTTCTTCATCCAAACTCCTGCCGCAACTCCCCGGCCTGGCACGGTCGCGCCCGGCACGCGCTCGCGGTCCTCTACTGCCACCCGCCGCCCAGTGCCAGGTACAACTGGACGAACGATTGCATCTCCGCAAGCTGAAGCTGCGCGAGAGCGAGCTGTCCCTGGAACAGGCTACGCTCCGAATCGAGTACTTGCAAATAGCTGTCGAGTCCTCCCTTGTAGCGCAGGTTCGACAAGCGCGTGCTCTCGGTGAGCGCATCGACCAGCAGCGCCTGCTGGGTGCGCTGCTCGCGCGTTCGGGAGTAACCTACCAGCGCGTCGGAGACTTCGCGCAAGCCAGTGTAGATCGTCTTTCGATACGCGATCACCATCTCGCGCTTCTGCGCTTCCGAAAAACGCACGCCGGCGCGAATCTGGCCCGCGTTGAAGAGCGGCAACACGGCCGCAGGTGCAATCACCTGCTGCCGCTCCGGCCCCTCAAACAGTTTCGACAGGGCAATGCTCTGGCCGCCGAGGAAGCCGGACAGCGTGATCTGCGGGAAGTACATTGCTTTGGCCGCGCCGATGCGCGCGTTGGCGGCAATCAGATTCTGCTCGGCCTGGCGAATATCCGGCCGCCGTTCCAGCAGCGACGACGGCAGCCCTGGCGGAACCTGAGCCGGCGGCTCCAGTTCAGCCAGCGTCTTCCCGCGCGCAATCGCGCCGGGAGCCTTGCCCGCGAGCAGGCTAAGCGCATTCTCGGTCTGCTCGATATCGCGCCGCGCGCTGGCTATCTGGGCAGTCGCCGTGTAGAGGAACTGCTCCGCCTGGTGCACGTCCAAGCCGGTAGCCGCGCCGCGGGTATGGCGCAACTCCACCAGCCTGAGATTGTCCTGCGCAATGTCGCGCGTTCGGCGCGCGATGTCCAGTTCCAGATCGCGCTCGCGCAGCAGAAAGTAGTCGTTCATCACGTCGCCGATGAGCGACACCACCACGCCACGCCGGCCTTCTTCGGTGGCCAGGTATTGGGCGCGCGCCGATTCGGAAAGCCGCCGCAGCCGGCCCCACAGGTCCAGTTCCCAGGAGAGCGCCAGTCCCACCGTCGAGTAACTTCCCTGAAACGTGGTGTTCGGCGGTAGCGGGAACAGCGAGCTGGCTCCCGAGGTGCGCTCCGCGGTGAAGCCGGCCTGGCCGCTCACGTTGGGGAACTGGTCGGCGCGCTGGATTCGGAACTGGGCGCGTGCCTCCAGAACGTGCTCCGCGGCGATCCCCAGATCGAAGTTGTCTTGGAGCGCCGTCTCGACAAGCTGCCGGAGCGCGTCGTCCTGGAACAGCTCAGACCACTTCTTGTCGGCGAGCGAGGCGGCGTCCATGGCAGCGCCCCTGTACTGGTCCGGCACAGCCACGGCCGGCCGCTTGTAGTTGGGCCCGACGGCACAACCGGCCAGCAGCAAAGCCGTCAGCACGGCCAATGAGGCTCTCGTCATGGCTCTTTCCGTTCCCCAGCCCGCTGGATCACCACGTACAGCACGGGCACGATGAACACCGCCAGCAGCGTGGCCGCGTTCATGCCACCGAACACCGCCGTCCCCAGCGAGCGCCGCGATGCCGCTCCCGCGCCGACGGCCAGCGCCAGCGGCACCACGCCCAAAATAAACGCGAAGGAGGTCATCAGAATCGGCCGCAACCGCAACCGCGCCGCCTCCAGAGCCGCGTCTACGATCGACATCCCTTGTTCGCGGCTCATGCGCGCGTATTCCACAATCAGAATGGCATTTTTAGCGGCCAGCCCGATCAGCGTCACGATTCCGATCTGGGTGTACATGTCGTACGGATAGTCGCGCATCCAGACGGCCAGCAGCGCTCCGAAAAGGCCCAAAGGAACAGCCAGCAATACCGCCAACGGGATGGACCAGCTCTCGTACAAGGCCGCCAGACATAGAAACACCAGCACCGCGGCGAATCCGAAGATCACGCCTTCGTGGCCCTGAGCCTCCTTCTCCTGATACGTGGTGCCGGTCCACTCATAGCCGTATCCGGTGGGGAGCACGGAGGCGGACAACTGCTCCATGGCATCCGAGGCTTGGCCGCTGCTATATCCCGAAGCCGGCGCGCCCAGCAATTGGACGCTGCGAAACCGGTTGTAGCGGTAGATCACATCCGGTCCGGCGATGGGCCGCACCGTGGCCAGCGTGCCCAGTGGCACCATATTGCCGTCGCTGTTGCGCACGAAGAAGCGGTTAACGTCGGAGGGGCCCGTGCGGAATTCGGGCTCCGCTTGCACCAGCACCTGCCAGGTGTGGCCGAACGTGTTGAAGTCGTTCACGTACAGGCCGCCGAGAAACGTTTGCAGCGTGTTATAGGCGTCGCTGACCGGAACGCCGAGCGTCTGCACCTTGGCCAGATCCACGTCTACCTTGTATTGCGGAACCTCGGGCCGGAACGTGCTGAGAATGGTTCCTAGTTCGGGGCGATGCCGGGCCGCCTGCACCAACAGGTCGGCGGTCTGCGCCAACGCTTGCACGTCGCCGCCCAGACGGTCTTCGAGCATGTACTGGAAACCGCCGGTGGCGCTGAGGCCCAGGATGGGCGGAAGGCCGAAGGCGAAGCTGACGGCCTCCGGAACCTTGGCGAACTCTTTTTGCATGTTCGCCAGAATCGACTGCAATTGGACATTCTTGTCGCGCCGCTCATCCCAGGGCGTCAGCCGTGCAATGACGGTGGCCACATTCGAATTGTTGGTTCGCGTCGCGATATCGAGGCCGCCCAGAGTCAGCGCGCCGGCGACGCCGGGAATCCCGCTGACGATTCTCTCGATCTTGCGCGTAGCGGCGTCCGCGCGCTGCACCGAGGCGCCGTCGGGAAGACGGATGGCAATGAAGATGGCGCCCTGGTCCTCATCCGGGAGGAAGCCGTTGGGCAGCCGGTGGAAGAGGGCGCCGGCCGCGAACCAGAAACAGAGGAGGCCGATCAGCGCCAGCGCCGATCTCCGGATGAGCGTGCTCACTCCGTCCAGATAGCGGCCCCTGACCCAGCCGAAGCCGCGGTTGAACGCGTCGAAGAAAACGGCCAGCGGTCCGCGCGCCTGGCGCTTCGGCCGCAGGATTATGGCGCTCAGCGCCGGGCTCAGCGAGAGTGCGTTGAAAGCCGAGAGCAGCACCGAAGCCGCGATGGTGAGCGCGAACTGCCGGTAAATCTGCCCGCTGATGCCGCCCAGAAACGCCACCGGGATAAACACCGCAGCCAGAATGAAGGCGATAGCCGTCACCGGCGCCTGCACTTCCTTCATCGCTTGAATGGTGGCCTCGCGCGGCGCCAGTCCTTCGTCAATGTGGCGCTGCACCGCTTCCACCACCACGATGGCGTCGTCCACCACGATGCCTATGGACAAGACCAAGCCGAACATGCTGGTGATGTTGATGGAGAAGCCCAGCAGCGGGAACAGCGCTAGCGTGCCGACCAGGGCAACCGGAACCGTGAGCAGCGGGATCAGCGAGGCGCGCCAGCTTTGCAGGAAAAGGAACACTACAAAAATCACCAGCCCGATGGCCTCGAACAGCGTGGTCATCACGTCCTTGATGGCCGCGTTCACGAACATGGTGGAATCGTAGGAGATGATGTAATCCATGCCGGCGGGGAAGCCGGGCTTGATCTGGTTCAGGAGCCGCCGCACGCGGGCCGCCGTTTGGACGGCATTCGCTCCCGGCGACAGGTACACGATCACGTTGCCCGCGGCGCGCCCGTCCACGCGGTTGAAGCCGGTGTAAGTCTGGGCGCCGAGCTGCACGTGGCCGATGTCGCCCAGGTGCAGCAGCGAGGCGTCGGGCTGGGCGCGCAGCACGATGTTTTCGAACTGCGCGGGTTCCACCAAGCGGCCGGGCGCGTTCACCGAATATTGGAAATCGGTCCCCTGCGGGGCCGGCGGTTGTCCAAAGGCGCCCGCCGGATTTTGTCGGTTTTGCGCCTGGATGGCCCCGCTGATATCGGTCGCCGTAACGCCCAGCTCGGCCATCTTGTCGGGGTTCACCCAGACGCGCATCGAGTAAACCTGGTTCGAGCCGAGACGCGATTCGCCCACGCCTTCGAGATTGCCGATCTGGTTCACCAGGTTGATTTGCGCGTAGTTGGTGAGGAACAGCGAATCGTAACGGCTGTCCTTGGAAACCAGGCTGATGGCCAGCAGGAAGGCGCTCGATACCTTCTTCACGGTGACGCCCTGCTGCTGCACTTCCGGAGGCAGCCGCGGCATGGCGATGCTGACCCGGTTCTGCGTCTGCACGGTGGCGATGTCCGGGTTGGTGCCCAACTTGAACGTCACCTGAATGTTCAGCGTGCCGTCGTTGGCGCTGGTGGAAAGATAGTAAAGCATGCCATCGAGGCCGACAAGCTGCTCTTCGATCGGCTCCGCCACGGTTTTCTCGAGATCCTGCGCGTTGCCGCCGAGAAAGTTCGTGGTGATCTGCACCACCGGCGGCACCACTTCCGGATAAGCCGCCACTGGAAGATTGGGGATGGCCACCGCGCCCAGTATCACCATTACGATGGCAATCACCATCGCGAAGACGGGGTGATCGATAAAGAATCGCGCCATGCCTCAGCTCCCCGACTTCGTTTCGCGATACGGCTGCGGCTGCACGGTGGCGCCGGGCCGGACTCGCAACTGGCCCTCCACGATGATGCGTTCGCCCGGACTGAGGCCCCGTTCGACAATCCAGAGTTCGCCGGTGCGGTTGCCGGTGACGATCGGGCGGACGTACGCCTTGTTGTCCGGACCCACTGTGTACACGGTTTGCATGCTCTGAATCTGCTGGACCGCCTTCTGCGGGATCACGATGGCGTCTTTGCGTTCGTCCACCTGGACGCGTATGCGGCCGAACTGGCCGGGCAGCAGGGTATGCCGCGGATTGGGGAAGCTGGCCTGCAGTTGCAGCGTGCCGGTCTTCGGGTCCACCTGGTTCAGCGTGTCGGTGACCCGGCCCTTCTCGGGGAACTCGGACCCGTCGGAGAGGATCAGCGTCAGCGGCGAGGACGGAACCGTCCGCCCGCGCCTTGCCCAGCCCAGGTATTCCGATTCGGTCACCTGGAAGCGCACCCAGATCGGGTCGAGCGGCACGATCGTGGTGAGCGGCTGTGCCGCTGTCGGCGTCACCAGCCCGCCCACCGGAACCAGCGTGTCACCGATGCGGCCGCCGATCGGAGCGCGAATGGTGCCATACTCGAGATTCAACTCGGCCGTGTGCAGCGCGCCCCCGTTCGATTCGACCTTGCCCTCCATCGATGCGATCTGCGTCCGGGTCGAAAGCTCGGTCTGCTCCACGTTGGCTTTGTTCGCCTTCACAGTTTCTTCCGCGGCGCGCAATGCGGCTACCGCGGCGTCCAGATCCTGCTGCGCCGCCGCATCGGCCGCGACCAGCGGCTTCAACCGCTCGTAGTCCTGCTGTGCTTTGACCAGGTTCGCCTGTGCGGATGCCAGGTTCGCCTGCGCCTGCAGCAGTGAGACCTGCTTGCGTGCAAAATCGAGGTCGGCCTCGCTTTGCCGCAGGTTGCCGCGCGCTTCTTCCACGCTCGCTTCAAACGGCCGCAGATCGAGCACGTACAGAACCTGCCCGGCCGCAACCTCCGCGCCCGGCTGGTACAGCCATTTGTCGACATAGCCCGTTACGCGGCTGCGCACATCAACCATGTCGCGCGCATACGTTTGCGCGGCGAAATCCGAGAACAGAGCCACCGAGCGCGGCTCGACTTCCATCACGGTGACCAGCGGCGGCGCCGCGCCGGCCGGTCCACCCTTCTCGCCGGAGGCCCTGCAGCCTTGGAGAAGAACGGCGGCAAGAAGCAGGGCAACAGCGGCGCAAGGCAGGCCATCGGCCCGCCGTATCTGTCCTGGCATAAACCTCTATGTTCGCTTATTTCTGCGGCGAGCGAAAAAGCCGAAGGCTCCCCGAAGCGTGTTATTCTAAGTCTCCCAAGGTCTCAGAATCGCCACCATCGGCAACTGGACCGAAGGCAGCTCGGCGGTTTCGCTGAGCGCGGCACCACGACGTGCCGGCGTGCAGCGCGCCCGGACGCTTAGGGAAGAGCCAGGCTGCCGCCCGGGTTCCGAGAGCCGGACCGCAACCTGCTCCGGCGCTGCTGTGCAGGAAGACCGCAGTTCCGTTTCGCCATCGACATGATTACCAGAGCAGATCGCTCCCAGCCGCTCAGCCGGAACGCTCACCTGCTGAGGTGGGTGGAAAAAATGGCCGAGCTCACCCGGCCCGCCGCCATCCACTGGGTGGACGGCAGCGAAGAGGAACACGAGGAGCTTTGCTCCCAGATGGTCGCGAGCGGCACGTTCATCAAGCTGAACCCGGAGCTCTGGCCCGGCTGCTACTACGCCCGGTCGGACGCGAGCGATGTGGCCCGGGTCGAATCCCGCACCTTCGTCTGCTCGCTCTCAAAGGACAACGCCGGCCCTACCAACAACTGGGAAGACCCGGTCGCGATGCGGCATAAGCTGAAGGCGCTCTTCCAGGCGTCGATGGCCGGCCGCACCATGTACGTGCTGCCCTTCAGCATGGGTCCGGTCGGTTCGCCCATGGCGCAATACGGCATTGAGCTCACCGACTCGCCCTACGTCGTGGTCAGCATGCGCATCATGGCGCGCATCGGTGTTCCCGCCTTGGAGAGGATGGAGAAGGATGCGAAGCGCGTGGTGCCGTGCATGCATTCGGTGGGCGCGCCGCTTCCCCCCGGCCAGAAAGATGTTCCCTGGCCCTGCAATCCGGAGAAATACATCGTCCACTTCCCCGAGACGCGCGAGATCTGGTCGTACGGCTCGGGATATGGCGGCAACGCGCTGTTGGGAAAGAAATGCTTCGCGCTGCGTATCGCCTCCAATATGGCGCGCGACGAGGGCTGGCTGGCCGAGCACATGCTGGTCGTCGGCATCGAAAATCCCAAGGGCGAGAAGACGTACATCGGCGCTGCCTTTCCCAGCGCGTGCGGCAAAACCAACCTCGCCATGCTGGTCCCCCCGAAGGGAATGGAAGGCTGGAAGGTCCGGACGGTGGGCGACGACATCGCTTGGATTAAACCCGACGAGACTGGCCGGCTGCGCGCCATCAATCCCGAAGCAGGTTTCTTCGGCGTGGCCCCCGGAACATCGTGCAAAACGAATCCGAACGCCATGGCGACGCTGGCGCGAAACACCATCTTCACTAATGTAGCGCTCACGCCCGAAGGCGGCGTGTGGTGGGAGGGTATGACCGAGGAACCGCCGGCCGAGTGCCTGGATTGGCAGGGGAGGAAGTGGACGCCCGAGATCGCCAGAGAAACCGGCGCCCTGGCGGCGCATCAGAATGCGCGCTTCACGGCTCCCGCATCGCAGTGCCCGGTAATCGATCCCGATTGGGAGAATCCGAACGGAGTTCCCATCAGCGCTTTCATCTTCGGCGGCCGCCGCGCCGACACCACGCCGCTGGTCTACCAGGCATTCAACTGGAGCGCAGGCGTGTATTCCGGCGCCACCATGGGATCGGAGACCACCGCCGCCGCCGCCGGAGCCGTGGGCAGGGTTCGCCGCGACCCGATGGCCATGCTGCCCTTCTGCGGCTACAACATCGGCGACTATTTCCGGCATTGGATCACCATGCAGCATTCGCTGAGCCAAACGCCGCGCATTTTTCGCGTCAACTGGTTCCGCAAGGACCCACAAGGAAAATTCCTGTGGCCCGGGTTTTCCGAAAACCTGCGGATTCTGCGCTGGATCATCGACCGGGTGCATGGCCGCGCGCTCGGCTACGAAACGCCAATCGGCTGGATGCCGAGCTTCGAGGACATCGAATGGAAGGGTCTCGATTACCCGCGCGAGAAGTTCGATGAATTGCAGGCGTTCGATCGCGAGGCCTGGCATCGCGAAGTGATGGAGCACGAAAAGTGGCTCATGGGCCTCCACGACCACCTTCCGCCCGAGATTATTTACGAGCGCGAACTGTTGGTCTGCCGGCTGCAAGACCCCAACCAGCCGCCCGCCGCCGCCGTCGAATAACCCTGCGCGGTCCTCCGCGGCAACATCCACGCCGCGTTTTGCGGGCTTATTTGCGGCGCCAGAGGACCCAGTGCCCGGTTTCCGCGACCGGGCGGAAGCGTTCCTCCAGCGCCGGTCCGTAAGTTCGCAGCAGGCCTTGAATATGGTAATCCTCGATCGGGAAATCCGCGGCGGCCCTGCTGTATTTGCGCACCAGCACGTATTGCGCGTTGCCGAAAAAGCGCTCGGCGCTGGGATGCTCCGCATCGCTGAACGCATAGTTATACGCAGCCGCGGCCATTCCGCCTCGAGGTGAAGGGCGGCCGAGAAGGTAATTGAACGGATTGAACATGTCGATCGTCAGCACGCCCGCCCCGGCAGCGGTCCGCGCCCGGATCAGTTCCAGTCCGTCGTTCAAGGCTTCTAGATAAGGCGGTCCGCCGGACTCCGACGTCATCGAGGACTCGACCGGACCGAAAATCATGCCCGCGCCGCGCTCTGCGTTGAGACGCACAACCGCACCTTCCGGGCCGCGGTATCGATCCCACGAGGCCGCAACCAGCGATACCGCGTTCATCGTGGTGAGCGGCAAAAAGCACAACGCCCCCAGGAACACGGCCAGCAGCCTGCGCGGCCGGGCCGCTTCGGCGCCAGCGCTGCGCTGCGCGAAAGCCGCGTCCACCAGCACCACCGCCGCAAACCCGTCCAACGGCAGCGCGCTCGACTGGTGGTTGGTCGAGAGCAGGAATCCGCTCACACCTGCCGTAACAAGCACATACAGCCATAGACGCGCTTGCCCAAGCGCGTCGGAAGACGCCTTGCTTTTCCCCATGCTCACTGCCACGGCCAGCAGCAGCAGGGGAGTGCTTTCGATCGCAAACGCAGGACTCAGAATGGACCACGGCTTCCAGGTCAGACCGCGCCCGCTGGCCGCCGCCACCAGGTCGCGAGACATATCGGCGAGGTCGAACCTGAGGTAGCAAAGCAGCATCGCGGCCACCACGCCGAATCCGCCGCACAAGGCGGCGAAACGTCTCCCGCGATTGGCACGCCACCAAAGCCAGAGGAGCAAAAAGGGGACGGCTACCATCGCATACGTGACCTTTAGAAACGCCAATAGCGCCCAGGCTGCGCCGATGGAAAATGCCCGGCCGGCCACGGGCCGCTTTCCGGCCGGCGCCTCGAACGCCTGCAGTCCGCATTCCACCAGAATGATTCCCAGCAGCGCATAGCCGTAACGGTTGTATGCCATGGCATAACTGAATGCCAGCGGATTAAAGCCCAGCGGAAACGGCGCGGTGATCAGCAGAACCGCGTAAATGCCCAGTGCGCACGCCAGGGCGGCCGCCATACGCGTTCGCGCGGCAAGATACGTCCAGAGCGCGACAGCGGCGCCGAACAGCGCGGTGGCATAACCAAGGCCCGCCGGCCGCATGCCGGATATCGTCAGCCCGGCGGCTTGAATCAAGAAGAACAGCGGGCCCCATGCGGAAGCAAAATCGCGGTGCGGGATCTGCCCCTGGCTCACCCGGTACGCGTTGTCGAGGGTGAAAAAGATGTCGTGTTCGAACACCCGCAACGCCGGCATCCCGACAAAAGCGGCCAGCCCGCAAGCCAGCGCTATCGCCGCGATTGCAACTGAGTCGCTCCGGGAAAGACTAGAGAGACGCATTCTCACTGCGGATCAGCCATGCCCGCCGCCGGCGGCCGCTGTCCTCTTTCCGGCTGCTCGCAGCACGTCCTTTTTGCGGGTAATCGCACCTTCTCCCTATCCAAGCATAAACAGTCCCGCGAGTTTTTCAAGGGATGGCCGGCCGGACAGCCGGTCTGATCTTGCGTGCACCTGAGACTCCCAGGCGGCTCGCCGGCCCCAGGGAGCGATTGCAGGCTGGAGAGAGCCATTGGGCAGAGCGGACGTCATCGGTCAAAACGACCGGCCGGCGCCGAAGCCTCAGGCAGGTTCTACACCCGCCCGCCGCCGCTATCCATGGGCGCCGCGCTGGGCCAGCACGCGCTCGACTTGCTGCATCAGGGATTGCGCCTGAGGCATGCTTTCAACCGCCCTCTTGACCTCGGGGTCGTCCTCCCACCGGGCGCGGTCGGCGGTGTTCTGGTCGAAGGCGCGGAAATAGAGTTCCCAGCGGAGCTGCTCTCTGAGCCAATCTTTATTGGCTTCGAACTCGGCGTCGGCAAATGGAATCTGCTGCGTCTTCAAGAATGTCTTGAAGCGGTTCAGCGTGTCTTCATCCACCTGCCAGCCAGCGGGCAGCGTAGGCTTGGCTCCGTTGAAATAGACATTGCCGAAATGGTAGTAAACCCACGCGCCCATCCATGCCAGTCCCAACCGGCGCTGGAAAAGAGTGTAGTGGGGATTGGGATACTTCTCATCGGGGGTGATTCCGCCGCCGCCATACACTTTGCGTCCGCTGTCGGTGGTCTTCAGATCGTCTTGGTTTTGGGTGTCGGTATGGTGCGCGTAGTAGTAATCGAAGAACGACTGGTGCGTGTAATCGCGCTGTATGAGACGCCCGCTGGGAGTGTAATAGTGGGCGATGGTGAGCAGCAGGGCCGCACCTTCACTGAGCGGAAACTGTTGTTGCACCAGGCCTTTGCCAAATGTGGTCTCGCCCAGCACCCAGGCGCGGTCGTGATCTTGCAGCGCGCCGGCGACAATCTCGGATGCCGAAGCGGAATCGCCATTCACCAGAACCACCATCGGATAGTGCTGGGCGGCAGCCACGGCGCGGGCGCGGAACGGCTGTTCGGCTTCCGCCCGGCCACGGTGCGAAACTACCATCTGGCCGTCGCGCAGGAAACGCCCGGCCACTGCCACGGCTTCGTTGACGAGGCCGCCGCGGTTGTCGCGCAGGTCCAGAATCAATCCGCTGGCGTTCTGCTCGCCCAGGCCGGCCAGATCGTCTTCCACGTCCTTGGCAACGTTCTGCGCTTCGAAGCTCTTGATGCTGAGGTAGATGATCCCCGGCTTCCACCAGAAAGCGTCTACCACGCTGGTTTCGATGGCGCCGCGGGTGACCTCAACCGTGATCGGATCCTTCACGCCTTCGCGCCGCACCGAAATCCGCACCTCGGTGCCGCGCGGCCCGCGCAGCAGGTCGGCCACGGCGGGCGATTCCATGCCGGTTGTGTCCTTGCCATCCACCGCCACGATCGTATCGCCGCGCCGCAGGTCCGCTCGCGCCGCCGGCGAGCCGGGGAACGGGCGCATCACCACCACGCGGGTCTGATCCATCGTGATCTCCATCCCCACGCCGAAATACTGTGCCCGCTGGCGGCGCTGCATCTCGCGATATTCCGCCGGATCGACGAACACCGAGTGCGGGTCGAGCGTGTGCAGCATGCCGGGAATGGCGCCCTGGTAAAACGCCTTTTCCGATGACACCGGATCTGCGTAGTTCTTTTGCACCAGCGCGAACGCCGATGCCACTGAGTGCATCGTCCGGTCCAGTTCCTCGCCCTGCGAAGCCGCGTGCACGCGGCCGGCGGACAGCCCGACCCACGCCGCGAAGCCCACTAAGCTCGCTACCAAGGAAACCCAAACAGCTTTTCTGATGTTCATCTTGTTACCCGGCCGCCAAGGATGATTCCGGCCGACAGCTCCCCGGCGCGTTCCATACATCTGACGGCCGAGTGGATAATAGGTACCGCGGCCGCGTCAATGCCAGCCCTTCCCTGCAACTATGATAGCGCGGCCGGGGCGGGAAAAGATTCTCCCCGGGTGCACGACATAAAAGCGGATCCCTTTCCAGCGTCAGGCGCGCCTTTAAGCTCCGGAGGAGCGAAAGACAATAGCCCACGGCGCAAGCCGTCGGGATCAGTCGGCGGTGAGGACAAGCCCCGGAACGGGGCGGAAGAGGCTTTCGCCAACAGTCTTCCGCCCCGTT
>JBAVEN010000065.1:0-132003 GCA_049587755.1 Bryobacteraceae bacterium | reverse complement strand
CGGGATCAGTCGGCGGTGAGGACAAGCCCCGGAACGGGGCGGAAGAGGCTTTCGCCAACAGTCTTCCGCCCCGTTCCGGGGCTGGCAGCGAGCAACCAGATTCCACACGGCTTGCGCCGTGGGCTATAGTCTTTCGCCCTTCGGGCTGGCGCCGCCGCCTTGCATACCTACTCGCTCAGATACCAACGGATTTCCTCGGAGT
Organism: Bryobacteraceae bacterium; assembly: GCA_049587755.1. Classification (GTDB taxonomy): domain Bacteria; phylum Acidobacteriota; class Terriglobia; order Bryobacterales; family Bryobacteraceae; genus Bog-375. Next base: position 131,801 of record JBAVEN010000065.1, on the reverse strand, counting down.
ACAACACGCCACCATTTTCATGTCGTGTCGCGTACCATAGTGCCGGTGCCTCGCCGGCACCTCAGGTTTGTTACAGTGTTCGTTATGTCCGGCCTCATTTATCTGATTGCCAGCGGCGATCTGCGCCTTTCCGCCAACCGCATGTGCTGGCCCGCACAGCAAGACGCCGAAAACGCCCTCATGACAGCCATCCGCAGCGAAGGCCGCCAGATCGAACGGGGCCATCCGTTCGACAGCGAGAAACAGCACGGCTTCATCGACAGCCAGAAATACGGAATGGAAATCTTTCGGCGCATCCCGAAGGATGCACCGCTGGTGGTGTGCGAGGCTGTCTGGCAGTACAGCCACCACGTTCTGTCCGGACTGGTGGGCCACCAAGGCCCCATTCTTACGGTGGCGAACTGGAGCGGCCGGTGGCCCGGCCTGGTGGGAATGCTCAATCTGAATGGCTGCCTAACAAAAGCGGGCGTCCCTTACTCCACGCTGTGGAGCGAAAACTTCGGCGACGAAGTCTTTCTGGCGGGCCTGCGCCAGTGGCTGCGGGGCGAGCCGGTGCGCCACGATACCAGTCACGCGCGACCGCTCGCTTCGTTCCGGCTACCGCCGGAGCCGGAGGCGGCGGGCGTTCAACTGGCGCGCGAACTGAGCCGCGACCGCGCCATCATGGGCATTTTCGACGAAGGCTGCATGGGCATGTACAACGCCATCATTCCCGACGAAATCCTCATGACGCTCGGCGTATTCAAGGAACGGCTCAGCCAGTCCAGCCTCTACGCCGCCATGTGCGGGGTGAGCGACGAGGAAGCGCGCGGCGTACGCGCTTGGCTGGACCGCAAAGGGATGAAGTTCCAGGTGGGACCGAATCCGGAAACCGACCTCACCGAGGATCAAATTCTGGGCCAGTGCAAGATGTACATCGCCGCGCTGCGCATCGCCGACGATTTCGGCTGCGACGTGATCGGCATTCAATATCAGCAGGGCTTGAAGGACCTCGCGCCGGCGTCCGACCTGGCTGAGGGTCTGCTCAACAACACCGACCGGCCGCCGGTGAAGGCCGCCGGCAATGGACGCGTGCTTTACGCGGGCCGTCCACTGCCGCATTTCAATGAAGTGGACGAATGCGCCGGCCTGGACGCCCTGGCCACCAACCGCGTCTGGACCAAGCTAGGCTACGATCCGGAAACCACTCTGCACGATGTGCGCTACGGCGAAGCATACGGCAAGGATTTCGTCTGGGTGTTCGAGATATCGGGTTCCGTGCCGCCCAATCATCTGATCGGCGGCTACGCGGGCGCAGTGAGCGAGCGCCAGCCGCCGATGTACTTCCGCCTGGGCGGCGGCAGCATCAAGGGCGTCAGCAAGCCCGGTGAAATCGTCTGGAGCCGTATCTACGTTGAGGGCGGGGGGCTCCACGCCGACATTGGCCGCGCCAAAGCGATCGAGCTGCCGGCGGAGGAAACCGAGCGCCGCTGGAAAATCACCACCCCGCAATGGCCGGTGATGCACGCTGTGACGTATGGCATTTCCCGCGACCAAATGATGGCCAAACACAAGGCCAATCACATCCAGGTGGCTTATGCACCCGATGCCGCCGGCGCCAATCGGGCGCTGGCCGCCAAGGCTGCCATGTTCCGCGAGATGGGCATGCAGGTGAGCGTCTGCGGCACCGGGCACGGCCTGGTGGAAGGGTAGCCGTTCTCTGGCGGGCGCGGGCGGGGCGGTGGAAGCCGGTGGTGCCTCGCGGAAAGGGCAGCGCTGAACCGGCGTCTACGCGCTCGGGATCTTTTTCAACGCGGCCTGGATTTTTGTGGCCAGCGCCACGGCGTCCTTGGTCTCCGGGCCAGAGTGCAGCGCGGCCAGGGCTTCCTCGAGCATCACCTTTCGACGCTGCGGCTCGTCCAGTTTGTTGGCGGTGAACACGTCGGACACATCGAACAGGGTTTTGGCTTCGGCGTAGAGGAAGGTGGCTCGCGGCGTCTTGACCTCGCCGGCTCTGAACTTCTCGAGTGCCTGGGCCGAATCGCCCTCGGTGCCGTTGGCCTGACACACCGCGCGGATGACGCCGCGTTCGACCATGGTCATTTCCAGCGACTGCGCCTCGGCATCCTGCATTAAAATGCCGGCGTACGCTTCTCGCAGCGCAGGCGGGTCGGCGGCCGAGCCGGGCGGGAGGTCGAAGGCAAGCTGCACCTCGGCCGACGGGTCCCTGGCGACGAACATGTGCACAGCCTGCGTGAAGTCCATCGCAGCGTGAGCCGCCATGGCGCGCAGGTCCATCACATGCTTGTGAAATGCCAGCGAGTTTTCGCGGTTCAGCCGGCCACCGGATTCGTAACCGTCAGCCAGCTCGCAATAGCCCTGCGCCATGCCGCCGGCGAGCACCATCTGCCAGATCCGCGCCCTGGGGGAAAACTCGTTGTCGCTTTGCTGCAATTCCGAAAGGTCGTCGTTGGCCTTCATGATGTCGCCGTTGTGATAGGCCTGTCTGGCCGCGTCCCACAAAAAAGCCGGCGTTCCCGGCTCAGGAGGTGTCGGCCCGCTGGAGCAAGCGGCCAAGAACACGGTGGCCCCGACGGCCGACAGAAGTGCCTGCATTCTCATTCGCGTCTCCGCGATAGCGCCGGATTCTGGCTGCGGGCAAACTCGCGGCGCTTCCCGGTGTCCGCGAGGCGCCGCGCAGCGCGTGTGCGGCGCCCCGAGCCCGGATGGACCGCTCGACTCCCGGCTGCCGGTTTTCAGCCAGGCCCGCCGGAGCCCGAAATTGGGCTCCGCCAGTTTAACCCTTAACTCCTGGCAGAGCCGATTTCAAGGTCCCTGATGTGGGGACCGCTGTGAGTTGGCCGCGCGGGGCGGAAACTCGTCGGCGCGGCATCACAGGCCGTGTGCAATCAACGGCTCGCGCACCAGCGACACAGCGGTGGGTTGTACCAGGCCGCGGAAGTCGGACATCTTCATGTGCAGGACCTCGCGGTGCGTGCCGGCGTTGAACGCGATGCGATCCTCACCGGTCAGGCTGCTGTCCAGGTATACCGGCATCCGATAAAGGCTTCCAAAGGGCGGCATCGCGCCCAGTTCGCAATCGGGAAAAAGCTTCCCGAGTTCGTCCTCGGTAGCCAGGCGCACCTGGTTCGAACCCAGAATGAGCCGGGCTTCCGGCAAATCCACAACTTTGCTGGCTGGAATCACCACCATGAAGTATTCGCCATCGCCAATCAGTACCACGGTCTTCGCCAGTTCCCTCGGGGGCAGATGCTCGACCGCGGCAACCTCGCGCGCGGTATATGCCCTGGGATGAACGGTGACGCTATACTCCACCGAGTGAGATTCGAGGAAACTACGCAGTCGCTCGGAAAGCGGCATAGGAACCTCCGTCCGAATTGTACGCCCAACCGCAAGCAACAGCGAGGGGCCGGCGCTCCCGGAACCAGAATGAATCAGAATCATCAGAGGCCCCCCTTGACAGCAGAGCTCGCTAGTGCTATTTTTTTAGCATGATGCTAGAAAACCAGCAGGAGAGGCAGGCGTGAGCGGGCTGGCGCAGCTCAGCCGGCGAGAACGGCAGATCATGGAGATTCTCTACGAGCGCGGCAAGGCGTCGGCGGCGGAGGTGCGGCAAGCCATGCCGGATGCGCCTGGTTATTCGGCGGTGCGCGCCCTGCTGCGCGTGCTCGAGCAGAAAGGCCACGTGCGGCATGAGGAGCAAGGGCTAAGATACGTCTACCTGCCCGTGGTGGCGCGGAACAAAGCCAGCCGGTCAGCGGTGAAACAGTTGATGGATACGTTTTTCGCCGGTTCGCCGGAGCAAATTGTGGCGGCGCTGCTGGACGTATCGTCGGCGCGGCTCACGCGCGAGGAACTGGACCGCATGGCGGCAATGATCGAGCAGGCAAAAAAGGAGGGCAAATAAAGTGCCGGCATTTTCGTTTCTGGTTGGAGTCGCGGTGAAGAGCTCGGCGGTGCTGGCGGCGGCTTGGCTGGTGGCCTGGCTTCTGCGGGGGCGAGCGGCGGCGTTGCGGCACCTGATGTGGACCGCGACGGCGGCCTCAGTGCTGGCCTTGCCGCTGCTTTCGCTCATCTTGCCGGCGGTTCGGATGCCCGCCAGCGGCGCCTTGTTGGCATTGGTCCCCGACATCACATTCCAGGCTGGCGCCAAGGCCGGCGCGGTGACGGCGGCACGATCCGGGCCGGCCGCTCCGCAACAGAAGCCGGTTCCGGCGCATTCGCCCATCGAGTGGCGTCTGATTCCGATGCTGATCTGGGCGGCAGGCGCTCTGGTGGGCCTGGCACAGATGGCGGTGGCCGGCGGAGCCATCGCCGGAGCGCGGCGCCGCGCTCGTTCCCATGCTGCCCAAGCGGAAAGCGCGGCATTGGCTGAGGCTATCGGAATCGGCGATGCCGTGGACATTCTGGAAGCGCCGGCTGGTTCGATGCCGATGACCTGCGGGCTGTTCCGGCCGGCGGTCTTTCTCCCGGCCGATGCTGGGGATTGGAGCGCCGAACGCCGCCGTATGGTGTTGCTGCACGAGTTGGCGCACGTGCGCCGCGGAGACGCCGGCGGGCACATCCTGGCGCGGACGGCGTTGGCCCTGTACTGGTGGAACCCTCTCGCCTGGCTTGCCTGGCGCGAGTCCCTGAAAGAGCGCGAGCGCGCCGCCGACGATCTGGTTTTGCTGGCCGGGGAACGGGCCTCCGCCTATGCCGGCCACCTGCTGGAAGCGGCGCGTGCGCTGCAATCGAGAACGCCCATGGCGTGGGCGGCTTTGGCTATGGCGCGGCGCTCCCAGCTCGAAGGGCGACTGCTGGCCATTCTCGATCCGCGTATCCCGCGCAATTCCGTGGCGCGTGTTTCCGCGCTCGCCGCGGCGTTGCTAGCGGTGATCCTGGTAGCGCCCTTCGCCGCCATGCGGGCGCAGGATCAACCCGCGCCCCACCCGCCGGAACTGACTTCGCCGCTGGATTTGGAGTATACGATCCGAGCCGCCACGGACTACACAATCCTCGATCAGGAGGCCAAGGAGTTCGCCCGGCAAAAACAGTTTGGCAGCGCACAGAAACTGCTGGAGGCGGCTCTGCAACTTCGCGCAAAGAGCGCCGGCCGGCAAAGTGCTGTATATAGCGAGGGGCTGGTGAAACTGGGTAATTTGGCGCTTATGCAGAAAAAGGACACCGAAGCCGCCGGTTTCTATCAGCAGGCTGTAGCGGCAGTTGCCGGCGAAGCGGCAGCCGCCCGGCCGCTGACCTCACTGGGCGTGATGCTGCTGGACAAGAAGGACTATGCGCAAGCGCGGGACTACTTCCAAAGGGCGCAGGCGGCCGACCCCGCGCACACAGGCATGCCCGTGACGTGGATAGCCCTGACCTATGAGCAGGAAGGCAACGCCGCGGCACAGGCTGAGTCGGCTTTCCAGCAGGCGATGGCGGCAGAGGATCCGGCATCGGCCGATGCCGCCACCACGCTGGAGCTGTATGCGATGTTCCTCAGAGCGCAAGGCCGCGCTGGGGAAAGCGACACGCTGCGGGAGAAGGCGGCCAAGATCCGCGGGGAGTTGATCGCGCGAATTGTGGATGGATCCAAAGCGGCCGCTCCCAGCTCCGGCCTGTACAAGCCTGGAAATGGCGTCAGCGCTCCTGTGCTGTTGTCCAAGAAGGAACCGGCATACACCGAAGTTGCGCGGGTCGCCAAGTACCAAGGCACCGCCGTGCTGTACGTCGAGGTAGGCGCCGATGGCGTGCCGCACAATCTTCGCGTCGTCCGCAGCCTGGGGCTCGGGTTGGATGAAGAAGCCGTCGACGCCGTCAGCCAGTGGAGGTTCAAGCCCGCGATGAAAGACGGCGTCCCCGTCACCGTGGCTGCGCAGATAGAAGTGAATTTCCGGCTGCTGTAAGCGCTCGGCGTCCTGAAGCGGCACACACGAGCGCTGTACCTGGCGCGCGCCGCCTAATCTGCTTCACCAGGACGCTAAGGAAGCAGCGTCACGCTAGGCCGGCACAGCCAAGGCCCGGGCCGTGAATTCGCGAACCCGCATTAACAGGCGTTCCGGGCTACCCTCCGCAAACTCGACCACCGTGACGCGAACCTGTAGGTCGGGGCGGACAACCTTTCCGTCCAACAAACAGGAGTACGTGCCGGAGAGTTGCTCGCCAACGGCCTTGGCGACCTTGATGGCATCCCCCGCAGGCGCGTTCAGGGTAGCCACAAACTCCTCCGTGCTCCACCTTCCGATCACCGTGTTCGGGGGAAGGCTGTTGCGGAGCCGCTTGCTAAACGCGCCTGCCAGTTCCGCAGCCACGCCGGTGTTGAAAAGTATCTCACACAGCCGGAGACCGGAGGCGGTCAATAGCAGCAGGCTGACATTGCCATGTTCCAGGGACCGGATGTGTTTCTCGATCTCCGCGCGGGTGAGCAGTTGAGTGATGCTGTCGATAGAGGCGGCCGATTCCAACTGGCCGATCCGGTTGTGCAGCATTCTGATTTCCGTCATGAATTGCGCAAGGTGGGCCTGGTGCTGTTTCCGCATTTCATCCACGTTGCGCCCGACTTCATTCGTGGCCGTCAGCAGCATATCGCGAATGGGAGCAGCCGCTGGCTGCTCCGCAATCTCCCGTAAACTCCCGACGGCGTTGCGCATCTGGGTTTCACAATCGCCATCTGTCTGCGCGAGCGATTCCATGACCTCTTCGAGGGCGCGGGCGGTAGACGCCATCTGCTCCCGAATGTTGTTCAGATACTCAGCCGCTTTGGACCGGTAGTCGCGCAACAGTGCGCGCAACGTGGCACTGGCCTCGCGCAGGCCATCGGAGGAGGAAGACAGGCTTTCCGCGACGGCCGTTACGCAACGGCGATGCTGGGGAGTTATCTCATCATCCAGTTCCACTGCATAATCCGCTACGTTGTGTATGGAGTCGCGATAACAGGCGACGGCAGTGTCGCGCTCCGCGGCGAGCCGATCCAATTCGGCAATATTGTTGTGGATGGAGAGCATAGATCGAACTCACTCTCCCTATCGGCGTTTCCGCGCCAACCTTTACCCAAAATCCTCGAGCTGAACCCTGAAATCGGGTGCATGTATGGCTTTATTCTTCTGGTATTAGGGACACCGGAAGCCCACTTTGGACCGGCTTGTGATGCACCACGTCGCCTTTCTGCTTGTGAAGATCGGAACGGTCCGCGTCGCTCAAATGTCCTTGTCGCGGGCGTGGACACGTTCGCCAAGCCGCCGGCGCGGCAGGTACGGCCGTTACACGACGAGCAGGCGGTGGTCTGGGGAGTCGAGCTCAATCGACTCGTACAGTCGATCGACCAATTCGAAACCGTGTTTGGCTACAAATGGCAGAATGGAGTACAAGCGTTCCTGGAGATGCCGCTCGGGATAGATCAGGCCGTACAGCGACGCGGCGTCGCGGCTGGCGCGCTCATCGCGGCGCATCGCCTCGCGCGCGGTCTTGGCCTGAATCTTGGCGGCCTGGTGGCGGATCTTGCGCGCGCTGGTAGCCAGGGCTTTCTCCAGCGTGGGATCGAACTCGAGCAGGCGGGCGCGCAGCCGTTCCACGGTGGCATCGACATCCGCCAGGGTTTCGTGCATGCGAATCGTCAGGTCGGGCGGGATGAGCGCCGCGGCCATGCGTTCGCGCAAGGCCTCCTTGCCGTGGAAAAAATCCGTCAGCCGAACGCCATAACGCTCAATGCGTTTTGCGCTGAGGTTGTCGATGATGGTGAAGCCGGCGCGCGGCACTTCCACCGGCATGCGTCCCAGGATCCGGCTGTATAGAACTTCCGACTGCGCGATGTACGCGGCTTCGGCAGGGCCCAGAACACTGGCCACGGTGGGAAGAATGGCGTCCTGCACCACCGGCCGCAACAGGGCATTGGGCGAAAGCTCCGCGGCGCGTCCGGCAAGTTCGGCGGAGGTGAAGCGGCGGCCGTTGAGCTGGTAGTCGCCATTCTGCCGGCGCAGCCCGAGACGCTTGCCATTCTCCAGCAAGAAGAAGAAGGCGGTCTGAGGCTCGACGTGGACCTGCGCGTGGTAGCCGGCCTCCACCAACTCGCGGTTGCGCTCGAGCACGGCTGCGGTCAGCTCCGGAGCCTGCTCCACGGCGCGACGCAGGACGGGCGCCGCCAGCTCGCGAAAAGCCGGCAACATGGGATCGACGTGCGGGATATCGAAATGCGCCAGCAGGCGGCGCAGCAGATCGCTGAAAGCCTGGCCCATGGTCCGGCCGGTTACGTATGTTTCGGCAACCAGCGCCAAGGTTTCGTCGGCGAACGGCAAGCCCGCCAGCGCCGCGCGCAACTCGCCGACCGGAGGTTCCGCCAGTTCGATGCCGCCCACTGGCTGCACGCCGGCCTGGCGGCGCATCTGCAGCTTCGCCGGCTGGTGTTGGGCGTCGAAGACCCAAACGTGGTTGACTTCGGCGAAGTCGTGGTCTTCGGTGGCCAGCCAGAAAACCGGCACGGCCGGCAGGCCTTGCCCGGTGAGCCACTCCGCCAGGCGGGCTGCGTGCAGCGCTTTGTAAATTGTGTAGGCGGGGCCGGAAAACAGCCCGACCTGCTGGCCTGCCGCAACCGCCAGAGTGCCCGGTTGCGCCAGGCGCTCCAGGGCGGCGCTGGGAGGATTCTGCACCCGCAAGGCTTCCACCAGCGCGGCGCGGCGCTCCGGCGCCAGGTGAACCGCGCGGGCAGCCGCCCGGAACGCCTCCAGATCGTGCCGGGGGTGACGATAGAAACGCGCCGTGCGATCCGGGTGGTTCGAAATGTCCGCGGAGAGACGAGTGACGCCGGGCAGTTCAGTCTGGCGGACGCGGGTACATTGCATGGTGGGAGCCACTTACGTGATGACGCCGTGAGGCTTCCGGATGCAAGCCATTGGATCAGCCCCGCGCGTACCGGGAAATGTCGTTGAAGATGGCGAATGCCAGCAGCATCATGATGAAAACGAAGCCAACCTTAAACACCGCTTCCTTCACGTTCAAGCTCAGATCGCGCTGCATCACCATTTCAATCAGCAGCATGAGGATGGTGCCGCCATCCATGATCGGGATGGGCAGCAGGTTGAAGATGGCCAGTTGCAGACTGATCATGGCCATGAAGCCCAAGAACTCCGCGGCGCCCTCGCGAGCCGCCGCGCCGGACATTTGGGCGATGCCGATGGGGCTCGAAAGGTTCTTTGGCGACATGCGCCGCTCGATCATCCCCTTGATCACTTCGACCAGCAGAAAAGCGCCCTTGGCATTCTCGACCAGCGATGCGTGCAATGCTGCGGGGAGACTCAGACGGATGGTGGTGAAATGAAGCTTCTGCTGGGGGGCGACGCCGATCACCCAGCGCCGGGGGCCATCCAGCTCCGACTCCACCGGCCGCACGGTAACGCGGTACGTCTTGCCGTCCCGCCGATACTCGATCTCAAGCGGCTTGCCGCCGCTGTTGCGGGTCGCCTCCGAAAACCGGGCCGGCGAGCGAATCGGCTCGCCGTCGACGGAAAGGATGAGGTCGCCTTTTTTGAGGCCGGCCTTTTCCGCCGGATAGCCGGGCTCCAGGTAACCGAGCTGGATCTCGCTGCGCTCGTCCCAGCCGGCGTAACCCACTCCCAGCCGCTCGCTCAGCGTCGGCGTCACAATGCAATCGAACTGCGTGCCGTTCCGGTCGATGGTGAGGTACATCGGTTGATACGCGCCGGTGACCTCTTTTTCGCCGATCTCTTCCCAGGTGGGGTTCCACTTGCCGTCGAGCCTGACGATGCGGTCGCCAGCCCGGATCCCCGCCTTAGCCGCGGGCGAGCCTGCGGCTACATCGTCGATCACCGCGTGCAGATCCGCGTAGGAGAGCTTCTCATACTTGAACATGTACAGGCCGGTCAGGATGGCGACGGCCAGAACGACGTTCATGACCGGTCCGGCCGCGGCGATGATGACGCGCTGCCAGCGCGGTTTGGCAAGCAGGCTGCGCGCATCGTCGTCCGCGCTTCCGCTGGCCGGCAGCGCGAGCGCGGGCTTGCCTTCGTTGTCCACCGCGGCTGGCTCGAGCGACGACACATCGCCGGCCATCTTCACGTAACCACCAACCAGAATGGCGGAGACCCGGTAGTCGGTGTCGCCGCGGCGGAAACCGAACAACCGCGGCCCGAAGCCCAGGCTGAAGGCTTCCACCTTGACGTTGAAGTAGCGTGCTGCCCAGAAATGGCCCAGCTCGTGGATCATGATCATGACCCCGATCAGCACCAGCAGCCAAAGAATGTTTTCGCCGATTGCAACCATGGTGTTCCTACGCCGTTACGGCGCGGCGGCCGGCCAGTTGGCTCGCCACCCGCCGCGACTCCGAGTCAATCTCCAGCACTTCCTCCACCGAACGCGGCCAGCGGACGGGCATTTTCGCAAGGCACTCGCTGACTACCTCGTGAATTCCGAGGAAGCCGATTTTCTCCCGCAGGAACGCTTCCACGGCGATTTCGTCCGCTGCGTTCAACGTGCAGGCTGCCGAACCGCCGGTCTGCTGGCATTCATACGCCAGCCTCAAAAGAGGAAATTTCTGCATATCGGGTGGGAAAAACTCCCAGCGCCGAGCCTGGCTCCAATCGATCTTGGGCACCGGCGCCTCATCCCGCTCCGGATAGGTTAGCGCGTACTGGATGGGCATGCGCATGTCCGTAGCGGCAATCTGCGCCAGCACGCTGCCGTCGGTGTATTCGATCATGGCGTGCACGGTGGATTGCGGATGGATCACCACGCCCACCTGCGCAGGTGTGAAATCGAACAACCAGCAGGCTTCGATGACCTCGAGGCCCTTATTCATCATGGTGGCGCAATCGATTGTGATCCGGTTGCCCATGCGCCAGGTGGGATGGTTGAGGGCCTGTTCCGGAGTTACGAAAGCAAGAGCCTCGGCGGGTGTCTCACGGAACGGGCCGCCCGATGCGGTGAGGATCAGTCGCGCCACTTGTTCCCGGTTGCCAGCGCGCAGGCACTGGTGGGCGCCGTTGTGCTCGCTATCCACCGGGATCAGCTCGGTTCCGGATTCCCGCACGGCGTCCATGACCAGCTTGCCCGAACAGACCAGAACTTCCTTGCTCGCCAGACCGACTCGCTTCCCGCTGCGGATGGCCGCGTAGGTGGCCTGCAATCCGGCAACTCCGACGATGGCGGAAATCACCGTATCCACGTCTCCGGCGGTCGAAGCCTCGACACGCGCGGACTCACCCGCCAGCAGTTCCGGCCATTCGGTCGGCCGCAGGCCCGAGGCGGTCAACAACGCCGTGAGACGGGCCAGCGCTTCGGGAGTCGCCACGGCGGCAACCCGGGGACGGAACTCGACGATCTGCGTGGCGAGTTTCTCCACGTTGCGCCCGGCGACCAGAGCATACACCTGGTACAGTTCGCGGTTCCGCCGCACCACGTCAAGGGTATTGGTGCCGATGGACCCGGTTGAGCCCAGCACGGTTAACGTTCTCATTTGCCTGCCTGCGGGGATGTAATTGCCATCATATCATGAGACATTCCCCAGACCCGGGAGTTTGCCGGCCTGGCGGGCGTTCCCAAAGGCGATACCGGCAGATGCAAGCAAAAAGTTCAACGCTCGAACATTATGGCGACGGGACCGCGACCGCTGTCTCATCGAATCAGTTTGAGCGGGTGAACCGACAGGGGAGTTCGCAGGCGCGCGGGCCGGAGCGAGTAGAAAACATACCCGCTTGCTGTGATTTATGGAAGACCCTTTCGGGCGCCGGGGAGGTTGCTTCAGGGGTCTATATTAGAGGTTAGTCTCGCTTTGGTGGGAGTTGCCTCCCCGGCTTACTTCCAATAATAGTAGATTCTGATTTTGGAAGCAACAGAAATCTGTATTTTTTTATTTTTTAAAGTCAGCCTTAACTTCAACTCCGGCCATTTTCTCTAACACCTTGATAGTAGAGCAGAAATCGTCATCGCCGAAACCGGAGGAAATGGCCATTTGGAACATCTGATGGGTCAGAGCGGTCGTTGGTAATGGTACATCTAGTTCTTTGCCCGAGTCGAGCATGAGGCCGATGTCCTTGTGCATCCATTTGGTTGCGAAGTTGGCTTGGAAGTCGCGGCGGAACACAAACGGGGACTTGTAAGAGATCAACCCGGATTTGGCGGCTGAGGCATCGAGCACCTCGATCATCAGTTGCGGATCGACGCCGCCCTTAGTAGCCAACACCATGCCTTCGTTGAATGCCATCATCAGGTTGCAAAGAATCAGGTTCTGAGTCAGCTTGGCCTGCAGTCCCATGCCCGGGCCGCCACAATAGAACAGGCGTTTGCCCATCGGCTCAAAATAGGGCCTGACGCTCTCGAAGACGGCCGAGTCGCCACCGACCATGAAGGTCAGGTTTCCGCTTTCGGCGCCGGGTGTGGAACCGGTGCACGGTGCATCGAGCATCTCGACCCCCTTCTTCTTGAGGATCTGGCCGATCTTGCGGCTTTCGCTGGGGCTGATGGTGCTCGCGTCGGCCACCACAGTGCCCGCCCGCGCGCCCGAGCTGATGCCATCCGGACCGAGGATGACGGCGCGCGCCATTTGCGTGTCGCCTACGCAGAGGAAGATGCAATCCGCATTTTCCGCGACCTCTTTCGGCGTGGCGCAGAAGCAGCCCTTTTCGGCGTCTGCCAACTTGCGGGCCTTGGCCGCCTGGTTGGACCAGAGCGCAACTTCATGCCCGGCGCGAAGCAGGTTGCGCGCCATCGGGTAACCCATCATACCGAGTCCGAGGAATCCGAGTCTTGCCATAGAAGGATTGTACCGCCCGCGCCGCCTGGCTACGCAAAAAACGCGCGCCAGGTGGTCACCACCAGCGCGTGCGTCACCACGCTGGCGCGAATGCTGCCGGCTTGATTCCGTGCGCGCCCGCACAGCCAGCCGAGCACAGTGACCACGGGCACCCAGCGCCAGTTGGGGAAGCCGCGAAACCAAAGATGAGCGAGGCCGAAAACGATCGATGTGAGCAGCAGAGCCGCGCGCGCACTGCCGGTCCAATCTTCCATCCATTGCTGCAATACGCCGCGGAATAGGAATTCTTCCGCCAGCGAGCTCACCCAGAGCGAGCCGAAGAAAGTGCCGATGATGACCCACCAGGGCGCCGGGAGAGCGGCCAGGCGCGCGGTTTTCAGAGCAAGTGCGAGTGGTGCGCCTACCACCAGGAAAAAAAGATAGTGGCGCGCTCCGATGATCCATTGTCGACTGTTTGGCCAGAACCCCCAGCCGGTCTCGGTGATGGGGCGCTCGAGCATCAAGGTCAACGCCACCACGTGGAGCAGTCCGATTGCCCCCAGGATGTCGAGGTGTTGGCCGAAGAACCGCGGGTAGATGGCGTCGAAAAAGCGGCCCAGCGTGACCCAGCCGATCAGCCCCAGGAAGGCCGCGTCGAGAGCCCCGGCTGCCGGCAGAATCACATACCACAAGCTGATTGCCAGCCCCAGCGCCGCCAGGCGAACCGCGGCGAGCGAATCAAAACGGATCCCGCCCAAACAGCACAGCAGATAGGGAAGCAGCAGGGAGCCGGTGAGAATCGCTGGCAGAGCGCGGCCGGCCAGCCGTTGCCGCACTGCCGGGAATCCGGCCACCAGATAGAATGGATATTCCGCCAGAAAAGCGGCGATGACCGGCAGCGCCGCGGCGAGTGGAATGCTCTTGGCCCGCGCAAACACCAAGCCCGCCGCGCCTAGCGCCATCCAGCCGGCCAGCAGAGCCGCCCGGAAGCCGCCGAACGTTTTGGCCATCGGCCTCATTCTAACATCGCTGCTCTGGCTGCCCGGCGCGCGCGCGCAGGAAGCCCCGCCCGGCCTGGCCAAACTGGTGGCGCATCGCGAAAGCGAAACCGAAGCGGAGCGCAATCAGTACACCTACCGGCAGACGCTCATCGTGGAGCAGTTGGACGAGCGCGGCATACTGCGCGGCCAGTATCGCGAAGTGCGGGACATTATTTTCTCGCCGCAGCAGGAGCGTACCGAGCAGTTGATCGGCAAGCCGGAAAATGAACTCACGAATCTGAAGCTGACGCCGGAGGATTTTCGCGACTTTCGCGACATTCAGCCGCTGGTGCTGACCGAAGACCGCTTGTGGAACTACGAAACCAGGTCCCGCGGCGATGAGACGGTGGATGGCGTGGATTGCTGGGTGCTGGAGGTGCGGCCGCGGCAGATTCTGGAGGGGCAGCGATTCTTCGACGGTTTGATCTGGGCGAGCAAAAAAGACTTCAGCATCGTGCGCATTGCAGGGCGCGCTGTGCCGCAGATCCGGTCGACCCAGAGCGAAAACCTGTTTCCCCGCTTCACCACCGTGCGCAAGCCGGTCGACGGCAAGTATTGGTTCCCGGCGTTCACGTTTGCCGACGATACGCTGCAGTTCCGCACCGGCCCGCAGCGCGAGCGCCTGCACATTTCCTACAGCAACTACAAGCGTTTCGCGGTGGATTCAACGTTCACACCGAAGTGAGGTGGCGCTCGCGGTCTTGCGTGCAGCGCCGGCATTCGTGCCGACGTTTCTTGGGCTTCCCTGGAGGAAGGGAATGTCGTCAAGAAATGTCGAGACGACTCTCGACACAGCAGACCTGACGGCCCGCGCCACGGCGGCTCGCGATTTTTTGCATTCTTGGTGCCTCGCGCGTACGTAATAGTAAATATGCGGCTCGGGCGGTTGTGGCCGGTATGGCTGGCGATGGGGCTGGCGCTTGGTTCCTCGCAGGCGCAAAATAAGCCGGAATACACCTTTGGGACGACCGTTGTCGACGCGTCAGGCTTGCAGGGCCGCGTGTTCAACCTGAAACCCGGCACCGGCAGGCTGCCGCAGTTTGCGAAGATGAGTCCCGTCGGCTCGATTTATAGCACGCAGTTGAACGTGTGGCCACAGAACTTCGACGAGGGGTTTCCGAGCATCACGGACCGCTTCGAGTGGTTCGCGATCGAGTATACCGGCCGGATCTGGATCCAAAACCCAGGGCAATACCGTTTTAGCCTGTTGTCCGACGACGGAGCCAAGCTGTATCTGAACAATCAAGTGGTCATCGACAACGATGGACAGCATTCCGCCAGGGCGATCACCGGGAGCGCGACGCTGACACGCGGCGTTCACGAGATCAAGGTCGAGTACTTCCAGGGCCCGCGCTTCACTGTTGCCCTGGTGCTCGCGATTTCACCGCCTGGTCAAGCATGGTGCATTTTCAACACGAACGATTTCAAGCCTCCCAATGACCCGGAGCAGTTGCAGAAAGGCGAAATCTCCGACATCCGCCCAACAACGCAGTAACGCCTCACTCAGCGCCCAGGCGCCCGGCGCTCCTCGATCATCGACTGCAAATTATTGCTGGCATCCTGGTAGTCCGGGCGAATGCGCAGCGCTTCCCGGAAGTGGTTGATGGCCTCGTTCTCTTTGCCAGGCATCTGTGACAAGACCACGCCAAGGTTGTTATGCGCCTCCGCGAAGTCCGGGTCGAACTGCAGGGCCGTTTCAAACTCGGCCGCAGCCTCGCGCGGGTGGCCTTCTCTTGCCAGCGCAATCCCTGCCTGGTAGTGCATCTTCGACAGCGTCAGGTCAACGTCTTTGTGTGCTGCCGAGTGAGCCGGATCGAGCTGGCGGGCCGTTTCGAACTCGGCGGCGGCTTCGCGCGAGTGGCCTGCTTTTGTCAGAGCGATCGCCGCCTGGTAGTGCATGTCCGCCGTTACGCGTGTTAGGCGGTCCCGGACGCCGGCGGCATCCGGCTGTATGCGCAGCGCCGTTTCATACTCGGCCGCCGCTTCCTTCAACCGGCCACCCTGCGCCAGGGCATTGCCCAGGTTGAAATGCGGGACCGGGGAATCCGGCCGCAGGCGGGCCGCCGTTCGGAATTCCGCGATCGCGCCCTCAAGCCGCCCCGGTGTGCCGGCCAGGGCGATGCCCAGGTCGGAATGCACCTGGGCCATGTCCGGCCGAAGCCGTACTGCCTGCTCCAAATGCGTTACCGCCTCCGGAAGCCGGCCAGGCTGGGCCGTCAGATATGTGCCCAGGTTGTGCTCGGCGATGTAGTTTCCGCGGGTGACTTCGAGTGCGTGACTAAACAGCGTTTCGCTGTTTCGCCAATAGCCGGCCTGTGCCCAAGCCCCGCCTGCGCATGCGACGCACGCGGCTGTCGCCACGGCCACGCGAAGCCGAGGCCATTTCCGCAAGAGGTCCGCTCCGCCCCATGCAATCATCACCGCCAGGCCGATCATGGGCACGTACATGTACCGATCGGCCCTGGCCTGCTCGCCCGCGCGCACAATTCCAATCACCGGAACCAGAGTCGCCAGAAACCAAAACCAGCCGACTGCGAGGTATGGGTAGCGACGGTGGAGGCGGATCGCGCCCCAACTTATCGCGGCCAGCGCCAGCGCGGCCGGCGCAACAAGCCAGAAAGACAGTTTCTCCGGATACGGATAGAATACGGCCAGACCAGCCGGCCAAAAGGTCTTGGCGATGTAGACCAGGTAGGAAACCAGCGCATTGCCGGGGCCGAACATAGCCGCCGGATTCACCGCACCGCCGGCCCTCTGCACCACGTAGGTCACCACCGCTCCCGCTGCCGCGATGGCAAACAAGGGAAGCTTCTCCTTGACGCGTAGCCCGCGCTTCAGCGGCCATATGTCGAGCAGCAACAGGGTAAACGGCAGCGTCACGATCATCGGTTTCGACATCAGCCCCAGCACGAATGCCACAATCACCAGGGTGCGCATGCCGCGGACATACGCCCACAGAGCCAGGAACCAGAAAAACGCGCACAGCACGTCCTTGCGCTCCGCCACCCACGCCACCGATTCCACATGGAGGGGGTGCAGCGCGAAGACGAAGGCTACGAACGCGCTCGGGCCTCGAGCGCCGGTGGCGCGGGCCAGGAACAGGAACAGCAGCACCGACGCGGCGGCGTGTATGAGTACGCTGACGAGATGGTGCCAACCGGCGTCCATGCCGAAGAGCTGCACGTCCAGCATATGCGAGAGGCGCGTCAGGGGAAACCAATTGGCGGCTTCGGTGGAAGTGAGAGCCCAGAGGGCGCCATCCGCAGTGATGCCTTGCCGCACGTGCGGATTATTGGTTACGTAATCCGGGTCGTCGTAATTCAAGAACGC
This sequence comes from Bryobacteraceae bacterium, assembly GCA_049587755.1. Classification (GTDB taxonomy): domain Bacteria; phylum Acidobacteriota; class Terriglobia; order Bryobacterales; family Bryobacteraceae; genus Bog-375. Next base: position 114,713 of record JBAVEN010000065.1, on the reverse strand, counting down.
AAACTGGCGCGACTGCGCGTAGACGGCGAAGGTGGCCGCCAGCAGGAGGAGGCAGATCCACAGGTCCGCGCGTGAGCGCGGCTTAGCAGCGGGCTGTTGGACTTTGGCAACGGGCGCCTGGGTTTTGGCGGCGGGCTTTTGGACTTTGGGCACTTCCTCCCGATGCTAGCCCACTGGCGATCGAATCTTCAATCCGGCGCGGGATGGGGAAATCAGGAGGCAGAAGACAAAGAGGCACGCCGACGCCAACGTGGCACAGCCAGCCAGAAAGAGGCGTCGAGACGAATCTCGACGCGGCAGGCAGGAATGCCCGCGCCGCGGTTCATTCCCCTTCCGGCACAATCTCGAGGTAATCTAGCGCGGCGGGTTCGCTGCCGTCGGGGCGGCCCTCGATGCGGATTTCGTCGCCGGGGCGTAATGCCACGCCGCGGATTTCGCGGCGCGTGGAGGAAGTGGAATCGAGCCTGGTGGTGGGCAGCAACAGATCGGCCTGCCACTCATCGATCCATTGACCGGCCACGCGCAGCCGGTAGTGCGAGATGCCGTTGCGTTGGTCGAAATACTCGACGCGCAGTGTGTACCAGCCGGGGGCGCCGGCAAACTTCAGCGTGGCGCTACACTCGGTGGCGCCGCAGGCGACGGTCTTGCCGCCCGAAGCGTCTTCGGCGGGCACCACGTCTCGGACCTGGTAGCCATCCAGATGCATGGCTTCGGCTTCGAAGCGGCCGGGGTGGTGGCCCACGCGGCCGAGTGCGTCGGGAATGCCGGAAGTGCGCCGGAACCATTCGGTCACCGCGTCACGCCATACCACGGCCTGTCCAGCCTGGTATTCGAGCTGCGCCAGCACTTCGCGGTAGCGGCGCCCATCCACCATCCCCGCCAGCGCCTTCCATTGGCGCACGTAGGCGGCGACCGCTTCCGCGCCCTGGTAATGGGCATCGTAGAGATATTGAATGACGGTCTTGCCATCGCGCAGCACGTTGGTATAGGGAACGTGGTGGAAGAAGAGCAGCAGATCGTCCGGGCAGGTCGCGAGCGACTCGAACACACGGGCCACCGCGGGCCGATATTGGCCGATGAAACCGGTGCCGGTGGCGACGGTGCGGTCCATGCCGACGCCCTTTTCATCGGCGCGATGCCACTGGCCCCAGCCATTGCGCTCGCTGGCCTCGACGTTGACGCCGTAATGATTACCGGTGATGTCGGTGAGTGTTTGCAGGCCGAGCGGGCCGGTGTAGTTCTCATAGGTGCGCCAGGAGGTGAGCTGGATGCTCGCTATCGTCTCCTCGACTTTCGTATTGCCGCCGAAAGTGAGGCGCGTCCACTCATCGACGATCTGCCGCGAGCTCAGATCGGGGTTCCAGGCGAGGCGGCCAAAGCCGTACAGGTTGGCCTGCGACAACTGATTGCCGCACCAGTTTTCGTCGAGCCCCACGTTGGCCACGCCGACGAAACCGCCGGTCGGGCGATCAAACGTCCTGCCCGCTACCAGCGCTTTCACCGGCGTGCCCGCGCCGCGCGCGTGCATGTCGAAATCGAGCGTTTCTTTCCACAGGGGCACCAGAAAAACAGTGTGCCGCGCCTGCCCGGTATATTCCTGGGTGATTTGGAGTTCGATGGCCTGGTTGGTCTTCTCGAGCGCGCCAAAAAGCGGCGAGGCGGGCTCGCGCACCTGAAAATCGATGGGTCCGTTCTTAATTTGGATTACCACGTTGGAGTCGAACTGGCCATCCAAATCGTGGAAGTTGTCGTAAGCCGCGCGGGCGCGATCGTTCTTCAGGTTGCGCCAGTCCATGTGATGGTCGTAGACGAAGCCGCGGTAGAGCAGGAAGCCGCCGTGCGAGGCGAGAGCGCGGGCCACCAGGTTGGCCGCGTCGGCATGGGTGCGATGGTAGGCGGAGGGGCCGGCGCGGCCCTCGGAATCGGCCTTTAGAACAAAGCCGGCGAGATCCGGGATGGCCCGATACAACTCATCTGCTTTCTGTTTCCACCAGGCGGCGACGCGGGCATCGAGCGGGTCGTAGGTGTCCAGGCCGCCAATCGTCTTCGGGGTTGCGAAATCGACGGAAAGCGCCACGCGCACGCCCCAGGGACGAAGCGCGGCGGCGATGCGCGCGATTTCGGGGATCATCTCCGGGGTCAGCAAGCGCGGGTTGGCGTTGACATTGTTGATGGAGCAGCCATTGATGCCGATGGAGGCGAGCAGCCGCCCATAGTCCGCAACGCGAATCAAATCGCTGCGCGCGTGCCCATCTTCCCAAAAGATAGAGCGGCCGCCGTAGCCGCGCTCGATGGAACCATCCAGATTGTCCCACTGGTTCACCCAGCGGATTGGCGCGTAAGGCGTACTGCGCTCATCGAGCGTGTCGACCGGCTCGCCGAGAGCGATCTTGCGCAGCAGCGCGAACGCGCCGTACAGCACGCCGCGAGGGTTGGATGCTGTGACGACGGTGTAGCGGGCGCCTTGATCCACCACGGTCTTCAGCCAATAACCGTCCTCGGTAAGCTTGGCGTGCAGACTCCATTGCGGCGCAGCGCGGCCGAGCTCATTCAGAGTTCCCAACACGATGGCGCTTTCCCGAGGGATTCGGTCTTCGGCGCGCAGCGTTCTCCCCACTAACCCGCGCAGGCCGCGGATCAGCTCGCTGCGTGCGGAGGCTTCCGGATCGGAGTCATTCAGACTCACTACGACCGCCGGCAGCGTGGCGCGAACGCGAACCAGCACGGCGCCTTCGAAGGGCCGATAGCGCAGCCAGGCATCATAGCCGGTTTCGGCGTGAAGGCAGACGGCAGCCAGCGCGGCGATGAAGATGGATTTGAGCGCGGCGTGCACTTCCTGCTGATACGGGCAGGCTAAAGCATGCCCCACCGATGGCCGCTTAGCCTTTTCTGTGTTGCGCACGCGCTTCTCCTTTACGAGTTGACGCCGGACGCCATGTAGCCTCCGTCGACGGTGATTGCCTGGCCGGTAAGGAAGCTGGCGCCGTCCGAAGCGAGCAGGACGGCCACGCCCACCAGTTCTTCGGGCTTTCCGAAGCGGCGCATCGGCGTGCGCATCAGCATCTCGCGCCCGCGGGTGGTGCCGCTCACCAGGTCCTCGTTCAGTTCCGTGGGAAAGATTCCGGGCGCAATCGCATTCACCGCAATCCCGTCCCCAGCCCACTCGCAGGCCAGGCTGCGTGTCAGCGAGAGCAGTCCGCTCTTGGCCGCGCAGTAAGCCGCCACTTCGTTAAACGCGACGAAGCTGCCCAGCGAAGCGATATTGACGACGCGGCCGTGGCCACTGGCTTTCAGCGCAGCGTGAAAGGCCTGGCAGGCTCGCAACACGCCAGTCAGATCGGTGTCGAACAACTCCTCCCACTCATCCTCCGATACCTCCAGCGTAGGCTTGCGGAAGGTGATGCCGGCCGCGTTGACCAGGATGTCCACCCGGCCGAAGTATTCCATCACCTGATCGCGCAGCGTCTCGATGGATTTCCGGCTGGTGATGTCGGTGGTCTGGCAGAGCGTCCGCCGCCCCGCCAGCTCAATCTCCCGGCAAACCGTTTCCACCGCGTCCCGGCGCCGGCCCGTGGGAACGACATTCGCGCCGTGGCACGCCAGCCCAAGCGCCAAAGTGCGGCCGATGCCTGAGGTGGCGCCGATTACCACGGCGACCCGCCCCGTCAGTTCCAGGCAATTTCTCATCATTCCCGTTCGTAGTCGAGAAACAGAGCGCCGTCCTCGACCGTCAGCCCGACACCCGCCGCTGCGGCGGCCTCCGCCAAGGCCGCGTCGAGCATTGCCACCGGGTCCGTGCTCACGGCCAGCCGGCGCATCAGCCCTTCCCCCTTTCTGCCGCCCACGCTGAAGACGACTTTGAGTCCGCGCCGTTTGCACTTCACCGGCGTGCCATCCTCCAACTTTACGTTCATTGGTTTGACGTACGCGTCCACGTAATGCACGCCGATCCCCGACTTGTCGTCCGTCAACTGCGGCAGCTTCTCCCGCGCCGAGGCATTCACATCACAGAGTTTGTTTCTCATGTTCGGGTTCGCTCCGGCGCCGTTTGGGTTCGAGATATGAGTCCATCCTGCTGCGAAACGCGCGAATGTGTTCCGGCGTGCTCCCGCAACAGGCTCCGAGAATACTCACGCCCGCCGCCAGCAACGGCTCGACGCCGCGCGCCATCTGCTCCGGGGTTTCGTCGTAGACCACTTTCATGTTGACCAGCTTGGGCTGGCCGGCATTGGGCTGCGCCATCACCGGAAGGGCGGACGCTGCGCGGTATCGCTCCACGCCTTGCCGCGCGTGTTCCATGTCCATGCCCGTGCCGCAGTTTAGGGCGACGATATCGACGCCGCGATCCTCCATGAACTCCGCCGCTCGTTCAGGGTCCACCCCCATCATGGTGCGGAAGGTCGAGCCATCGAGCGTCACATCGTAGGCCATCGAGCCGATCACGCACGGCGCGCCGGCCTCTCTGGCGGCATCTATGCCGATCCCCAGCTCCTCGAGCGAGGTCTGCGTCTCGATGATGATGGCGTCGGCGCCGGCGTCCACCAGGGCCTTGGCCTGCTCCCGGAATGCTTCCCGCACCTGCGCTGCAGTGAAATCGCCGTACGGTTCCATCAATCCGCCGAACGGCCCTATGTCGCCGATGACGTAGCCAGGCCGGCCGTCGAAGGCTTGACGAGCAATCCCCACTCCGGCGCGGTTGATCTCCGCCGCTTTTCCAGCCTGGGAATGCCGGTTGAGCATGATGCGCGAGCCGCCAAAGGTGTTGGTGAGAATGCAATCGGAACCGGCCTCGGCATAGCGCCGCTGAATCGCGAGCACGCGCTCCGGATGCGCCAGGTTCCAGGCTTCGCCGCAATTTCCCTGCTCGAGCCCGGCCAGCATCAGCTGCGTGCCCATGGCTCCGTCGCCGAGCAGCGGCCGGGTGCGAATGGCGTCTTGCAGGCGTGGCTTCATGTTGATATTTGTATTTCTCCTGCCGCGCTCTCCTGGCTGAGCAGAGCGTAATGAATCGTTTCCAACACCAGGCCCCACTTGTGCTGGCGGCTGGCCGGCTCGCAGTAGCAGCCGGCGGCGTTCGGCGGGCGGTGCCAGTTCAGCACCTCGCGGAGCGGCCGTCCCAGCATCGGTTTTTCGGCATCCACCGCCGCCAGCAGCTTTCCATCGGCGTCGTACTGGCACATGAACGTGTGGCCGGTATCGCCTGGCGCCGGGCCGCAGCGGGCTTCCAGGATGGGATACCCTTCCTCGCGGCGGCCCAGGCTCACGCGATAGTCGAATTCGAGCGGCCGCCCCATGTTGGTGCAGGTGGTGCCTTGGTAGTGGAACCGTGCGCCCGTGGTCCCGTCATCGCGCCGCGAGATGGTGAGCCGCTCCGCCGCCCATCGCCGGAGCGCTTTCCGATTCGTCGAGTAACCGGGAGCGCCGTTGTAGCTGACGAAGCGAACCGTCTCGAGGGGTGCGGCGCCAGCGCCTCGCACATACGCGGCACGCCGGAACTGGCAGGGCATATAAGAGCAGTTCTCGCAGGGTGACAACTCTGTCAGCCGACGCACGCGCTCCGTGTGGCGAGTCAGCCCGAAAACCGCAAGCTGCGACTTCTTGGGACGAAGCGCGCCCGATTCGAGCGTCTCCAATTCTCCGGGCAAGGGCTGCCGGCCGCCCTGGCGAAGCAAATCGAGCAGCCGCGCCTGTTCCCCGATGTCCCAATCCGGATAGCCGGGACTGTCATGCGGCAGCACCGCCATGCCACGTGTTTCGGCCCAACTGCAAAGGCGCGCGCCGGCCATCGTGACGAGGCGCTCTACCACCGCCGAGCCGAACACTTCCAGAAAGAAGTATTCGTCCGGTTTCTCTTGGCGCCACAGCCGTTGCGCTTCCACTTCGAGCGCGCTGCCCGCGCTCGCCGCCACCAGGACCGCGCCGCCGGCCGCAGCCTCTTCGAGCAGCGCCCGCAGGCGCCGGCAGCGAAACGGCGCGCCTTCGAGCCGGATGACGTCGGCAGCCACGTCGAGATCCGCTGCCTCGCGCGCGTATACCCACGGCTGCCCGTTAGCGCGGTACCACGCACGCGCCCAGCGGGCCAGCTCCTGAGCCCGCTCACTCAACGCCGCGCCGCGCGGATAGCCCAGCAGCCGCTGATACTCCGTTTCCAGGACGTCGACTTCCGGGAACGAATCCGCCAGTTCGAGCTTCATCCGGCCACCTCAACCGCTTCCAGCGGTTTGAACTGGCACCCCTCGACGAACAAATCGAAGAAATGCGGATGAGTCTCCAGGCGGCAGTGCTCTACCTTTCGAACCAGGCCCTCCAGTTCGCGGCGCTTGGCCATCGAAAGCAACACCCTCGACGCGCCCTCAATGGCCGCATTCCCGGCCTGCACCACCCGGGAGGCTGGCAGCTTCGGAATCAGTCCGATGCGCGTGGCCGCTTCGACGGACAGGTTGCGCCCGAATCCTCCTGCCAGGTAGAAGACCTCGATATCGCCGAATTCCACGCCGTAACTGCCGGCCACCACCTGCAGGCCCGCCACGTGCGCGCCCTTGGCCTGTGCCAGCTCGCTAGCGTCGTTCTCCAGGAAGAAAACGCCGCCATCCCGGTCCAGCGCGATCCGGCCGCCGTCGCCATCGGCGAGTCCGGCTCCGTCTACGAAGCGACCCATTGCGTTCATCCGGCCGGTGCGCAGCAACTCGCTCAGGAGAGCGATCAGGCCGGACCCGCAAATGCCCTGCGGCGGCCCGCCGCCGATCACGCGCACTTGAAGATTACCGGCGGCATCCCCCCACACGTCCTCGATGGCGCCATCCAGGGCCGGCATGCCACAAGCAATCGCGCCACCTTCGAAGGCCGGCCCCGCCGGGCATGACGCCGCCAGTATGCGATGCCGGTTGCCGACGATCAATTCGGTGTTAGTACCGATATCCATGAGCGCGATCAAGCGGTCTTCGTGCGCCATATCGACGGCCAGCAGGCAGGCGGCAGCGTCGGCACCCACATGGCCGCTGATGATTGGCACGCCGTAGACGCGCGCCCGCGGATGAATTGGCAGCAGCGCCTGCCGCCCCGTAATGCTCAGGCTGGTGGTGGCGCGCTTGCCTTCGGCCATTTCGATTTCCGTGATGGACCGGTAGGGGTTCTGCCCAATCGAATACACGCTCTGGCCGAAAAACAGATCGCGCATGGTGGAATTGCCCACCACCACCATTTCGTAGATGCTGCTTGGGGCGACCGGAAATTCCTCGATGGCATGGCTCAGGTACCCCGCCAGCGTCCGCCGCAGCAGCTTGCCCGGATGCTCGCAATCGTAATGGATGCGCGACATCACGTCGGAACCGCCGAACCGCTGCGGGTTTTCGAACGACGCATCCGCAATGCGCGCGCCGGTTTCCAGGTCGAACAGGCGCAGCACCACGGTGGTAGTGCCCAGGTCCATGGCGATACCGTAGAGCGGACCCGCCGCACGCTCGATCTCTTCGCCATCGAGCAGGATGCGCTCTCCGTCGCGCACCACCGCCGGATCGAGTCCGATGCCCCTCAGCTCCACGGGGAGACCCGTGGACTCTGTTTCGACGCGCATGGTGCCGCGCCGCATGGTATGGCAGCGAACCTCGCCGCTTGCCGCCGCCACTTTGGTGCGGCACGAGAGCCGGAACTTGCCGCTGAGGTGCCGCTCTTCTTCGGTGCGCTCCGAGAGAAGTTCGGCCCCCTCGGTCACCTCCACCATGCACTCCTTGCACTTGCCCTGCTTGTGGCAGGAAGTGGGGACGTGGATGCCCAGGGTCTCGGCGTGATCGAAAATCGACGCCGCCGGGCTGGCCTCGATGCTGTGTCCGTTAATGGTGAGGGTCGCTGCCATGACTGCGCGGCTTACCAGGTGGCCCGGGCCTCGAGCTCGGCTCGCACCGCTTCAGCTACTTCGCGCGCCGAGCCCTCGCGTTCCTCTTCCTCGCTCCACCGCCATTGCGCCAGGTAGTCATCGGAACCTTGCAGGCCCTGCTGAACGGCCAGGCGGTCAATGCGCTCCATGAACTTCGCCGGGAGTTCAACGGTCACGTCGTCCTCGTCGTCCTCAGCCTTGATTTGGGACGGTATTTCCTGCCAGTAAAGAATTTTGTAGGTCGCCATCTTGGTTCCTGGATGCCGCCAGCCGCAGAAACAAATCGACTGCGGCCGAAGCGTTCGCGCCGTATCCGTCGGCGCCGATTTCATCGGCGAACATCTGGCTGATCGGCGCGCCGCCAATCGCCATCTTGATGTGCCCCAGCCCTGCCGCCTCGAAACCGTCAATCACCGTCTTCATGTACGTCATGGTGGTAGTGAGCAAGGCGCTCATCCCGATGATGTCGGGGCTGCACTTCGCCGCCGCGGCCATGAATTTCTCTACGCTTTGATCCACTCCGATATCGTGTACTTCGAACCCGGCGCCTTCCGCCATCATGCACACCAGGTTCTTGCCGATGTCGTGCAGGTCGCCGCGCACCGTGCCCATCAGCAGCACTCCGACCCGTTTGGCGCCGCTGTCCTTGGCGCTCAGCAGGGGCTTCAGCACCGCCATCCCCGCTTTCATCGCGCGCGCGGCAATCAACACCTCCGGGACGTAGAGCACGTTGTGCTTGAAATCCTCGCCCACAACGCTCATACCGGCAATCAAACCTTCGTTAAGAATTTCCTGCGCGCTGCGCCCTTCAGCCAGCGCGTCCTTGGTCATCTGCTCGACTTCCTTCGCCTTGCCCTCGTAGAGGCACTGGTTCATCAGGGCGTAATCAACCATGCCGCGCCCCATTGCCGCCCGTGCGGCCTGCGTTGAATTCCTCGAGCGCCTCCAGCATGGCCACGATGTTGGCACGCGGCATGCCCGGACTCACTCCCCCACCCACCGATAAAACGATGCCCTCGCCCTCGGAGCCTTCGAGCACATCGAGCGTCGCTTCCTTCACTTCCTCAGGCGTTCCGCGAACCGCGATCTCCAGCGGATTCACATTGCCCATCAGGCACATTCTCTTGCCCACCCGCCGCTTCACTTCGCGAATGTTGCGCTGTTTGCCCCAATTCAGCATGTTGAAGCCCGCATCCGGCAGGTGGTCGAGACAGGCATCCACCTCGGCGTCGTTGTGGTAGAGCTTCACCCAGTCCGCCGGAAACGCATCGCAAATCCGCTTCAAATAGGGATGCGCGAACTCCTGGTAATGTTCCTCGTTGATGAAGCCCACGATGTCATCGAGGATAAAAATGCCCTCCACCGTATCGCCCATCGCCTTGTGCTGCGCCTTGAGCCAATCGATCACCACTCGAGTGCACAGGTCGATCAGCTTGTGCGCGCCCTCCGGATTCTCCACCAGGTCGATCATGAAATGCGTGGTGCCGCGCACGAATCCGGCCGTGCACAGCGGCCCCCGGGAGGTCACCATGGGCAAGATGTAGCCGTGGTCCAGAATGCGCTGGCGCTCCATGCCGATGCGGTGCAACGTCAGCGCCGCGAAAGCGTCCGCCTCCACTTCGTATTCCGGGAACTGATCGATATCTTCCAGGTGATACAGCGTGTGGTATTCGCTCGGGGTATTGTCCTGCCAGAACTTGATCTTCGCTCCGAGCACCGAGGGTTCGGCCGCCATCCCATACTCCATCCACCAGGATGGGATGAAGATGATGTCCGGAAACTCGCGCATGATCTTCAGGTTGGCCTCAAACCAGACTTCGCGATCAAGGTAGTAGTCGAGGTGTTTGATGCCGAGGTAACCCGGAATCCACGGGCTGTCGACGATCAACGCGATCGGGATCTTGTCGAGTCTTTCGAGACGGGCGGCTTTCTTAAATGTTTCCCATTGTTCTGGCAGCATGGCACTCTCTATTCATTGCAATCCATTGCCGGCGCACCTCGGCCCATCGGCTCAACATGGAATCTCCACCGGACGGTCATCGGCCGGGTCGGCCCAGCGGTCGTTGGGAACCGTCGGCGCCCAACCGGGACGCGCCGGGTCCTGGTCATATGGGTAGCCTCCCAACCGCCGGTATAGTTCGCTGTACTCGCGCAGTTTCTCGCGGTTGAGGCGCACGCCCAGGCCGGGGCCTTCGGGCACGCGGATGGCGCCGCATTCGTAATGCATCAAGCCGCCTTCGATGATGTCATCGGTCAGATGATGATAGTGCGCATCGGCGGCGAACGAGAGATTCGGGATCACCGCGCCCAGATGCAACATCGTTGCAAGTTGAATTCCCAGTTCGCCCGAGGAATGCACGGCGACCCCCAACTGAAACGTGTCGCACACCGCGGCTGCTTTCACGCACGCCCGTATCCCGCCCCAGAATGTGGTATCCAGCAGAATCACATCCACCGCGGTATCGAGCGCGTTGGCGGCCAGTTGCTCGAAGTTCACTACCACGGTGTTGGTGGCCAGTGGCACCCGAATCATTTGCCGCGTTCGCCGCATGCCGTTTAAACCGAAGACTGGGTCCTCCAGATAGTCGTTGCGAAGGCCCGCTATCGCCTGGCCGAAGCGGATGGCCTGTTCCACGCTCCACACGCCGTTGGGGTCGAAGCGCAAGGAATCGCCGGGAAAAGCGGCGGCCAGCGCGCGGTAAACTTCCAGCTCATAATCCGGCGGAAATACCCCAGCCTTCAGTTTGTGAGTGGAAAAACCGAAGCGCCGCTTCCATTCGCCCGTCTGGCGAATCACCTGGTCGATGGTGCGGACCTCGCCCGCGCCGCTGCGCGGATCCGGGTAGCGAAAGAAAACGTAGGTGGCGAAACGGACGCGGTCGCGCAAGCGGCCACCCAGAATTTCCGAGACCGGCACGCCCCAGGACTGGCCCAGGATATCGAGGCAGGCGAATTCGAGAGCTGCCAGCACCTGTGTCCGGTTGTTGTACAGCGACGCCGTGGGATTGGCAATGCGAAAACGCATTTCCTCCAGGCGCGCCGGATCGTGTCCCACCAGGCTGGCTTTCAGCGCCCGGAACACGGCTTCGGCGGATTCGCCGCCGCCGCCCATTTCACCCAGACCGATCAGCCCGTTGTCGGTCTCCACTTCCACAATGGTCCGCACGAAGCGGCCCCAGTGGCAGCCATTGGCGTGGCGCAGCGGAGCCTCCAGCGGAACCGTCACCGTGGTGGCTCGAATGTCGCGAATCTGCATCGGCCCTATGGTACAACTTTACTGCACTCATATAGTTTGACGCTACAACTAAATCTGCTCCTCCCGCGGCCCCCCGTTCGACGAAGCTCTCGCAGCCGGATCCAGCGAGCGGCTACAACACTTACTTCACACAAGACTACGAGGTAAATCGGTTCGAGTTGTGGGTCCGCCTCGATGACAACATCAGCGACAATACGAAACTGTTTGTCTCGTGGAACCGCCAGGATGAATTCGATCAAAACCCGATCAGCATCTGGTATTTCCCCTAGGACGCTCTCCGATACCCGTCCCCCGTGCCGGCGGGCGCGCTCAGACCCGGTTTTTGAAGCCACCGCTGAATTGGGCGGCCTCTGCTACGATGAAATTTCCCTGCAATTATGGCGCTGCGCTTTTATAACACCCTTTCGCAGCGCGTCGAGGAATTCCACGCGGCGCGCGACAATACGGTGCGCCTGTACACCTGCGGTCCCACCGTCTACAGCTACGCCCACATCGGCAATTTCCGCACGTTCACCTTCGTCGACATTCTGCGGCGGTGGCTGAAGGCCAGCGGCTATGGCCTGAATCACGTCATGAACATCACCGACGTGGACGACAAGATCATCCGCAACGCGGCGGCCGAAAAGAAGAGCCTGAGCGAATACACAGCCGTGTACACGCAGGCGTTTCTGGAGGACTGCGCCACGCTGCGTCTGGAGCGGGCCGAGCACCTGGTGAAAGCCACCGACCACATCGGCGATATGGCGGATGCCATCGCGGGCCTCACCGCCGGCCAGCACACCTACATCAGCGACGGCTCGATTTACTTCCGCATCGCCACCTTCGCGGGCTACGGCAAGCTTTCCCACAACGATTTCAGCGGCAACCTGGCCGGCGCGCGCGTTGACGTGGATGAATACGAAAAGGCCGACGCGCGCGACTTCGCGCTCTGGAAGGCGCCCAAAGAGGGCGAAACCAGTTGGAACACCCCGATCGGGCCGGGCCGGCCCGGCTGGCATATCGAGTGCTCCGTGATGGCCATCAAGTACCTGGGCGAGACGCTCGACATACACGCCGGCGGAGTCGACCTGATTTTTCCGCATCACGAAAATGAGATTGCCCAATCGGAGTCTCTCACTGGCAAACCGTTTTCGCGCTTTTGGCTGCACGCCGAGTTTCTGATGGTGGAAGGCCAGAAGATGGCCAAGTCGCTCGGCAATTATTTCACCCTCCGCGATCTCATCGCGCGCGGCTACCGGCCGGAGGCCATTCGCTATTTGCTGGCCTCGGTGCCCTACCGCAAATCGTTGAACTTCACTTTCGACGGCCTGCAGGCGGCGCAGATGTCCATCGAGAGGCTGCGCAACTTCAAACTGCGGCTGGATACGGATAAGTTCCCGGAAGGCGGCAATGAGCGGATGGCGGCACGCACCGAAGCCGCCGCGCAGGCTTTCATCGACAGCCTGGACGACGACCTGAACACCGCTGAGGCGCTGGCGGCGGTATTCGAGTACGCCCACGACGCCAACAGCGCCATGGATGCGGGCCAGTTCGGGGCCGATAACCGGGCGGCGGCGGAGCGCCTGTTCGAGCAGTTCGATGCCGTGTTCGACGTGCTCCAACCCAGCGGCTCGGCCAGCAGCATCTCCGATTCCGAAATCGAGGCGCTGATCGCCGAACGGGAAGCCGCCAGGAAAGCACGCCAGTTCGCCCGCGCCGATCAGATTCGCGACCAGTTGTTGGCGCAAGGGACCATTCTCGAAGACACTAAGTCCGGAGCGCGCTGGAAAAGGAAATAGCCATGAAGATTCAGACCCAGGCCGTTCACGCGGGCGACCGGCGCAAGGCTCCCGGCGCGATTCCGGTGACGGTACCCATTTACACAGCCTCGAGCTTTTTCTACGAAACCACGGAAGAGCTGGATCGCGTCTTCGGCATGCAGCAGGCCGGCTACTGTTACGCCCGCTACGACAACCCCACGGCGGCGGCGCTGGAAGAGCTGATTACAGCCCTCGAAGGAGGCCGCGGCGCTCTGGCATGCGCCTCGGGAATGGCTGCGCTCGAACTCGCGGTCGAAACCGCGCTCACCGAGCGGCGCAAGACCATCGTGGCGGCCGAAGCCCTCTACGGCGCGTCCATCAAGCTGTTGTTGAATGTGCTGGAACCGCGCGGCGTGGAGGTGCGTTTCGCCGATGCCTGCGACCTGGACGCGCTAGGAGCCGCAGTCAGCCAGGCCAGGCCCGGTTGCATCCTGATTGAGACCGTCTCGAATCCGCTGCTGCGCGTGGGCGAGATCGACAAGATCGCCGAAATCGCGCGCGCCGCCGGCGCCGCCCTGGTGGTCGATAACACATTCGCCACGCCGCTGATCGTGCGGCCGCTCGACCTGGGTGCCAGCTTTTCGGTGCATAGCCTCACCAAGTATCTGGCCGGGCACGGCGATGTTTTGGGCGGTGCCGTGGTAACCGATGCCGCGCACTATGACGCCTTGCGCACGCTGGCGCGCGTAGTTGGCCCGCTACTCGGGCCGTTTGAGAGCTACCTCGCCATGCGTGGCATCAAGACCTTCCCGCTGCGCATGGAGCGGCAGTGCGCCAACGCCTGCCGGGTGGCGTCCTGGCTAGGCGGCCACCCCAAGGTGGAACGGGTTCACTTCCCCGGCGACCCGGCGCATCCCGACGCCGGCGCGATTCGCCGCTTATTCGCCGCCGGTCTCTATGGCGCCATGGTCAGCTTCGAGATTCGCGATGCCGGCCGGCCTGAAATCTTCCAATTTCTGGACCGGCTGCAGTTGGTGGTGCGCGCCACTTCGCTCGGCGACGTGCACAGCATGATCCTTTACCCGGCCATGAGCTCGCACCGCGACCTCGCCCCCAAGCACCGCGAGCGCGTCGGCATCCGCGACAACCTGGTGCGGCTTTCCGTCGGTATCGAAGCCGCCGAAGACATCATCGCCGACCTCGACCAGGCATTGGCGTAGCTCGGACCGTCGCGACCGCTTAAGGCAGTTCACTCAACATGCGGTCGATATCATCCGGGCTGATATAGAAATGGGGAGATGTGCGCACCCAACCGGCTCGCGGAGCACAGGAGATTCCGGCCTCCCGCAGGCGCCGCACAATCAGCGGAGCTTCCAGGCCAGGCTTGCGGAAGCTGACGATTCCAGAGCCACTTGCAGGTGTTCGATCCCCCATCACCTGGTAGCCGCGCGTCTCGACTCCGGCTGCGATACGGTCGGCGAGAAATTGGACAATCGGGGCGATTTTTCCGAGGCCGACTTCAAGCAAAAACTCAATTGCCGCCTTTAAACCAAAACATCCAACAGTATTTAACGTACCGCACTCGTACCGGCCCGCATCCGGCCGCAACGTCATGTCCCGGGAGCCGTAATCCGCATACCCCGCGACGTTCGTCCAGCCGAATTCCACGGGCTCAATCCGGTCCTGAAGTGCTTGACGAATATAGAGAATGCCGCAGCCTTCCGGACCCAACAGCCACTTATGTCCATCGGCCGCCAAGGCGTCGATATGGCAGGCCCGCACATCGACCGGAAATGCGCCCAAGCCTTGAATGGCATCCACCAGAAAAATGCAGTTGTTACGCCAGCAGATTTCACCGATTGCTTGAATCGGAGCCCGATAGCCCGACAGGAATTGCACGAAGCTGATGGCCAGCAGACGTGCGCCGCGGCAAGCCTGCTCAATCTGCTCCAGGGGGTCGGTAACGCTCAGCCAGGTGACTTCAACCCCCTTAGTTTCCAATCGTTTCCATGGGTAGAAGTTGGCGGGGAACTCCTCGCGAAAACCGACCACGCGATCACCAGGCTTCCAATCGAGGCCCAGCGCCACCGTCGCGATTCCCTCCGACGTGTTCTTCACCAACGCCATCTCCGAACGGTCGGCGTTGATCAGTCGCGCCGCCGCGTCGCGCAGGCCTTCATAGGCGCTCATCCATTGGTCGTAATGCAAGCTGCCGAAGCGGGCACAGTCGTCGGCCAGGTTCTGCATAGCCTCCGCTGCCGGCTTCACCAACGGGGCCACAGCAGCATGGTTGAGGTAAATCAGATTCCGGCGAACCGGAAACTGGTCCGCATAGCGTTCCCAAAGCGGAAGTTCCTGCTCCTTCACAGGCTGGTTGGTCATTGGCTTGAAGAATCGAGTCCTTTCATGGGCGACGCCCATCGTGATGACGGCGCCCTGCCTATCGCGTTCGCATCGAGGCCCGGCAGACACTTCCGTAGGAATGGATAAACGCTGCGGGCAAATCTGGCGGCGGCAACGGCGGCGCCGTCGCCCGGCTGAAGAACCGGGACCACAACGCGCACCAGCGCCGTGTCGGTGCGGTGGTCGCGCGCGGCGTCGACAAGCAGCCATAGTTTGGCTGCCCATTCGCCCGCGACCACGCGCCGCGGCGTCTGATACCAGTACAGGACCACCGCCTGCGCTCGCTGGTTGGCGACGATATAGCGGTTCACCGTGATCGCGCCATCGGCAGTATCGAGTTCCATGTCTCCGGTCGAGATCGGAAACCATCCCGACCCGGGAAGACATACCTTGGGAGAATGTGGCTGGCGCTCCCCGGAGCTCTGCGATTGGAACCAGGCGATGAACAGTTCGGCCGAGATGTTGGCCTTCCGGTCGTAATAGGAACGGCTGAGCACGCGGTCGGCCTTCAATTGCGCTGCCACATCCTGCGCCAGGGGATAGTCCGCGATGCCCGTCCACTCCCCTATGACACTCGGCAGTGCGGCCAGATCCGGCGCTGCGGGAGGACGCTCCATGCCGGCCATCCAGTGGACCACAACTGCCTGAACGATGAGGAATGCGGCCGCCACCAGCGGCGGCGGGTTATGCATGGGCGCGTCTCCCGACTTTGTTCGAAACCCAATGCACCACCGCAAGCCCGCCGACGCAGAGCACAAAAAGAACACCTCCCAGAACCATATGAAGGGCGCCAACCGCAAGCGCCGGGCTGGCCGCCGCCAGGGCGACCCGCAAGGCGTTTACCAGAATCGCCAGCGGCACCACCGCCACAAACAGGGCCAGGCGCGTCCGTAGCTTCGCAGATACCACGTGCCCGTATACCAGCGAAAGGAAGCCCAGCGGCAGCAGGTAGCGAATGCCGTTGCACGCCTCCGCCACGGCGATCTGGTGCCCATGGACCTGTAAGATGTTGCCTTCGCGCAACACGCCCACGCCGGCCGCGGTGAGGCCGAAAGCGGCCATCCGGCTGGCCAGAAGCTGCAAGGGCAGCGTCGTTTGGTTATACACGATTGCGAGCTTGGGCAGCATGAACAGCATCAGCAGGAAGGGAAACGCCAGAGCGCGAAGCAGGCGGCCGCCGCCCAGCGCCACCACCAGGCCGGCAAGCGAAACCAGGAACGCGAGCGATCCGGCGAAGAGACCCGCGCCAATAGCCGCCGCGGCGTGCAGTCCGGCTGCTGCCGCCAGAATGGCGATGCCCCAATAGCTGGGCGGCCCGGCCGCGGCTCGCAGCCGCTGGCGCTCTTGCCAGACCACCCACAGGACGACGATAGGCACGATAAAGCCATGACTCATGTCTTCATCGGTGCTCCACTGATCGGCCATCCCATGCAGGAATGGCGCGTAGCAGATGAGCAAGGCCCCGGCTGCCAGGACCCAAGCCATGAGATGTTTGCCGGAGAGCATGAAGCCAATCGCGCTGGTTCGAACGAGGTCTCTAAAGAAACCGCTCCATAACAACTGTACCAACCACTCCGCTGAAAATCGCGCGTGCAGCTTTGTGGGGCAGCTTGGTAAGCTGCGTCCGATTGCCAGTCGGACCGCGCTGCGGTTGTCAACCGCAGCGCATAGTCTCGAGATTTTTTTCTTGACCAACGAACACTTTCGTAGTAAGCTCTTCGTAGATGACAAAATCAAGCGGCTTGCCGCGGCCGACCGATGCCGAGTTGGAAATCCTGACGGTGCTCTGGAGCCGCGGGCCAGCCACGGTCCGCGAGGTTCATTCCGCCATTTCCGGCCGCCGGCCGGCGCACTATACCACTGTCTTGAAGCTGATGCAAATCATGGCCGAGAAGGGCCTGGTGAAGCGCGACGAAAAGCAGCGGGCGCACATTTATTCCGCCAGCCGGCCGCGTGAATGGACGCAGCGGCAATTGGCTGGCGACTTGCTCGAGCGGGCCTTTGCGGGCTCGGCCAGCAGCCTGTTGGTGGGCGCGCTGGCGGCGCGGAAGGCTTCGGCTGCCGAATTGGCCGAGCTGCGCAAGCTGCTCGATGAATACGGGGAGGACAAGCCATGACACTCCATCTCTGGCTGGCCGCCCCGCTGGCCCACGCGCTGGGGCTTGCGCTGGCGCATTTCTTGTGGCAAGGCGCATTGCTGGCTGCGGTACTCCGCGTGACATTGTTTCTGGGAGCGGAGCGGCCCTCGCGCTGGCGGCACCAGGCTGCTATGTGGTGTTTGTTCGCCTTGCCTCTGGCGTTCGGCATCACACTGGCGCTGTCGCTCGGCGGCGGCCACTCGATCATAGCTCCCGTGCCGGCTGCGCCGCGAATGGCCTTCAATTCAGTGACCTCTCAGGGCGCGCCTGGCGCGCCTGTCGACTGGTTGGCCTGGCTGGCGCCGTTATGGATGGGCGGCGTGATCCTGTCTTTCGCCTTCCGGCTGGCGGGATGGGTGCGCGTCGACCGCATGTGCCGGCGCGGCGTTTGTGCGGCGCCCGCCGAGTGGCAACAACGTCTCCATGCTCTGGCAGCGGCAGTGCGGATCTCGCGGCCGGTGGTGCTGCTCGAATCCTGTCTTGCCGGCGTGCCGCTGGTGATCGGCTATTGGCGTCCGGTGATTCTGATGCCGCTGGGAGCGCTCGCTGGCTTAAGCGCGGAACAGGTGGAGGCTATCCTGATCCATGAATTGGCGCATATACGCCGCGCGGATTACCTGGTCAGCATGGCGCAGAGTTTGATCGAAGGCTTATTCTTCTTCCACCCGGCAGTGTGGTGGATCAGCGCCGTGGTGCGCGCCGAGCGCGAGTATGCTTGCGACGATGTGGTGGTGGCGCTGCGGCCCGACGCGCGCGCTTATGCCGCCGCGCTGGCGACGCTGGAGCAAAGCCGCTGGCCCGCAGTCGAAGCAGCCGCGGCTTCCAATGGAGGAAACCTGGTGAAACGCATCCGCAGACTGTTGCGCGAGCCCGCCCCCGCGCGGGTTCCGAATGCCCGAGTGGCAGCCCTGGCCGGCGCCCTGGTACTGGTGGCCGCCGTTGCCGCTGCACTGGTGGCGTGGCCGCCCGCCAAGAGCTTTGCGCAAGAAGCTCCGCCTGCCGAATCGGCCGCTGGCAAGCAGCAGCTCGCCAAGGAACTCGATCAGGCGCGCCGGAACCTCCAGGGGCTGGAGGACCAACTGGCACGCAAGCAGAAGGAGATTCAGGACGCGCAGCAAACCGTCGAGCAAGCGCAGGACTCACTGCGGAGCAATGCCGAGGCACTCGATCGGGCGCTGCGGAACGGCGCCGGGCATCAGGGTGAGCTCTCGCAAGTGGAGGAGCAGATGCGCCGGGTTGAGGCGGCTCTCAAGCAACTCGAAACGGCGCAGGCGGGGAAATCCCAGCAACTCCTTCAGCAGGAGGGGGAGGCGATCCGGCAAGCCGAAAGCCAGTTGCAGCAGGCACGGAAAGCAGCGGAAGAGGCGCAAGCGGGAAACTCGCAGGAACTCCTCCAGCAGCAGGAAAGGGCGGTTCAGCAAGCGCGGAAGCAATTGCAGGAGCTCGCCAGTGGAAAACTCAATGACGTATCCCGGCAGCTACAGCAGCAACTCGCGCAGGCGGGCCTGGTGCTGCAGGAAATGCAAGGGGTGAACGGCGAGCGGGCAGAGCTCGAGAAGCAGTTCCAACAAGTACGGAAGGAACTCGAGCGGTTATCGGAGTCATCGGGCCAGAAGCGATCCGGGCAAATCGCGCAGGCGCAGCCAGCGGAAGCGCCGCGGTCAGAGGCCAAAACCGAATCCGAGTCCGTTTACCAAAAATGGCTGAACGAACACGTGGCATACATTATCACCGCAGAGGAGCGGCGCGACTTCCTCGCTTTGCAGACCGACGCGGACCGCGACCAGTTCATCGAGAGATTCTGGGAGCGGCGTAATCCCACGCCGGGCGCCGCGTCGAACGCGTTCAAGGAAGAACACTACCGGCGCCTCGCGTACGCGAACGAGCACTTCGCGTCGAGCATTACCGGGTGGAGAACCGATCGCGGCCGCATCTATATCATGTACGGTCCGCCGGATGAGATCGAAGATCACCCTACGCGAATCCCGCCGCGCCAGGTATGGCGGTACACGCACATCGAGGGGCTGGGATACGACGTCGAGGTCGAGTTTACAGACCCAGGCTGGAAGGGGGACTTTCACATGACCGCGGCGCCGGCGTCGCACGGGTCCTATTGGCAGTTGATGGTGAGTGCCAGCGATGCGGGGGAGGCTGTTGCCCGGTCGCTCCGGACCGGGGGTTTCCCCATCCTCACGTACCCCGTCCAGGGCCGGCCCGGCATGGTTCAGGTGCTGGTGGGGCCCTACCCGGATGAAGCTTCGCTCGCCAAGGCGAAGACAGCGCTCGAAGCCGCGGGCTACCGTCCCGTGCGAATGTAGCAACTGGCCGCGGCGCTCTCAATCGCGCCGCACACACGGCTACTGGCTCCCGCCGGCGCGCTCGAAGTCTTCCTTCAACTGCATGGTGATCTTGTCCGCCACATCGGCGCTGGCGCCGTGGAACCTGGCGCCGAGGCTTTCTTGGGTGGTAGACCAGATGACGTCGCCATCTTTGTCGACCAGGCGTACGGCGGCAATCGCCTCATGGCGCCGCTCGGCGGAGTGATCGGATTCGTTATCGCCGATCCCCAGCCCGGCGGCGCTGCCCTTGCCGTAATTCCCGGCGCCCGTGCGGTTGCTGAGGTTGAGATGGGCGTTGATGCTGTCGGAGGATTGATGCGTTTCGGTAAACACCAGGTCTTCAGCCGCGCCGCGCAGCACGGCGTCGGCGCGCTCCTCCTTTTCAGTCAGGATGAAAAGCTTGGAACCGGCCAGGCTGCTGATGATGATGTCACGCATCTGCGCGGCGGTGTCGCCGCCGGTGAGCCGGTCCACGTAGATTCGATGTATGGAAAGCAACTGGCGCAGGCTGGCGGCTTCAATGGCCGCGGCAGTCGAGGCCGCGTCCCCCGCCACGCTCGCCAAAGGGGCGGCCAGCGCGGCCGCCAGCAGCAGTAATGGTTTCATCCTTTACCCGCCTTGCGCGCGTCGTCATCGAGAAACTCGACGCGCCGCCCGGTGCGCGCCTCCAGGCCGGCCAGCACGCTGCGGATGTCGCTCTTACTCACGCGCAGCACCAGCGCCTGCTGCTTGCCCTCCGAGTCCACGAACCCGAGAGTGACGAAATGCTTGCGCGCTTTGCTCAACAGCAGTACCGGCGAAATCAGCACCGCCGCGGCGTAGCGGCGGCTGACCGTCTGCCCGTATTCGAGCGTATTCACTTTTTGATAGAAGACGCGCAACTCGCTCTTGCCCGCGTGTAACAGCATCGCTTCGGTATTGGAGAGATCCAGGCGGACGCTGCCTTTGGTGGGAAACTCGCCAGGAGTCCCGCCAACCAACTCGGCCTTGAATCCCGGCTCGGCCGCCGTGAGCGCCAGCGACATAGCCAGGCCGCCCAGCGCCACCACCAACGTTCGTACCATTGGACGTAATGCTAGTGCAGCGGCCGAGCGTTGGTTCTCAGGATTAATCTTCGGCAGGTAAGACCTGCGGGCCGGACTGGTTCAGTTTGGAAAACCCGCTGGCGAAGTCCCGCCGCCAACAAACCGGAAGCCAGCATGAGCTGCGGGGGGAATTTGGTAAGGATAGCGCGGTGAATTTGGATTTTGGGAGATTTCGGTAGCCGGCGAAACTGGACGGCCCGCTTCGCCGTACGGGGCGTTTCCCGTCCAGTTGGCGGGACGGGACTTCACGGGAGTACCCTGTAGTCCCTGTGCTTGAGTCGTTCGTCTGATCCTTGAGGTCTTAGGTGGAGAGGGCTGTGATTTTGATCTGCTGAGCAGGTATGATGAAAGCGATCCTTGCAGAGCACTTTGAAATCCGCTCGGGGCCGGCCCCGGCGCTGTGCTCCTGCGCTTCGTCCTGTGTGCATCCAAGGCCGGTCGCGCGGCGACTCAACGGTTGGAAGAATCGGGTAAGCCGAAATGACAGAGCAGGACTTCCTCCGAATCCTCCGGTTCTACCTTGACTGCATTGAGGCAGAAGACAGGCGTTCGCTCACCACGAACCTATCGGCGCTGCACCACTCAGTCTTATCACCTTGGGACGCGGAGGAGACGTTCTTCTACCCGGAGAACGCCGAGGTCGTATTCGAGGCGGAACTTGCTTCGGACCGAAATCTGTTGCTGGGCGGCGCGGCACTGGCGGGTGTCGCGGAACGGTTCTTCTACGGGTATCCCGTTTTTCTAAGCAGCCACGGCTTTCTTTCCCCGCTCTTCGTTGCCGAGGTCGACGTGCAACTCATCGGGGCCAACTCCTTCTCGATGCGACACGCAAACGCAGGGGAGATTCAGCTCAACCATCACCTCTTCCGGGACCAGCATTTAGCGCCGGAGGAACTACGAGTGATTCAAGAGGAGTTGGAAGGGGAGTACGGGTCGTTCGCCGACCGACTCCGGGCGGCTTTTGAAGCCCTGGGCTTGCCGGTGCCCGACCTCGCTCCAGAGCGACTGGAGCCGTATCCGATGAGCGACTCGCCGCGCAACAAGTGGCTTAACCGGCCGATCCTGTTCAAGAGCGAGCGGAGTGTTTACACTCACCACCTCCGCCGTGAGTTGGCGGCGCTCGCTGAGCACAGCCAGTTGTCGAACGCGCTCGGCAATACAGCTGCGGGAGTGTTGGCCGGGACGGCGCAGTTGGACCGCGGAGGAGCGAGGCGACCGGGTGCAGATCCGGCACCGCTCGTTCAGGTGCTACCCCTGAACACTGCCCAAGAGGCTGCGGCACGGGCTGCACTGGAATCCCCTCTTACTGTTGTGACCGGGCCACCGGGGACAGGCAAATCACAGATCGTTGTCGACCTTCTCGCAAGCTGCGCGCTCGCCGGGAGGCCCGTGCTTTTTGCTAGCAAGAATAACAGGGCGGTCGATGTAGTACGCGAACGCCTCCGTATGATCCTAGGCGAAGAACGGGACTGGACGCTGCGGCTTGGCAGCCGCGAAGTTATGGACAAGTCACGGCAGGAGATGGACAACCGGCTCGGCTCCCTTCAGCCAGGGATGACGCCACCATCTCCCGCGCCTAAGCTACTTTACCAACTCGATCAGGAAGTCGCCGGGATGCGGCGACAAATCGAGAAGGTGGCTCGCGCCCAGACGGAATACGCTGGACTGGAGCGGGATCTGCGAGTGGCTGAAGACTTGGTCGAGCCGGACTGGGTCGACTCGTGGGCCGAGGCGCTTAGTTCCTCGCCCGACCTACCCCGCCTCGAGCGGCTGACGGCGACCGCCGAGGCGCTGGTAGGAAAGCGGCCCGCACGGTTTTGGCTCAGGCTGAAGCATGCGTTTGCTCCGGCTGCCGTTCTCCGCGGCCTTTGGGGTGAACTCGCTGTTCTGACGGCGAAGCTACCGCCGCAGGTGCGAGAGGACCTGAACGTTCAAGCCCAGACAGGCCGCGCTGATCAGTTCATCCAACTGGCGGAGTCTTGCGCGAAACTCAATCGCCTAGCCCTGTGGCGTTTCGCGGACGACAGATGCGGCCGTGCGCTCGCGGCGATCCGGGCGGAGGAGCCCGCTGATGTCCTAGCCCGCGGTCTAGACCAGCTTCAGGGCCGTCGGGCGGAGCTGTCTTGCGACCAACTGCGCGCAGCGTGGACAGGCCGGCTTGCCTCTCGGGCAGGCCCCCTCCGAAATGTGCTCGGCCAGTACTTCGATTTGTCTTCCCGGTTAAGGAAGAGCAGGGGAAGGGCGTTCCTTCAGGTTCTTGAGCAGCTCAAGACCACGCTGCAACGCGTAGGCTCTGAGTTCCCAGTCTGGGTGGTTACGAACCTCTCAGTGCGGAATGCCCTTCCTCTCGAGCCGGCGCTGTTCGACCTCGTCATCGTCGACGAGGCAAGCCAGTGCGATATTCCGTCCGCTCTGCCACTGCTGTTCAGGGCACGTCGTGCCCTCATCATCGGCGACCCGTGCCAACTCAGCCACATCAGCACGCTCAGACAGAGCGAGGAGGAAAGGCTCGCTAGCCAGAACGGCGTTGCTGATCTCCTCACGACGTGGTCCTACAACCAGCGATCACTGTACGCGGTCGCGGAGAAAGCGGCTGTCGATCAGGACCAGCAACTTGTCTTTCTCTCGGAGCATTATCGATCCCATCCGGAGATTATCGACTTTTCCAACCGGGAGTTCTACAAGGGGCAACTGATCCTGCGGACCGCCCTCGAGAGCATCCGCAAACGGCTGCGTGGCGAGGCGCTAGGTATTTTCTGGCACGATGTCCAGGGTGCGGTGCCACGTTCATCACATAGCGCTGTCAATGAAATCGAGGTTCACGCTGTGCTCGATCTTCTAGACGAATGGGTACGTACGGGATTCCTGTTGCGCAACGACGTCGGCTTCGGTATAGTAACCCCGTTTCGATTGCAGATGGAGAGGATCGCCGAAGCCGTCCAAGCCAGACCGTGGTGGGAACAGGTGGGGGATCGACTGACCGTGGGCACCGCGCACAGGTTCCAGGGAGATGAGCGGGACGTTATGATCTTTTCCCCTGTTGTGGCGGCCGGCATGCGGAAGAGACTCGTCCAATGGGTGGCCAACACAGACCAACTCTTAAACGTATCGATCACCCGCGCACGAGGTGCGCTGCACATTGTCGGCGACCGTTCGGCTTGCGGCGCCTCAGGAGGGCGCCTCGCGACCTTTGCGACCGCCGCGAAAGATGGTGCCGGCTCAGTATGTTTTACCAACCCAGCGGAGGCACGCATGGCCGAATTACTCGCCGAAACCGGGCTCTGGTATGTGTCTCAACACGATTTCGGCCGCCACCGGCTCGATTTCCTTGTGGTCACTCCGTTCGGCACTCGATACGACATAGAGGTCGATGGGAGGGGCCACCGGGCAACCGAGGCAGTTCGGGAGGACAAGATCCGCGACGCAGCGGTAAGTGCTCGGGGGCTGAAGGTGTTGAGGGTCGATGCACGGCGAATCTTCAACCAGGAAACCGCGATCCTCGAACTTCTCCGGCGACTCGTTTGAGCTGGATCAGTCCCGTGACACGCCGCTCACGTCAACTGGAGCACACGGCAGTCCATCTTGACGGTTCGTCGCCGACCCGCGGAAGGGATCGTCCGCGCGTGCGCGGACCGATCTTCCGCCGGGATTCCGGGCCGTTCCTCTCCGCCGCTACTTCTTTTTCTCCAGGTTCCAAAGCTGGCGCGATAACGCCCGCCCGCAGAACGGGCAGTAGTTCAGTCCTGCGAAGCAGGGCCGCTCTTCACCGAAGACCAGGAAATACTCGGTGTCGATTTCGGTGATGATGGTGCCGCCACTGAGCTGGTGCGGCTGCGCGTGTTCCGCCAATCCACGATCCATCAGGCGTTCGAATTCTGCGCAGCAGGTCATCGCTCCATCGCTACTGCATCGTGCTGGCGCCTTCCACGCCGAGATCGGACGGCACCACGTTGCGATTGATGTGGCGGTCCAGGTCGATCACGTACGTCTCCGGCGCCTCGATCAGCACCGGCGAATGGGTGGCGCAGACCACGCGGAATTTCTTCCGCTCTACTAGCTCCAGCAGCATTTTCAAAACCCGCCGCTGGTTCGATACCGAAAGCGCCATCTCCGGCTCATCCAACAACAGCACGGAACCATCCGGGAGCTTAGGGAAACTGTCCCGGAACAGCGACAGCATGACTTGGCCGTGGCTGGCCATTTGAAGGAATTCCAGCATCTCCGGCTGGTCGCGGAAAAACTCCAGTTGGGTGCGCGGGTTGTGCTGTTCGGCGTCGAACAGAAGGACCCTCGCCGCCTCTGGCGCCTGCGGCTCCCAGCGGTAGACGTACCCGTCGGCTTTTTCGCCGCGCATGGCGATGGCGATCGATTGCAGCAGCGTCGATTTGCCGGACCCGTTTTCGCCTTTGAGCATGATCAGCGGCGCTCCCAGATCCACCAGCATCGGCATGTGAAAGTTCAAATCGGGAAAAACCGGATGACCCAAAATCTTCAAGTACATTGGCCATCAGGATAGCAGGGGCACGCGCCGGATTGGAAGTCATCCCAGGCTGCCGCAAAACAAACGCTAATCTCGATCATGCCCCACGCCATTCACTCTCCCGGCGCGATCACCCGCACGTCGCCTTTGCCCCATACGGTTTGCCGGCCAACGCCGGTCCAGCGCGCGGCGCGCAGCCACGGCAGGAACTCCCCCAGGTCGCCCTGGTATCGGGCAATGCCAGTGAAGCCTCCCAGCGGGTGCGATTGGCCGGTGCGGCTGGAGCGGCGGCGGGCGCTTGTCCAGTTAAGGTCGCTCGAAACCAGCTTGATCGCGCGCGCGCGTGCGCCGAGACCGCGGAAATCGATTGCGAGCGGCCCCGCACCATATAGCGCCCGCAAAGTCGCAATGCGATCGCGCAGCCGGGCGAAAAGTACGCCGAACTCCGGCCCCCTGTCCAGCACAATGCCCGGCCCGCTGCCTCCCTTCAACTCGGTGGGAGTCAGGAAACGCAAACTCACTTGGTGCACGTCCTTCTCAGCCGGATCGGGATCCAGGCTGATTACTGACGGTGCGCCGGGCTCCGCTGCTATCTCCCGAACCGTTTCATCCGTGCCAATCTGCTCGACGCGGCTCAGCGTGGCGCGGCCCCGGCCGGGTCCCAGCCCAGCTTCGCCAAGTCGCTGGAATGTTGCACGGATCGCTCCCATCGGCTCGGGCCGGGAGTCGAACACATGCATGTCGATGTGGAAAGTCTCTCCCTGCGCAATCTCCCGGCCGTCCACCGCTGCCGTGCGGAACAGGAACGGGCGCGGCCAGTCCTTCAAGCCGCTCGGCGACGCGCCGCCGGCGCGCCCCGGCTCGAACAGGCGCACGTAGACTTCGCTCGAGGCCGTCTGCCGCAGCAGAAGACCGAACGCCCCGCGCAGCACGTTGCCGCTTTCCCCCGCCGGAAACGAGATCCGGCTGAGCGCCTGGAAATGCCAGCGAAGCCGGTAGAACTCGAATGTATTCACGCGATTGAAACCGCTGCGCTGGTTCCGCCTGTTGTATAATGGTAGGGCATTTGGCTCTTGATTTCCGCTCTGAGACACAAGAAGGGGTTGCGTGAGTCCATCCGCATACCCCTTTTTTTGTTGCGCGCGGCTTTTGACGGCCGAATGGAATTTCAGTTGAGTCAGAGAAGGAAAAGGCACGATGAAAGAAAAAGGCACAGTGAAGTGGTTTAACGCAGCCAAGGGCTACGGCTTTATCCAGAGGGAGAACGGAGAGGATGTGTTCGTACACTTCTCCGCGATCCAATCGCAAGGGTATCGCACGCTGGATGAAGGCGCGAAAGTGGAGTTTGAGGTAACCAAGGGCCCGAAGGGGCTGCAGGCGACCAACGTCGCTTTGACCTAACGGATTCCGGTGAACCGGCCGCTCAGTAGCGGCCGGTTCACGTCATCCCACCCTAATCCTGGAGGTTTATGAGCAAGGAAGACTGTATCGAGGTCACCGGCACGGTATTGGAAAAGTTTCCCAGCGGGCTGTTCAGCGTACAGCTCGAACATGAACGCGTTGTATTGGCTCACTTGGCCGGCAGGCTACGGCGGAATCGCATCCGCGTCCTGGCTGGCGACAAGGTCACTTTGGAGCTGTCTCCCTACGACCTGACCAAGGGACGGATTACATTCCGCCACCGCTAAATTTCCCGCCATCTCTCCCCACGTTCTTCAGAAAAGCATTCTGTGTATGAAACGGTACATACGGCGCGCAACAAGGCATGCTAAAAGTCAATTAGTATCCCTGCGATCACTGCCTATCGAGAATTCTTTCGCGAGTTGAGAGGGGTGCCGGTAACTCACTCGATCAGCAGCTCAATTGACCAGCATGAAGGATCCAAACGAGTTGGGAGAACGTCGGCGCAGCCGTGTTGCCAGGTCCGCCGCCGCTACAATCAAGGCAGAGGGCGCCGTGGACAAGCCAAGAGGCGCACAAAGCCGTTCCCGCAAGCAAGCCGCCGAGCCGGCTGAAGAGCTCGCCGCCGTACTGTCCCGCAAAGTGGTCGGCCAGCCCGATGCGACCCGGCTGATTGTTCCCTATGTGCAGATGTTCCAGGCCGGCCTCGCGCCGGAAGGGCGTCCAGTGGGCGTTTTCCTGCTGCTCGGACCCACCGGCACCGGCAAGACCAAGACCGTCGAGGCTTTGGCCGATACGCTGCACGGTTCGGAAAAGAACATGCTCAAAGTGGACTGCGGCGAGTTCCAACTCGAGCACGAAGTCGCCAAGCTGATTGGCGCGCCTCCCGGCTACCTGGGCCATCGCGAGACCCAGCCCATGCTCACCCAGCAACGCCTCAATGCCAGCACCAGCGAGCAGTGCGAGTTGTCACTGGTCTTGTTCGACGAGATTGAAAAGGCCGCCCCTTCACTAACCCGCCTGCTGCTGGGCGTGCTGGACAAGGGCATCCTCAGGTTGGGCGACAATACGTCCGTCAATTTCGAGAAGAGCCTGGTCTTCCTCACCAGCAACCTCGGCTCCCGCGAAATGCTGCGCGAGATCCACCCCGATTTCGGCTTCCAATCGGCGGGCGCCGGCCCCCGGCCCGATCTCACCGGCAAACTGCGCAACATCGGAATGGTGGCCGTCCGCAAGCGTTTTTCGCCGGAATTCATCAACCGCGTCGACTGCATCATCACCTATCAGCCGCTCTCGCTGGAGGCGCTCTCAGCGATCCTCGATCAACAGATCGCGGACTTGCAGAACCACGTGAACACGCGGCTCGGGGAACGCTCGTTCACACTCGAAGTGCCGCTGGAAACGCGCCAGTTTCTGCTCGAAAGAGGCACCAGTCCGGAGTACGGCGCGCGCGAGCTGAAGCGAACCATTCACCGCTACCTGACTCAGCCGCTGGCCACCCTGGTCGCCACCAACCAGGTTCCGCCCGGGGCGCGCGTGCTGGCGGGGGTCGCGGAGAGCCGCGAGGCGCTCGAAATCTCCGCGCTACGCGACGCCGCCGTGACCATTCCGGCCTCGCAACCCACCGTGCTTCTGGTCGACGACAACCGCGACCTCCTGCGCTTCCTCGAGCGGCTCATGGCCGACGCGGGCTGGAACCTGATCACCGCCGAAAGCGCTGCCGAGGCCAGGCGCGCGTTCGAGCAGCACAAACCCGACGCTGTCTTGCTCGATTACATGCTCCCCGATGGCAACGGCGTGGAATTGGGCGTCGAGTTTCTGC
Organism: Bryobacteraceae bacterium; assembly: GCA_049587755.1. Classification (GTDB taxonomy): domain Bacteria; phylum Acidobacteriota; class Terriglobia; order Bryobacterales; family Bryobacteraceae; genus Bog-375. The sequence continues at coordinate 86,177 of JBAVEN010000065.1, read as the reverse complement.
ATGCCGTCCCGCGAATGCTCGCCATAGTCATGACCGGCACTATTCTGCCGCCGGAAGAAGAAGCGCTCTGCGAGGAACACAATTTCCCGGTCCTCCGCAAGCCGTTTCTGGCATCCGATCTGATGAACCAGATCCGCAGCCGCCTGTCGACCATCGGCGGCGCTTCGCTCAGCGCATAAAGCGCGCGTGTTGGCGAACGGCGCCTGGCGCCGTTGATCCCCGCGGTGGCTTGCCAGGATCAACACCACCGCCACGCCGCCACCGGTGGCCGCCACGCAGACCCGCCCGCTTGCCCCCAAACAAAAAGCCGCGCTCCCCCCTTCGAAAAGGGAAGAGCGCGGCTCTCAAAGCTATCGACCGCTGACTCACGGTCGCGGTCCAGATCAGTACGAGCCTTTAGTAATCCATCTCGGGCCCGTGACCGCCGGGACCCATCGGGGCCGGCTTTTTCTCCGGAATCTCGGCCACCATGGCTTCGGTGGTGAGCATCAGCGAGGCGATCGAAGCGGCGTTCTGCAGCGCCGTCCGTGTCACCTTGGTCGGATCGATCACGCCCGCCGCCACCAGGTCTTCAAAGGTGTCGGTGGAGGCGTTGAAGCCGAAGTTGGGATTCGAGTTCTCGCGCACCTTCTCGACGACGATGGCGCCTTCGGTGCCGGAGTTGACCACGATCTGGCGCATCGGCTCTTCGCAAGCCCGCTTGACGATGTCAATGCCGATCTGCTCGTCGCCGTTGCCCTTGAGCCCTGCCAGCACTTTGTAAGCCCGCAGCAGAGCCACGCCGCCGCCGGGGACGATGCCTTCTTCCACCGCGGCGCGCGTCGCGTGCAGCGCGTCTTCCACCCTGGCCTTCTTCTCCTTCATTTCGGTTTCGGTCGCGGCGCCAACCTTGATCACCGCCACGCCGCCAGCCAGCTTGGCGAGCCGTTCCTGCAGCTTCTCGCGATCGTAATCGGAAGTCGTCTCGTCGATCTGCGCTTTGAGCTGCTTGATGCGGCCCTTGATGTCCTTATCCTCGCCCGCGCCGTCGACGATGGTGGTGTTGTCCTTGTCCACGGTCACGCGCTTGGCGCGGCCCAGGTCTTTCAGTTGGACGCCCTCCAGCTTGATGCCGGTCTCTTCCATGATGGACTTGCCGCCGGTGAGGGTAGCAATATCGTCCAGCATGGCCTTGCGGCGGTCGCCGAAGCCGGGCGCCTTCACGGCGCACGCATTCAGCGTCCCACGCAGCTTGTTCACCACCAGCGTAGCCAGCGCTTCGCCTTCCACTTCCTCGGCGATGATCAGCAGCGGCTTGCCGGAGCGCGCGATCTGCTCGAGCAGCGGCAGCAGGTCTTTCATGTTGCTGATTTTCTTCTCGTGGATCAGGATGAAGGGATCCTCGAGCACCGTTTCCATGCGCTCCGCGTCGGTCACGAAATACGGGGAGAGATAGCCGCGGTCGAACTGCATGCCCTCGACCGTCTCCAGCTCCGTGTTCATGGTCTTGGATTCTTCAACCGTGATCACGCCGTCCTTGCCGACCTTCTTCATCGCTTCGGCGATGATGTTGCCGATGGTCGAATCGCTATTGGCGGATATCGTGCCGACCTGCGCGATCATGTCTGGGGTAACCGGCTTGGAGAGCTTCTTCACTTCATCGACGGCCACTTCCACGGCCTTTTCAATGCCGCGCTTCAGGGCCATCGGGTTGGCGCCGGCAGCCACTGCCTTCACGCCGTCGCGGAAGATCGCCTGTGCCAGAATGGTCGCCGTGGTGGTGCCGTCGCCGGCCACGTCGCTGGTCTTCGAGGCGACTTCACGCACCAACTGCGCGCCCATGTTTTCCAGCGGATCCTTCAGCTCGATTTCCTTGGCTACCGTGACGCCATCCTTGGTGATGTTCGGGCCGCCGAACTTTTTCTCGAGGACCACGTTGCGGCCCTTGGGGCCGAGCGTAACCTTGACCGCGTCGGCAAGCTGATTGACGCCGCGCAAAATTGCCTGCCGCGAGTTTTCCGAATATACAATCTGTTTCGCCATCTCTTGTTAGACTCCTTAGCTAGCTTTCTGCGCCACTTTGGGCGCGTCTTCGAGAACGGCCAGAACCTCATCCTCACGCAGGATGAGATAATCGTCGCCGACCGTTTTGGGGGCGTCGGTTCCCGAATACTTGCCGAATAGAACGCGATCGCCAACTTGCACTTCCAGCGGCACTACTTTGCCGTCTTCCAGGCGCTTGCCCTTTCCAATCGCTACGACTTCGCCCTCCTGGGGCTTCTCCTTGGCGCTGTCGGGGATGTACAGGCCGCCGACTTTTTGTTCCTTCTCTTCAATCCTCTTGACCACGATTCGATCGTAGAGCGGACGAATCTTCATCAAATTAAACCTCCTGTGAATGTTGATTCCTTTGATAATCCCGGTGGACCTTCGCTCGAAGAACTCCCGCGAAGTTCCGTCGTCTATTTTTAGCACACTCCGCCAAAGAGTGACAAGATTTTCTTGTAAACTGTTCTAATTTAGTTATTTATAGTACTTGACGACGGTTCACTAAGATTTCTTTAGCGACTCGAAGATGCCCAATTCGTGGTTCTTTCGTACCTCGTCCCACTGGAAGTACAGCCCATTCATGGCGACGTAAACGCCGGGTCGGAGCGTCTGAGCGAACGCCAAAGCGGTCCCCAGGTTGAACAGACCATCCGAGCTGCCGAACTTGTACGGGACCATGGCGCCGGTGAGCACGATGGTCTTGTGTCCGAACCGGGGCCCCAGTACCGCCGCAGTCTGCTCCATGGTGTCGGTGCCGTGCGTGATTACGAGGCGGTCTTCTTCGGCCTCCTGGCAACGCCTCGCGATCAACTCCCGATCCTGATCGGTCATCTGGAGACTGTCGACCATCATCAGGCTCTCGACCACCACATCCAGGCGGCAGCGCCCCAACCGCAGCATGTCGGGCAGGTGTGTCCGCTGAAAGAACAGCTCACCGGTGAGTTCGTTGTACTCCTTGTCGAAGGTACCGCCTGTGGTGAACACGCGGATGCGGCCGTAATCGGACATGCGCGAACTCCGGTCGCTGGCGTCGGGGACTTAAAGGATGGAGCGGGGTACGGGAGTCGAACCCGTCTAAATCAGCTTGGAAGGCTGACGCCCGACCGCTAGGCCAACCCCGCAACCTCGATCGTCAAAGAGCGACAACACCCAATCTAACACAGCCAAACATGGGCTTGTTCTCGCAAAAATGAGCCTCTATCGGCGGCATTCGGTGCCGGCTTTAGGTTGAGCGAGCGCCAGTTAACGGCGGAGCCCTATCCCACAGCAATGCCGCGGCGATGCCCGCAGGATATTTTCGGTTGCGCTTTGGCGGAGCCGTGGGTAAGCTGGCAATTGCCCGTCCCGGTTGTGGTTCCACCGGCGGGGCCAAAGCAGGAGCAATCGCATGAGCGCCGGTTCCGAGTTCGAACAGGCCCAACAGTTGCCGCCGATTCTAAAGGCGGGAGTGCTGGGCGCGGGGACGATGGGCGCGCGCATCGCGGCGCACCTGGCGAACGCCGGTCTGGCGGTAGTGCTGCTCGATATCCCTTCCGAAGGCGCGGCGCGCGGCGCGCTGGCGGCGCGAGCCCTCGACTCGTTGCGGAAGGCCAAGCCGGCGGCTTTCTACGATCCCAGCTTCGCCTCTCGCATTACCACTGGGAATTTTGCCGACGACCTGGCGCTGCTGGCGGATTGCGACTGGGTGATCGAAGCCGTCACTGAGGATCTGGCCATCAAGCGCAGCCTGCTGGAACGGGTGGCGCCCCACCTGAAAGCCGACGCGATCTTCAGCACCAACACCAGCGGGCTGCCGGTCGCGCAGATTGGCGGCGCGCTGCCGGGGCAGCTTCGCGCGCGCTGGCTGGGGACACATTTTTTCAACCCGCCGCGCTACATGCGTCTGCTCGAATTGATCGCCACACCGGAGACCGATGCGGCCGTCAGGCGGGCGGTGGCGGAGTTCGCGGATGTGCGCCTGGGCAAGGAAGTGGTGCCGGCGCGTGATACACCGAATTTCATTGCTAACCGCATCGGCGTGTTCCTGATGCTCGAAACCGTGCGCCTGATGCAAGCCGAGGATCTCAGCATCGAGGAAGTGGACGCACTGACGGGCACGGCTATAGGCTTTCCGCGTACGGGCACGTTCCGGCTTGCGGACCTGGTGGGAATCGACGTGCTGGCGCACGTGGCGCGCAACTTTCCGCGCGCGGAGGCGGGCGCAGCCGAACAGATGGCGCTGCCCGCGTTCCTCGAAACGATGCTCGAGCGGCGCTGGCTGGGCGACAAAACCGGGCAGGGATTCTACAAGAAACTCAAGGGGCCGGATGGGACGGAAACCCGTCTGGCGCTCGATTGGAAGACGCTCGAATACCGCCCGGCGGAGAAGCCGCGGTTCGCTGCGCTCGACATGGTGAAGAATACGGAGAACGTGGCGGAGCGCATTCGCCAGCTCTTTGCGGTCGATCCAGCACGCGACAAAGCGGCGCGATTCCACTGGCGTCTGGCGACCGGGCTGTGGAATTACGCGGCCGACGCGTTGGCGGAAATCGCCGACAGCGTGGCCAGCGTGGACCGGGCAATGCGCGCCGGCTTCAACTGGAAACTGGGCCCGTTCGAAATGTGGGATGCGGCCGGGGTGCGCGGCACCGTGGCACGTGCCAAAGCCGCGGGCGAGCCGGTGAGTGCGGCGGCGGAGCGGCTGCTCGCGGCGGGCGCGGAAAGCTGGTACCGCGATCATGGCCGGGAATGCTTTGACCCGGCGACGGCAGCCTGGCGGAAAGTGGAGACGGCGCCCGGCGTGGCGCGCATTTCGAGCGCTCGCGCGGCGCGCGGCGTGGTGCGTTCCAACCCCGGCGCGTCGCTGGTAGATCTGGGCGGCGGCGTAGCCTGCATCGAGATGCACTCGCCCAAGAACGCGGTGGGCGAAGACATCGTGCGCATGGTGACGGAAACGCTGGCCCCCGATGGCGACGCCGTGCGCCAGTTCGCGGCGTTCGTGGTGGCGAGCGACGCGGAGAATTTCTCGGTGGGCGCCAACCTCATGCAACTGCTGCTGAGCATGCAAGAAGAGGAATGGGACGAAATCGACCGCGCCATCCGCGCCTTCCAGCAAATGACGGCGATGATCCGTTATTGCCCGCGGCCGGTGGTAGTGGCGCCGTTCGGCTTGTGCCTGGGCGGCGGCGCGGAAATCGCATTGCACGCCGCACGGCGGCAGGCGCACGCGGAGTTGTACATGGGCCTGGTGGAAACCGGCGTCGGGCTGCTGCCGGCGGGCGGCGGGTCGAAGGAAATGACGGTGGCCGCCATCGAGCGCGCCGCGGCGGTGCGCGAGAGCGGGCGCGGGGATTCGGTGGAAGTGATGGATGCGTTGCGGTACGCCTTCGAAACCTGCGTGATGGCCAAGGTGTCCACGTCGGCCGAGGAAGCGCGCGGCTACGGTTTTCTGGGCGCAGGGGATGGCATAACCATGAATCGCGAGCGGCTGCTGGCGGATGCCCAGCGCGTGGCGGGCGAACTGGCCGCGGCGGGCTACGCTCCGGCAGTGCCGCGCCTGGCGATTCCCGCGCCTGGGGAGAACGCGCTGGCCACGCTGCGCCTGGCGGTGCGCATGATGCGTGAGGGAGAGTACATCAGCGATCACGATGTAACCGTGGCCAACCATCTGGCGTACGTGATGTCGGGCGGCGCGGTGACGCCGGGCACGCCGGTGAGCGAACAGTATCTGCTGGATCTGGAGCGGGAAGCTTTTCTTTCGTTGTGCGGTGAGAGGAAGACCCAGGAGCGGATTGCGTATACGCTGAAGCACGGCAGGCCGCTCAGAAATTGAGGACGGCGGGCCGAGTGCAGCGCTGGTCCCGCAACCGCTCCCTGACGGTCGCGGCTCCGATGCGCCGCACAGGAGGTGCGCGGATGAGGGATGCAGTGATCGTGAGTGCGGCGCGGACGGCGGTGGGCAAGGCGCCGAAGGGAACGCTGCGGGCCACGCGGCCGGACGACCTGGCGGCGGCGGCCATGCGCGGGGCGCTGGACCGCACGCAAGGCCTCGAAGCGGGCGAGATCGCGGACGTGATTATTGGCTGCGCCATGCCGGAGGGCGAGCAGGGGATGAACCTGGCGCGGATTGCCTCATTGCGGGCCGGCCTGCCGATCGAAGCGGCCGCAATGACGGTGAACCGGTTTTGCGCGTCGGGCCTGGAGGCGATCGCGCTGGCGGCGGAGCGGGTGCGCGCCGGCGGCGCGGACGCGATCCTGGCCGGCGGCGCCGAATCGATGTCGATGGTGCCGATGGGCGGCAACAAGATCTCGGTGAATCCGTGGCTCGAGCAGCATTATCCGGATTCCTACCTTTCCATGGGGCTGACCGCGGAGCGCGTCGCGCGCCACTACGGCATCAGCCGCCGCGACGCCGATGAGTTCGCATTATCGAGCCATCAGAAGGCTGTGGCCGCGCAGGCGGCAGGCCGGTTTCGGGAAGAGATCGTGCCGGTGACGGTCTGCTTCGCAGCACCCGACGCGCATTCTCAGATCGAGAAGCGAGCGACGGAGTTCGCGACCGACGAGGGACCCCGCGCCGACACTTCGCTCGACGCCCTGGCCGGCCTCAAGCCGGCGTTTCACGCGAAAGGAACTGTTACGGCGGGGAACAGCTCGCAGATGTCGGATGGCGCAGCGGCAGCGGTGGTGATGGCGGATGGGCGCGCGCGAGAACTGGGGCTGCGGCCGATAGCGCGCTTCGTGGCCTATGCATTCGCTGGCTGCCTGCCGGAAGAAATGGGGATGGGCCCGGTCTATGCGGTTCCCAAAGCGCTGCGGATGGCCGGGATCAAGCTCGATCAAATCGATCTGATCGAGCTCAACGAGGCTTTTGCGGCCCAGGCGCTGGCGGTAATCCGGCAGTTAGGGCTGGACCCGGCGAAGGTGAACGTCAACGGTGGCGCCATCGCGCTCGGGCACCCGTTGGGCTGCACCGGCGCCAAGCTCACGGCCACGCTGCTGCATGAAATGAAGCGACGCAACGCGCGCTACGGGCTGGTGACGATGTGCGTGGGCGGCGGCATGGGAGCCGCGGGGATTTTTGAGAACATGAATTAGGGACGGCGAGGTGGTTTGTGCCGGCAACCGCTCCCTAACGGTCGCGGTTCGGAAAGCACATCGCAGCTGCGACCGTCAGGGAGCAGTTCGGTACCAGGTAGCGGTGAAAGAACAATCGTCGGATTTGGCAGCGAGGGGAGATGGTATGGCAACAGTGACGCCGGCGGCGGCGAACCGCATTCAAGGGGGCAGCTTTCTCGTCGAAGAACGCACACCCCGGGAAGTTTTCACGCCGGAGGATTTTTCCGAGGAACACAGGCAGATCGCCAAGACCGCGGCCGAGTTCGTCGACCAGGAGGTAGTGCCGGCGGCGGCTGAAATCGAAGCCAAGAACTTCGGTGTCACCCGCGCTTTGATGCGAAAGGCCGGCGAGCTGGGACTGCTGGGTGTGGACGTGCCGGAAAGCTACGGCGGGCTCGGCATGGACAAGATCACTTCGGCGGTGATCGCGGAGAACATCAGCAAGCTGGGCAGCTTTTCGGTGGCGTTCAGCGCGCACACGGGAATCGGCACGCTACCCATCGTGTGGTACGGGACAGAAGCGCAGAAGCGGAAGTACCTGCCGAAGCTGGCGACGGGCGAATGGATCGCGGCTTACGCCCTTTCGGAATCGTCATCGGGCAGCGACGCTCTCAACTGCCGCGCCCGCGCCACGCTCAGCGCGGACGGCCGCCAGTGGACGCTCAACGGGGAGAAGATGTGGATCAGCAACAGCGGCTTTGCCGATCTGTTCACCATCTTCGCCAAGATCGACGGCGAGAGATTTTCGGCCTTCCTGGTGGAGCGCGGCACGCCGGGCCTCTCGATTGGCGCGGAGGAACACAAGCTGGGCATTCGCGGCTCCTCCACCTGCCCGGTGGTTTTGAGCGACTGCGCCATCCCGGTGGAGAACCTGCTGGGCGAAGCGGGCAAGGGGCACCACATTGCGTTCAACATTTTGAATATCGGCCGCTTCAAGCTGGCCGCGGCCTGCTTGGGCGGCGCGCGCCACAGTCTGGCGGACGCCGCCCGCTATGCCAAAGAGCGAAAGGCGTTCGGCAAGTCGATCTGCGAATTCGGACTGATTCAGGAAAAGCTGGCGGACTCGGCGGCGGCGATCTACGCCGGCGAATCGATGGTCTATCGCACCATCGGCATGATCGACGCCGCGCTGGCCGGCCTCGATGCGGAGGCCGCGGGCGCCTCGCGGGAGATCCAGAAGCGCATCGAGGAATACGCAGTGGAGTGCTCGATCCTGAAGGTGTGGGCATCGGAAATGCTCGACATGGTGGTGGATCACGCGGTGCAGATCTATGGCGGCTACGGTTACGTGGAGGAGTATCCGGCCGAGCGCGCCTACCGCGATTCGCGCATCAACCGCATTTTCGAAGGCACCAACGAGATCAACCGGCTGATCATCACCGGCTTCCTGATGAAGCGCGCGGTGGCGGGCCAGTTGCCGCTGCTGGCGGCGATGCGGAAGGTGATGGATGAAGTGATGGCTCCTGCGGCGGCACCGGCCGCGCGCGTGGGGCCGCTGGCGGCGGAGCGCGAGATGCTCGCGCAAGCGCGCAAGGTGACGCTGTTCGCGGCCGGCGCGGCTTCGCAAAAGTACATGCAGGGGCTGGCCGATCAGCAGGAGATCATGGGCGCGCTGGCGGATTCGATCATGGAAGTGTTCGCGCTGGAATCGTGCCTGCTGCGGGCGGAGAAGATTGTGGCCGCGCGTGGCGAGGCCGCGGCGCGACAAGCGATTGCGCTAACGCGGTATTACGCGGCCAGAGCCGCCGAGATTATCCAGGCGCGCGCGCGGCGCGTGATTGCCGCGGTGGCGGAAGGCGATATGCTGCGCACCCAGATGGCGATTCTGCGGCGGCTCGGGAAATACGAACCGGCCGACACCATTGCCATCGGCCGCCAGATTGCGGCGCAGGTGATCGGCGCCGGGCGGTACGGGGTGTAGACGGCGGGACGAATCATGCCCGGGCAGGGCAGGCTTCAGACCGCCAAAAGTGGGGCGAATTCGCCCCACAAGATTCCGTTAAGTGCCTGATTCTACGCAATCGGCCTTGCAAAAAACGGGGTGAATTTGCCCCATTTGGCAATTTTCTCCCAGGGCGGGTACGCCGCAGCGAGTCATACTCTCCGAGCCCTCTTTCAGGATCGCGCACGGCAGGCGAAAAACCGGCGTGCTCGGCCGCGAGTTTCCGCCGAAGCCATTGACCGGACTGGCGCAACACGATTTGAGATCATTTGGGAACGTGTGTGACTGGCGCTCAGGCGAGTCGGCCGAGCTTGCGGCTGCCTTGGACGGCTACCGCACGAATCTGAAGGAAGCTGCGCAGTTCAGGCTGTCCCTGTTTCCCCCTTGTTCTGTTTCCCCCTTGTTTTCCAAGAGCAACGGGAAAATCGCGCAGTTCAGGCTGACCCGTTTTCCTCGAGGCTCCTCCAGAAGCGCCCGTTCGGTTTGCCCTTGCTCCAGTATTCTGGGTGCTGGTTCTGGGCCCTCTCGCGGTCGGGAGCGCTCTGGGTCCGGCCGGTGGCGCACCAAAGCAGTGTGGCAGCGATCAGAACGGCGGATTTCTTCATGGCTGCAATTATAGTGCTACCGCTTGCCGATGTTCTCTGTACTCGCGGCCTCACGTCCCGACCATCTACAAGCACTCTTCCACATCGAAAGGGCTCACCTATACTGGGACAGTGAGAGAACAGGCCACAGTAGTGTACGCAGACATCCTAGGGTTTTCAGACCTGGTGATGTCGATGCCGGAATCCATCGACGGACTCGACGGCTTTTATTACTCAACAATGTCGCGAGCAGAGCTCCGGAAGTCGATCAAGGAGGAGCGTCTGGATCGATTGACGCGAACGTTTGTCGCGTTTCACCGGACCCTAGACCTTGGTGTCTCTAAGCTGGTCAGCGTAGACCCCCTTCAGTCCATCGTCTTTTCTGACTCCGCTTTCGTTGTCTTCCGGGACTTAAACACGGCGATGTACTTTGCGCAGGTGTTCATGCGCGACCTGATCTCGTTTCGGGTTCCCGCCAGGATGGGGATTGGACGCGGTACGTTCCGCGGTCTTCGGTTCGCCACCGATACATCTGACGAGGTCAAGCGCCACAGCTCGCAGTTCCTCGGAACCGGCGTGATCCGGGCGCATCAGGCGGAATCGTGCGGGCTGAAGGGGCTTCGCATCTTCATCCACCCGGATTCGGAGATGGAGGAGGACTGGCCGGGCGACCTGTGCGAAGTGACAGACGGTGCGGAGCAGAAGATGGTGCCGCCCGTTACGGACGAACTGAACTACCTCGAACACGACCCGGACTTCACTCCGAGGCTCGACGGTGCCCAGACGACTGACGAGGCATACAACGAGCTGGTCACCGCGATAACCGAGATGATGAATGCGTCACCCGAACGAGAAACGGCTCAATACCGGCAGACCTTCGAGGCGCTCGCGCGAATGCGCGACGCCTACAAGCGGCGTGACCAACCGCCGAACCAAAACTGATCGTCTGCGTCGACGAACTGACCCACTGCCCGCGGCAGCAACGTCAGCGCACTGACGGCGAGAAGACGCTGTCCAGCACCAGCGTTTTGAGCTTGTGCCATTGGTTCGCTTGTGAAACAAACAATCAAATCAGTTATTTGGGTCCTCTTAATGGGCATTATCGGACGCCATGTGGACATTACCTCGGGGTCGTGGGGAACATCAAGCAAAGAAAAGAACTGGCAGAGTCGCAACTGAACGAAGGTGCGGTTACTTCCATGTCTCCGGGACGAGTGCGTGATCGCCGATGCCGGTCCATGGCGGTTCAACGAGCGCATCTTGGAACCGCCTGTCGGGGAGGTTCGCGTGCTCCAAAACCACAATTTGAAAGTCAGATGCAAGCGAGCCGCACAAGGCAAACAAGAAACGTGGTCAGCCTGAACCGCGTATTTTTTTGCCACTCAGAACAAGGGGCGGATTGTGTCGTCGGTGGACGCGGTGACGGGGGAGAACGTGAGCTACACCTACGGTTCGCTGGACCGGTTGATCGCGGCGGCAACCTCGGGGATGACGAGCGTGCAGCGGGGCGATTCGTAGGGTTGTGATGGGTTCGGCGCGTGCGTCTGAACCGCCCAAAACAGCTTGACGGCCTCGGAGCTAAACTGTCATGGGGAGTTTTATGTTCAGGAAGCACTCGGGTCGCGATGAGCCGCCGCGCTGCTCGTTCTGTCGCAAGCGAGAAGATGTCGCTGGCGAGTTGATTGCTTCTCCGTCGAACGACGATCCATTAGCGTCGCCGTGCTATATATGCAGCGAATGTGTTGCGGTCTGTAACTCGATTCTGGACGACCGGCGCCACGATCAAAAAGGACATAACACTGCGCAGAATGCCGACGAAAGACCTGTGGTCCTCGATCGCGATGCGCCGCATGTCGTGCACGATAAAGTCACGACCGTGAGGCACTCTGCGCGTTGGTCGGATCGCTTGAAATTCTGACGACGCTCCGCGCACCACGCTAATTCTGAATCAAGCCCAAGTCGGTCGCCTCTCCTTACCCCAGATACTGCTCGCACAGTCGCTCGAATTCCTTGGGGCGGACCAGGCGGAAGCGGAGGTCGAGCGGGCACAGCGCGGCCAGTTCCTGCGTCATTTGCGGCGAGGGGACTTCGGGGGTCAGCAGGTGGAGTTGGCCGAAATCGACGCGGTAGGGGAGCACGCTAAAGCGGCGGATGGTTGCGGCGGGAAGAGCGCGGGTGGCTGCACGAGTAACTTCACCATTACCGGGGATTCCCAGATCGAGGCCGGCTTGCGCGCTCAGCGCCTGGTAGAGCTGTTCCTCCTTGAGCTTGCGCAGCTCGATGAGGTGCTCGCCGAGGCGCATATCCGGCGGGCACGTACCCAGTGCTGCATCGAGCTCGTCGAGCGAGATGGCCCGCATATGCACCAGTATTTCGCCCAGCCGGACTTGCCCGGGCGTCGAGTACGCCGGGTATTTGTGATCGGTCTTGCACCAGGCCAGGGCGCGCCCGCGCAGGCGCGCGGCGGCGAACTGGCGCAGAGCGGAAATGGTGGCGGCGCTATTCAGCAGGTTGCCCCAGAAGGTGCGGGGCAGCACGCCGGCGGCGAACCGCCAGCCGTAAACGCGCGCGCTCAACACGGTGCGGATCGAAAAATGGACCAGGGACAGGCCCAGCGTTGCGGTGCATAAGCTGGCCGCCCATCCAGGAATGGCGCCGAAGCCGCGCCAGCCCGCCAGCCAGCAGATAAAGAGCAGGTTGGCGAAGGGTGAAAGCAAGTTCCCGACCAGGCCCTTGCGGTCGCGCCAGAAGAAATACACCTGGCGCAGGGGGGCGCGCCAGCCATGGTGCTCCCACCCTTGCAGGGCGATCCCGGCCACCCAACGGCTGCGCTGGCGAATGGCGGCGCGCAGCCGGCGCGGGAAATACTCGCGCGTGGCTAGCGGCGCGGACGCCGGCAGCCGCAGCGGAACGAAGATTTGCCGGCAGCCGAGGGCGTGGAGGCGGAAGCCGTTTTCGTAGTCTTCGGTGAGGCAAGCGGGGTCGAAGATGCGGCCGCCGCGGGTGGCCGCCAGGCGCTCCAGCGCGCCGCGGTCGAAGCCGGTGCCGACCCCGTTGGAGGGCAGAAAGCCGCCCAGCCGCTGGCGCGCCGGAATGTCCTTTTGCTGATACTCGGCGAATTCGTCGCAATAGACGCCGTGGGTCATCTCGGTGGGGCCGGTGGGCAGCGGCAGCACGGGGATTTGGACCATCTGGTAGTCGCGGGAGAACCAGTTGATGAGCCGCAGCGATTCCGGCGCAACCAGATCCTCCGCATCGTGAGTGACGATCACTTCGTAACGGACGCCGCGGGCGGCTTCGTACTCGACCAGGTAATCGAAGATCGCATTCAGGCAATCGCCTTTGGACGTCGGCCCGCAGTGCGGCACCAGGGCGAGGTGCACGCGGGAAGAGCGGCAGGCGGCCTCGGCGACCGCGGCCACGGTAAGAGCATCGTTGAGGTATGCGCCAACGAAGAAATCGTAATTGGAGTAGCGGATGGCGGCCAGATTGCGTTCGAGCATCCGCCCGATGACGCGCTGCTCCTTCCACAGCGGAACCAGGATGGCGATGCGGCGCTCGGGGATGCCAGCGGCCTCGGAGTCCGCGGGCCAGCGGCAGGCGTGCTTGCCCTTGAGGAGGATGGCGACGAGGGCGATGAACAGATCGTCCAGGCTGCTGAGCAGGATCCAGACCGCCATGCTGACAAGGCAGACCACGAGCCGGTTGTCGGACGTCACGTTGAGAGCAACCTCGGCCAGTGGATGTAGTGGGCGAGGCGCGGTGGAAATCTCGCCGATCTGGCCAAGCGGCGCACGCACTCTGCGTGCCGTGTCGGCACTCCTGCCGACGCCCGCTGCCCCAGAGCGCAGGCGTCGAGAAGAGTCTCGACGCTGCACGCACGAGTGCGTGCGCCACGGCTGCACCCGCGAAGTCACTCTTGCGCGGTGCCTTAGCTTGCCTACTTGGTTAACGTCACCCTGGTGTAAACCACCTGGAAACCCAGCCGCTCATAATTGCGCTGCGAGGCGCTGGCCGGGGCGGTGGCGGCGGCGGCTACGTCACAGCCTTGCGCCAGCGCCTCGTTGAGCCGGGCGGCAATCAGTTCCTGGTGCAGCCGGCGGCGACGATAGGGCCTGGCCACGCCATCGGCGAACAGCGTGGCCAGGCCCTGGGTGACGATGAGCGCGGCTCCGCCCGCCGGTGTGCCGCCTTCCGCGCAGGCCAGGTAGCACATGGCACCGGGCATGCGGAAGACCCAGCGGCCTACGTCCATCTCCTCGGTGGTGAGCTCGGTTTGCTCGAAAAAGCCGCGGCCCACGGTGTGCGCCCAGAGGTCGGCTTCGTCGGGCGTCGCCCTACGGACACGCGGGGTGATGACGATTTCAACCCCGGCGAGGCTGCGCGCCAGCACGTTGTCGAACTGGGCGATGCGGTAACCGCGCGTTCCCAACATCTCCACCAGGCCAGCGTCGGCCAGTGGACAGATTTCGATGGCGATGCGCGCGCCCCGGCTACGGAAGAAGGCTTCCATCGCGTCGAGGTCGGCCTCGCTTACAGCGCCGTTCAGGCCCAGCCCGACAGCTTGGGTGAGCGGCGAATCGATGCCCGCGAAGATGGCGCAACCGCCGGCGATTTCGAGCGATGCGGCGTCCCCGGGCGCGCAGCCGAGCGCCTGGGCCGTCTGAGCGCCCTCAATGCGGCGGGCCAGAGCCAAATCCGCAAAAGTCAAAACGCCTCCTGTGACGGCGGGGGCCAAAAGCGCATCATATAAGTATGGCCCATTCAACTGTGAAGTTTTCCGTACACGGCATGACGTGCGGCAACTGCGCGCGCAGCGTGGAGCGCAAGCTGGCCGCCACCCCCGGCGTCGGCAAGGCCACCGTGGACCTGAATGGCGGCAGCGCCGAAGTGGAATACGACCCCACGCGGGTGAGCACGGAAACGCTGGCAGGCGCCATCCGCCAGCTCGGCTACGAAGTAAGAGCATGAGCGTCACCGCGCCGGAGCGTATCGACCTGCCAGTGGGCGGCATGACCTGCGCCGCTTGCGCGCGCACCATTGAGCGGACGCTTTCGGCGACGCCCGGCGTGGCGCGGGCCAACGTCAACCTGGCGACCGAGACGGCCACCGTAGAGTACGATCCGGGGCGCGCGCGGGTGCGCGATTTCGTCGGCGCCATCGAGGACCTGGGCTACAGCGTGCCCGCCGGCGGCAAAGAGGCTTCCGCCCAGCCACCGGCTGAGCTGCTGTATAGGCGGCGGCTGATGATTGCCGCCGGGTGCGCGCTGCCGGTGATGGCGCTCGGCATGCTGCACCGCTGGCCCGGGGTGCAATTCGCGCTGACGCTGCCGGTGGTGCTGTACGCCGGCGCCGGATTCTACACGGCGGCTTGGAGCGCCTTGCGGCACCGCTCGGCCAACATGAATTCGCTGATTGCGCTGGGCACCGGCACGGCATTTCTGTATTCGGTTTACGAGACGGTGCGCGGCGGCCACGACGTGTATTTCGAAGCCGCCGCCGTGATCATCGCGCTGATTCTCACCGGGCGAATGCTGGAGGCGCGGGCGCGCGCCAAGGCCGGCGCTGCCATACGGAGGCTGATGGATCTGGAGCCGCCGCGCGCGCGGGTTCTGCGCGAGGGCGCGGAGGTGGAAGTTCCGGTGGCGGAAGTGCGCCGCGGCGACACGGTGGTGGTGCGGCCGGGGGAACGCATTCCGGTGGATGGCGCCATCGTGGCCGGCGAATCGGCCATCGATGAATCCATGCTCACCGGCGAAAGCATGCCGGTGGAGAAAGGCCCTGGCGGCTCGGTTTTTGCCGGCGCTTTCAACCGCTCCGGCAGCTTCCGCTTCACGGCCACCCAGGTGGGGAGCGGCACGGTGCTGCGACGGATGATCGAAATGGTACGCCAGGCGCAAGGTGCGCGCGCGCCGGTGGCGCGGCTGGCGGACGTGGTAAGCGGCTATTTCACGCTGGGAGTGCTGGCGGCGGCGGCCGTGACGTTCGCGGTGTGGTTTTTCCTCGGTCCCTTCGCCGCCGCCATGGTGAACGCGGTGGCAGTGCTGATTATCGCCTGCCCCTGCGCGCTGGGGCTGGCCACACCCACCGCCATCATGGTGGGCACGGGACGGGGCGCCGAGCGCGGCATCCTTATTAAAGGCGGGGAAGCGCTCGAAATGGCGTATCGCATCGATACCGTGGTGCTGGATAAGACCGGCACGCTCACGCACGGCAAGCCGGTGGTCACTGCCATCCTTCCAGCGGCAGGCTTCAGCGAAGACGAGTTGCTGCGGCTGGCCGCCAGCGCCGAACGTTATTCCGAACATCCGCTGGGTAAAGCCGTGGTGGAAGCCGCGGCCGCGCGCGGCATCGCCCTCGCGGAGCCGGCTGAATTTGCGGCCATGGCCGGCCACGGCGTGCGCGCCCGCGTGGATGGACGCCAGGTTGTGGCGGCGCGGCCGGGAGTCACGGTGACGGTGGATGGTGCGCCGGCGGGCAGCTTCGAAATCGCCGACACACTTAAGCCCGGGGCCGCCGGCGCCGTTGCCAGATTGCGAGCTATGGGCCTCGAGGTGTGGATGCTGACCGGCGACAGCCGCGCGGTTGCCGAGCGGGTGGCGCGCGAGGCGGCGATCGAACACGTGCTGGCGGAAGTGTTGCCCGATCAAAAAGCCGCCGAGATTCGCAAGCTGGAGGCCGCGGGCAAGCGTGTGGCCATGGTCGGCGATGGCATTAACGATGCTCCGGCGCTGGCCCAGGCCGATTTGGGCATCGCCATGGGCTCCGGGACCGATATTGCCATCGAGGCCGGCGACATCACGCTCATGCGCGGCAACCTGAATGGCGTGCCCGATGCAATCGAGCTTTCCCGCCGTACCATGCGCGTGATTCGCCAGAACCTGTTCTGGGCCTTCGCGTACAACACGCTCGGCATCCCGATAGCCGCGCTGGGTTTGCTCTCCCCGATGGTGGCGTCGGCCGCGATGGCGCTCTCGAGCGTGACCGTGGTGACTAACAGCCTGCGGCTGCGATAGGGGGCGAGAGCCCGCAACGGAAGTGGCGGGCACCGCGGCGTGTTACTGAGGTGGAGTCGGCTGGATGGAGGTTTCCTCGATGGCTTCGAGGACCTGCTTGACGATTCTTGGGTGCAGTAGAGCAGTGCTGTGAAATGGGACCACAACCCTTCGGCCACCCTTGGCGTAAATCCGATGACTGCCCTTGGACCGCAGCCAGACGAAGCCAGCTCTTAACAGCATCGCTTCGGCATCCGCGGCGGTCAGGCGCGGCGCCTTAGGCATGAACTTCGATCGCGGTGGTGAGGATTTGCCGGCTCAGCGCCGCCGAGCACTCTTCGTCGGTTAAGGTTTCCAGGTAGAGTTCGGCTGCCTCACGGATATTGGCGAGGGCTTCCTCGACTGTCCTTCCCTGCGATTGACATCCCTTCAGCTCGGGACACCACGCGTAGCATCCATGCTCGTCCTGCTCAATTACGACACTGACCTTGCCCGTCATCAACATTCATTTTACCGCCTCAGACAGGGACGGCGGCGTTCGAATGCGTCATGGAGAGCCGGGGCCGTTACGGATCAACGTTGGTGCCTGCCGATTGACCCGCATTCAGGTCGCGCAACAACCGCTCGAAGGCTTTGGAGTAGGAGTCGAGGTCCTTCCAGTTGGAGAAATCCGGGATGAAATATTCGCGAATCTCGCGAGCTGAATCCTTGCCGGTGTCGGCATCGAAACACTTCCACTCCCGAATCTTCGCGAACGGCACCAGACTGATTGGGAAAAGC
Source organism: Bryobacteraceae bacterium (assembly GCA_049587755.1). Taxonomy (GTDB): domain Bacteria; phylum Acidobacteriota; class Terriglobia; order Bryobacterales; family Bryobacteraceae; genus Bog-375. Next base: position 68,751 of record JBAVEN010000065.1, on the reverse strand, counting down.
ACCTGGCGCCTCTCGTTCAATTCCTTTTGCCGCGCGTGAGCGATTTCCGTCTTCACCCATTCGCTGTTCATGCTGTGTTCCGAGAGGACGAGCAGCAGCTTGTCATACAGACGGATTGCCTCGTCGATCTGTTCGTGCACCTTCCGGCCGCCCTGAATATCATGTGGCGCGAACCAGCAGCGGACGCCTTTGGCCTGCAGGTCGGCGTGGAGCCGCTCGGCGAAATCCTGGTCCTTGGTGGAATGGCTGATGAAGCAGGAGTAGAAATCGAACGCCGCACCGGTGAGCGACTTCATGTACGCGATAAAGTTCTCCGGAACTCCCGCGCCGCGCAGAAAGGAATCGGGGATCTTGCCATGGCTGCGATAGATGGTGTCGAAGCCTATAGTCGATGGCGCCGCATGTATGACAGTGGCTAGCCCTTTGACGGTGCTGAGATCGACATCGGCAAAGAACGCGTACCCCATCCGAGCACGGTTGAACTGGGCATCGGCGAGGACCGCGCGTCCAAACACCGAGTATACGAGTTCCGCGTCGCTTAGGTTTGCGCGGGCGAGGCTCGCTCGGCTCAGGTCCGCGCCGAGCAGGTTCGTACCGCTCAGGTCAGCGTCGCCCAGGTCCGCGCGGATCAGGTTCGCGTCGATCAGCTTCGCGCCGGTTAGGATCGCGCTGCTCAGGATCGCTTTCACCAGCCTCGTGTGACTCAAGTTCGCGCCGCGCAGGTCCGCGCCTGACAAGTTTGTCTCGGAGAGGTCCGCACCTCGTAGGCGCGCGTCGAACAGGTTCGCTTTCATCAAGTCTGGGGTAATGCCCCTGTTCGCTTCCCGCCAAGCGTTCCAAGCCGCCACGCCTTTCGCGAGAATTGCCAGATGCTCCTGATTCGCCATCTCGGCCAGCAATCATAGCAGCACGCGCCTAGCTGCGACAGCTCCAATGGCAATGCAACTTTCGCGCCTCGCTGCACCGCCTGCCCTTTTGTGTTAGCACAGAGTACTTGGGGGGTGCGCGGTGGCGAAATACATTGCGGCTATCGATCAGGGGACTTCCAGCACGCGGTTCATGGTGTTCGACCGGAAAGGTTCCGCGATCGCGGTGGCGCAGAAGGAGCACCGGCAGATCTATCCCAAACCGGGATGGGTGGAACACGATCCGGCGGAAATCGTCAGCCGGACGCGGGAGGTGGTGGCGGAAGCCATGGGGCGCTGCGGTCTCAAGCCCGGCGACCTGGCGGCCATCGGCATCACCAACCAGCGCGAAACCACCGTGGTGTGGGACCGCAAGACAGGCGAGCCCGTGTACAACGCGCTGGTGTGGCAGGATACGCGCGTGGCGGACTTTGTGGCGGGACTGGCGCGCGAAGGCGGGCAAGATCGTTTCCGCGCGCGGACCGGCCTGCCCTTGGCCACTTACTTCAGCGCGGCTAAGATCCGCTGGATTCTCGACCACGTGGCCGGCGCGCGGCAGCGTGCCGAAGCGGGCGAACTGGCATTCGGCAACATCGACACCTATCTTGCGTGGGAGCTGACCGGCGGTGTGAACGGCGGCATCCACATCACCGATGTCACCAACGCCAGCCGCACGCAGTTGATGAACCTCGGCACACTCGATTGGGACGAAGAGATGCTGCGGGCGTTCGGCATTCCGCGCACCATGCTGCCCGAGGTCCGATCCAGCAGCGAAGTCTACGGCCGGGCTGCATGGGACGCGGTGAAGGGCGTGCCGCTGGCCGGGATATTGGGCGATCAGCAGGCGGCGCTGGTTGGGCAAGCATGCTTCGAGCCCGGTGAAGCTAAAAACACGTATGGTACAGGATGTTTTCTGCTGATGAATACCGGCAGGCGCCCGGTCGCTTCCACCTGCGGGCTGCTTACTACGGTGGCTTATCGCCTGGGCGGACAGCCGGCGCACTATGCTTTGGAAGGCAGCGTCGCGCTGGCCGGCGCGCTGGTGCAATGGCTGCGCGACAACCTCGGGCTGATTGCCGCGAGCGACGGCATCGAAGCGCTGGCGCGCACCGTGGAGGACAATGGCGGCGTTTACTTCGTGCCTGCGTTTTCGGGGCTGTACGCGCCGTACTGGAAGGATTCGGCGCGCGGCGTGATCGCGGGGCTGACGCGCTACGCCAACAAGGGACACCTGGCGCGGGCGGTGCTGGAGGCGACGGCCTTTCAGACGCGCGACGTGTTGGAAGCGATGGAGCAAGATTCCGGCATCCACTTGGCCACGCTGCGCGCCGATGGCGGGATGGTGGCCAACGAACTACTGATGCAGTTCCAGGCCGATATGCTGAGCCGCCCTGTGGTGCGGCCGGTGATGCGGGAGACCACCGCGCTGGGCGCCGCATACGCGGCGGGGCTGGCGGTGGGCTACTTCGCGGATCTGGACGATCTGCGCTCCAACTGGCAGGCGGACCGCACCTGGCAACCGGCGATGGAAGAGGCGCGGCGCGGCCGGTTGTATCGGCACTGGAAGAAGGCAGTGCAGCGGTCCTTCGACTGGATAGATGACAAGGAGATCTGCTGATGGCGTCACCGTGGTTCGGCGAGTTCATGGGGACGCTCATCCTCATTCTGTTGGGCAATGGCGTTTGCGCGAACGTGTTGCTCAAGCGGTCGAAGGCCGAAGGAGCGGGTTGGATGGTGGTGGCCACCGGATGGGGACTGGCGGTCTTCGCCGGCGTCTTCACCGCCATCGCCTGCGGTTCGCGCGACGCGCACCTGAACCCCGCCATTACGCTGGCGGTGGCTGTGGAGACCGGCAATTTCGCCAAATTCGCGCCCTACGCCTCCGCGCAGGTGCTGGGTGCGTTCGCAGGTGCGGCCCTGACATGGCTGCATTTCTGGCCGCACTGGAAGGCGACTGAAGACGCCGCGACCAAGCTCGGCGTGTTTGCCACGTCGCCGGCCATTGCGCACCGGGCGGGCAATCTGGCGAGCGAGGCGATCGGCACTTTCGTGTTGGTGCTGGTGGCGGCGGCGCTGGGATCGAAAGGCGTGTCCGCGACCGGGACCGCCCCGGGCCTCGGCCCGTACCTGGTGGGCTGCCTGGTGTGGGCGATCGGGTTGTCGCTTGGCGGCACCACCGGTTACGCCATCAACCCGGCGCGAGACCTGGGCCCGCGCCTGGCGCACGCCGTCTTGCCTATCGCGGGTAAAGGCGGCTCAAATTGGAACTATGCGCCGGTACCGATCCTCGGCCCACTGGCCGGCGCCGCGCTGGCGGGCTGGCTGATACGGGCAGTGGGGTTCTGAAAGGGCAGCGGAGAGGCGGGTGGGTGCCCGGCCCCTTACGCGTAAATGAAGGGGCCGTCACGTCTCCGGCAACTCTGATAAGATTCGCTGCAAGGCAGGCACAGCCGGGGGAGGAGAAGTTATGCTGAAGCAAGCCATACCGGTCCTGCACATCACCAACGCGGATGCGGCCGAGGCGTTCTACTGCGGGCTTCTCGGTTTTCGGCGGGAGTTCGAGGTTCCGGCGAGCGAAACGAAGCGCGATCCGTGCTACATGGGAGTCTCGCGCGACGGTGCCGTACTCCACCTTTCCTCGCATGCCGGCGACGGCGTGATTGGCGGCGTGGTCTATTTCATGTGCGACGACGTGGACGCGCTGCATGCGGAATTCGTGACCAGGAATGTTCGTATCCATATCGCCCCGGCGAACCAGACCTGGGGCCTGCGCGAGCTATACGTGCGCGACCCGGATGGAAACGGCGTCCGCTTCGGAGCGCCGGTGACGGCCAGGGGATAAGGTCAGTCTTCGAGGGGCATTTGCCGGCCAGTTGAAACCCAGCGGATCTCTTCACGCGCAGGGCGCCAGCCAGAACGCCGCGAAGAACCAGTTCAGTCAACAGCGCGACGGAATGGCACCACGGACAAGGTCCTTACGGTATATCGACTGTGCCGTTTATGGCCGACATCAGTTCGCCTTCCGAGTCTCGCACCACCAACCGCACCACATACGAGCCCGACTTGGCTTCCAGGCTCATAGGGACAGTAATGCCGTTCGCTGGCCGGTTTTGCGGAGATCCAGCGCGCGGGCGCAGGTCGACGTGCTTCTCCTGTCCCGCCAGCAGGTTCCCGTTGCGGTCAAAGAGCGCCGAGACAAGCGTAATGTGGTCCACGCTGCGGCCATCCGCCTTGCGGAACTTTCCATTCGCCACGTCCAGGTGGACCAGTACGGTCACAGCAGCCGCATCGCCAGGGCCTTTCGAGAACTGCGTGTGCATCGTGACAGGCAGATCGCTCGTCTCGGCGCGCGAGTATATGGCGTCTTCGATCTCCCGCCTGGCGGCGGCCGCGGCGTCCTCGAGGTGCGTGGGCGCGTAGTAGCCGCGGCGCGTTTCGATGGTATAGCCGGCTTTCGATTCGATCGCTACCTTCAAACCGTGAAAGCTCCCATCGAGCTTCAAGTTCTTCGGCTGAAAGCCCAACAGGTAGTAGAGTTCCGGGGACGTTGCGGTGCGGCGGAATCCCTCGTCCAGATCGTTATTGTTATGGAAATAGACACCTCCGGTATCAGCCGCGATTTCCGCTAAAAGCGCCTCCTGCAACGCTTGGCTTTGGAGCATGAGGTTTTGCTTGACCTGCTCGACAACCGTGGGCGGCATAGTCATGGGGGGTGTGGCGCCTATCACCATGCGGGAGGCGTCAGTATTGGTGGTATAAAGCCCCCGGGCGTTGAGGACGTTGATGACCACGTTGGCGCGCAGGGCTCGCTCGATGGCATCGTACTCATCCGGCTGGTGTTCGGCCAGGGTGAGGAATCCCGGGGACACGAGCACCAGCACTCGCTCACCGGGCATCGTCGACATGCGCCGCACCGTGTCTTTGATCGTCGCCAGGGAAACCTGGGTTTCGTGCTCCCCTGCCGGGAGGACAAGCTGCGCTTCCACCTTCGCAAGCCTGGCTGCCGTCGACGGGTCCCTGCTAGCGCAGACCATCGCCTCGGCAGTCGCCGCGTCGAGAGCCTGTGGATCATGCTTGTTAAGAATCAAGTCGGCTTGGTAGTAGCTGATGTCGGGACACTGTTGGCCGATGGAACGGGCGATGGGGTGGGGCGCCAGCCGTGCCAGGCCGATGCGGATCTGGTCGCGATCGTCGGTGAAGTTCACGGTGCCCTGACCCGAAGTGGTGAAGATGGCGGCGCGGTCGGTGGGCTGCAACTGGGATTCGATGTGCCGCGCGGCGGCAGCGCGCGCGCGTATCAGGTCGGCGGTTTCCATGTGCACGTCGTCGAACAGATACCCGATGAAACGCCTGGGCATAGCAGCCAAGGGACGCGGCGCCAGTACGGCTTCGCCGGCGGTTTCCTGTTTCTCCACCGGTCGCGCAACAGTCTGCTGGCTGCCCGGCTTTTCTACCGTGAACCGCGAGATCTCCTGTGGCTTTCCGTTGTCGAAAAGACGGAACTGATCCTTGGTGAGGCCAGCCACCACCCGTCCCTGGCGGTCCCGAATCACTACCGGCACCATCACCAGGTTGACGCGAGTGGTGAACGTGGCTGGCTCCTCATGGGCGGCAGGCTCCGGCTGGTTTTGCGGCGCAACGGACGCTACCGGTTCCTCATGGGCGGCGGGCACTGGCTGGCGTTGCGGCGCAACGGAAGCGGCCGGTTCCTCGATGGCGGCCTGAGGCGCGGCCACCGCGGTCTGATGCGTTGCCGTGGCTGGGGGCATAGAGGCTCCGGCCAGCTCGGTCACAGCGCCTGCTGCTTGCGTCTCCCAGATCATCCGGAGTCCGCGGCCGAGGTGCAGGCTGTTTCCTGGAACGCGGAACACACCGAAGCGCGGCGCAGACTTGTCGATGTTAAACCCGGTCGTTTCGATGCGGGGTTCGTCTTCGGGCAATCCTCCATGCGGGAAGGACCCAGGGAGCACGTGCTCCTCATAACGAGGGCCGACCAGCCGGGCTTGGAACATAGTGCGTTTGCCCTCAAAAGTCGCGGAGGAAAACTCCAGGCTGACAACAAAGCCGTTCATCGGCTCGTAGTACTGCTCCAGGCCCCGAATGCGGCCGGATATCGTGGCGCCTTTCGGGACGGAGGCTCCGGGAGCATGGACCGGGCGATTGAGCCGCGCCATAATCGGGTCGCCGACCGCAGATTTTTCGAACGTGATGGGAGTCTCGAGGTTCAAGTCCAGGGTGATCCCTCCGGGGAGTTCGCCCTCTTCAGCCTTTTTCTCTGGGGCGGGCGCGGTTTCATGCTCCGGGTCGAAAGAAATGGTCGACTCGGCGGTATATTGCCTGCAGGCCGTGTAGCGAGTGACGTTACGGAACTCTTTACCTGCCGAATCGGTGACGGTCAGCTCATCATATTGCGGCAGCAGAAAATCGCCCGAGCCGACGCGCGTTCGTCCAAAGCGGATGGCCTCGGCGGATGCCGCCACCAGAGCCTGAATCTCCTCGTCTTGTATCTCCAGCGTCATGATGTCCAATGCGGCCGGGTCGACGCAGATCGATCCCGCGTAGGCTGAGTTGATTCCGCGGTCGCCCATGATGAACATGTGAGCGCTGGAGGATAGCGGCACCCGGAAAGCGAACCGGGATCCGCTCGTGCCGTCCACTTTGCATGCCCCGGCAAAAGTAAAGGCAGGCGCGGAGGAACCGAAGAGACTGCCAATCCAGCCAGCGAAGCCGCCGGTAGCAATGGCGCCCGCTTGTTGAGGCAGTTCTTCGAACAGGGCCGCGTCGAAGTGTTCCGACCCTGGCCAGGCAAACATCTCGCTTCCCCCGACGTATGCCACTTCGAGGTGAATCCGGTCGCGAACCAGAGGCTTTTCCTTGCCGGCGGTGCGGACCGACCGCTCGATTGTTTCCAGGCAGGTGTAGTCCGGAAGGAGCTTGACGTTGTCCGCCATCCGCTGCCGAACCTTCTGCACCAACTCTTGTTCGAGATTCGCTGGCGGCTCTTGCCCGGCAGATTCGGAAAGCACAAGAGCCAAACACAGCAGGGGATATGCGCGCGGCATTCCTACTCCCGTTCCGAAGCCTGACACAGGGTAGCACTGCGTCAGACACCCGGCAATGCTGGTCTTATGGGGACGAATAGTCGCCAAAATCGGGAAAGCTGGCCCTTGCCGTCACCCTTCGTACAGCGACGGCTCTCCCGGGGGGCGGGTCTTCCAGCGGCGGTGGATCCATAACCATTGATCGGGGTTGGCACGGATGGCGGCTTCGAGGCCGGCGTGAAGCAACGCGGTGTCGCGCGCGGCATCGCCAGTGATATCCACCGGCGGATTGAACTGGAGCAGATAGCGGCCCTCTTCTTCCACCCACAGCGCATAGGCAGGAATTACGGCCGCACCGCTGTGCGCGGCGATTTTGGCGAAGCCGGTGCCGGCAGAGGCGGGCACACCGAAGAAATCGACGAACACACCGGAATCGAGCGCGGCGTTTTGGTCGATCAGGATGCCGACCTTGTCGTTGGCGGCGAGTGCTTTCAGGATCGAGCGCGCGAAATCCTTTTTGAAAATCACGCGATTGCCGGAAAGGCCCCGGCGGCGCTCAACGAGGCGGTCGATCAGCGGATTGTCGAGCGGGCGCACCAGCACGCTCATGGGTCCGGAGGCCAACCCGTGCGCGAACGCGCTCAGCTCCCAGTTGCCCAGGTGAGCCGTGGCGAACAGCACGCCGCGGCCCTGGCGGAGGGCGGCATCAACGTGCTCGGTGCCTTCGAAGCGGATCCAGCGGTCCAGGTTGTGAGTTCCGATGGAGGGAAACCTGGCAATGCTGACCAGCAACCGCGCGATGGAGCGGAACACGCCGTCGACGATGGCGCGCCGCCCGGCCGCGTCCAGTTCCGGCAAGGCCAGCACCAGGTTCCGCTCGGCGACGCGGCGCAAACGGGGAGTGGCGCGATCCAGCAGCCGCGTGTAAAAGCGCCCGAGTGCGTGGGCCGCCGTAAGCGGCGTCAATTCGAGCGACTTCAAAACCGCCAGCGCAAGCGCATATTCCGCCCGGTTGCGAAACTGAGAACGCTGCTGCATGAAAACGCATTGTACCTTGGGCGGAGAACGGGCGAACGAGTGTGAGCGACAAAGAGGGCGAATCGGGGGAGGGAGACGACCTCAGATTTGGCCTTGCTGTGCTATAGTGTGGCTGAAACGGTGCTGGACGCGCATGGGCATCCTGGGAGCGAGAGCATCTTCGGGTCAAAACAGGTAGCATTGAGAGAGAGGGATTCCGGAGACTTGCTGAAAGTGCCGAAGCCCTTTGTAACCGGCCTAACTAGCTGATAAGTAAGGCAAGCGGGAGTAATTCAGTGGTAGAATGCCAGCTTCCCAAGCTGGACGTCGCGGGTTCGAGCCCCGTCTCCCGCTCCATGTTTTCAATAAGTTAGGGCGAAGCGGCCGCCCCTGCACCGGGCCTTAACGCAGTAATCGCAGTAACGGCCTCACCGTAACCACCTGAGCATTCAAGCCTTTACTGACCTGACGTCCAGCCCCGGACTTTGGCATTCGGATCGGACATAACGGTCGACATTGCCGCGCTGCCCAACTCTCTGGCGCGGCACGTCGTTCAGGAACAAGCACACCCCATGCGACAGAACTCATAAAATTGCCGTTGGAGGCATAACCTCGCCGCGAACCGGTCCCGAAAAACAACGACTTCCAGCCGAATGAACTGACGGCGGCCACAGAGTCTGAATACATGATGTTGCCGAGAGTCAGATCTGGCGCCGCGGCACGGTGCTGCCTGGCGACTGTCTCGCATGCTGCCGCCGGCGCGGAATGCCGCTGGTGCGCACGGACGCCCGCGAGATGCTCCTGCCGGACTGGAATGGCCGTCCCTCCACAGTCCGGAACCGCTCCGTTCGCCTGGCAGCCGCTTCATAGTCCTCCGGCTCATCCTCTTCGAAGTTGGGGGCATTTCCACGAAAAAGGACTGTGCCTGTCGCAAATATCGATCTGAATGGCAATACGGAGTTTGCGTGCACTCGTCCAACCCTCCGTCCGGCGGTCAGCGCGCTTTACGTGTTCGCCGCCGTTGTTTCGGCGGCCTTCAAATCGCAAGCAGCTCTCCACCCGGAGAACCTCGCACTGCCATCGCACTTCTCGGCTATCAACCTCCGGCGCCAGGCGAGCAAGGTTTCGGGCGTGACGATGGTGGCCACCTCTGTCAGGATCTTCCCAGTCCCTTGGCCTTCGCGGCTAGGCGTCGACGCTGGTCATCAGTGAGGCGGAGGCGCCGAGCGCCGAGTTGTTCCCGAAGCACGCAGTCCCCTCGCGCAGCTAATCGACGGCCTGCAACTAACGTTGGATCATCCGTTCTGCGACGGCGATCGGAACGAATCGGAAGGGATCCAAGAGTCTCGACATCCCGTCGATTCATTATCGCCAGTATTGAGCACACGGAGATCCCCTGGCAGATTCAAGCAGATCCAATTTCCGGTCCATACGGGATTGTGGACTTTCAGGGAGACAGCGCGGCGAAAAAGGAAATGCAGGCATCACTCCACTTCGATGATGCCGCGGCGGATCGCTTCAGAGACCGCCTGGGCCCGGCCGGTGCAATGGAGCTTCGTCAGCAGATTGCTGGCGTGCACCCGGACGGTGCCCTCGCTGATGCTGAGTTTCGCGCCGATTTCCTTGTTGGACTTACCCTTCGCGACGAGAGTCAGGATCTCCATTTCACGCGGGCTCAAACCTGTGAGAGGAACTCGCCCGGCGAGTTGCGACGCGATCTCCTGCGGCACCACCCGCTGCCCCGCATGCACGGCGCGAATCGCGTCGACCAGGTCCTGGCCTTTGATGTCCTTGAGAAAATAGGCCATGGCTCCCGCCTGGAAGGCGCGAAAGATGTTCTCGTCGCCCCCGTAGCTGGACAGCACAATGATGTGGGCGTTCGGGAATCTGTCGACGATGCCGCTGATCGCGTCGATTCCATTCAAACCGGGGATCCTCACGTCCATCAGTGTGACGTCGGGCCGGTGTTGTTCAAACGCCTCCAGCGCCTGCGTGCCGTTGCCGGCTTCGGCGACGGCGACCATGTCCTTCTGGCTGTTGATGATCGATTTCAGCCCCTCGCGCACAACGAAATGGTCTTCCACGATCATGATGCGAATCTGCGATGAGTCACTCATAAGTCTGTGCCCTCCGTGCCGCCGCTACTCGACGAACGGTAGGAAAACCACCAATTCTGTGCCTGCGCCGGGCGCGCTGGTCAATGCCATGTGCCCGCCGATCCTCTCGGCTCGCTCGCGCATACCGGTCAGTCCGTAGTGCCCAACGGTCAGGGGAGTCGCGCGTTCCGCGTCGAAGCCTCGGCCATTGTCCTTCACTGCCAGCACCAGACCCGCTTCCTCGTAGCGTAGCTGGACGTCGATACTGTCGGCATGGGAATGTTTCAAGGCATTCGCCATGGCCTCCTGAAAAATGCGGATCAGAGTCTTGCGCGTTACCGGCCCAAGCCATCGCGGCGTACCAGCCACGTGCACGGCGGTCCGGATGGCGGAGCCGTCCGCTAGGCGCTTCGCGATCTCGGGCAGCTCAATCGTCAGTTCCCTGCTTTCGAGATCATCGGAGCGCAGATCGGTCAGGGTCCGCCGGGCTTCCGCCAAGCTATAACGAGTCAGGTTGCAGGCTGCGTCCAGCCGGGCCCGCACTCCGGGAGGGATCTCCTCCAACTGCATACTGACCGAATCGAGCTGCAGCGCAATACCGGCCAGGTTCTGGGCGAACGTATCGTGAATGTCTTGCGAAATCCGGTAGCGCTCGGCCAAGACCGCCGAATACCTGGCTTGGAGCTCACGCAGCCGCAGCCCGTGGAACAGCCAAGCGATCAACGATACCGCTGAGGCGACAGCGCCCCAGAACAGCCATGTTTGATAGAAGCGCGGCTGCAAGCGGAATCCAAAATAAGCTCCCTCCTCATTCCACTGCCCTTCCACGCTGCCAGCGATCACATGGAAACGGTAGGTGCCCGGAGGAAGATTCGCGTAATAGGCAAAACGTCTGTCGCCGGCGTCCACCCAATCGGCGTCGAACCCCGTGAGCATGTACTTATACCGGACCTTTTCCAGATTCAGATAGCTCAGCGCCGCGTAGTCGATCTGAACCTCTCCGGCGCCAACGGGCAAACTGGGTTCACGGTCGAGTTGCTGCTTGCGGCGGTTCACGGTGACGCTTTCGATATGTACGGGTGGGGCATAGGAACTGGAAGTCAGGCGGCTGGGCGCTACCACCACCACGCCTTTCAACGAACTGAATAACAGCAGGCCGTCGGTGGTCTTCCATGCCACAGGTTGGTTGCCGACATTGCAGGCACGCGTCTTCATGCCATCCCGCACGCCATAACTAACGGGGTTCACTCTGTTAGCGCGCCCGGCGGCAATATTAGCCAGTTCGGCTTTACTCACCTTAAAGAGTCCCTGGGCTGAGCTAAACCAGAAGTTGCCCAGCCCGTCATCCAAAATGGAATAGACAAAATCGACCGGCAGGCCTGAGGTCGAAGTGTAGGAAAAGAACTTACCATCCTTGAGCCGGGTGAGCCCGGCGCGCGTGCAGAACCATAATGCTCCCTCCTCATCTTCGTGAATGGCATAAACACGACTTCCAGCCAGGCCTTCACCGGTCCCATAATTGGTAAATCTTCCCTGAACAAATCGGCTTACGCCGGCCCCGACTGCGCTGATCCACAGTGCGCCCTGACGATCGCGCAACATCGCACGCACGCGATTCCCGCACAGTCCGTCCGCGCTACGGTAATTCTTAAAAGCCTCACCGGTCCACTGGTAGAAGCCATCCCAGTCGGAGCCGACCCACATTCCGCTCAGGGAATCTCTGTAAATCACTGTGATTAAGGAAGACGGGCGCCATCCGGGGAAGGCGCTCAGCCGGCCTTGGTCCAGCAGCAGCAGGTCCCTGCCGGCTGCGACCCAGAGCCGGCCTTGCGGGTCTTCCGCGAATGATCGGACCGGTCCCGAAAACCCTTCCGGAAGGCTGGTGTACGAGAGAAGCTTTCCCGCGCGATACCGGCCGAAACCGCCGGATGTTCCGACCCAGACATTGCCATGCCTATCCTGGAAGACGCAGCGCGCAATATCGTCGGGCAAGCCTTCCGGAGAGGCCAGGGTCAGGATCTGCTTCACGCGGAGACGAGCCAGTCCATTCGATTGGAGCCCCATCCAGATGCTGCCTTCGCGATCGACATACATGCTGTACACTGCGCCAAGGTCCATCCTCTCGTCCGCCAAGGGTAGACGTTCGAACCGCCCGCTCCGCAATTGGTAAATCGTCCGCCCCAGAGCCGCCCAGACGCCTCGCCTGGGGTCCTCGTAGAGCAGCGTAACCTGTGTGACTCGGCCCGGTGGAGGCGCAAAAGTATCGGCCCTGCCGTCCTTCCAGTGCTTAATCGCGCCGTCGCTGAATCCGACCCATACGGAACCATCGGCTGCGCAGGTCAGTCTGTAAATCGATCCGTCGCCTTTCCGAACGAGTCCCTGGACCGGTTCAAAGCGCCCGTCCGAAAAATGAAAGATCTGAGTCCCCGTGGATACGAATGCGCTTCCGGGAGATCGCGCGCAGATGGAGTCACTCCCGGACCCGGCGGGTCTGCCGGGAGCTTCCACGCGCGTGAAATGGCCGTGCGAATAGCGGCCGAATCCGCTCGACGTCGCGATCCAGAGATCGCCGGACGAGTCCTTTTCGATGCGAGTGACGACATCGCCAGGCAGGCCGTCGGAGGTCGTAAAGGTTTTGAAGCGGCCATCTTTGAAGCGAGTGAGGCCGCCTCCATAGGTACCGATCCAGAGCGCATGCTCGTCGTCTTCCTGCAGCGCCCAGACTTCGTTGTCTCGCAGATCTCCGGTCTGCACCGTGAAGGCCTTGAAACTGGCCCCGTTGAAGCGTACGGCGCCGCCATCGGTGCCCAACCAGATGTAACCGTCGCGAGTCTGCACAATGGCGCGAACCCTGGACTGCGGAAGGCCCTCCGGCTCGCGCCAGACATCTACGCCATAGGTGGGTTCTCCCGGTGGGAATCCGGGGCTCGCTGCGCGCACCAACGGCCCCATGAGTGCAGCCAATGCCGGCGCCGCCATGCATAGGACTCCAACGATCGTCGGAGCGCGTCGTTTGCAGGCGAGAGGAGATGGCGTTAGCATAACGAGGTCCGCGTCCCTCAGAGTATCACCATCGGCCGCCTCGCGATAACCTATGCGAAAAGCATAGGCACTAATACGCGCTTCGCATAATCACGGGTACGACAACTGGCTTAATGACATTCGGCCCGATGTATCTTAAGATGCCGTAGGCTCGCTTTTAAGAATCATCGCGATTAGACGGGGAGCGTTTTCAGGAGTTACATGCCCCGCCGCGACCGATGCGCACCAGGTTCGCGCGAGCCAATGTGAGTAAGGGGAGATTAGCCATGCGAAGATTTTCATACTGCTTGTTAGGAGCGCTTTTGTTAGTCGTAAGCGCACTCGGCCAGGTGGGCGGAACCGGTTCCATCGAAGGCACGGTCACGGATCCATTGGGCGCGGTCGTGGCTGACGCCACCGTCACCGCCACCAACGTCGCAACCAGAGTTGTCACCATTCGTAAGACCACGGAAGCCGGTTTCTTCGTGCTCCCTCTGCTCAGTGCCGGCGAATACACCGTAACAGTCAAGGCTACAGGCTTCGAGACTCTAACGCAGCCGCACGTGATCGTGGATGCGCTGGCTGTCGTTCCCGTGAATCCCAAATTGAAGATCGGCATGTCCACTCAGTCGATCACGGTGGAGGAGCAGCCGACACTGCTGAAGGCGGAGGACGCCGTGCTGGGTTCGTCAATCGAGAACGAGGTTTACGATGCCCTTCCGCTGGCGATGAATGCGTCTGCCAGGGACCCCTCGGCGTTTGCCGGCCTGGCCAGCGGCGTCGATAACTACAGCACGCAGACGGCCGGTCCGTCTACCGGCTCCTTCAACGGCGGCCAGACCTATCAGAACGAGGTGTACATCGAAGGCTTGCCGTTGACCAGCGCCGGGACCGAGAGCGATACACGTAACCTCGCGTTCGGAGTCTCGGTCGAGGCGGTGGACCAGTTTCAAGTGGAGACCGCCGGCGCCAAGGCGATGTACGAAGGCCAAGGCGTGTCGAACTACGTTTTGAAGTCGGGAACCAACCAGTTTCACGGCGGCGTCTTCGAGTATTTCCGCAATACCGACTTTGACGCGAGAGGGTTTTTCGCGGTAACCACCCCGATCGAGCACCAGAATGAATTCGGCGCCACTCTCGGCGGCCCCATCAAGAAGAACAACCTCTTCTTCTTCGTCAACTACGATGGATACCGTTACCTCTCGGCGACCGCCCCCGGGTATCAATCGATACCGACTACAGCCGAGCGAGCCGGTGACTTCAGCGCCTTCCCCATACTCATTTACGATCCCACCAGCGCCACCGGAACCAACCCACGCACGCCGTTCCCTAACAACATGATCCCGACCAGCCGCATTTCGTCGGTTTCGAATTCCTTCCAGTCGTACCTTCCGGCCCCCACCAACGGCAACATTACCAACAACTATCTGGCGACCTTGCCGAATAAGGTCAACAACGACAGCACCACGGATAAGATCGACTACAGCCTTTCGGACAAGAACCGGCTCTTCGCTTTCTTCAGCATAGGCAAGTACGCGAACCCCATCGTCGGGAGCCTTACCCCCATCAGCACCTCGACCCTCCCCGTGCCCTATACGGATGGCAGAGGCGTGATCGAGTACGCGACGATGGCGCAGTTTCACGACAGCTACATCATCAGCCCCAGTATGGTCAACCAGGTCACCGTGGGATTGAGTCGCCTGTTCATTCCTTTGACCAGCAACACTTATGGCGGCGGTTATCCCGGTAAGGCGGGACTTACCGACCTGCCCGGTGGAGTCGCGGGCTCGGGTTTTCCGGATATCACGTTCAACGGCAACGACGTGCCGGTGAGCTGGGATGGAACCAACTCCCATGCTTACAACGAAGCGCAGAATACGATTGGCGCTCAGGATAGCGTGCTCTGGACTCATGGCAGGCACAACGTCATGGTCGGCTTCCAATGGCAGACGTTGCAAGACAACGAGAATACCCCACTGACCGGCACGCAGGCCGGCTTCACGTTCGCCACCGCTGAAACCGAGAATTTCACTTCCAGCGGAAGCCCCATCAGCACCACCGGCCTTGGATACGCCAGTTACCTGCTGGGAGCCGTGGATGGCAGCACGGTCACCCAGAACGCGGTGGCCGAAACCGGGGGACGCTACAAAACGTACGCCTGGTATGTTCAGGATGATTTCAAAGTCAATTCACGTCTGACTGTGAACGTCGGTCTGCGCTGGAACATCTGGAGCCCGTTCACGGAAGTCAACAACGTGATGTCCTTCTTTAACCCAACGCTGGCCAACCCGCTCGCCGGGGGCATTCCGGGAGCTCTCGAGTTTGTCGGCAACGGCACCGATAGCTGCGGTTGCAAGACTCCGGTGCAACAGCACGACATCAATCCCGGGCCTCGCGTGGGACTCGCCTACCTGCTGGGGCAAAAGACGGTCGTCCGCGCCGGCTACAGCATCTTTTACGCGCATGCGGGCGGAGTGGGTGGGCGCACGAACGGGCGCCAAGGGCTAAGTCAGGCTGGTTTCAACGAAACCGCCAGCCTGAGTTCCGTTGCCACTGGGCAGCCCGCGTTCAATTGGAACAGCGGGTATCCGGGCAATCCGCTCTCACCGCCATTCTTCAATCCAAGCTACGGCACTGGATATGTCACCGCGGCGTCTGCCACGGCGGTAGGGGATCTGTGGGCCGGTCCGAGCACCGCCCAAACCATGCCTTACAGCTACCCCGGCCTCAGCGGCAAGCCGCCTTATTACGAAGACTGGAGCTTCAATATCCAGCATTCGTTTACCCCAAACCTGGTATTCAGCGTCGCATATGCCGGCACTGACGGCCATTGGCTGCCTGGGGCACTGGTCCCCGGGGCCTTGACCAACAACCAGATTCCAATTCAATACCTTTCGTTGGGATCTCTGCTGACCTCGACCTTGAACGCGGCTAACCTCGCGAAGGCGCAGGCCCTGTTCCCGAATATCCAGATTCCGTTCTCGAACTTCACCGGGACCATCGCCCAGGCGATAAAGCCATTCCCGCAATACACCACCGTCCAGAGCCCCTGGCTGGACCTTGGTAACTCGACGTATAACGCGCTCCAAGTCACGCTCAACAAGCGGCTCGCGCACGGACTCACCTTCATGGTGAATTATGCGTTCAGCAAGGAGCTGGACGATCTGGTGGGGAGCTTGCGCGATCCAACCAAGCTGTTCCTGGAAAAAGGGCCGGGCACCATCGATCACACTCATGTCGCCACCGGGACCATGGTCTACCAGTTGCCCTTCGGCGCGGGTCACAAATTGAGCGGTGGGAATACGGTTGTGAATTCGATCATCGGCCACTGGCAGGTTTCCACACTCTTCACTTTCGCCACCGGAGCGCCTATGACGATCACCGGCACCTGCACTGGCGGCGGCGTTATCGACGCGGCCTGCTATCCGAACTACTCCGCGGCCTTCGCTTCGGGTGGGGACGTATGGCAGAATGGCACGCCCGGAAGCGGCGGCGCGAATATCGCGACCACGAGCTACCTCAACAAGGCCGCCTTTGTCGACCCGACGGCCTACACGGCGGGCGACATTGCGCGCTCGGCCCCGCTCAAGCTGTTTGCTCCTCACAATGCGGACGTGGACGTCAGCCTGCGCCGCGAGTTGCCGATCCGCGAACAAGTGAAGCTGTCGTTCCAGGCGGACGCGTTCAATGTCAACAACGCGGTCCATTTCGCCGCTCCCGGATTGGGTATCGATTCCGCCAGCTTCGGTATCTTCTCGTCCATGGCAAATCAGCCTCGCAAGCTGCAGTTCAGCGCTAGGCTCTCGTTCTGATCGGGGGGTCTCACCGCTCGTGAGTGCGTGATTCAGCTTGAGCAGTGCCTGTCCGGCGCCGCGTATCCGGGTAGGGCATTCTTTCCGGACAGGTGCCGCTGTGTCCTGTATGGCCTCTGAGGTGGAGACTTTCGTGCGACCCTTTGGACAATACATTCCCCCAAATTTTCGAATAGCGGCATCGTTGACAATCCTTCTGTTGGGTACGCAAATTCCGGCGGAAGCGGCGTCTTATCGGCCGCCCGCATCGCCGCGATCCAGGATCAACTTCAATCTGAACTGGAAGTTTCTTCGCGACGACGCGGCTGGCGCGGAGGCTCCGAAGTTCGATGACTCAGGATGGGCGACCGTCAGCACGCCGCATACGTTTAATGATGTAGATTCTTTTCGCCAGATCATTTCCCACAGCAGCGGCGATCGCGGCACCTACAAAGGCATCGCATGGTATCGCAAGCACTTCAAACTCCCGGAAGAATTCGCGGGGCACAAGATCTTCCTCGAGTTCGAGGGCATGCGGCAGGCTGGCGATATCTTTCTAAACGGCAAAGCCGTCGGACTCTACGAAAATGGCATTACCGCTTATGGCCTGGATATTTCCGATGCTGTTCGCTTCGGCACCGAAGAGAATGTTCTGGCCGTTAAGGTGGACAATCGCACCACCTACACGGAGCGGGCAACGGGAACTCCGTTCCGCTGGAACAACAACGATTTTAATCCGGATTTTGGGGGCATCAATCAGCATGTCTGGCTGCACGTTACGGGCAAGATCTATCAGACGTTACCAATCTTCTGTGGATTAGAAGATACGGGCGTCTATGTACATGCGGGAAACTTCGATATTCCGAAAAAACGTGCCGATGTTACCGTTGATTCCGAGGTTCGCAATTCATCCGGTGATCGGGCCACGGTCGAGTTATCGGGCGTAATTGTGGATTCCGACGGTCAGGTCAGAGCCAGTTTCGGCAGAACTTCCGTCGATATGGTGGATGGAGAGAAGACGGTTATAATGGCCTCGGCCGCGTTGAAGGATGCCCGGTTCTGGGGCCCCGAAGATCCCTACCTTTACGATGTCTATACGATTCTCCGCGTGAACGAGAAGGTGGTCGACGTCAACAAGGTGGTCACCGGGTTCCGCAAGAGCGAATTCAAAGGCGGTGCCGGCAAGGGCGGCGTCTATCTGAACGATCATTTCGTTTACTTGAAGGGCTTCGCCCAACGCTCAAGCAATGAATGGGCCGGCCTGGGGCAGGCGTATCCGGACTGGATGCATGACTTTCAGGCAAAATTGATCCGGCAGAGCTATGCCAACTATGTTCGCTGGATGCACGTGTCTCCGCAACGTGTCGATGTGGAGGCCGCGGACCGATGGGGCATCGTAGAGATTTGCCCAGCCGGCGATAAGGAATCGGACTCGCAAGGCCACCAATGGGAGCAGCGCATGGAAGTGATGCGCGATTCGATCATCTACTTCCGAAACAGCCCGAGCATCCTCTTCTGGGAAGCCGGCAACACCGTAATCTCCGCTGACCACATGCGCCAAATGGTGGCTTTACGCAAACAGTGGGATCCTGATGGCGACCGTGCCATTGGCGCTCGGGGAAATGACAACGCAGCAGCCAATAACGCCATCACTCCTATAGCGGAATACTTCGGTGTCATGATCGGTCAGGACCCGCGAACGGACCAGATCTCAGAGCCGAATGCAATCTTCCGCGGATACAGTGTGGAACGACGCGACCGCGCACCCCTGATTGAGACCGAGGACTTCCGGGACGAAGGGGCGCGGCGCTTCTGGGACGACTTTTCACCACCCTATTTCGGCTTCAAGAAAGGGCCGAACGATACCTACCAATACACGTCCGAAAGCTTCGCACTCGCCGGGGTCAAACGCTATTGGGAATATTGGCAGAACCGCATTTCCAATTCCGATCCAGCGCACGCCAAATGGTCGGGCTACGCCTCGATCTACTTCTCCGATTCCGATGCCGACGGCCGCCAAGATTCTAGCGAAGTAGCGCGCGTGAGCGGCAAGGTGGATGCCGTTCGCCTCCCGAAAGAGATCTATTTCGCTTACCGGGTGATGCAAAATGAGAGGCCGGACCTTCACATCCTGGGCCACTGGAATTACTCTGCCAGTCCAGATGCGAAAAAAACGGTGAAGACCATCTATGTTGTGGCGAATACGCAGGCGGTGGAACTCTGGGTCAATGGACGGTCGTGCGGGGTCAATTCGCAGCCGGTCAACGGATACGTATTTGCTTTTCCGGATATCGAATTCGCACCCGGCAGTCTCAGAGCGGTCGGGCTGAACGGCGGAAAACTCGTTGCGCAGGATGAACTGACTACTTCGGGTGCCGCGGCTCAAATCAAGCTTACGCCTATCGTCGGCCCGCGGGGTCTGGAGGCCGATGGGCAGGATGTGCTGTTGCTCAATGTGGAGGTCATCGATGCCCAGGGTCGACGCATTGCCACCGATGACGGCCGGATCGATTTCACGGTTAGAGGCCCTGCGATATGGCGCGGAGGATACAACAGCGGCAGGACCGATTCGACCAACAATCTTTATCTGAACACGGAGTGCGGCATCAACCGGGTATCGCTTCGTTCTACTCTCACTCCTGGGACGATCACCGTGGCGGCCACCCGTGTCGGCTTAAAACCGGCGCGGATCAGTGTGCCGGTCCAGCCGGTAAGCTCGGCCGACGGACTCAGTAACTCGACTCCGCCGCGTTTACGCGTGCTTCTGGAACGCTGAGAGATCCTTTTTCGGAGTCACGAGCAGATGAACACCGACCCGAGCCGCCTGACGGCAGGGAAAACACGGGCATCATCGCTAGCTGACTGGATAACGAAAGGCAAATGGCGTATCCTTTCGTAAGGAAAGAGCTAACGAAAGGACTTTGTGACCGCTCAGGACGAACAGAACCCGCGCCTCGGACGCTGCATCGTCACAACCCACGGAGAGGTGGCTGTCCGCGCATTCGTGTCCGCCGCCACTCCCACCGACGCCTCCTGTCCGGCTGGAGTCCATGCAACTGCTACTGGAACGGGCTAACCTGGCGCTGGGCAGGCTCCGCCCCAACTGTGGCGAAGTCGCTGGAGCACATCCAGCGCCTGGGCATCCTTCGCGAGATCACTGGCCGGCAGCGCCATCGGCTTTTCGTTTATGACCGGTACATGGAAATCCTGAATGAAGGAACGGAGCCGCTTCGGTGAGTAGTGGCACCGCTAGGTCAGGATCGGGGCCGTTCGTCACAAACGTCGCGCCGCTCGCCGAAGCGCAATGGAAACAGGATGTTGAGGAGGACGCCCCTAAAGTCCCGTGGAAAACAACCACGAGGGTGGGTCGCCCCGGAAGGGCACACACGGTCAACAGTTCGAATGTCGGCCCAAGCCGCCCGCCCCAGGCGGCAGTCAGCAAGCTCGTGCCACAGCCGTGGCCCGGTTGACGATCAGCGCGGAACCATCAGGCGAGATGCGAGCCGGACATTCCGGCCACATGCGGTGGATGGCGCAGAGCCACTCGTCAAGTTTTTCGCGGAAGCGCCGCGGCCTCGCGTACTCCACGTTCCCGAGCTGCGCGGCCAATCCGCGAGGCCCGAAGATCGGAACCGACTCCTGGCCCTTCGCAGCGAAGCAGCGATACGAGAGCCACATGAACAGGTCGAGAGTCGCCGGCGCCGACGACAACACGCGCACTGCGTCCAGGTCGGTCGGGATGGGGTGTTCCACGATCTCCCGGTAGAACTCATCGCTCAGCACGATGACGTTCTCAAACGCGTCGGACAGCACGGGCTGATTCTCGGCGCGGTTGTACCAGATCGTGGCTTCGCGCAGAAAGTTGAAGCGCGACCGGTGAACAACTTTGGCGCCGGGCCTCAGGGTGTCCGTCCCGAAGAACATCGTGGCACCGAAGATCCGTTCAAAAGCTCCAATCAGCCGGCGGTACTCCTTGCCGCCTTTGTGCATCCCGAACCTCTCCAGCATCTCGGACGCGCTACGGAATCGAATCACTGGCTCTTCTGGTGGACCGCCAGCGTCGCTAAGAAGATCGGGACGATCCGGTCCTGTCCAAACGGAACCCCGTAGTCAGGATGCCCTGTCAGCTGAAGGACGAAATGTCCGTTCCGTCGTTCGTAAAGGAGCTGGTTTCTCGGTAGGCGCCGGACCGGTAGCCCACAAAGGACGAAAGGCCGTGAGCTGAAGCAAAGCGTTTGGCTCGCCTGTTCGCGGTTCAACCGAACCAGTTCGATGCCCTTGACTTTCTCGAGTCGCTGCCTGGATACGGTCAGGTCGCTGTGGGCCCGGTACAGGACGGAACCCGCATCTTCCATCGGCCGGAACGCATGACCTCCGGCGGGAGATACACCAAGCGGAAGTGTACTCTGCAAATTACCACCTCGCACGCCGCCGGGAATGCCCCGACGCGCCTCTGTGCGAGGAAGCCCAAGTCTCTTTGTGTGACCGGGAAAAGCAGCTCCGATTCCGTTACTGCGATTACTGCGTTAACGAACCGGATGTTGGTAAGTACCTGAAACTGTGTGGTCGCAAGTTGCCAGTTATCATCGCCTTGGGCGCATATGTTCTCTGTTTGCAGCGGAAGAGTATTTTCCCAAGCTGGACGTCGCGGGTTCGAGTCCCGTCTCCCCTCCATGTTTCCTCAACCTGCAGCAACTTCGGATACCCTCCAAACACCCCATTAGGCGTTAAGCCAATCAACTCTTAGCGGTTGCACACGGTCTCGCGCTTCGGACTGCCCTTGCCACTTAGAACAGCACTTTGAGAGCGAGCTGAATGCTGCGCGGGCCGCCGCTGTTGAACAGAGGCAGCAGCAATCCACCGCTCGACGCGTTGGCCATCTCCTGGGCCAGGCCAAAGGAACTTCCCGCCGTCAGAAGGTTATTGCCCGACGCGGCCGGAGTGGCAAAATTGGGGTGATTGTAGACATTGAATAGCTCGGCCCGAAACTGCACGGCAAGCCGCTCGCTGGCCCTCACGGTCTTGTGCAGGCCCAGATCGAGTTGGTGAAGCCCGGAGGCTCGCAGGATGTTACGGCCGGCATCGCCGTAAGTACCCGCTGCCGGAATAGCGAATGCCGCCGGATTGGCGACGCGGAACGGGGGTGCTGAAGAAGCAATGTAGAGGGGCTGACCGGCAACCGCGTTGGGACGCTGATTGTTGGCCGCATACTGATCGCCATTGCCGGCGATATCCTCGCCAATGAGAGGTGAGTAAGGCACGCCCGTTTGGGCGGTGAAAATGCCCTCCAGTGACCAACCTCCCAGGAACCTCGCGGCCGGATTCCGGAAGTGCGTCGGCTTGTTGGGCAACTCATAGGTGAAAGCGGCCACCAGGTTATGCCGGATATCGAAGTCGCTCGACGCGTACTCAGCGCGAAAATCGTAGGGATTGGAACCGGTATAAGAGGAGTTGATGGAAGTGCCGGTGGGGTTCGAAGCGTCATCGAGCGAGTGCGCCCACGTGTACGAAGCAGTAACTTCCAGGCCGTGACTCAGGCGCCGCCTCACATTTGCCTGGAGGGCGTTGTAGTCGGAGATGGCGGTGGTTTCAATCAGCTCCAAGGCACCGGCCGAGAAGTTCGGATTGGGTGCCGTGCCGGTTGCCGGGTCGAGCAGGTTCAGGGGCTGCATGTGGATCAAGTTCCGGCCGAGCGCACCGATGTAACTAGCCTGGACGACCGTCACATCATCGATCTGCCGCTGCAGGTTGAGGCTGTACTCATAAGTGAAAGGCGTTCGAAAGTTCGTAGGGTCGTATACGGTGGCGCTGCCAAACGGGGGCATCCCGGTGATCGCGGTGACGAGCAGCGCCGGGTTGACCGGCACAGTGACGGGACCTCCCAGCGCGCTGCCGAGGAGAAAGTTGGTGATCTTGAATGGCGGCCCAAACGCGAGTTGCGTGGCATTGACCGTTGGCAGATCGTAATAGATGCCGGCCCCTCCCCGCAACACGGTCTTGGCGTCGCTGGTCAACTGGTAGGCGAAGCCGGCGCGAGGGGCGAAGTTATCATAGTTGCCGTTATGCACTGGTGCGCCCGGAGTGCCCAAGGTTGCAGTGGCGATGCTATCCAGGCCGACGATGGGGCTGAACCGTCCGTGGGCCTCGGCCGGCACTGTGTCGAGCTCATAACGCAGGCCGAGGTTGAGCTTCAAGCGGGGCGTGAGGCGGAGGTCGTCCTGGCCGTAAAAGGCGAGATTGGTAAATCGCACGCCGAAACCGGTTTCCGCAATTTGGTTGAAGAAAGACACAGGGTTGTTGCCCACGAGGTCGGCGACCGTATTGAAGAAGTACACGCCGCTTGAAAGCGGCTGTAAGTTGACGTTGCCCTGTGTGCGCCGCACCCAGAAGCCGGACTTGAAGGTATTCCGCCCGTGGACGTAAGTTACGTCATCGTTGAAACTGAATAGATTATTCTTCTGCGCCTCCGGAGGGTTTGGCGATTCGGCGAAAGGCAGGCTGAAGACCTCGATTCCCGGCAAAGTAGCGTCGCCCGCTGCATTCAAGGGAATTGGCTCGGCGCCGCCGAAGCTGTCAGCGGCCCCGAGGGCAACGTTGGCGCTGCGTACGAATCCGAATCGTGCCTCGTCAAAGAAGTCCGGCGTGATGCGATGCACCTCCGAGAGGCTTACGCTTTGCAGCCTGGAGCGGTTGCGGGAAAGGGTGTTGAGATAAAACGAGCGGAGCAGACCGAGTGAGTCGCTGAGCGAATATCGCGCGAAGAAATCGTCGTTGTCAGAAAAACGATGATCGAGACGCGCGCTGAAATCGGTTTCGCCGACCAGGTTGGTGGCAGTGGCGAAATAACCCGCGGTGCCGTCGCCGTTATCCGGTCCGGTCGGAAGCGGGTACTCGTCGACTAAAGGCTGAACCGCCGGGCCGGCCTCGGCTCGGGCCGCCAGCGAGGGCACGCGGGCATTGGCATTCACTCCGACACGCTGGCGCAGGCCTTCGAAGGAAGCGAAGAAGAACGTCCGGTCCTTGCGGATGGGGCCGCCGATGGTACCGCCGAAAAAGTTATTACGCGAGGGCGTCCTCGAAACACCGTTGGCGTTGTTGAAGAAATTGTTGGCGTCCAGGTCGTTGTTGCGAAGGAATTCGAAGCCGCTGCCGTGAAACTCGTTGGTGCCACTCTTGGTGTCTACATTAATGACCGCGCCGGAGAAGCCACCGAACTCCGCGGTTTGCGTCTGCGTCTGCACCTTGAACTCGGAGACCGCGTCTACTGAAACCAGCGCCACGCTGCTGCCGGATTGGCCGACGGCGGGGTCGTTGCCGGGCGCGAGGCTGATGCGTCCGTTAGCGCTGCCGCCGGCATTCACATTGATTCCGTCGATCAGAATGTTGTTGGAGAGGTCCCGCTGGCCGTTCACGTTAAACGGACCGGCCGCCGAAGCAGGATTATCGATCGCACCGGATACGCCCGCCGCCAGTTTCGCGAGCCGCAGAAAATCTCGTCCGTTGAGCGGCAAATCGCCGATCATTTTTCCGCCGACTACAAGGCCTTGCTCGGATGTTTCGGTCTCGACCAGAGGCGCCAGTGCCTCCACGTGCAGGTTTTGCTTGACCTCCGGCAGAGCCAGCCGCAGATCGATGTGGAGCGTCGCATTGACCGCCAACTCGACACCGTTTGCTTGAGCCGGAGAAAAACCAGCGGCGGTAGCCTCCGCCACATATACGCCCGGCGGAAGTGGCCCGAGTGAGTAATCGCCCTGCGGGCTGGTCTTGGCTTGCCAACCGAGGCCTGTGCCGGTATTAGTGGCGCGGACCGTGGCGCCGCTAATGAAGGCTCCGGAGGGATCGTAAACATTTCCCACGATGCTAGCGAACTGAGCCGCCAAGCGATTGGGCAACCAGAACAACATCAGCAACGGAAGAAGAATCGCCGGCAGTATAGATCGCTGTCTATTGAGTCTCACTCATTCCCTTATAGCCTGCCTTTGCGGTTTGCGCGTGTAACAACCTCAACGCCGGTAGCCTGGTGCCGCAAGTGGAACAAAGGTAAACTCTGCCGTAAACTGTGTCGATGTATCCGGGGGCCGGGCCTAGCCGCCCGGTATCATTAGGTCATGAATCGCCGGCCCATGATACTCAGCATGCAATGGCTGCTCCTGGCAGTTATGGCTGCTTGCGGGGCTGCCCCAAGCTTCGGCGCAGCGACCGCTGGTGGATACGTGGGCAGTAACGCCTGCAAAACATGCCATGCGGATATCTGGTTCAACTTCTACAAGAACCCGCATTTCAAAAGTGTGGCTTCCGGCGATTTGCCTCCCAGCCGCGCTGGTTGTGAAAGCTGCCACGGACCGGGCGGAGCGCACCTAGCCGCCCATGGCGGCAAGGCCACCATCCCTAATGCGTTTTCCGTGATGCCGCAGGCCAAGGCGCTCGAAGTTTGCCTCACTTGCCACTCGCGCGACTTTCAAAAGGCCAACATACGCCGCTCAGAACATACGCTAGCCGATGTCGCCTGCACGTCCTGCCATTCCATTCATCACTCGCCGACGTCCAAGTTTCTCCTCGCCAAAAGACAGACGGAACTGTGCTACGGGTGTCACGCCGGCATTCGTGCGCAGTTTGAAATGCCCAGCAAGCACCGCGTCAATGAAGGTTTCATGGAGTGTTCGGATTGCCACAATCCGCATGGCGCTTTCGCGCCCACCTGGCGCATGTCAGATCACCCACGCATGGTGGATCAGGCGCTGAACAATGAGGAGCCCTGCCTCAAGTGCCACGTCGACAAGCGCGGCCCGTTCGTGTACGAGCATCCGCCGGTGCGCGTGGAGGGCTGCGAAGTCTGTCACTTTCCGCACGGCTCGACCAATGAGCGCCTGTTACGCCGGCCGGTAGTATTCACGCTGTGCCTGGGATGCCACAACGGGGGCGCTTCCGGCACTCGCAACAACGGTGTTCCCATCCAGACCTCGCAGCACAACCTGCTCGATCCGCGTTACCAGCGTTGCACTACCTGCCACGTGCGTATCCACGGATCCAACGTCGACGAGACCTTTCTGCGATGACTACCATCTTCAAGCGCTGCTGCCTGGTTCTTGCCGTCCTCGGGTCGCTGCGGGCGCAGCAGACAATCGCACCCACGCCTGAAGCGGTGGGCGTTGCGCGCGGCGGCGATTTCGCTAATTACAATATTGTCGACTCATTCGAACTCGGTTACCGGTGGCTTCTGGCCGGCGGCAGTGTGGACACTTACCGCAGCGATGTCAATTACGGGGACGGCATCCGCCTGCTGGCCAGCAACCTGAGTATCAACTCGAAGGACGGCCACGGTCGCTGGTTTGACGAGATTCTGCTTTCCACCAGCGGGCTCGGCAACGACCCCTATCAGAACGCCAGCCTGCGCATTGAGAAAAACGGTCTCTACCGTTACGATATGCTCTGGCGCGAGGACGATTACTACAATCCCGGCCTGGTGATTTCGGGCGGCGAGCATCTCATGGACACTGTGCGCGGGTTACAGGATCACTCTCTTACCCTTTTTCCGCAGTCGCACTTCCAGGTGGAAATGGGTTACAGCCGTGATACAGAGAGCGGGCCGGCGCTTTCCACCGTTCAGGGCTTCGATACTCTTTCCTCCGCCTTTCCAGTGTTTGAAAACGTGAAGCAGCAGTGGAATGAGTACCGTATCGGCATCCTGGCCGACTGGGCCGGTTTCCGCTTCATCGCGCGTCACACGTGGGACTTTTATAAGGATGACTCCGGCTACAGCTTCACCGGTAACGAGGCCTCGGGTGTGGCGACAGATGCTACTGTGCTCCAGCAATTCCAGCGATCCGAGCCGAACCACGGATCGAATCCGGGCTGGTTCGGCAACCTTTATGGCAGCCGCAAGCACTGGGCACTGAATGCGCGCCTGACTTACAACCTCGGTAACGGCGGGTTCGCAATGAATGAACTGACTGCAGGCCTCGATCGCTTTGGCGCCGCAGACAACCGCCAGATCGTGGTGAGCGGCGATGCGCAGCGGCCGGTTGTCGCCGGCGATTTCAGCCTCAGCCTCTTTCCCACCAGCCGCCTCACCATTGTCAACAACACCGCTGTGCACGACACTCGTATCGACGGCGATTCCTATTTCACCGAATTCGATAACGGCACCGGCGCCGCCACGACGCTGAACTTCAAGTTTCTCGGCGTGCGCACCGTGGCCAATTCAACCGACCTGAACTACCGTTTCAGCGACTGGTTCAGCGCCTATGCCGGCTTCACCGATTCCGGCCGCCAGATTCGTTTTCTGGAGGCGTTCTCGATTCCGGCGGCCGCCGGCAGCGCGGTGAGCGGCCTTTACCAACAGGAAAGCCACTTGAACGCCGGCTCCGTTGGCTTCCGCTTCCGCCCGCTTCAGCCGCTTACGATCAACCTGGAGGGCGAGGTTGGTCATGCCGATCATCCGCTCACGCCGATGAGCGACCGCAATTACCATACGCTCGGCGGCCGGATCCAGTACCGCAAGAGCAAGCTCCAGCTTTCCGCCGGTTACCGCGAGCTGTACAACGAGAACGCTCCGCTTTCTTTTACGACCTACAGTTCGCGATCGCGCCAATACAACGCGGCGGCTTCTTTCGCTCTGCGGGATTGGCTTACCTTCGACGCCAGCTACTCGAAGCTTCATCTGGATACCGTGGGCGGCCTGGCCTTTTTTGCCGGCGTGCAATCCCCGCAGTTGCAAACCAGTTACGACTCGATTTACATCAGTAACATCCACGCCGCCAATGCTGGCTTGCGCTTCGGCATTCGCAGCCGCACCGACCTGTACCTCGGCTACACCATCACCAAGGACACCGGCGACGGCCGGGCCTCGGCGGTGCCCGTCGGAGTTAGCGACCCGATCGCGACGCTGCTCGACTCGGTACAGACTTTCCCACTCACGTACCAATCGCCAATGGCACGGCTTTCGATTCGGATCGGTCCCAAGGTGCGCTGGAACGCGGGATGGCAGTTCTATGGCTACGGCGAATTGTTCCATCAGCTGGGCTATGACCAGAACTTCCGCGCCCACACGGGTTACACCAGCGTACTTTGGTCGTTCTGAGCCTGCCGGGTCCGATACTTTTACACCCTCTTTACAAATTCCCAACGACCTCTAGCCGGGTTTCCCGTTAACTTTTGTATCGAGGACTGAACCAACATGGAACCACTTTGGGTTGCACATACAAGCCGGGAACCTTACGAAGATGCCCGTCTGAGGATTGATTTCTCGAACCGCGCGGTGACGCTGGATTCCCAATCCGTCTCGCTGACCGCCAAGGAGTACCTGCTGCTGACCTTTCTGGCGGCTCACAACGGCGAGGTCTTCACCAGGACGGATCTGCTGCTGGCGGTTTGGGGCTACGGCGGCCAGATTCGAACCCGCACGCTGGATGTTCACTTGGCCCGCCTGCGCAAGAAACTGGGCACGTTTGGTCACCGCCACTTGGAAACGGTATGCGGCAACGGCTGCCGCTATCAGCCGCCGCGCGAGCCGCGTGCAGTTGCCCCGCCGCGCGTGTATGCCGCGTGCGCGGGAGTGGAGAATCGGCTAGAATTAGGGGCCTGAGGCATGCAGACCGTCCTGGTCATCGACGATGATGCCGGCATTCGCGAAGTAATCGGAGTAATGCTGGAAAAGGAGGGGTTTCGCGCGATCTTCGCTGCCGATGGCAAGACAGGCTTGCAGGAAGCCATGACCGCGCGCCCCAACTTGATCGTGGTTGACCTGCGCATGCCCGGCCTCAGCGGCGTGGACGTCTGCAAATCGCTGCGTAACGCCGGCGTGCAAACGCCGCTGATCGTGCTCAGCGCCATCGGCGACGAGATCGACAAGGTGCTGATGCTCGAAATTGGAGCTGACGATTACATTGTCAAGCCCTTTGGCACCCGTGAACTGCTGGCGCGGATTCGTGCGGTCTTGCGCCGCACGACTCCCGAAGCCAGTCACGCCATCACTTTTTCCGACGTCGAAGTCGATCTCGACCGGTCCCTAGTGCGCAAACACGGCGACGAGGTCAAGCTCACCAGGGCCGAGTACAAGCTGCTGGTTTTTTTCGTGCAGAACCCCGACCGGGCTTTAAGCCGCGACGTGCTTCTCAACTCGGTATGGGGCTACGACGCTTTTCCGAATACGCGAACGGTGGACGCTCACGTGGTGCGCCTGCGCCAGAAGCTGGAAGCGGAATCGGAAACGCCCCGCCATTTCGTGACTATGCACGGCGTCGGCTATCGTTTCATCCCCTAAGGACGTGGAGGAATGGTACTGCGCCGCACGGTACTTCTGGTGGAAGACGAATCCCACTGTATTTCCACTATGGAAATCGCCTTCGACGGCGACACCGAACCGCGCCTGGCTCACACATCGACGGCTGAAGAAGCGCTTCGCATCCTCGACACAACCGAAATTGCGGCGGTCATCACCGATATTCACCTTCCATCGATGGACGGCTTCGAGCTGATCTCGCGGTTGAGAAACCAGCCGCGCTTCGCCCACTTGCCCATCCTGGTCACCAGCGGGGATCCGGATCCGGCTTCTCCCGAGCGCGCCCTGAGTCTGGGCGCGAACGCGTATTTCCCCAAGCCTTACTCGCCGAGCGCCATCCGGCGCAAGGTCAAGGAACTGATCCATGCACCTTAAGCTGCGCTTCTTCCTCCTGGCGGTGGTTTCCGGGGTAATGGCCGCGCAAACGCGCGAGCCGGCGGACCTGGAACGTATTCTTCAGCGCCTCGACGTCCTGGAACAACAGAACCGCGAATTGATGGCGGAGATCCATGCACTGCGCGAGCAGATTGCTTCCGCGGCCGCGGCCCCCGCGCCGACCGCGGCCCAGTCTGCTGCGCCATCGGCCCCACTGGCAGAGCGTCTCGATGTGGCGGAACAACGGATCCGAGACTTGGCCCAGACCGGCGTCGAATCCGAACACCACTCAGCGGTCCAGCTCACCGGCATGGTCTTGTTCAATTCATATGTGAACGGCAGATACGGAGGGGGCGAACAGGACCCCACTACCGCCGCAGCCGCGGCCGGCACGCATTCCGACGGCGCCACACTGCGCCAAACCATCGTCGGTTTGAAGTTCCAGGCGCCGGAGCGCGTAGCCGGAGCCGAGGTCTCCGGTGACGCTTATGTGGATCTGTTCGGCGGCTCAGGAGACTCGCTGGACCAGTTGGTCCGCTTGCGGGTCGCCTCCATCAATTTCCAGTGGGCGAACACCACCTTTACCGTGGCGCAAGACAAGCCAATCCTCGCGCCTCGCGAACCGGATTCGCTGGCACAGGTCGGAGTTTCGCCGCTCACCGGCGCCGGCAACCTTTGGCTCTGGCGGCCGCAAGCCCGCATCGAGCAGCGGGTTCAGTTCGGCGATTCCGCCGGACTTCGCGCCCAAGCCGGAGTTCTCGAGACCAGTGAGACCGGCAACGTCGCGGCGGCCGAATACTCCTCTTACGCACCCGCCGGCCGGCCGGCGCTTGAAGGCAGGTTCGTGTTCTGGAAGAAATCTGCCGACCACGGCGACTTCGAGATCGCGCCTGGTTTCCATGTCAGTAACTCGCAGTTACTCGGGCATTCCGTACCGTCGCGCATTGCGTCCGTGGACTGGCGCATTCCTTTGGCGCGGGCCTTCACGGTCACCGGCGCCGCTTTTCTGGGTGAAAACATGGGCGTGATCGGCGGTCTTCGCCAAGGCGTCGTGGTGCCCTACTACGGGGCGCCGAAGGCAGTGCGTGGCGCAGGCGGTTGGGCACAACTCGAATATCGCGCCACCCGCCGGTTGGCGTTTCACCTGTTCGGCGGTCAGGAAGACGACCGCAATCGCGACCTGCTGACCGGCCTGATTTCCAAGAACCAGTCCTACGGTGCTAACGCCATGTACCAGATCGTCTCGAACGTGGTCGCCAGTTTTGAGTCGGCAATCGTCCAAACGGCATACATCGGGTCCCCAGCCCGCCTCAACCCTCACTATGACCTCGCTTTCGCGTATCTGTTTTAGCGCCGCGCTGGCGTGCCCGGGTTTCGCCGCCACGCTGTCGGGCCGCGTGGAACTGGTCGATTCGCGCGCGCCAGCGGTCCGCCAGCACCACGACTACTCCGGGGTCGCGGTCTGGCTGGAACCATTCGGCCCGGCGCGGGCGCCAGCCCCGTTGCACGCCAGGATGCTACAGAAGGATAAAACCTTTCAGCCCCATCTGCTGATCGTTACGGTGGGCTCGACGGTGGATTTTCCCAATCTCGATCCGGTCTTCCACAACGCGTTCTCCAACTACGACGGCCAGCTTTTTGACGTCGGCCTGTATCCGCCCGGTACCACACGCAGCATCCGCTTCAACCGCCCCGGCATCGTGCGTGTGTTTTGTAACATCCATTCCAGCATGAGCGCGGTTATCGCAGTGCTGGATGCGCCGCTGTTCGGCATCACCAAGCCGGACGGAAGTTTCGAGATCGCCGGAGTGCCCGACGGTGAGTTCGATCTCACCTTCTTTCACGAGCGCGCCACCCAAGCCGCGTTGCGAAACGCGCGCCGGCGCGTCACCATCTCCGGAGAGCGCGTGTCGATTCCGCCAGTCGTCATTTCCGAGAATGGCTACCTCTTCATTCCGCACAAAAACAAATACGGGCAGGATTACCCACCTGCGCCGGACGACGCGGGCTTCTATCCCGCGACTCACAAATAACCGTGCGCCGCCTGCAATCCATGTCGCTGCTGTGGAAGATCATGCTCTCCACGTCGGTGGCCATCACCTGCCTGTTGGCCGTCGCCGGCTGGTTGGTGCAGAACCACTTCATGCGCATCGCCACGGTCATGCTGAACGAGGAAGTGGCCGCGAGCTCCCGTGCCTATGAGTCGCTATGGCAGGCGCGTGCCGAACGGCTGGCCTCGGTCAGCCTCGTGCTGAGCCGCATGTCCGACGTGCGGGCCGCATTCGGCACGCGCGATCAAACGACCATCCGCGACACCGCCAGCGATCTCTGGAACAGCATTGCCCCCAGCCGCACTCTGTTCTACGTCCTGGAGCCCGGAGGAACGGTGATCGCCTCGCTCGGCCCGGCGGTCGGGACGGTCCCTAGTTTTCCCCTCTCCGCCGCCATGGCCCGCTTTCCCGGCCAGGCCACCGGGTTCGTGATTGAGAACGGGCGACTCTACCAGACCGTGGTAACACCGGTGTATGTGGCCGCAGCGCACGGGTCGGCGCTACTCAATGTGCTGGTCGCCTGCTTCGAGGTAGATGCCGCCCTGGCGCGCGAACTGAAGCAAGCCACCGGCAGCGACTTCGCTTTCTTTTCGCGCGGCCGGCTGATCGCTTCCACGCTCCCCGTCAGCGTGCCCGGGGAGCTCACACGACACGAGCAAGTCCGAATCGGGGATCTGAATTATGCACAGTTCGTCACGCCGCTCGCCGACATTGCAGGCGAGCAGGTGGGCGAGCTCCGCATCTTGCGCTCCTTTCAGGCCGCCGATCAGCGTCTGTCTACGCTGCGCGTCCAGATGGTGTTGATCTGGATGCTGGCGATCTGGCTCGGACTCGTCGGCACCTACCTGTTGGCCCGCCGCATTGTGCGGCCGGTGCGTGCGCTGGAGCAGGCAGCATCGCGAATCGCAACCGGCGACTACGACGCGCAGGTCCCCGTTTCCAGCTCCGACGAACTGGGGCGGCTGGCCGAAAGCTTCAACGAAATGTGCACTTCGCTGCGTCTTGCGCGCCAGGAGTTGATCCGGCAGGAGCGGATCTCCACCGTCGGCCGCCTGTCCACTTCCATCATCCACGACCTGCGCAATCCGCTGGCGGCGATTTACGGCGGCGCGGAAATGCTGGTGGATGCCGAACTCTCCGGCGACCAGGTAAAGAAGCTTGCCGCCAGCATCTACGGTTCGTCGCGCCAAATTCTGGCGATGTTACAGGAACTGGCTGACGCGAGCCGCGGCCACAGCCGCCGTCGCGAAGCTTGCCACTTGCGCGATGTGGTTCTCGCCGCGTGCGATTCCCTCGCGGACGCCGCCTCCCGTCCCGGCGTGTCCCTGGCGTGCGATGTTTCGCCGGAAATCGAACTCACCCTCGACCGGCCGTCTGTCGAGCGGGTTTTCCAGAATCTGATCGCTAACGCGATCGACGCTCTGCCGCAAGGCGGCCACGTGCGCATTTCCGCCGAACCAGCGGACCACTCCGTGGTGGTGAGCGTGGAGGACGACGGCGCCGGAATAAGCAGCGAGGTGCGGCCGCATCTGTTCGAGCCTTTCGCCACCTTCGGCAAGCGCCACGGAATGGGCCTTGGGCTGGCCCTGTCGCGGCGCACCATCCTCGATCACGGCGGCGAGATTTGGGCAGACTCGACCACCGGCCGAGGCGCTCGCTTCCTGATTCGCCTGCCGGCCTGACGTTGCTTCCGTTACCCTCTTTGCCAGCCCGATTTTACGCTCTGTTTACACCGCTTCAACAAGCCACTGAACGCGCCGGCGCTAAGATCGCAGCAGGTGTAACCATGGGTTCGATCGGGATTGTTGGCGAAACGTCGTCCACCGTCGATCTGGTGTGGCAGGCCATTGGAATAGGCGAGCGAGTTGCCTCCGCTGTCTTACTCGGGGCGATAAGTCCGGTACTCGGCGCGAGTGCGGTGGCAGTGTCACTTCTATCGCGCCGTACGCCGCTGATCGCCCACCGCCGGGTGGGGTGGTGCGGATCGACGCTGTGGATGCTCAAGCTCCGCACTATGTGGGACCAGGACTCAACGCGAACCGGGGAAGGCTCTCGTTGGATCGAGTACGTCTATGACGATCAAGGAGCAGAGAACAAGCACGACTCCGATCCCCGCGTCACCCACTGGTTCGCACGCTTCTGCCGTCGCCACTCCCTGGACGAAATCCCCCAACTGTGGCACGTGATCTCGGGCGAGATGTCGCTGGTTGGCCCCAGGCCGCTAACGGCAACCGAACTCGACCGGCACTACGGCGCCGCGGCAGGAGAGATTCTTCAAGTCAGGCCGGGACTAGTCGGGCTGTGGCAGGTGTCGGGGCACAACCGGCTGAGTTACGCCGAGCGTCGCGCTTTGGACCTGAAACTGGTACGTGGCCGCTCGTTGCTGATGTACCTGCAAGTGCTGTTACACACGATCCCAGAAGTGCTACGCGGGACTAACTCCTGGTAAACCATTGACACTATAACCAGCGCCGAGAGTTGGCAAACGAGCGGCCGGTCCGAGGCCCACTTCACGGCGACACCGGATTCCGCTTCGCGTTTCAGCCGCGACGCGCCGCGGCCGGCTGATAGGCGATGGCGTCAATTTCCACCTTGGCGCCGGGTAGCGGCAGGGCGGCAACCACTACCGTGGTGCGGGCGGGCTTGGCATCGCCGAAGAACTCGGCGTAGACCTCGTTCATGGCTTTGAAATCGGCGGCGTCGGTGAGGTAAACGGCGCAGCGCACCACATCCGCCAGCGACGCGCCGCAGCCCGCCAGGATGTCGCGGATATTGGTGAGCGCCTGCCGCGTCTCGGCCTGCACATCGCCGCTAATGACTTGGCCCGTGATGGGGTCGGCCGGGACCTGCCCGGAGACGTAGATCGTATCGCCGGCCCGCACCGCGGGCGAATAGGGGCCGCGGGGCGCGGGCGCGCCCGCAGGGTGAATGCGCTCGATCATATTCAGTGTCCTTCCGCTTCCAGAAATCGTTCGACCTCGATCGCGGCCATGCAGCCCGCTGCGGACGCGGTGATGGCCTGACGGTAGACGCGATCCTGCACGTCGCCCGCGTGAAAGATACCGGGGATGTTGGTGCGCGCGCCGCCGTGAGAAAGGATGTACCCCTCAGCGTCGGTTTCGATTTGCCCCTTGAAGATTTTGGTGTTCGGGATATGGCCGATGGCGACGAAAAAGCCATCCACATCCTGCTCCCATATCTGGCCCGTTTTGACGTTGCGCAGGCGCACCGCGGTGACCAGGTGCTTCGACACGTCGTGCACGTCTTCCACCACCGTGTTGGTAAGGAACTTGATCTTGGGATTGTGCTGCGCGCGATCCAGCATGATTTTGGAGGCGCGGAACTCGCCGCGGCGGTGGACCAGGGCGACTTCGCTGCCAAAGCGGGTGAGGAAGTTGGCCTCCTCCATGGCGGAATCGCCGCCGCCCACCACCATGATTTTCTTGCCGCGGTAGAAGAAACCGTCGCAAGTGGCGCAGGAGCTGACGCCGTGGCCAATGAGTTTCTGCTCGGATTCAAGCCCGAGCCAGCGCGCCGAGGCGCCCGAGGCGATGATCACGGTGCGGGTTTCGATCCACTCGCCTTCGATATTGAGGCGGAACGGGCGCACCGAGAAATCGGTATCGAGGACGGCGCCGTGAACGTATTCGGCGCCGAAGATCTCCGCCTGCCGTTTCATGTTTTCCACCAGCTCCGGCCCGTTGATGCCTTCCGGAAAGCCGGGGAAGTTTTCCACCAGCGTGGTGAGCGAAAGCTGGCCGCCGGCTTCGTGGCCGGAGACCACAATAGGCTTTAGGTTGGCGCGCGCAGCGTAAATAGCGGCGGTATTACCGGCGCACCCGGAGCCGATGATGACGACATTGCGCATGGGATTCGAGTGAGAAATCCAGCGTAGCACAGGAGCTAGCCCGATAAGATGCTGCGCGGAACCGGGCGTGGATGGTTCCGCTTGGCTGCGAACCAGCGCTGGCGGCTTGCTAGAGTGGAGTAGCCATGTCGCGCATGCTCGAAGAGATCCGGCAGCAGCCGGCAGCGCTGGCGCGCACCCTGAAGGCAGGCATCGGACACGCCAAACGCTTCAAGCGGCTGCTGGAAGGCAAACGGCCGCGGTTGGTGGTGCTGGCGGCGCGCGGGACCTCGGACAACGCCGCGCTGTTCGGCCGCTATCTGCTCGAAATCGCGGCAGGCATTCCGGTCTCTCTCGCCGCGCCCTCCATTGCCACGCTTTACCGGGCGAAGGTGGACTATTCGCAGGCGCTGGTAGTGGCCCTATCGCAATCGGGCGAGTCTACCGATACCAATACTCTGCTCGAATGGGCGCGGGCGCGGGGGGCGATGACCCTGGGCATCACCAACGAGCGCGCAAGCACGCTGGCGCGCCTGGCGGAACACGTCTGGCTGGTGCGCGCCGGCAAGGAACGGAGCGTGGCCGCCACCAAGACTTACACCGGCCAGATGATGCTGCTCTACCTGCTGGCTTATGCGCTGGGCGGACGCATTCGCGTGGCCGATCTGGAGCGCCTGCCGGGAATCGTGGACGACGCGCTGGGCCTGGAGGAAGAGGTGGCCGGGTTAGCGGCGCGCTACCGGTTCATGAATCGAGCGGCGGTAGTGGGGCGCGGGCTGAACTACGCCAACGCGTTCGAATTCGCGCTGAAGCTGATGGAGACTTGTTACGTAGTGGCGGAACGGTTTTCCTCGGCCGATTTTCTGCACGGCCCGATTGCACTGGCGGAGCCCAACTTCCCGGTCTTTGCCTTTGCCCCTTCGGGCGTAACCTGGCCCTCGATTGGGCAGACGCTGGACAAGCTAACGCGGATGCGCGCCGAAGTCCTGGCGATCACCGATCCCGGCAACCGCGAGGCGGAAACCCGTGCCGCGCGCGTGATCCGCTTGCCGCGCCCGGTTCCGGAAGGGCTCACGCCCATCCCGTACATCGTGCCGGCGCAAATCTTCGCCGCGTGCCTGGCGGCGGAAAAGGGCCTCGACCCCGACCGCCCCCGCACCTTGAGCAAAGTAACTCGAACCATGTGAGAGCGGCCGCCGAGCGCGAGATTTTCAACGGAGCGAGGGGTACCTGCGCTGGCGCTTCAGGTGCGCGTTGAGGTGGCCGAGCGACGCGAACTGGCCGGCATAGACGGCAGTGCGCGGCGGACTGGGCTTGCGGCGCGGATCGAAATCGCGGCGGCGAAAAAGGTCGCAAGACGCGATCACAGCCGCGCCCATGGGCCGGTATTCATAGGTGCCCTGCGCCCAAGCCAGTTCCTTATCGAGCCAGAGATAGAAGCCCATCGGCTTTATGTTATCCCAGCCGCCGGTGGGCAGACGATCGCCTTGGCTGGTCTGCCGTCGACTCACGCGACAGGCCATGAAAGGCGATGGCCCGTCCTAGCTCACCGCTCACGCCGGAATCGCAACTCGTCCTTGAAGGCTTCCAGGCAGTTGTAGACGATAGGACAGACCGAGGCGCGGTCGACAAACTGCCACATGCGGCTAGCGATGGAGCCATTGCCGCGGACCAGGTGCGGATAGCGCTGGCAAATGGCCGGACGCGTCTCGTACACCGAGCAAAGGCTGCCTTGCAGAAACACGCAGCCGGCGCCCTCGGTAAATTTGAGGACGCGCGTCATCATTCCCTCGTCGCTTTCCACCATCGTGTAATCGGCGATGAACTGCTCGCGGCCGATGCGCAGATGCCGCGCCAGCTTTTCGATGTCGCGTTCGGTCACTTCGGTGGTCGAAGTCTTGCAACAGTTGGCGCACCGGGTGCAATCGATCTGCTCCTGAATGCCTTCGGCGATGCGGCGCAGGATGCGGTCGGAATGGTCGCGCGACTTCATGAAGCTGCGAAACTTGAAGTTTTCGTCGCGCTTCTTTTCGCCCAATTGCTGGATCTGCACCAGGTCAGTGATCGGGGCAGGCGGCTGGCTCACGGAAACAATTGTGCCATGAAAAGCCGGCCTCAGCGCGATCAATCGGCGCGCAACGCTTCCACGGGATCGACCGATGTGGCGCGGCGCGAGGGCAGATAGCTGGCCAACGCGGCGGCGGCGAACAAGGTGACGGCAACGGCCGCATAGGTGAGCGGATCGAGCGGGCGGACGTCGAACAATAGTGACGCCATCCATTGGGTGAAACCGATGGCGGCGGCGAGGCCGCATACCACGCCGAGAGCCGCCAGCACCAGGCCGTTGCGCACGAACATCCGCCGCAGTTGTGGCTCGCGCGCGCCCAGCGCCATGCGGATGCCGATCTCGCGGGTGCGCTGCGAAACCGAATAGGAAATTACGCCATAGATCCCCACCAGGCCAAGCAGCAGGGCCATGCCGCCGGCGATGGCGAGCATCACCAAGGCAAACGAAGTGCGCGCCATGGATTTCCGGTAGATGTCGCCGAGCGTGCGCACATCCGCCACCGGCAGACTTGCATTGACGGACCAAACGGCTTGGCGAATCTCATTGAGAAAGCCGGACGAGCCGGTGCGGGGGCTGCGTATGGCGAAGGCCACTTCACGCCGAACCAACGTATCCTGGCCCTCGAAGCGGTCCATGAGGACGGGCCAATACGCGGTAGTGGGCGCGGGTTTTTGGGCGCCATCGTCGCGTTCGTCGCCGACCACGCCGATGATCTCGCGCCAAGGCCCGTCCAGCTTCTCGCGAATGCGCCTGCCGAGCGCGGCGCGCGCATCGTGCCACCATTCGCGCGCGAAGTTTTCGGTGATGATGGCCACCGGGGCTTTGTTATAAACGTCGGTCCAGGTGAAGTCGCGGCCCGCCACCAGAGGGTTGCCAACGGTGTGCAGAAAGCCGGGCGAGGCGTACTTGTAACGGCGAATGGGCGGGAGCTTGCCCTCGGCGACAGGGCGATCCTCGGCGTAGACCGGATCGAAGCTGCCGGATCCATCCATGGTGATGTTGGTTGCAAAGCCAACGGCGGAGACGCCCGGAATCGCAGCCATCCTGTGCAAGATATTTTCTTCGGTGTGAACTACGGCAAGATCATCCTTGACCAGCGCCGAAGGAATGAAGATGCGCAGAGTCTCCACCTGCTCAGGGTGAACAAACCCAGGCTCGACGTGGCGCAGGGACTGAAAGGTGCGGATCATCAGCCCGGAACAAACGAGCAGCACCAGGGCCAGAGCCACCTGCGCGACTACCAGCGCGTTGCGCGCGCGATGCCGCTCGCGGCTGGCGCCGAGCGTGCGGCCACTCTGCCGCAATGCATCCATCGTCCGCGGCCCGGCGTACTTGAGAACCGGGATCAAGCCGAAGAGCGCGCCGCACAGAAGCGAAACCGCCAGCGTGAACGCCAGCGCCCAGGGGTCGATGGCGATTTCTTCCAGCCGCGGAAGGCCGGCGGGCGCGAGATGAATCAGCAGACGCAGCGCGCCATAGGCCAGGCCCAGCCCCAGTACACCGCCCGCCAGGCCCAGCGCCAGGCTCTCGAAAAGGATCTCGCCGGCAATCTGCCGCCGGCCCGCACCGAGCGCTGTGCGAATCGCCAGCTCGTGCTGGCGTCCCTCGGCTCTCACCAATAGAAGGTTGGCGACATTGGCGCATGCGATCAGCAGCACCATGCCGATGGTGCCCATGAGCAGCCACAGCACGCTTCCGGCGTCGCCAATCAAGTCCTCTTTCAGCGGGCGAATCGTCGGTGCAATACGCGCTTCTTCGAAAATCTTCGGGCTGTAGCCGGGAGGGGCTGGGAAGCTGGAGTTGACGATGGGCAGCATGCGAGCCGCATCAGCGTTGGCTTGAGCGACCGTGACGCCCGGCTTGAGCCGCGCCAGGGCCGCATAACTGAAATTGCCGAGGTGCACCTTGTTGCGGTCAAAACCGAAGGGCAGCAACATATCGACACGCCGGTCGAGGAAGTGAAAACTGGCGGGCAAGACGCCGATCACCTCGCGGGGCTTGCCATCGATTTCGATGCGGCGCCCCATCGCGGAGCGGTCGCCGGCGAATTTGCGCTGCCAGTAGCCGTAGCTCAATATCACGGTTTCCGGACTGCCGGGCGAGTCGTCGCGGCGCGAAAACGAGCGGCCTAAGATGGGCTGCACACCCAGAAGCGGCAACACGCCGTCGGTGACGTCGAGGCTCTGGACGCGCTCCGGCTCGGCCAGGCCAGTCACATTCACGGTATCGCCGTCGGACAGTCCGATGTCCTGAAACACACGGTTCTCCTCACGATAGATGAAATACACAGAGGGCGAGGCTGGCAGCTTCTTGATATTGACGCCCGGTGCGGTGAGCGACACGGCGACAAGCTGCCCGGATTTCGGGAACGGCAGCGGCTTCAGCAGCACGCTTTCGAGAACGCTAAACACCGCGGTGTTGGCGCCGATGCTGATCGCTAGAGTTGCCAGAGTGATGGTGGTGAAGAGCGGCGCGCGAAACAGCCGGCGCGAGATATGTTTGACGCGGTTGGAAACGGATTGCATTGAAACCCTCCGGGCTTTACACTAAATACGCTTGACAGTGGCAAAAGTTTGCATTTTTTCGGGGGGCCCCGGCAGCGCTGACGCACTGTTTTGATTCGCCGCTACCGCCGCCGGAGCCGGCGTACCAGCGCGGCACACTCTTCTATGCGCAGCAGCCAGGCTGCGCCGAAATAGACGATGCCGTAAGTCGCGATCACCACCAGTCCGAAAACGAGCGGGTGATGACGGCCGAGCGCGATTTTCACTCCCCACGCCGCGGCGGCGGCAACGGCGGCGCCGAGCCACAACCGTGCGACCAGCGACACCGGCAGGCCGGTACGGCCGATTCGCGCGTTGAGCGTGCGGCGCAGCAGCGTGAATTCCACCCATCCCGCCACACCGGCGGATGCGGTGAGCCCGGCCACACCCCACTTCGGATCGATCCCAATCCAGCCGGGCAGCGGAATGGCGCACACATACCCCAACCCTGTGGTGAGGATCACCCGTACCACGGCAAAGCGGAGGGGAGTGCGCGTATCGCGCAGCGCATAGTACGCGGAAGAGTAGAGGCGCCCCAAGGTCTGCGCCAGCAGCCCCACGGCCGAGCCTGCCAGGATGGCCCACACGTACTGCGAATCGGCGGCGGTGAAGCGGCCGGTTTGAAACAGCACGGCGGTGATCACCCCGCCCAGCGCCAGAAATGCCATGGCGGAGGGCACGATGAAAAAGGCGATTTGGCGCAGCCCCGAATCGAGGCGCCGCCGCAGGTGCGCGGCCACCTCGGATGCGGCGCCCAGCGCGCTCGACATGGCGGGCAGCTCCGCCGCCGATACCGACATGCCGAATAAGCTCACCGGCAGCAGGTAAAGCGTCTGTGCGTTGGTGAGGCCGGCTACAGCGCCCTGGCCCAACAGGCTGGCCAGGAGGGAATCCACATATCCGCTGATCTGCACCACGCCGCGGCTGACGAACACCGGACCGAAATTGCGCATCACTTCCCGCACTTGGGGCTCGCCGGTATCGAGACTGGCACGCAGCTTGTGCGCCAGGCGCAGAACCACCGGAAGTTGCACGCCGAATTGCAGCGCGCTGCCCGCCACGGAGCCCCAGGCCAAAGTGACCGCGAGAACGGCTTGCGGCTGGCGGCGGAAGAGCACCAGGGTGGCGATCATCGCCAGGTTCCACACTACCGGCGCGGTGTAAGAGAGAAAGAACTTGCGATGGCTGTTGAGAATGCCCAGGCACCACGCCGAAAGCGCCAGCAGTCCCGCCCCGGGAAACAGAACGCGCACGATGCGAATGGTGAGCTCGCGTTTGGCGCCGTGGAAGCCGGGGGCGATGGCGTCGATCAGCCAGGGCGTCGCCAGCACTCCTGCCAGTACAAGCACCGAAGCAGCCAGCGCCAGAATGGAACCGACTGCGCCGGCCACGCGGCCAGCCTCCTCTTCGTCGCCTTCGGCCAGCAGGCGGGCGTACACCGGAATGAACGAAGCCGAGAGCACGCCTTCGCCGAACAGATTCTGCAGAAAGTTGGGGATGCGAAAGGCCGCGTTGAAGGCGTCGGCCGCGTCCGAAAGGCCGAAGTAATGGGAGAAGACGCGCTGGCGCACCAGGCCGATCAGGCGGCTGAGCAGAATGCCGGTGCCGACCAGCGAAGCATGGCGCGCCGTGGATTGGGGATGGCTGGATTCGGGCATGCGTTTCGCGCCGCGGGCTTACGCCAGTTTCTCCAGCACCGCGGCGGTCACGGCTTCGGTGGTGCTAGAGCCGCCCAAGTCCGGCGTGCGGACCTTGCCTTCCGCCAGTACGGCGGCGACCGCGGCATCGACTTCGCGCGCGGCATCGCCGATTTGCAGATGGTCGAGCATCATGCCGGCACTGAGAATCGTCGCCAGCGGGTTGACCACGCCCTTGCCCGCGATATCCGGCGCCGAGCCGTGGACCGGCTCGAACATCGAAGGGAAGCGGCGCAGCGGATCGAGATTGGCGCTGGCCGCCAGGCCCATGCTGCCGATGATGGCGGCGGAAAGATCGCTCAGAATATCGCAAAACAGGTTGGAGCCCACCACCACGTCGAAGCTTTCCGGGCGGCGCACAAAATTCATCGCGGCCGCATCCACCAACAGCGATTCGGTTTCGACGCCGGGGAATTGCGCCGCCACCTCCCGGAACGTGCGGTCCCAAAGCACCATGCTGAAGCCCTGGGCGTTGGACTTGGTGATGGAAGCGACGCGCTTCTTCTTGTTCCGCGAAACCGCCAGTTCGAAGGCGAAGCGCACGATCCGCTCCACGCCGCGGCGGGTAAACACGGAAGTCTGGATGGCGACTTCTTCCGGCTGCTGGTGGTAAACGAATCCGCCCACCTGGGCGTACTCGCCCTCGGTGTTCTCGCGGACCACGACGAAATCGATCTCGCCGCCCTTGGCTTTGGCCAGCGGCGACCGGACGCCCGGATACAGATAGGCTGGGCGCACGTTGGCAAATTGATCGAAAGCGCGGCGGATGGGCAGCAGCAGGCCATTGAGGGTGATGTGGTCGGGGATATCCGGGTGGCCGACGGCGCCGAGCAGGATGGCGTCGCAGGGCTGTAGCAGGTCGATGGCGCCGGCCGGCATCATGCGTCCCCAGCGGAAGTAGTGTTCCGCGCCCCAGTCGAAATCCTGAAACGCGAAGGCGATTTTGTGCTTTTGCGCGACGCGCTCGAGCACGCGCCGGGCTTGCGGCACCACCTCCTGGCCCACGCCATCGCCGGCAATCACCGCGATCGTGTAAGTTTTCATGGTCGGAAACTCGATTTTCGCACGCGCCCGGTTACGCCGGCCGGTCCCGGTCGAGACGGATCTCGCGGGTGGGGTACGGGATCGCGATGCCTTCCGCGCGCAGGCGGAGGAGAATGCGCTTTCGCAACTGGTGCCGGATACCGTACTGCTGGGAGAACTCCGCGATCTGGTAGTTGAGGGTGAAGCCCAGCGCGAAGTCGCCGAAGCCGGGGTCGAGATTTACCGAGGGCGCCGGCTCTGCCAGCAAGCCGGGAATATCTTTCGCGCCAGCGGTGGCTATCTCGACCAGCAGGCGCTCCACCTGGTCCGGGTCGGCATCGTACGCGACGTTGACTTGGAGCGAGGAAGACATGCGCTGCGCCGGCAGGTGGTAGTTGGTGACGATGGTCTGGGCGAGCTTCGAGTTGGGCACGATGACGAGGCTGTTGCCGAGCGAAAGGATTGCCGTCGATCGCCAGCCGATGTCCGACACATAGCCTTCTTCTCCGCTGGCGAGCTTGATGTAGTCGTTCAGGCGCACCTGCCGGGAGACCGCGATGTAGAAGCCGGCAAAAAGGTTGGAGAGCGTGTCCTGCAATGCCAGCGCGACCGCCAGGCCGCCCACGCCGAGCGCGGTCAGGATCGGCGTAATGCGGACGTCTTCCGCGCTCAGCAACAGCAACAGTCCCAGCGCCAGCGCCGCCAGTTCGGCCAGCGTGGTGGTGAGCGTGGTGACGGGCAGCGCGCCGGGAATCTGGCTGCCGTAGGCGCGCACCAGGTCACCCGCAATGCGCATCGCCATCAGGGTGAAGCTGGCAATCCACAGCGCGACCAGGATTTTAGGAGCGTACTTGTCGGTGACGATACGCGGCAACTGCGACGACTGAATTGCCAGATGGACGGCCAGGATGAGCGCCCAGATGGTAGTGGGGCCGCTCAGCGCCGTCGAAAGAACGTGGCCCGGGCGGCTGCCGGTCCGCGCCACCCAGACGCGCAGGCCGCGCAGAATGAGGCTGCGCACCAGGTACGCGATGGCGAAGGACACAACCAACACGATTCCCGGCTCGATCAGCAGCCTGGGCTGGTGCGCCAGAGCGCGGAGTGTCTCCATGGGTTCCTACCCAGCATCACATAAAATGGGTGCACGCTACAGCCCGTACGCCCGTCATTTTTATGTGCGGTGGGGTGTGTCTATACTCGCGTTGCTCGTCGCCGGCTGCCTGGCGGCGCAAGACGTGAGCGCGTGGGACCTCTACGAGATCGGGCGGGAAGCGGAAAAGAAGGGCCACATGGCGCAGGCTTACCTGCTGTACTCGGAAGCCGCCGCGCTCGATCCGCACAACCGGACGTATTGGCTGCGCAGCCAGGCCGTTCGTTCCCGCGCGGCCCTGGAAGCGAAGCCGGTTCCTCCACCCGCAGCGGCCGGCGAGCCAGCGCTGGAAGACGCAGGCCCTCCGCTGGCCGCGGCAAGCGCGCTCGACCTGGCGGATGCGGAGAAGACACTGCCGCCTTCGGATTTGGCGGGTGGAGAACTGATCCGGAATTTCGATCTGACCGGCGACTCGAAGATGGTCTATACGGACGTCGCCAAGGCTTTCGGCCTCGACTGCGTCTTCGACGGCGAGTACGAGCCGAAGGCCACGCTTCACTTCCAGATGGAAGGAGTAGGCTACCGGGACGCACTGCACGGGCTGGAATTCGCCACGGATACCTTTATCGTGCCGCTTTCTCCCAAACTGTTTCTGGTGGCCCAGGACACGCCGCAGAAACGACTGCAAAACGAGCCAGTGGTAGCAGTGACCATTCCGCTGCCGGACGCCGGTGCTCAGCAGGACTTCACCAGCCTGGTGCGGGACGTGCAGCAGGCGACGGGGATTGAGAAAGCCAGCGTCGATTCGCAGACGCAAACCCTGGTGCTGCGCGACCGCCTGTCGCGCGTGCTGCCGGCCAAAGCGCTGCTGGAGGAACTCCTCTATCCGCGGGCTCAGGTGATGATAGACCTGAAGCTGGTGGAAGTTACCCGCAGCAAAATGACCAGTTATGGCGTTGATTTTCCGACGATGTTCTCGCTGACGCCGCTGACTAACTGGCTGCAGAATCAAGTGACACTACCAACTAACATCAGCGGTCTGCTCTCTTTCGGCGGCGCC
This sequence comes from Bryobacteraceae bacterium, assembly GCA_049587755.1. Taxonomy (GTDB): domain Bacteria; phylum Acidobacteriota; class Terriglobia; order Bryobacterales; family Bryobacteraceae; genus Bog-375. The sequence goes on along the minus strand of JBAVEN010000065.1, from coordinate 23,846 downwards.
AAGACGTTGCTGGGAATGGGAATCATGGACGCTGCGGCGGCGGCGCAAATGACGGAGAGCTCCGGCAAGGTGTTGTGGGCCACCGAATTGCGCGGCGAGGAGCGCCAGCCAGCGACGCTGCACGTGGGCGACCGCTACCCCGTGCTTACCGCCGGTTATTTCGGGCCGTCCGGCTCTTCGACAACGGCGCCAAGCACCACCACCACCACGGGGACGACGCCAGTCACTACCACCACGGGAACCAGCACGAGCGTCGGCACTTTGACCCTAAGCCAGACTTCGATTGCATGGACTTACACCTCCGCCGGCGCATCCCCGCAAGCCGTCAGCATCAAGGTCACGAGCAGCAATGGAGCCATCGGTTACACGGCCACGGTCGCCAGCTCCAGCCGGTGGCTGGTTGTGAACGATGCGACAACGGTAACGGGCACGCTGCCAGATACACTAACCATCTCGCCCGGCGGCGCCCTCACCGCGCTCGGCACGGGCTCCTATGTGGGATCAGTGCAGGTGAGCGGGTCGGATGGCTCCGTGGCGTACCTCCCCGTGACCCTGGCGGTCAACGGTGGCGCGCAAACTCTCGCTGTCACGCCCACCACGATTGCCCTTGCCGCCACGGCTGGTGGTTTAACGGTGCAACAAACGGAGACCGTCGCCAGCACCGTCGGCGGAACACTATCGGCCATAGTCATCGGGTCCGGGCTTTCACTTTCAGTTTCCGCCACCACAGTTGGCGTCAACGCGCCGGCCATTGTTGCGGTTGTGGGGAACCCTACGGGGCTTTCGGCGCTAACCTATCTCGGCATTCTCAGCGTAACTGTGGGCCAAGTTACCGAGGAAACCCCGGTGACGTTCAGCGTGACTTCGAGTGGGAGCTTGCAATTGAGCCAGACTTCAGTTCCGTGGACTTACACCTCCGGTGGGAGTCTACCGGCATCCACAACCGTCACGGTATCGAGCACCGCTACCGGCACCGCCACAAGCTTTACAGCCACGGTCTCGAGCGCGAACTCCTGGCTGCTTGTAAATGGCAGTACGACTGTCTCGGGGACGCTTCCGGCTTATCTTGTTCTTAGTCCCAGCGCTAACCTCGCGAATCTCGGCACCGGCACTTATCAAGGCACCGTGCAATTGAATGGGTCGGACGCCTCCATCGCGTACCTCAACGTGACCCTGACAGTGAACGGCGGAACCGCCACCGGCCTGACCGTTTCGCCGAATCCGATTTCGGCCAGTGCGTCGCTCGGGGGCTCTATCTCGCAGTATACGATTACGGTGACCAGCGCCACCGCCGGAAACTTATCGGCCAGCGTCACCGGTTCCGGCCTGTCGATTACGGGCGTAGCCTCTACCGTGGCAGCGAACGTGGCCACTACCTTCATACTGTACGCAGATCCGACGAACCTTGCCGCGAACACTTACATCGGCGCTCTCACGGTCACGGCGGCCGGCGTCACGCAGACCGTTCAGGTCACCTTCAGCGTCGGCGCGATCAGCAGCGGAACCAACGGGACCAGTGTCTATACGCCCGTTCCATCGTTCACGTTTGAGGATCTGGGGTTGAATCTGAAATTGACGCCGGTGGTGCATAACCTCGACGAGGTGTCGCTCGATATCGAGGCCGAGGTCAAGCTGCTGACGGGCCAATCGGTCAACGGCGTTCCGGTGGTTTCCAACCGCAGCTTGAAATCCACTGCGTGTCTGAAGAACGGTGAGTGGGCTGCGGTGGCCGGGTTGCTGGATACGAATGAGGGGCGCAACATCTCGGGTTTGGCTGGCCTGTCGGAGATTCCCTACCTGGGCCCGCTGGTGAGCACGCACGAGCACGATACCTCGCGCGACCAGGTCATCCTGTTGATCAGGCCCCGCGTGTTGAACGATCCGCCGAGCGACCACGTGACACGCGCCATTGCCCTGGGCACGGACCTTAGACCGGCGACTATTTTCTAGCGCGGCGCGCCTTACATCTTGCGCAACACGATCAGGCAAACCTCGTTGGCTGTCAGTGGCGACTGGAACGTGAAGCGCCCATCGCGGATGAATACGATGCGGCTCTGGGACGGCTCACCGCTGGCGACGCTGGAGATTGCGCTGACCTGCGCCCGGGTGAGCTGCGACGGCGCGCCGATATCCAGGTAAGTTGTGTAAGAGTCGTTCTGCCGATAACCTATGCGATAGACCTGTTCGAGGTAAGTGCCGGCGGGCACATTCTCCAGATCGACCGCAACCGGCGGCTTCGGCGCAGCGGGCAGGTCTCTTTTGTAATAAACCTGGTCATTCATTCCATCCGGCGGCGCGATGGGCGTGAAGTCCCACAAGAGCACCTGAATTCCTCCATCCCGATTGGTGCAGACCCAGGATGATTTGTCGGCATTCATTATTTCCGTCTCGCCCAGCCGGCTGAGGAACTGATAGGCATAGTAGGCGGGCTTTTTGATGCTCTCGTAATTCAGCAAACCGAAGCCGCCGTGAAATGGCGTCATGCGAGGGCCGTTTTCCTCGAAGATATCGGTGAAGGTCCAATAAGACATCGAATTCACCGACTCCTCCGCGCCCCTGATCTTGTCGAGGATGAAGGCCGCCTGATGATACTGGTCGTGAACGTAATCGGTGGGCGTGTAGGCCGAGCTCCACTCGGTGAAATGAAGCTCGAGATTGGGCAGCGGCGAATTGCGAATCAATTCCCGCGAATGCACCATACGGTCGCGGACCGCTCCGGGATCGGTATCGAGGATGGTTCCGCGGTATCCGGTGTCGTCGACAAAGCCCTCTTTCACGCCGTACGCGTGGGTGGAAACGAAATCGATCGGCACTTTTTCGCGGGCGCAGAAGGCGACCAGCGCCTCTTCGTAATGGGACGGGATGGCAGACGCCGGCCCGCCCACGCGGTAACTCGGGTTTACCTTCTTGATTGCCTCGGCAGTAACTCGATACAGTCTCAGATACTCTTCGAGAGTAGATGTGTAGAACGGCTTGATGTCAGGTTCGTTCCACACTTCGAAGTACCAGGTTTTGACTTCGTCCGTGCCATACCGCTGTTCCCAATGACGGACCAGCGCGGTAATCAGGCCAGCCCACTTGTCATAGGATTCGGGCGGCGTGACGTTACCCTTCCACCAGAAGATGGTTTGCCTGCCGCTGGCCAGGGCGGAGGGCATGAAACCCAGCTCGACGAATGGCTTGATGTGTAAGCGCAGCAACGCATCGTACAGTTGATCGATGTACTGGAAGTTATAAATCGGGTTGCCTTTGGCATCTTCCTGGTAGACGCCCATATCATCGCTCAGCAGCCCGTGCATGCGGATATAGTCGAACCCGATCTCGTGTTGGACCATGGCAAGCTGGCGTTGCCAGTCGGCGCGCAGGCCTTCATTGGCGCGGCCAGCGCCTATGCAGCGGCGAAAGACCTGGCTGTGCGGCCCTCGAACTTGGTTCAGGTCTGCGGCGATGACCCGCTGGGCGGTGGATGGCGCCTGCGCGGAAGCCAGCGCGGCGATTGCCAGCGTCGCGCTTAGCAGGCGGAGCGGCGTACGGTCAAGAAGAGTCACGAAATCACCTTTCAATTGTCGCGGCCTGCATGGCTCACTGGGGCCGCTCGAAGAATTGCGCCACGTCTTCGGATTGTGCGGCGCGCTGGGCTTCGCACAGGCGAATGCCTTCCAACACCTGCGAGTAATTGCGCGGGCCGCCGAGGAAGTGGCTGACGCGATCCTGAAAGAATTCGACGAATGCCCGGCGGGAAGGCTCATCGCAGAACGGCCCGCCGACAAACGGCAGAGACGCAGCGGCATCGAAGTCGCCTTCCCGCGGCAGACGCTTGAGCACCTCGTCATAGTGAGCCTTGACGAATTCGAAGGGCAGCATTTGGGTTTGCGGATCGCCGAGGCCGCTAAAGATCAGGCCGGCCATTTCGCGCACGTCGAACTGCGGAGCGAGGAACAGGCCCAGCGCCTGTTGGACGATCTTGGGATCGCGGAAACTGCCCAGCGCGGCGATGATGGCGCCGCGCTCGCCGCGGTCCTCGGTCTTCTTCAACTCCGCGAGCAGGCGGTCGAAGAGGTCCTGGCCGCCGGCAAAAGCGGCGGTTGAGAGAACTGCGCGCAGCATGCCGGGATCGACACCCTTGCGGTTCTCGAGCCAGCCGCGGGCCAGGGGGAGGGCCTCGGCTTGGAGCGCCGCATCGTCGCCCTCGCGCGCCACGAACGGAACCAGGCTAGCCCGCAGCAGACGGGTGTCGGCATCGTCGTCCGGTTTGGCCGACCAGCCTAGCTCCGCCGCGCCCGTACCAAATGTCTTGCGGATGAAAGCCTCGTAGTTGGGACGAAGTGCGGGAGGCACCAGATTCCGCGCACCGCCAACGATCTCGCGGGCTTCGGCGGCCACCTGCCGCTCGTTCGCGTGAGCGAAGGTGCGCGCGGCGGCCAGCGCGGCGCTCTCTTTGGCGTCCCCGGCATCGGCCAGCTTTTCCAGATCGTGCAGTAGCGTGACGCGCTCCGCAACGTTGAGCCAGTCGCTGCCTGCCCCAAGCAGATTCTCCAGAAGCTCCGGCTGATACGCGGTGATGTAGTAGCCGGTCCCATCGGCGTTGGCGGAGATGCCAGCCGGGCAAGAGGATGCATCCTTGAGGGGAAATTCGGCGCCGGGTTTATCCAGCAGAATGCACTCCGTGGCGGGGCTGTCGCCGGCGTCGTATCGCACGCAGACGGGTATTTGCCACTGCGCGCCCTGCGCGCCCGTGGAGCCCAGCGGCAAGTAGCGTTTCTGACTGAGCGCCACGCGTGGCGCGCCGGAGCACTTGAGTGCAACAGAGACCTCCGGAATGCCCGGCTGGTCTAGAAAGGTCTTAAAGGCGCCGGCAAGCTGCGGCTTGGTCGCGCTGGCGATGGAATCGAGAAAGTCGTCGGCGGTGGCGTTGCCGAAAGCGTAGCGCTTGAGATAGGCGGTCACGCCGGCGCGGAATCGCCGTTCGCCGGTCCACACTTCGAACATGCGGATGACAGCGGCGCCTTTTTCATAGGTGATACTGTCGAAGGCGTTCGCGACGTCGTCCTCGGTTTCGATCGGCTGGCGGATTTGGCGCGCCGTCACCAAGCTGTCGGATCGCATGGCGCCGAACTTGGATTGCAGGTCGGTCAGCCGTGTGTTCCAGTCCGGCTGCCACTCGGCGAGAATTTTGTCGGACATCCAGGTGGCAAAGGCTTCATTGAGCCAGATGTCGTTCCACCAGGCGGTGGTCACCAGGTCGCCGAACCACTGGTGGGCCAGCTCGTGCGCTGCATCCGAAGCATAACCGCGCTGGCGTCTGATGCTGTCGTGCGCCGGATCGGCGAGCAGTATGGTCTGGCCATAGGTGACCAGCCCGGCGTTCTCCATGGCGCCGAAGCCAAGCGTCAGTGGGATGGCGACCTCGTCGAGCTTCTCATAGGGATAGGGGACGCCGAAGTAGTCTTCCAGACGCTGCACGATGGTACCCGTGACCTGCACGGCGTACTTCGCCTGGTAAGCCTTGCCGCGCGGCGTGATAATGCGCACCGGCACGCGGTTGCGGCCCGTCTTGCCGGCTTCGACCACGTCGAAGGGGCCCACCGCGAACGCGATCAAGTAGGTGGGCAGCGGCTTGGTTTCGGCGAAGACCACGCGCTTCATGCCGCGCGGCTCATCGGTTTCGGAAACCTGCGGAGTGTTGGAGAAAGCCTTGTCCGTCTGGCGAATGTGCAGGGTGAGCTGCCACGGCGTCTTGAAATCGGGCTGGTCGAAGCAGGGAAACGCCCGCCGCGCGTCGAGCGATTCAAACTGGGTGAATAAATATGGCGTGCTGGCGTCTTCGCCCTGAAAAATGCCGGCGCTGCTGTCTGCGCTGATCTTGCCCTGGTAGACGATGTGAATTTTCGCCGGCCCGGCGGGAAGCGCGGCAGGCAGGCGAAGAGCGATGAAGTCGCTGGCGGCCTTCTCGACGCCGGCGGGCCGGGAATTGACCGTCGCCTGCTGAATGACGAGATCGTTGGCGTTGAGCCACAGGAGCGACACCGGCCTGGCGAGCGTGACGTCGATATCGATAACGCCCGAGAAGGTAGCGGCCGCGGGCAAAGCCGTCAACTCGGCGGCGTAGCGCGTGGGACGAATATCCTCGCTGAGGCGCAGCTTAGGCGAACCGGCCGCCGGCAGACAAACGGCGGAAGCGAGGTATACAACGGCAAGAGTGCGCATGGTGTCGATGAGACCAGTGTAATGCGTTGCGGGCGGGGCGGTCGGAGATGCATATGCATCAGATATTGATGCACATGCATCGCAACCTGTAGTATACTGGAAGCATGAGAACAACCGTGTCGCTACCGGATCCCTTGCTGGATAACGCCAGGCAATCCGCCGCCCAGCGCGGTATCACCTTCAGCGTGCTGGTTGAGGATGCGCTGCGGCTTCTGCTGGCGAAAACACCTGCCAGTGCGTCGGCGCCGTTCCGGCTGCACACCGTGCGGGGAAAACTGGTGAACCCGGATTTGGATCTGAGCCGCACGTCGGCGTTGACGGTTCAGGAGGACGAAGCAAGCTTTCGCCGCCGGAGGGTTTGACCGCTGATGCGAATGCCCGACGTCAACATACTCGTATACGCGCACCGGGAAGAGGCGCCTGACCACCAACGGTACGCGGCGTGGCTGAAGCGGTTGGCGACCGGGCCGGAGCCGTTCGCCCTCTCCGAATCGGCGCTGCACGGGTTCGTGCGGGTGGTCAGCAACCCGCGCATTTTCGATCCACCATCGAGCGCGGCGCAGGCATTTCGCTTTCTGGACGCCTTGCTGGTGCGTCCCACTTGCAGTCTGATCCGCCCCGGTCCGCAGCATTGGCCGATCTTCCGGAGGCTATGCGAACACGGCCGGCTGCGGGGCAAGCTCGTGGCGGATGCTGCGCACGCCGCGCTAGCCATTGAGAGCGGCTGCGAATGGGTAACAGCGGACACGGACTTCGCGCGCTTCGCTCCCGCGCTGCGTTGGACGCATCTTTGAGTTGAGACTCGCCGGGCGCGTGCGGTGGCAGGTGCCGCGCTTCGTCTTACTCCAGGCGGAAGACTTCCTTCATCATGGCGAAGCGTTCGCCGGGGTGCAGGTCCGGCACCGGCTCGAACAAGCGATTCATCAACTGCTGCCATCGCTGGTTGACGGGATCGCGGTCGAGCTCGTCCCATGCCTTGTCGAAGTCGTCGACGCGCATGCACAGCACCAGTTCCTGGCCGCGCCGGAAGATGGAGTAATCGGAGATGCCCACTTGCTTGAGCTTGGCCAGCAGTTCCGGCCAGACGCGCTGGTGTTCGCGCTCGTACTCTTCGATAGCGTCGGGCTTGATGCGAAGTTGGAATGCGTAGCGTGGCATATCAGGCGTAACTGGACACGGCCGCCATGTTCCGCTGGCGCCGCTCGGCGGTCACGCGCTCCAGGTATCCGCTCTGGCGGAAGGCATCCATCGGGTCGGCGGGCAAGCCGCGCACCTTCGCCCATTCGCGAATGGCCGGCCGCACGTCGGTGGAGAAGGCGTCTCTCAGGCAGTTTTCGGCATCCACCAGGACGCAATTCTCCTGGCGAAGAGCGAGTTTTTCGTGATCCACCAGAGCAGCCTTGGCGTAAAGCTCCATCGCCGTCTGGACGGTCTGAATCATGGCCTCGATCTTGCCTTTCAGGTTGTGGCTTTGATCGATCGTGTAGGCGATATCGGCGCGCGTGCCGGTCTCCCATTCAAAGAACAGGATCTCGTGGAAGATGCGGAAAACCTGATAAGGGTCGATGGATCCCATGGTGAGATCGTCGTCCGCGTAGCGGCGGTCGTTGAAATGGAAACCGCCGAGCATGCCGAGATCGAGCAGCCACGCCACAATCTGTTCGATATTCTGACCTTGGTAGTGGTGGCCGGTGTCCACCAGTACCTTGGCCTGCGGGCCTGCGGAACGCGCGAATTCGAGCGCCATCCCCCAGTCGCCGATATCGGTGTGGTAGAAGGCCGGCTCGAATGGCTTGTACTCCACCAGCATGCGCTGGCTTGGATCGAGGCGGGCGTGGGTCTCGCGCAGGCCCTCCTCGAACCAGCGTTTGCGCCGCCGCATGTTCTGCGTGCCCGGATAGTTGGACCCGTCGGCGAACCAAAGCGAAACATCACGGCTGTTCAGGCGCTTGCCAATTTCGACGCTGGCGAGGAGGTGATCGAGAGCGGCCCTGCGAGTGGTGGCGTCCGGGTTCCCCAGCGATCCGTGCTTGTACATCTGGTCCTGAAACACATTGGGGTTGATGGCGCCGGCCCGCAGCCCGTGCGCGGCGGCCAGCGAGCGCACCTCATCCACGTCACCGACGCCGTTCGGCAGATCCCAAAGCACGTGCAGCGCCACCGACGGGCATACGCCGGTCCAGCGGTGGACCTCGCCCGCGTCGCTGAACTTCTCGGCAATGGTGCCGGCGGCGGCCGGTTGCAGAAACTTGCCGAAGCGCGTGCCAGTGTTGGCAAATCCCCAACTGGGCAGCTCGATCTGAAACCGGTCGAGCGCGGCGTTGATGAGCTCGGTTTGTTGATTCGCAGTCACGTTCTTGCCTCGCCTTCGTTCGAACGATGCCATCGGCGCGGGCACACCGGAGCCGGCGTCCGTGCGCTGGCATTAGATTAGCATGGTAATCATGCGATGGAGCGTGCTTATCGCCGGTGCGGCGGCATGTGCGGCATTGCTCAGCTCCCAGCCGGCTGCGCGCCTCGGCGACGGCGTGGCTAAACTGCGGGCTAGCTTCGCGCACCCTCCGGATGACTGCCGGATCATGATGCGCTGGTGGTGGTTCGGTCCGGCGGTGGAAAAGCCGGAGCTGGAACGTGAGCTGCGCGCCATGGAGGCCGGCGGTATTGGCGGCGTGGAGATCCAACCCGTGTATCCGCTCACGCGCGACGACCCGGCGCGCGGCCTGGTGAACCTGCCGTATCTCTCGGACGGCTTTCTCGACGCCGTGCGTTTCGCCAACGACAAAGCGCGCGAGCTTGGGATGCGCGTCGACATTACGCTCGGCAGCGGCTGGCCCTATGGCGGACCGCACACGCCGATCGATCTCGCTTCCGGAAGACTGCGCGTGGAACGTCTCGCTGTGCCCGCCGGTGCAGGAGCCTTGGCTATGCCCAGAATCGGCGCTGGCGAACAGTTCCTCGCGGCGTTTCTAAAGCGCGACGGCGGATTCGAGCGCATTACGACTATCGATGATGTCGGAATGCATGTTTCGCCGAGAACCCCAGCCGGCAGTGCCGTGCTGGTCTTCGTTGCGAGCCGCACTCACCAGGCGGTGAAGCGCGCGGCGGTGGGCGCCGAAGGTTTGGTGCTCGATCACTACAGCGCCGCGGCCATCGAAAACCACCTGCACTACGTCGGCGACCGCTTGATGCAGGCTTTCGGCGCGCATCCGCCTTACGCCGTATTCAGCGACAGTCTGGAAGCATATGGTTCGGATTGGACCGGCGATTTCCTCAGCGAATTTCAAAAGCGCCGCGGCTATGACCTCACGCCTTACCTTCCCGCGCTGGCCGGCGACGTGGGCGAGATCACAGCGAGCATCCGCCACGATTGGGGCAAGACGCTTACCGAGCTCGCCAACGAACATTATCTGGCGCCGCTGCGGCAGTGGGCCGCCGCGCACGGCACGCGCTTCCGTTCGCAGAACTACGGTATTCCGCCGGTGAACCTCTCGAGTAACGCGCTGGTGGATTTGCCCGAAGGCGAGGGTTCCGCGTGGAGACGCTTCGCGCCCACGCGTTGGGCGTCCTCGGCCAGCCATCTGTACGGGCGGCCGGTGACTTCATCGGAGACGTGGACCTGGCTGCATTCGCCCGTTTTCCGCGCGACGCCGCTCGATATGAAGGCGGAAGCCGACCTGCATTTTTTGAACGGCATCAATCAACTGGTGGGCCACGGCTGGCCCTATTCGCCGCCGCAGGCGGGAGAGCCCGGCTGGCACTTTTACGCCGCGGCGGTCTTCAATCAGCACAACCCGTGGTGGATCGTGATGCCCGAGATCACCGCCTACCTGCAGCGCGTAAGCTGGCTGCTGCGGCAGGGCGAGCCGGTCAACGACGTGGCGCTGTATCTTCCCACCGCCGACGCTTATGCCGGCTTCACGCTAGGGCACGATTCGGTAGATCAGGCCATGGACCGGCTGCTCGGCCCCAGGGTGATTCCGCAAATCCTCGACGGCGGTTACAACTACGATTTCATCGACGATGACGCCATCGCCGCCGTTGGAATCAAGTATCCGGTGTTGGTGCTTCCCAACGTGGAGAGAATGCCGCTCAAGACGCTCATCAAGATCGCCGAGTACGCGCACAAAGGCGGCATCGTCATCGCCACCGGCCGTTTTCCGTCGCTGGCGCCGGGATTCCTGGAGGCGAAGACGGACACGCCGCAGATCCGCGAAATTGCAAACGCTTTGTTCGAGGCGCCCGACGCACGTGGGCATTTGGTGAAGGACGACGCGAAGCTGGCCGAGACGCTGCATGAGTTGTTGAAGCCCGACGTAACTGCGCCGCCCGAGATCGGCTTCGTGCATCGCAGGATTCCATCTCCGGGGCACGGGTTTAACGTTTCGTATTCGGCAGACGTGTATTTCCTCGTCAACACCGCCAACCATCGTGCGCATGGTCCAACGTGGTTTCGCGGCGGCCCGGCTTGCGACTCCTGGGATCCGTTCACCGGCAAGATGACCCTAGTGGCGCAGGTCAGCCGAGGCGGACTCTCGTTCGAGCCGTACCTTGCGCCGTATGAGTCGCGCATTGTCGAGGCTTGTCCACCGGGGCTGATTCTCATGCCGCCCGATTCTGAGGGCGCCCGCCCGCCTCCCGTACTTCTGGATCTCAGTGCCGGTTGGAAGGTTGCCTTCGCAGGCTCCCCGCAGCCCGTTACGACGGACCAGCTTACTTCCTGGACGGAAGTTCCCGGCATGAAGAACTTCTCTGGCACCGCGACCTATGAGAAGGCATTCGCCGTGGACGCCGCCATGCCCAAGGATCGCCGTCGCCTCTATCTCGATTTTGGCGAAGGCACTCCGGTCACCACGTCCGAACGGCGCACTGGCAACGGCATGCGGGCGATGCTGGAAAGCCCCGTTCGCGAGGCCGCCATCGTCTACGTCAACGGTAAACGCGCGGGCTCGGTGTGGCATCCGCCGTATGAGATCGAGATCACCGGCCTGCTCCACGGCGGCGAGAATACGCTGCGCATCGTGGTGGCGAACCTCGCCATCAACGCGCTGGCCGCGCAACCGTCGCCGGACTATCGAGCGCTCATCGCCAAATACGGCAATCGTTTTCAGGATCAGGACATGAAGGCCATCGAGCCGCTGCCTGCGGGGATTCTGGGCTCGGTGCGGATCGTAGGGCGATAGAATCTGGCTTAGAATAGCCGGTCCGGTAGCGCCGGCGGTCTTGCCGCCGGTGTCTTCTTTGAGCGGTCGGGCGGGGTGTCCCGTACAGTGGCTGCGGTCAAGCGCGCGCAAGATGGAAGACACCGGCGGCAAGACCGCCGGCGCTACCGAAGAAGGAGCACCTACGCCATCACGCGCGCCATGCGGTCGATGGCTTCATCGATCTCGGCGCTGTTCTTGAACCCGAGGGTGACGCAATCCACGCAGCCCAGATTCATGGCGAATTTCATCGCCCGGTCGCGGTCCTCGAACTTGGTGAAGCTGCCTTCGCCCACCAGCTTCATGCTGATCACGCCCATGCCCTGCTGATGAACGGCTTTGGTGTGCTTTACCACCTCGTCGACGCTGCCGATGTCGTTTGTGTCGCGCAGCAACTCGGTGTCCATGTGGATGCCGGTGTGATTCATGCGGATCATGGCGATATCCAGCCACTGGTTGCCGGGAATCGTCCGCAGCGCGGGCAGGCCGTGAATCGACGCGCCGTGCGACAGGATGATCTTCTTGTCTTTGGCCACGGACATGCCGTCCTGCAACTCCTGATAATCTTTTTGCCACGTGGGCGGGCGCAGGCAATGCAGCAGCAGAATGTCGATGTATTCGGAATTCAACTGGCGGCGGTACATGTCTATTCTTTCCGCCGGCGGCGGCCCGTACGGCGGCGTGCTGTATTTGGTCATCAAACGATAGCTGTCGCGCGGCAAACCCTTCAGCGCAGTAGCCAGCATTTCCGACATGCCGTGATAGCTTTCGGCCGTCTCAAAAAAACGGATGCCGCGGTCATAGGCGTAGCGCACCAGGCGCGTAAACCCGTCCTGCCCCAGCGCGCGCTGCGCGGCGCCGCTGTAGGTGCCTGTGCCGAACGCCAGCCGGGTCACCTTGACGTTGGAGCGCCCCAGTGTTACCCAATCCGTGGCCGTGCGCTTGCCCGCATCGGCCAGCGCCTTGCCGTCCAAGCCAGCCGCCAGGCCCGCCCCTGCGGCAGTCTTCAAGAAATCTCGTCTGGTGGAATGCGCCATTGTTCCCTCCCTTGTGCCCAGCGCTTACCGACACTCTATCACTTCGCAAGCGTGCTAGGATAGCTGCGGAAGGCACGCAAAGGCGCGCCGTGAAGGTATCTCTATTTATCACGTGCTATAACGACACGCTTTTTCCGGCCACGGGAAAAGCGGTGGTGGCGGTGCTGGAACGGCTGGGCCACACCGTCGAGTTCCGCCCGGCGCAGACCTGCTGCGGCCAGATGCATTACAACACCGGCTACCAGGACGACGCGCGGCGCATGATGCTCCACTTTCTCGAAGTGTTTCGCGACGCCGAGACGATTTGCGTGCCCTCCACTTCGTGCGTGGCGATGATCCGCGAACATTTCCCGAAGATGGCCGCCGCCAGCCCCGATGCCTCGGTGGCGCGCGACGTGGACGCGCTGTTGCCGCGGGTGCATGAATTCTGCGAGCTGCTGGTGGATAAGTTCCGCGCCGTTGACACCGGCGCGTCCTTTCCGCACACGGTCACGCTGCACACCACCTGCCATTCGCTGCGCGGCACCAAGGTGGGGGAGCGCCCGGTGCAGTTGCTGCGCGCCGTGCGGGGCCTCACTTATGTCGAGCTGCCGCAGGCGGACCAGTGCTGCGGCTTCGGCGGCACCTTCGCTATCAAGAATGCCGATGTCTCGGCCGCCCTGCTGAGCGACAAGATCCGCGCCATACTGGACACGCAGGCGGAGGTCTGCACGGCGGTGGATAATTCCTGCCTGATGCAGATTGCCGGCGCGCTCAGCCGGCAGCGGGCCGGCGTTCGCTGCCTGCACCTGGCGGAGATCCTGGCATCCACCGCGGGAGCGCCGGCATGAGCGTCAAGGTAGGGCAGGCGGCCCAGGCGCCCCCGTTTCCCAAAGCAGCCCGCGCCATGCTGGGCAACACCCAGGTGCGCCACAACGTGCGCCACGCCACCGACGTGATCCGCGCGCGGCGCGCCCATGCCGTTGCCGAAACGCCCGATTGGCAGCAACTTCGCGATTCCGCGCGCGCCATCAAGGACCACGTTCTGCGCCACCTGGCAACCTACCTGGAGCAGTTCGAAACGGCCTGCACCGCCGCCGGCGGGAAGGTGCACTGGGCGAACGACGCGGACGAGGCCAACAGCACCGTCATCGACATCATCCGCTCCCACGGCGCACCCGAAGTCATCAAGGTGAAGACCATGACCTCGGATGAGACCGGGCTCAACCCGGCGCTGGAAGCGGCCCGCATCTCGCCGATCGAAACCGACCTGGCCGACCTCATCATCCAGCTTGGCGCCGACAAGCCTTCGCACATCGTGGTGCCCGCGCTGCACCGCAACAAGGCCGAGATCCGCCGCCTCTTCATGGAGAAGATGCAGCTCCAGGATCTGGGCGAACGCGCCGAGGACCTCACCGCCGCGGCGCGCCGCTATCTTCGCGAACGGTTTCTGCGCGCCAAGGTGGGTTTGAGCGGGGCGAATTTCGCCATCGCCGAATCGGGCTCCGTCTGCGTGGTGGAATCGGAAGGCAACGGCCGCATGTGCGTCACCCTGCCCAAGGTTCTGATCAGCCTGGTGGGCATCGAAAAAATCGTCCCCACCTTCGGCGATTTGGAAGTGTTTCTGCAACTGCTGGCGCGCTCGGCTACGGGCGAGCGCATGAACCCGTACAACTCCATCTGGACCGGCGTGACGCCCGGCGACGGTCCGGAGGAATTTCACGTAGTGCTGCTCGACAACGGCCGCACCGGCGTGCTGGCGGACGAAGAATCGCGCGCCACGCTGGCCTGCATCCGCTGCGGCGCCTGCCTCAACATCTGCCCTGTCTACCGCCAGACAGGCGGCCACGCTTACGGCTCGATTTACGCCGGGCCGATCGGCGCCATCCTGACGCCGCAGTTGCAGTCGATGCGGTATTCGCGCTCTCTGCCTTACGCGTCGACGCTTTGCGGCGCGTGCTACGAGGTCTGCCCGGTCAAGATCGATATCCCGGAGATTCTGCTGCACCTGCGCCACAAGGTGGTGAAGGCCCGCGGCGCGCCGCTCGCCGAATGGCTGGCAATGAAAGCGGCGACGCGCGTGTTTTCGAGCGGCGGGCGCCTCGAATCGGCGCAGAAACTGGTGCGGATCGCGCAGAAGCCGTTCGCCGGCGACGGCGTGATCGAGCGCCTGCCTGGCGGGCTGGCCGACTGGACCCACTTCCGCGATCTGCCCGAGGTTCCGGCTGAATCCTTCCGCCAGTGGTGGGCCAAGCGCCAGGGCAAGGAGGCTCCATGAGCGCCCCCAAGCTGGAGGCCAAGCAGGAGATTCTGGAACGAATCCGCCGGGCGGCCGGTACCGCTGCGGATCGCGCCGCCGAGTACGCTGCCATTCCGCGCGAGTATCGGCGCGAAGGCGGCATGTCGCCGGAGGCGCGGCTGGAGCTGTTTGCCGCCCGCCTCTATGAGTACGGCGCCGTCGTCTACCGCTGCACCGCGGCACAGATCGCCGATGCGGTGGCGCAGGCGCTCACCGCGCGCAGCCGCCCCGCTATCGTGGTTTCTCAAGGCGTGCCCGCGAGTTGGCTGCCCGAAGGCTTCGAGTTTGTGGAGGACAATGCCCTCAGCTACGCCGCGCTTGACCAGAGCAACGGCGTGCTCACCGGTTGCGAGGCGGCGGTTGCGTCCACCGGCACCATCATCCTGCGCCATGGCGCCGGCCAGGCTCGCCGCGCCGTCACCCTGGTGCCTGATTATCATCTCTGCGTGGTCCGCGCTCAACAGGTGGTGGAAACCTTGCCGGAAGCCGTCCACCGCCTGCAGGAATTCCGCGCCGCGCCGCTCACCACCATCTCCGGACCTTCCGCCACCTCCGATATCGAGATGACCCGCGTCAAGGGCGTTCATGGCCCCAGAACGCTGGACGTGGTGCTGGTTTCGTAGGGGCTCTTTCGTGTAGGATAGGCGATCGGTTTTTGTCGCCGGTCGCGGTGTCACACGGTAGCGAAGCCGACAGATCCCGAAAGGCGATGGTCTGTCCTTCTGGTGCTATGCTTTTAACCTATGCGACGCTGGCCTCTGCTTTTTTCCTGCCTGTTGACGATTGCTTCCGCCCAGGATTTCACTACCGATCATTACGCCGGTCTCGAATGGCGGATGATCGGCCCGTTCCGCGGCGGCCGCACGGTGGGCGCGGCGGGCATCGCTGATCAGCCCAACGTCTTTTACATTGGCGTTAACAACGGCGGCATCTGGAAGACGGACGACTCGGGACGAACCTGGGCGCCGGTGTTTGACTCGCAGCCGACCGGATCGATCGGCGCCGTGACCGTGGCTCCTTCCGATCCCGACGTGGTCTACGCGGGCAGTGGGGAGGGCTTGCACCGGCCCGATCTCTCCGTCGGCGA
Organism: Bryobacteraceae bacterium; assembly: GCA_049587755.1. Classification (GTDB taxonomy): domain Bacteria; phylum Acidobacteriota; class Terriglobia; order Bryobacterales; family Bryobacteraceae; genus Bog-375. Next base: position 8,039 of record JBAVEN010000065.1, on the reverse strand, counting down.
CGGCATGTACAAGAGTACCGACGCGGGCAAGACCTGGCGGCACATCGGTCTCAGCGACGGGCAGCAGATCGCCGCCATTCTGGTTGATCCGCACGATCCCGCGCGGGTCTTCGTCGCCGTCCTTGGCCATCCCTACGGGCCAAATCAGGAACGCGGCGTCTACCGGACGCTCGATGGCGGCGCGACCTGGCAGAAGGTGCTGTACAAGAACGAGCTGACCGGCGCGGTCGACCTTGCCTTCGACCCCGGCAACCCCAGGAAAGTGTACGCCGTGCTGTGGCAGGCACAGGATGGCCCATGGGAGAACGGGAGCTTCTCCGGCCCCGCCAGCGGCCTGTTTCAATCCACCGATGGCGGCAATACCTGGGAGCAACTCACCGGTGGCTTGCCAACCTTCGCTGAGGGATTGGGCCGCATCGGCATCGCGATTGCGTCCAGCGATCCAAACCGCATGTACGCGCTGGTGGAGGCCAACCGCGATTCCGGGGGCCTGTATCGCTCCGATGACGCCGGCGCCCACTGGAAGCGGGTGAACTGGGAGCACCGGATTTACGGCCGCGGCGACGATTTCGCCTGCGTGCGCGTCGATCCCCTGCACCCGGATGTGATTTACGTTGCCAACACCTCCACCTACCGCTCCACCGACGCCGGACTGACCTTCGTCGCGATCAAGGGAGCGCCGGGCGGTGACGACTATCACACCATCTGGATCAACGCGAAGCACCCCGAGATCATTCTCCTGGCGACCGATCAGGGGGCCACCATCAGCGTCAATTACGGCCGCACCTGGAGTTCCTGGTACAATCAGCCGACCGCGCAGTTCTACCATGTCATCACCGACCACCAGTTTCCCTACTGGGTGTACGGCGGGCAGCAGGAGAGCGGTTCCGCGGGCGTTGCGAGCCGCGGCAATGACGGCCAAATTACCTTTCGCGAATGGCATCCGGTGGGCGCCGAAGAGTACGCCTACATCGCGCCCGATCCGCTCGACCCCAACATTGTTTACGGCGGCGCGATCCACAGCGTGTCGCGCTTCCATCGCGACACCGGGATAGTGGAATCGGTCACGCCCAAGGGCAACTATCGTTATGTCCGCACCATGCCGCTGCTGTTTTCCGAAGTCGATCCTCACCTCCTCTTTTTCGGCACGCAGATGGTGCTCAAGACCACCGACGGCGGCCGGACGTGGCAGGCCATCAGTCCCGATCTTTCGCGCGAATCGTACGTGTTGCCGGCGAGCGTCGAATCGTACCGGGAAGCGGCCGCGAAGCAGGCCACGCGGCGCGGCGTGGTCTACGCCATAGCTCCTTCGCGCCGCAACGTGGATGTAATCTGGGCGGGCACCGACGACGGCTTGATCCACCTGACGCGCGATGGCGGCAAGACCTGGAAAGACGTGACTCCGCCCGCGCTGACGCCGTGGAGCAAGGTGTCGCAGCTCGACGCTTCCCACTCCGACGACGATACGGTCTATGCCGCCATCAATTGCATACGCCTGGACGACATGCGGCCCCACATCTATCGCACCCATGATGGCGGCGCCACCTGGAAAGAAATCGTGCGCGGGCTTCAGGAAGGCCCGGTCAACGCCGTGCGCGAAGATCCCGTACGCCGGGGCCTGCTGTTCGCGGCCACCGAGGAGGCGGTCTTCGTTTCCTTCAACGACGGCGACGACTGGCGGCCGTTGCGCCTGAACATGCCCGCCACTTCCATTCGGGACCTGGTGATTCACGACGACGACGTGGTAGTGGGAACGCACGGGCGCGGCTTCTGGATTTTGGATGACATCTCTCCGCTGCGCCAGTTGACTCGCGACATCGCTGCCGCCGATGCGCACCTGTTCGCGCCCCGCGTCACTTTCCGCCTGCCGCGCGATACCAACACCGATACGCCGCTGCCGCCTGAAGAGCCGGCCGGCAAGAATCCGCCGGACGGCGCCATTCTGTATTACTGGCTGAAAGCGGCCGCACGCGCGCCGGTCACGCTGGAAATTCTCGACAGCACCGGCCACGTGGTGCGCAGCTTTTCCAGCGACGACAAACCCACCGCGCCCAGCCCCACGCTCGACGTGCCGCTCTATTGGTTGCGGCCGTTCCAACCGCTCCCGGCTGTGGCCGGCATGCATCGCTTCATATGGGACCTGCACGCCGCGCCGCCTGAAGGCGGATTTCGCGAAGGCCCGCCGATCTCCGCCATCTACCACGACACGCCCGAGCGGCAAGGCGCCTGGATGCCGCCCGGCGACTATACCGTGAAGTTGACCGTCGATGGCCGCAGTCACACGCAGCCGCTCATGGTGAAGGCGGATCCGCGGGGGCGTTGATGGCGAACCGGGCTAGCGGCTTTGCCTGACAAGAAGCTGGGAAAAATGCGCCCGCAAGCGGGTGTAGGCAGGTTGAAACCTGCCCCACCACTTACACGTCGCAAATGGCTACCGCTTGTTTCAGGCTGGCGATGGCGTCGCGGCCGGGAGCGGGCGTGTACTCATGAGCAATGTATCCGCTGAAGCCCAGCTCCGCAATGGCCTCGGCGATGAAGCGGTAATTGATCTCCTGCGTTTCATCGATTTCGTGCCGGCCCGGATTGCCGCCGGTGTGGAAGTGGCCGATCCACTGGTAGTAGTCGCGAATGTTGCGCACGATATCGCCGTCCATGATCTGCGCGTGGTAGATGTCGAAGAGGATTTTCACCCGCGGCGAGTCAACCCGCCGCATCACGTCCACGCCCCAGGCGATGTGGTCGAACATGTAATCCTTGTGGTTGACCTTGCTGTTCAGCAACTCCATGCAAATGTTGACGCCCTTGTCTTCGGCGTGTCCTTTGACGCGGTTCAGGAATGTGACACAGTTGTCGGCGCCCTCGGCATCGGCCAGCCCCGAGCGGTTGCCGCTGAACGTGATGACGCTGGGGACGCCATTTGCCGCGGCATCGTCGAGCGCCTGGTGCATGGCCTTTTCAAGCGGCGCGTGATTCTCGGTGCGGTTGAGCGCGTTGGCAATGGTGCCGCCCGGTCCCGGCGGCCACATGGTGGGCACCAGGCCGTATTTTTTCAGTATTGGCCACTGTCCGGGCCCCTCCAGGTCGTAACCCTTCAGGCCGAGGTGCGCGGCGGTGCGGCATGTGTCTTCGAAGCTCATGTCGCGCGCAAACACTCCGCGCGTGACGCATTGTTTCAAGCGGCCTTTGCCGGGCGACGCCGCGGGCGTCTGCGCGGCCGCGGCCGTCAGCGCTACCGCGGGCAAGAAATCTCTGCGGCGCATCGGAAGCCTCCCCGACCAAGAGCTTAGCGTAATTCGTGGTGTGAGCAAGTTGAAGCGCCCGCCGCGCCATTTCGGCCAGAAGCGGACCGAAAACGGAGCCTAACCCCTTTGTTTCGGTAAAAATTCGGTCAGATTCCAACCGAATCGGCTGGTGCGGCATGAGAGCGACGAAAACTCCGGAAACTCGGGATCTGAGCCTACGGCTGCGCAGGTTGTTTTGGACAACCGAAAGCCGACCCGCCAGCCGATTGAAAACAGGCCAAATTCTCCCCTTGACAGCCAATCACAAATTGCAATACTATAATTACAGATTGCAATATGAAGCTCGGCGAGAAACTTCGATACCTGCGGGAAGTGGAAGGAACGCTGCGCGGGTTCGACCGCGAATTGTCGCAACTGGAGATGGCGCGGCTGATCCAGCGCGAGCTGGGCAAATCGATCAGCCAGAGCTACCTCTCGCAGATTGAGAGTGGGGCGCGGCCGCACCTGACGAATTCGACGCGCATGCTGCTGGCGAAGTTCTTCAAAGTGCATCCGGGCTACCTGGTGGACGACCCGGAAGGGTTCCAGAACGAGCTGGTCTCGGATGTGGGGGCGCTCGAGGACAAGCTGGACCTGTGGCTGGTGAGCGGCGCGGAGCGGTTTCGCCGCGATCCGGAGCTGCAGCAAGCGCTGGTGGCGCTGGCGCGGCACGCGGATTCGCGGATGTGCATCATCCTGCTGGGCGAGATTCTGGAGAACCCGGGCCTGGCGGAGCGGTTGATGGAAGTCCTGAAGACGCCGCCGGCCCGCAAGACGAGGAGGCAGTGAATGAGCTGGTCGGACTTTTACCTCGCGTGTTTTCTGGTGGGTTTCGTTTTGAGCGCGCTGGCGTTTTTGGCGGGAATGGGGCACGTACACATCCCGCATCTGCATCATGCGATACACATCCCGCACGGGCACGCTTCCGGCGGCGGGGCGAGCGAGTTGCCGTGGTTCAATTTCGGCACCGTGTCGGCGTTTCTAGCCTGGTTCGGCGGGGCTGGATACCTGCTGGAGCATTACTACCACGTCTGGTATTTCGTGGCTTTCGTGGTGGCGACGTTCAGTGGGCTGGGCGCGGCATCGGTGGTGTTCGTGTTTCTCGCCAAGGTGCTGATGGCGCACGAGGCGCCCCTCGATCCGGCGGACTACGAGATGGTAGGGGTGCTGGGAAAACTGAGCATCCCGATCCGCGCCGGCGGAACGGGCGAACTAATTTTTTCGCAGGAGGGCACGCGCCACGTTGCTGGCGCGCGCAGCGAGGATGGCGCGGCCATCCCCAAGGGCGCGGAAGTAGTGGTGACGCGCTACGAGAAGGGCATTGCCTACGTCCGGCGCTGGGAAGACCTCGCCGGAGAAACGGAGCTGAAACTTTAAGTGGAGCAAATTATGGAACACCCGATTGTAATCTTCGTTCTTTTGGGGGTCCTGGTCATTCTTTTCATCCTGACGGCGTTTGCCAAGCTGTTTCGCAAAGCCGGTCCGCATGAAGCGATCATCGTGTACGGTTTGGGCGGCACGCGCGTGGTGAAGGGTCGCGGCACGTTTATTTTCCCGATGGTGGAAACCTCGCGCGGGCTGTCGCTAGAGCTGATGTCGTTTGACGTGGCGCCGAAGCAGGACCTGTACACGCGGCAGGGCGTCGCGGTGACGGTGGAAGCGGTGGCGCAGATCAAGGTGAAGTCGGACCCGGAATCGATTCTGACCGCGGCGGAGCAGTTTCTGACCAAGCAGCCGGAAGAGCGGGAAGGGCTGATCCGGCTGGTGATGGAAGGCCACCTGCGCGGCATCATCGGCCAGTTGACGGTGGAAGAGATCGTCAAGCAGCCGGAGATGGTGGGCGAGCGGATGCGCTCCACCTGCGCCGACGACATGACCAAGATGGGCCTGGAGGTAATCTCCTTCACCATTAAAGAAGTCCGCGACAAGAACGAGTACATTGCCAACATGGGCCGGCCGGACGTGGCGCGGATCAAGCGCGATGCGGATGTGGCGTCGGCCGAAGCCGAACGCGATACGGCGATCAAACGGGCGAACGCATCGCGCGAAGCCGCCATTGCCAAAGCGCAGGCCGACCAGGAGCGCGTGCTGGCGGAGACGCTGTCGCAAACCAAGCAGGCCGAAGCGCAGCGCGATCTGGAGACCAAGAAGGCACTGTACCTGGAGACGGTGAAGAAGCAGCAGGCCCAGGCGGACAAAGCCTACGAGATCCAGACCAACATCATGCAGCAGCAGGTGCGCGGCGAAGAAGTCACCATTCACCAGGTGGAGAAAGAGCACGAAGTCAAGGTGCAGGAAGCCGAAATTGCGCGGCGCGAGCGCGAGCTGACGGCCACGGTGCTGAAGCCGGCCAACGCCGAGAGGCAGCGCATCGAGACCCTGGCGGAAGCCGAAAAGCAGCGGCTGATTATTGAAGCCGAAGGCCATGCGTCGGCCATCCGCGCGCAGGGCGAAGCGGAAGCGGAAATCATCTTCAAGAAGGGCGAGGCGGAGGCCAAGGCGATGAACTTGCGGGCCGAGGCGTACCAGGAATTCAACCAGGCGGCAATTGTGGACAAGCTGATCACCGGCTTGCCGGAGATGGTGAAGGCGCTGGCAGCGCCGCTGGCCAACGTGGACCGCATCACGGTGGTTTCGACCGGCAACGGCGATGCCGCCGGCCTGAACAAGATCACCGGCGATATGACCAAGATGGCGGCGCAGATTCCAGCGCTGTTCGAGACGCTATCGGGCATGCCGCTCGCCGAGCTATTTGGCAAAGTGCGGGCGATTGGGGACAAGGCGCCGAAGCCGGACGACAAGCCTCCGGCGGCGTAGCAGGGATTTTGGGTAACCGGGCCGCGCGCGAGTGCGCGGCCCACAGGGAAAGGAGAACTCCAGTGGCACTCTTAGAGCGGGTTTCCACTTTGATTCGGGCCAACCTCAACGATTTGGTCGATAAGGCCGAGGACCCGGAAAAAATGATCAAGCAGGTGATTCTCGACATGGAGAATCAACTGCTCCAGGTGAAGACGCAGGTGGCGATTTCGATCGCCGACCAGCACGTGCTGGAAAAGAAGCTCAGGGAAAACGAAGACAACGACGTGCAATGGATGCGGCGCGCAGACATGGCGCTCGATCAGCACAACGACGAACTGGCGCGCACAGCCGTGGAGCGGGCGATGACCTACCGTAAAACGGCCGAGAGCTTTCGCCAGCAGGTGGAGGACCAGAAAACGCAGGTGGAGAACCTGAAGGGCGCGCTGATCAAACTACAGCAGAAGCTGGTGGAAGCGCAAGCCAAGAGCGACATGCTGATCGCGCAGCACCGGCGCTCCCGCGCGCTGGGCAAGGCCACCAAGGCGGGACTGGACATGGGCGATCAATCCAAGACGGCTGCGTTTGACCGCATGAAGAACAAGGTGCAGCACAGCGAAGCGACCGCGCAGGCCACGGCCGATCTGATGGCCGACGACGTCGAGGACCAGTTCAAGGCGATGGAAAAGCGCGACGAAATCGACCGCCTGCTGGCCGAGCTGAAGGCCAAGCGCAAGGCCGGGTAACAGCGAATCGCAGGGCGCAAGCGGATGGAACCCGACGCGCATGGCGCGCCGGGCAGGCGAAAGCCGGTTGTGTATCCCTTACACCCGCACCAAAACAGGGACTTAAATCTATGACGCACGATGCAAAATTCGAGTGGTGGATTCTGGCCGCAATCGGCCTGGGCCTGGTCGTGATCCTGGTGGGTGGCAACCACTGGATTGCCGGTTCGGTGCTGCTGGTGTTGCTGATCCGCGCGTATCCGCAGCGATACGTCACCACGCCGGATGGGCTGCTGATCCGCGCTGGCCTGGCGTACCGGCTGATTCCGTACCGGGCGATTACCTACATCGGCGAGGATGCGGAACAGACAGCGCCGCTGCCGCTTTCGGCCGAGACGGTCAAAATCGAGTGCGGGCCGAATTGCGAGATCTGGCTGGCGCCGGAAGATCCGTCGACTTTTTTCCAAGATATGGCGCGGCACACGCCGCACCTGCGGCGGCGCGGACAGGCACTAACGGCGGCGTGGGTATAGCGCATGCAAAAGCTGTTTCACTTCGATTCGCCCGTTGAGGTTTACCGGGCCGATGCGTGCGTGCTGACCTGTTTCGACGCGCGCTTCGAACTGGCGGCGCGGAAATTCCTGCGGCGCCAGGGCGTGGCGGTGTACGACCAGATCAAGATTCCCGGCGCAGCCAGGGCGGTGGCGGCACCGGCAAGCGACGGCGACCGCGATTTCGTGCTGCGCATGCTGGCGGCCTCGATTGCGCTGCACGGCTCGGCGCGGATGATCCTGACAGGCCACGCGGATTGCGGGGCCTACCTGGGCCGCCCGCCGGAAGAGCTGATCGCCGATATAGGGCGCGCCGCAGAGGTAATTCGCACGGCCCAGCCCTCGCTCGCCATCGAGCGCTACTTCTTCGACTTCGACGGTGTGTACCAGGTGTAGAGTGAGGGAGAGCGGGTTTTCCAAGCCCGCGGGGCGCTTCGACGCCTGACCACGCGCTCTCGATATGGCGGACTCCGGGGAGAATGGGTGCGCGACATGAAAATGGTGGCGTCTTGTACTCCGTGGAAATCCGCTGGTATCTGAGCGTATAGGTACGCAAGGCGCGGCGCCAGCCCGAAGGGCGAAAAACAATAGCCCACGGCGCAAGCCGTGTGGAATCTGGTTGCTCGCTGCCAGCCCCGGAACGGGGCGGAAGACTGTTGGCGAAAGCCTCTTCCGCCCCGTTCCGG
>JBAVEN010000064.1:0-2171 GCA_049587755.1 Bryobacteraceae bacterium | reverse complement strand
AAGGGGGACCCCGCATGCCGTTCACGGGCGCCGGAAGTTCAGTACCACCTGAGTGCAACGCTTGCTGGCCAGCAAGAAAGGACGAGCAGCGGAGCATTGCGCCACCGTCCCAATTCCAGGATACGGGGTATGTCAAGGATTGGGGCGGGGCAGATTTGGCTAAGTGATTGAGTTAGCGGGAAGGAAAAAGTGGTGACCGGGTGGTGACCGAGGCCGCAAAGCGGGCCGGGCATGCCCGGCCCCTACGGAACGAACGCGCCCGGCGTTGGCAGGTCGGGGACCTGGCTCACTCATTTGGCGCTGATGAGATTGGCGAAGAGGCGATAGGCACCGGGGACGCCGGCGGGCAACTGGCGGAACCAATCGTACGCGGTGTAGATGTAGACGCCTTTGCCGTAGCGGGTCCAAAGCTCGCCGCCTTCGAGGGCCGGCCCGCCGGGGTCTGCGCAGGAGAGCACGGTCTGATAATGTTTGTCCCACTCGGAAGCGAAATAGAGGCCGCGCTCCTGCACCCAGCCATCGAAATCGCGTGACGTGATCGCATTGGGCGCGCGCAGCAGCGGGCTGTCTGCATGGGGAAAGGCGACCGGCGCCTCCTCCACGGTGACACGGTAGCGCGAGCCGGGCGGCACGGTCATGGGGTAGGGACCGAGGTTGAGAGTAAGATCGCCGGTATTATACTGGACGATATAAGTGCCGCCGCCCGAGACGTAATCTAGCAGGCGCTGTTGATTGGCGCGCAGATCGGCGCGCACATTGTAGGCGCGGACTCCAGACACGATGGCATCGAAACGGCTCAGGTCGCCCTGCTCGAGGTCCGACGGGCTGAGCAGCGTGACCTCGAGCCCCAACTGGCGGAGGGCATCGGGCATATCGTCGCCAGCACCCATGATGTAGCCGATACGGTGCGCGGTGACGCGGATATCGGCGCGGACCAGCTTGATATCGGCCGGCGGAAACAACAACTCCACCGGGATGTGCGGATAGGAAATGAGCTGAATGCCGCTCGAGACTTCGCGTCCTCCCACGGTTGCCACTGCGCGGAGCGATGCCGTTGTTTCGCCGGCCGGCGGCGTCACCGCAAATGCCAGGTCGCTGGCTTCGCCACGCGCGGCGATTTCGAAATGGTGCGCGGCGGGCTCCACCTTCCATCCCGCCGGCGCGTCCAGGTGCAGTTCTCCAGCGGACTTGTCGACCTGCGCCTCGACAACCACGTGGACGGTGCGCGGCGCGGGCGAAGGGAACACGGCGACCGGCTGCGGCAGATTGACCGCGACTGGCGGGACCACGGCCAGCGGCCGCGTCCGCTCACCTTCGGCGCGGTTGGCATAACGATACGCGACGGGCCGTTCGACTTCGATCGCCGCTCCGGCGACCAACAGCTTCACGCGCACACGCTCCACCGGCGGCGTATCCGCCTGGCCCACCAGGCGCTGATCTTCCACCGTGTAGACATCGCCTGAAGCAGGCTGGCGCAGCCAGTAGGGCTGCGAGTATGGCTGCGAGACCGGCACGGCGCGGCTGAATTCGATGGTCACCGGCCGGTTGTACGGAAGCGGCGCCGGTTTGACGGGCAGGTCCTGGTCCCACATGCCTTCCATACGTGCCCCGGCAAGTTCCACGGGCTCGGGTGAACGATTAAGCACGGTGGTGGTGATGGCGAGCGGCCTGCCTGGCACGGCCTCGGGCTCGTGCGCCTGGGCTTCGATCCACATGCCGGCGCAATCGGCGATGGCTTCGTCCAGTTCGGCAAGTTTTTCGCGGGCCAGCGGGTCATCGATAGCGGCGATGAGGGGCCGAGCTTTCACCAGGAGCGGGATGATTTTTTCGGGGTGCTCCGGCTGGAACGCTTTCACGGCCTCCGCCAGGATGGGGGTAACCGGGGCGCCGCCGGGCAAGCGGCTCCAGGAAGTATCGACGCCATCGAAGAGGTGCTCCGGCGCAGGCCGGCCGGCGAACAAACCGAATTCGGTGGTGGAAGCGCCGGGCCGGCGCATGGCGCCGGTTCCTTGACTGTGATGCATACTGCGGCTCAGCACCGCCAGTTCCTCATACGAATAACCGAGGACGGGGTTGAAGTCGCCGGTTTCGACCTGCCCGGCGGGAGGCAGGCGCGGCGGCTCCGGCCCACGCCCCGCTTCGGGCGGCGCCGGCCGCGGCCCGCGGCCGCC
>JBAVEN010000063.1:0-132596 GCA_049587755.1 Bryobacteraceae bacterium | reverse complement strand
GTTTCATCTTAACCAACGAGCCAACTGTCGGGAAGCCCAACCGATGTCGCGGATGTCCTGATAACGTTTGTCGCAGATGTCTTGATCACGTACAGGCAAGACCGCCGGCGCTACAGTGGCGCTCACGAAAATATAGAAACTCCGGGCGTCGGCAGGATTGCCGACGCGGCACGCACGAATGCGTGCGCCACGGCGCGTCCACTGTGGTAACTTGTTCGTTGCCTAGACTATGATCGCTCTGCTGCGCGGCATTTTGATCGAGAAGCATCCGAACCAGGCCATCGTCGAAGCCGGCGGCGTCGGTTATGACGTGACCATTCCGGTCTCCACCTTCACCCACCTGCCCGGCGCCGGGGCCGAGGTCCGCCTGCGCATTCACACGCACGTTCGCGAAGACGCGCTTTCGCTCTACGGTTTTCTCACCGCGGAGGAAAAGGCGCTGTTTGAGAAGCTGATCTCGGTCAGCGGCATCGGCCCCACCTTGGCCGTGAAGGTGCTCTCCGGCGTCGCCGCGCCCGACCTGATCCGGGCCATCATCCGCGGCGAAGTCGACGCCCTAGTCCGCATCCCCGGCGTCGGCAAGAAGACCGCCGAGCGCATGATCCTCGAACTGCGTGACAAAATGCCCGCAATGAGTGGAGAGATGCCGGAGGCGCCGACCGCCGCGGCGCTCAGCCAAGTGGATCAGGACGTGCTTTCCGCCCTGCTGAACCTTGGCTGCGGGCGCCCGCAGGCCGAAGCGGCGGTCCGCAAAGCGAAATCCGCCGGCGCGCCCGCCGACTTCGAGCCGCTTTTCCGCCGCGCCCTGGAACTGGTACGGTAAGCTGGTAGCAGTGCCCGACCGGAAACTGGTTTCCGGCGATCGCCAGGCCGAGGATCTGCAGTTTGAAGCGGGGCTTCGCCCGCGGCGGCTGGCCGAATTCACCGGACAGAGCAAGCTCAAAGAGAACCTGGATATCGCCATCCAGGCCGCCCGCCAGCGCGGCGAAGCCATGGACCACGTGCTGCTCTATGGCCCGCCAGGGCTGGGCAAAACCACGCTTGCCACCATCATCGCCGAGGAACTCGAGGCCGAGCTCACCGCAACCTCGGGGCCGGTGCTGCAAAGAAAGCTCGACCTCACAGGCATCCTCAGCAACATACGCGCCCGCCAGGTCTTCTTCATCGACGAGATTCACCGCCTGCTGCCCGACGTCGAAGAGATGCTCTATGCGGCGCTGGAAGACTTTCGCGTCGATATCCTGGTGGGCGCGGGGCCGGGCGCGCGCACCCACTCGCTGCCCATGCCGAAGTTCACCGCCATCGGCGCCACCACGCGCCAGGGCCTGGTGAGCGCGCCCTTGCGGGGCCGGTTCGGGCTGGTGTTGCGACTCGATCCATACACCGTCGAGGAGCTGAAGGCCATTGTCAACCGGTCGGCGAAACTGCTCAGCGTGGAAATCGAGGATGGCGCCGCCGAAGAGCTGGCCCGCCGCTGCCGCGGCACGCCGCGTATCGCCAACCGCCTGCTGCGCCGCGTCCGCGACTATGCGCAAGTGCGCGCCGACGGTCGTATCACGCTTTCTGTGGCGCAGACCGCCCTGAACCTGCTCGACGTGGACCGCTACGGCCTGGATGAGATCGACCAAAAGATCATGCTGACGATTCTCGAGAAATACCGCGGCGGCCCGGTCGGCGTCGGCACCATCGCCGCGTCGATTTCTGAGGAGGCCGATACCATCGAGGAAGTCTACGAGCCGTACCTCATCCAACTCGGCTTCCTGAACCGCACCCCTCGCGGCCGCGTGGGAACCGAGCTGGCGTTCGACTATTTTAAGGTGAAACGCAAGCAGCCGAACGATGGGCAGGCAGGGCTGTTCTGAGCGGTCGCCTGCTAGGATAAAGCGTGGATCGCAAGGACCTCCAGACGCTTTCGAGAATTCGCGCAGAAGAAGCCAAGGCGCTGCTGGACGGGTATAGCTCCTGTTCACGCGGTCTTTGTCCGGGAACTCACGCTTGCTTGTTTTTTTCGCGATGCACGCTTTCAATGCGCATTCGACGGCATATCCCGCCAAGTAGTACGCGCCATCGTAAAGGCCCTGGCGGACCTCGAAAAACCGCGTGCGGTGCTCGTGAAATCCAATTCGAGATTCGGCGAGAACTGGAACACCGTGAGTTCATGGTCGGAACAGAGCCGCTACCGCAGGCACGACAAGGGAAGCGCGACCGCCCTGGTTGCGGCTATTATGGAAAGGAGGGACGGGATCCTCGCATGGCTCAGACATTATTGGTAGGCCCCGAGATTGAAACCGGCCGGAGAATCCTGCAAGCACTGGACGATGCGAAGCTGAAAATCAGCGTCGCCATGTGGGCGCTCTTTCTGCGAGAGTATGGCGACTGGCGGCTGGTGATCTCCTCGCGGCTGCTCGACACAGAAGATCCTAGGGAAGCTTACGGTATTGTGTTCAGGGCCCTGGATCGGGCGAACATGGAGGTTGAGAAGACCGAGCCGCTCATGATCCTCCGCATGAAAGACCCGTTCATACGCGAGTTGAGGCGCTCCTTTAGGGAAGGGGAAAAGGTGCGCGAAGGCAGAAGCTTGGCCGGAACGATCGGTGACCGTTTCCTGGACCACAGCTACATCTACCGCGTCTCTTAGCCTCAATTGGCGAAACTCATCTATCTCAGCCTCGGCTCCAACATCGGCGACCGCGAGGCTCACTTGCGCGCTGCCATCGAGCGGCTTGGCGCGCCAGGGTTGCGCGTGCTGCGCGTTTCCGCCGTTTATGAAACGGAGCCGGTCGATTACACCGATCAGCGCTGGTTCCTCAACCTGGTGGTGGAAGCTGAGACCTCCCTGTTCCCCTTACAGCTTCTGGCGCGGGTGCAGAAGATTGAGCGCGTGCTCGGCCGCGTGCGCACGGTGCCCAAAGGGCCACGCATCATCGATATCGATATTCTTCTATACGGCACGGCAGTAATGCACGGCGCCAAACTGGAGATTCCGCATCCGCGCATGGCCGAGCGGCGATTCGTGCTGGCGCCCCTCCATGACCTCGCGCCGGACCTGCGTCATCCGGTGACTCGTGCGACCGTCGCCGAGTTGCTCCGCGCCGCGCCGCCCGCCGTGGTGCGGTTGATACACTCGTAGTTGCCGACGTGCCCGATCTCCAGCAAGCCCTGAAGAAGTATTGGGGCTACGATTCGTTCCGGCCCATGCAGGAGCGCATCATTCAGAGCCTGATGGAGGGCCACGACGCCGCCGTGGTCATGCCCACCGGCGGCGGGAAGTCGCTCTGCTACCAGCTTCCAGCGCTGGTTCTGGGCCGCACGGTGCTGGTGGTCAGCCCGCTGATCGCCCTGATGCACGACCAGGTGGCGCAGCTCGCCGATATGGGCATCCCGGCCGCCATGCTCAACAGCACAATGGCGGGCGAGGAGCAGCGCGCCGTGATGCGCGCCGCCACGCAGGGCGCTTTCCGCCTGCTCTATCTTTCGCCGGAACGCCTGGCGCGGGAAGACACCGTGAGCTGGCTCGAAAAGGTTCCGCTGGCGTTGTTCGCCATAGATGAGGCGCATTGCATTTCCGAATGGGGCCACGAATTCCGCCCCGAGTACCGCCAGCTCGCTTCACTTCGCCAGAATTTCCCCGAGATTCCCATCGCCGCTTTCACCGCCAGCGCCACCCGCCGCGTGCGGCACGATATTCTCGAACAGCTCCGGCTGCGCGATCCGCATAAATACATTGCGAGCTTTCACCGCGCCAACTTGCGCTACGTGGTGGAGGAGTGCGCCGGGAACGCTCATCGACAGCGGCTGTTGCAGGCTGCACGCGCGTATGCCGGGCACAGCACCATCGTCTACGCGCCGACCATCGCGCTGGTCGAGGAATTAGTCGATTTCCTGGGCAACCACGACATTCCCGCCGTGCCTTACAACGGCCAGATGGAGGCTGCCGCGCGGCGCCGCAATCAGGAGCGCTGGATGAACGACGACGTGCACGTTCTGGTCGGCACCATCGCGTTTGGACTGGGCATTAACAAGGCCGCCGTGCGCGCCGTGATCCACACCTCGCTGCCCAAATCCATCGAACAGTATTATCAGGAGGCCGGCCGCGCCGGCCGCGATGGCCAGCCCGCCGACTGCGTTCTGCTCTGGCAGCCCAAGGACACAGGCCTGCTGGCTTATTTCATCGACCAGTTGCAGGACCCGCAGGAGAAGGAGCGCGCCTGGCAGCGCTACCACGCCGTGCGCCGCTTCGTCGAAAGCGCCCGCTGCCGCCACTTGCAGATCTGCAATCACTTCGGGCAGACACCCAAATGGACGCGCTGCGATATGTGCGACGTCTGCGGCAGCCGGCCGTCGTGGCTCGATGAGCCTATCGTCGAAACTTTCGCGAAAAAGAGCGCCAAGAAGAAAAAGAAGCTGGCACCGGTGGCCGAAGTGCGACGGGCGGAAGCCTCGCGCCCCGCGCCCGGCCGCGAAGCGCCGGGGGCGCGCGCTTCCGCCGCGCCCACTGCGCCTGCCGAACCCGCCGCCGATCGGGCGCTTGTCGACTTCCTGAAGCAGTGGCGCCTCCGCGCAGCCCAACGCGCCGCCGTCCCGGCTTACATCGTGCTCTCCGACGCATCGCTCGATGACCTTTGCCGGAAGCGCCCTTCGAACCTGCGCGAGCTGCTGGGCGTGTTCGGTTTCGGCGAGCGCAAGGCCGAGATGTATGGCAGCGAAATCTTCGCCGCGCTCGAAGCCTTCCGCAACGGCGCCCGCGCCGAGCGCCAGGAGCGCCAGGCGTCACCAGTCGAAGAAACCATGGCTCTGCTCGCCGAAGGCAAGTCGCTCGAGGAAATCGCCCGCATTCGAGGCCGCCGCCTGTCCACCGTGGTCGAAGTGGTGGTGGAATTGGTCGCCGAAGGCCGCGTCGATTACCACATGGACTGGGTCGGAGGAGAAGCCCGCCACAACGAAATCGCCGAAGCCATCCGTCGCCTCGGCTCTGACCGCCTCAAGACGCTCAAGGATGCCCTTCCGCCTGACGTCACATACGAAGAGCTGCGGCTGGTGGTGGCGTGGGTGAAACGGAATACGGACACGCCAGGCGAAGTGCAAAAACAGCCGCAATGACAAGTAAACAATTAGGTTAGTCGCATGTCATCTAGCCTGTTAATTATGCTTGTAGTTTATGCGATTTATGTTATTCTTGTGTTATGGAAAAACAAAAAGAAGCAGATCGGATTCGCCAGTATCTCAAGCAGCGCTACGTCGATACGGCCCGAATCCAGGGTGTGACCGTTGTTCGCATTGTGGCCGGCGCCATCCACAAAGAACTGGGATTGCGTAACCGCGTTCCCAATGTCTGCCAAGTGCTAGGGTCCCCGAAGTTCCTCAACGAGAATCAACTCGTGCTGGAGAAGTTTGAAGGGCCTCCTTCCGGCCTGGGTACGACAGCAACCTTTACCTACAGGCTGCAAGCTTCTGGATCTCCAACTCCGAACAAGGAATCGCTCCTCCTGAGCCTCCGTGGCATCGCCAAAGATACCTTTTCAAGCCTCGGCGGCGGGGAGAAGTTCATCCACGGCGAGCGAGAGAGCTTTTATCGGCGTGAGGAGAACCGTTGAGCCGGATCTACTGGGACACGATGTTGTTCGTGTACTGGTTCGAAGACAATCCGCAGTACGCGGATCGAGTGGAAGAGATCTACCGCAAGATGCGGCAACGGAAGGACAAGCTCCTGACGAGTGCGTTCACGCTGGGCGAGATTCTGGTGGGATCTTATCGGCGCGGCCAGGCCGACGAATCCCTCAAGATCCGCCAGTTGTTTGAGTCGGCCGAGGTTGAACTCATCCCGTTTGCCGCAGAGACCGCGGAGCGCTACGGCCAGATTCGCGGAAACTCCCGAGTGACGCCCGCCGACGCCATACATCTCGCGAGTGCAGGGCACGCCGGGGTGGACCTCTTCCTTACCAACGACCGCGAACTGCGCGACCTCGTGATTCCCGGCATTCACTTCATCGCAGGTCTCGACGTCAACCTGTTCTGACGCCGAAGCGCGAGTTCGTCCCGCAGTAGTGAACAACTCACCTCACTACGCGCTTCACCATCCGAGCCAAGCTGACTTTCAGCGGTGCGTAATTCGCCGCTGCCACCATCAGGGCCAGGCCGCACGCCAGCAACAGGATTGGCCAGCCGGCGCGGTCCGGGAACACGTTTTGTTGCAGCCGGAACACGCCAATCGCGAAGAACAGCAGGCCGGAGGCGAAGAAGTTTTTCATCTGGCGCGGGATGCTCAAGAACACGAACACGCAGGCCACGGCCGGCAATAGCCAGTCGAAGACGCGTTGCTCGAAGTGCGAATTTGCGTTCAGGCCCAACAGGAACAGCGACGTCATGACATGCCCTGGGATGACGAAGCGGAAGGCGCGGCCCACCACGTGAACTTGCGGCGACGGGAGCCGCTCGCAGATGCGGTCGAGCACGAAGTAGATTGCGGCGTTGCCGATGAACAGGTATTCGATTTGGCCGCGCGTCCACGGCGCGGTAGCTAGCAGCCATTTGGCGTAGGGTTCGTGGAAGGTGGCCACGCCGCTGAGCGCCGCCCAGGTGAACGCGACCGCGAAAGGATAGAAATAGCGCGAGTCGTCGGGGCGGCCAAGCCGCTCCAGGCCGAACCCGGCGACCATGAACAGCGCGGCGCAGGGGATCAGGTGGAAGTAAAAACGGCCGGGATCGTTGTCCAGCCAGTCCAGCATGCCCATGCGGAGCAGCGTGGCCAGGCACAACAGCGCGGCAATGGACGAGAACATCAGCGAGAAGACCGGCGCGCGCGTGAAGCGCCGCAGCCACCAGCAGACGGGCAGCCCGGCCGCGAGCGCCCACCACAACTGGGCGTTGGTAGCCTGTTTATCGACACCCAGGCGGTGAAAGAGTTCCAGGTTCGCGCTCCCGCGGGTGAGCGCGTTGAAGACACGGGCTTCCTCCATGGTGACCAGCATGGAAACAGGCAGCACCACGCAAAAGGCCAGCAGGTATGCGATCGCGACGCGATGATATCCGCGCCTCCAGGTGCGAATTCCGATCCACGCCATCGGCACCGCCGCCGCCCAAGCCACCAACACGGCCGGCGCTCCGGCCATCGCCGAGTACTTGAAAAACGTCAACAGCGCGGTACCCACCGCCAGAATCCATGCGCCCAGGTAGAGGCTCACCTGCGGCAGGGTGAGGCGGCGCGCTTCCATGATCCAGGCATCCTCGCGCTCCAGCAGGCGATCGTAGCGTTTGCGGATGCCTTCATACTCGGAGTCCGAGACCACCTGGTCGCGCCGCCAGCTTTCCAGATCGCGCAGATGTTCGCCGACCTTATCGGCGATCAGTCGCGTATAGGCCGCCGGCTCGGCCAACACAGCTTCGCCGGCGAGATATCGGCGCAAGTCGTCGGCCATCTCGCGCGCCGAACCATAGCGGTGCGCCGGGTCCTTCTCCAGGGCCCTCAGGCAGATGTCCTGGAGGCCCTTGGGGATCGCAGGGTCCTGGCGGCGGGGCAACGCCGGTTCTTCCTCGCGAATACGACGCAGCAGCTCAGCCATGGTCTCGCCGCGAAACGGCGGCGCGCCGGTCAGCAATTCGTAAAGAACCGCGCCAAGAGAGAAAACATCGCTGCGCGCATCCAACTTTTCCCCGCCGGCCGCCTGTTCCGGAGAAAAGTACTCGGGCGTGCCGGCCATCTCGCCGATTTTCGATAGCCGTTCGTGGATGCCGAGATCGAGCGCCAGTCCGAAATCGAGGAGCTTCGGTTCCAGGTCCGCACCCACCAGAATGTTGGCCGGCTTCAGATCCCGGTGCAGCATCCCTCCCTGATGCAAGAACTCGACCGCCAGCACCACTTTGTGCATCAACTCCGCTTTTTGCTCGAACGTCAGCCGCGCGGCAGCCTTCGTGAGCGGCGCTCCTTCCAGGAACTCCATGACGAAATGCGGCGGCTCTTCGGCGGGGCCCAGGTTGTAAATGCGCACAATGTTGGGATGCGACAGGCGTGCCATGGCGCGCGCTTCCGCCATGAACCGGGCGTGCAACACGGGGTTGTCCGCGTATCGGGGGGCGAGTGTCTTGATGGCAACCTTGCGGCCCAGCGCTTCGTCGACCGCCAGCAGCACGCGGCCCATCCCGCCTGAGCCGATTTCGGCGACTATCTTGTGACCGGAAAGCCGCTCCGGGAGAGCCGCCGGATCCAGCGCGCGATCGATCTCGGCCAGCGTTGCCAATTCGCCCGCCAGCTCGGGAGTGTCTTCGCCCCGCGCCAGGCCATCCAGAATCTCCGCGAAGGATTTGGCGAGGCGCAGCTCGGGCTCGTCCTCCATCACGCCTCCCCGCCGTCGCACAAGCCGCGGAACCGCTTCACCGCCCGGTAGACGAGAAGGGCCACCTGCTCGCGAGACTTGCCCAAACGCTCCGCCATTTCGGCTGTCGAGAGACCCTCGATTTTTGCCAGCAGGATGGCCTGCCGGTAGTCTTCGGGAAGCTCGTTCAGGCGCCCGAGCAGGCGGTGCAGCGCCTCTTGCTGTCCCAGCAGCCGGCTTGGCGTTCTGGTGTCCACGGGTTCCGGGCCGAGCGGGTTGCTCTCGCTCCGGAACGGTACCTCTTCCCCCACGCGGCAGTCGCGATTCCGGTATCGCACCCGGTCGACGATCACGTGATCGGCGATCGAGGAAAGCCAGCGCAGAAAACTCCCCGGCGTCTGATAGGTGAAACGATTCACGTCGCGGAAAGCCCGGAGGCACGTCTCCTGCACCACGTCATCCACCTCGGATCGCTCGCGGGCCTGCGGGCTGAGCTTGAAGTGCACCAGTACCGCGAGGCGGCGGCGATATTGTTCGAACACCTGCGAGAGGGCCTCCTCATCGCCGGCCTTCGCCTTTTCGAGCAGGGTGAACGTCGAGGTGTTAGCATCCATCGCCGCGGCCAGCCGTCAGCGATCAGGGGGAGCGCCTGACAGCTCGCATCAGGTTCATGATACGAGAAAGCGTCCGCGTGGCGCACGCATTGAGTTTGTGCTTACTGCAGCCGCTGCCAGTCCTCAATATCTCCGTGAGCTTTGTCGTCCGCCGCGTACTTCGCCAGAAAGGCGCGCAGTGGCGCGGCAGCCGCCGTGACCAGCATTTTGTTGTTGTCGCGAGCGCGGTTCGGCAGTTCTTGCGCGGCCTGCTGGCGGAGCCACTCGGAATCCAGGTAGGTCCAGCCCAAGCTTCCACTTGTCGGCCAGATCCGGATCAGCGCGTGGGCTGGAACCTGAAAATCGTCCGAATCCTGCGGAGAAAGGTCCAGGAGCGAGGCTTGACCCACTTGGAACAGCAGGGCGTCGAACTTTCTCGAGCTGCCGTCGCTGACGTAGGTAACGGTGTAGGCGTTGCCACTCCCGTTCCGCTGGAAGATGCAGAGATCGCCATCCTGGCCGGCCTGCCACGTTCCCAGCAAGGTCGGGTCAAACACGGCCTCTTGATCGGTCACCGCCGGGTCCAATGAGATCAAGGATGGGCTGTCGCATCCCGCCAGAACCAGCGCGCCCGTGAGGGCCAAAAGAATTGTCGGAAACCGCATATGTTTCGCCTCCATAGAGGAACAGCGATATCCGGCGGCGATTCTTGCAGCATGCAGCCGGAAAAATCATCGAGCCCTCGCAAAAGGATCCCGGGCTTGCGGCGTTTTTCATGGTAGAGTTTATCGAACGGTATGCCGTGGACTCGCATTGCGTTGGCGGTTCTGGCGGCGGGCATCGCGTCGTCCATGACGGACTGGCTGTTCATGGGCGACTGGCTTTACAAGCGCTACGACAAGCATCCCGAAATCTGGCGATACCGTGGAGGCCAGGGAGAAACAAACGCCATCATCTGGGCCAGTCTGCTCCCCTTTCTGACCTGCTCTGTGCTTGTCTTGGTTTGCGCCCGCTTGCACCTCTCCTCATACAGCGCGACTCTCAAATTGGCTCTAGCTATCTGGCTCATTGGACCTTTGCCGTTGACGATTGCAAACTCCCTCTTCATGAAACTAACTCCCGCAATTGCTATCGCTCACGCTTTAGGGTGGATGGTCAAACTGGTCCTTGCCGGCTTCGCCGTAGCGCTATTGATAGGCTAGGACCCAGGAGATTAGACAATCCTGCCTCGTGCTTACGACGCAGGATAATCACGCCAGGTGAGGCGCCTTGGGCGCCCTCAGATGAACATCTCCTCGTCTTGGGTCGCCATATCGGGGGGATACTTGCGGCCTTTCACCAAGGTGGAAACGGCGGCTGAAATTCCGGCCGCCATGCTGTTGGCTTCGCGCACCGGGCGCATCACCGCGCGCTTCACCGCGCTGCCCACTTCGCCCACCTGCTCGACTGTCTCGGTGACGGTTTCGTCGATCTGCGCCAGGCGCGCGCGGGCGCGATCGCCGGCATCCTCCAACAGCCCGCCGAGCCGCTCCACTTGTTCGCGGCTGGTCCGTGCGATCTTAGCCGTTTGATCGGTGATTTCCGCCACTTTCGGGCGGTTCTCCTCAATCGCCAGGTTGGCGTTGGCCAGCACCGTCTTGGCCTGGTCGATCAGCGGTCCGATGCGGTCGATGGCGGCGCTGGCTTTGTCCAGCGTGACGCGGGCCCTCTCCAACGCCGGGCCGGCTTTCTGCATCGTTTCACCGGCAATCTCAATCTGCGGAGTGGCCGTGTCGATCAAAAGGGTGGCGCGCTCGATCATCGGCTCCAGCCGGTCCATGGCAGGCGCCGCGCTGGCGACGAAGCCGGCGATCTTTTCATGGATGCGGCGCAGCCCGCGGGAAATCGCGAGCGCCGCCACTGTCTGCACCACGAACGCAAGAGCGACGGCCACCACGCCGGCGGTTACGATCCAGCGAAAAATCTCGTCGGTCATGCCGTCACTTCCGTCCCGCCGCCTGACTTACGAAGCGGCTCCCTCGCTGGGCGCCTGTGGCCCGCGCGCTTCGCGATAGGCCTGCCGGCCCGCTTCCACCGCGTCGGCCAGATTGTCCTTCTGGCGGTTCAGCGCTTCTTTGCTTTTGTCCACCCACTCGGCTGCGGTCTGCTTCAAGTCCGAGCTGCGCTGCTTCAGAAGATCGCTGCCTTCGTTCGCCTTATTGCGAAGAAACTCGCGCGTTTCCTGCCCGGACTTGGGAGCGAACAACATGCCGATGCCGACCCCAACTCCCAGGCCTAACAAGAATGCCGAAAGTCCGTTCTTATCCATCGTGTTCCTCCTCTTCCCTTCGGCTCACCCGTCTCTATCCGAGCCAATTTTCAGTATACTCCGCATAAGAACCCAATCATGGCAGAAAAAACGGACCGGCGCCTGGACACCGAGCGGCTGTGGACCTACGCACTGCGGCTTCTCGCCGGCAGGGCGTATTCCAGCGGGGAGCTGCGCGAGAAGCTGCGCCGCCGGGCGCAACGCGCCGCCGACGTAGATAACGCGGTGGCGCGCCTCAAAGATCTCGGCTACCTGGACGACCGCCGTTTCGCTGAATCCTTTGCCAACGCGCGCCTCTCCGGCGACAAATTAGGAAGCACACGCGTGGTTCAGGATTTGCGCCGCCGCCGGGTGGCGCCCGCGCTGGCCGAGCGCACCGTGCGCGACGTCTACCAGGGTGTCGACGAGACGGCGCTGATCGAGGATTGGATTCGCCGCAAGTACCGTCTCGCCGTGCGCGAGGGCCTCTTCGAGGCGGACAAGGACATGGCGGCAGCCTACCGCCGATTGCTCCATGCCGGTTTCCGGTCGGGCGAGATCCTGCGCGTCCTGAAGCGGTTCGCCAGGAACCCGGAACTGTTGGATGCCTGGGAGCCGCCGGAAGCCGAAGCGGAATCCGAGTAGAACCGAGGCCCAGCCCCTCGATCGTCAGCTTCTGCCCCGCAGACGGGCGATTTTACGGCGATCACGTTTCGATGGTCTGCCTTCCCGCATCGATTCGAAGTGCGGCATCGCTTTGCGCTCTTCGGCCAACTTCAGCCGCAACTCCCGGCTCGCCTCTGTTTCGCGGTAGAGAGCCTGGGCCACCGGCGCCGGGCCGCGCATCTCACTAAGAGCAAGGACCTCCACCTGGAAGTCACCGCTGTCGTTCTTCACCTGCAACAGGTCGCCGACCCGGACCTCGCGAGCCGCCTTGGCTGGTTGGCCGTTGGCCGCAATCCTGCCAAGTTCGCATGCCCGTGCCGCCAGCGTGCGCGTCTTGAAGAATCGGGCGGCCCAGAGCCACTTGTCCATTCTCACCCGGGGCATACCCCATTCTCTTATCGCGCCGGGGTGGGCGGTGAATGCCGGGCGGGGCGAGATCGTTGCCTCGCCAGCCGCCGGGGGGCTCCCGAGGGGAACTGGAAGGGAGCTCAATGAAGATCCCTATAAAGAAAGTCCGTAAGTCAGTGATTACTCGTGGTATAAGACAACTCCGGCGGCCTCTGGGAAGGGCGGATTTCGTCGAATCTATCAGAGACAATATTGACTTCAGACCGCCCAGAAGACAATATTGACTTCTCAGCAAAAATAAAACGCATTTGTTTACTCTCGGGGAGATCACGATAGTGGAATGGAAGCAGTGGGAAGGCCAGGTTGTCGAGGGTAGATTCCACCTGGGCCAGTACCTGGGTGGCTCCGCACACAGCGCTGTGTTCCTCACGGAATACGGCGAAGGCACACGGCAGAAGGCCGCCATCAAGCTGGTGCCGGCCGAATCGGCTACGGCGCAAGTCTGGATGTTGCGGCGGGAGCTTGCCGCCAGGCTGTCGCATCCCGGGTTGCTTTCCATCTTTCATTTCGGAACTTGTCAGCTCGACGGCAATGGCGTGGTCTACGTTGTCATGGAGCGGAGCGAAGAGGACCTGTCGCAGGTGATCCCGATCCGGCCGCTGGCGGCGGCAGAGGCACGGGAAATGCTGACGGCTGTACTGAAGACCCTGGCGTACATTCACGCCGCGGGTTTCGTCCATGGCTGCCTGACGCCAACCAACATCATGGCTGCCGGCGATCGGGTAAAGATCTCGAGCGACGGCCTCCTGCGGAGTGGAGAGTCGGGCGACGATTTGTGGGCACGGGATGTGAATGGCCCGCCCGAGGGGCGTGCCGGCATAACGCCGGCAGGGGATGTCTGGTCGCTGGGCATGACGCTGGTGCAGGTCCTGACTCAGCGGCTGCCGGTTTGGGACGGAACGGCGACGAACGATCCGGTCATCCCGGAGTCGTTGGAGGCGCCGTTCCTCGATATCGCGCGCCGCTCGCTGCGATCGGACCCTCGATTGCGCTGCTCCTTGGCGGATATTGCTCTCGCCTTGCAGCCGGCTTCGCCCGCGCCGCAGACAGGTCCAGAACCGGTGAAGATTGTCTCAATCGCGGAACCGGTGCTGCCCAAACAGGCGCAGCGGAACCCGTATCTTGTGCCAGTGGGGGGAGCCATCCTGGGGGGAATGATCCTGGCTGGCGCAATCCTGACCGGTACCAGGCTGTTGAACTCGCCCTCTGCGACCGCGCCTCGACCTGTAGCCGTGGAGCAAGCTGCGGTGCAGGAGAAACCTGCGGCCGTTCCGGCGGAGCCGGCGGCCGGGCCAGTTTCTGCGCCCGTTGCCGCTGAAACGCCCGCAGCGCAAACGCCGGCGCCCAGCCCCGCGGCGTCAGAGCAGGTGAAAGACAATAAGGCCGGTACGCTGCCTGCTACAGCGGTTGTCGATCGCTTCGTACCCGAGGTTCCTGGGGAGATTCTAGGAACGATTCGGGGCATAGTGACGGTCCGTGTGCGGGTTACAGTCGACCGGTCGGGTTCCGTGGTGGATGCGGTACTGGACTCGCGCCCGGGGAGCAAGTATTTTGACAGGGTAGCCGTGAACGCGGCGCGACGCTGGAGGTTTCAACCGGCGAGCGATGCCGGCCAGGATGCCGAGGGCACACGGCTGCTGCGCTTCGAATTTCGCAGGGATGGATGCGAAACCTCGGACCAAGCGCATTGAGCCGGCTTATTTGAATCGCCGCGGCCCATCCTGCTTACAGCGCCGCATTTCCAGCCGCCTGCGAGCCAGACCAAAACCTCGAAGTAAACGTATGCGCCCGGAAGAAATGTCCGGGTGCGGAGTGCCGAACAAGGACCATTCCACGGTTCGATGACACGTCCAGATGGTCAGCTTCGGGCGACTATCGCCCCGGACGTACTATAGGTCAAGGAGTGGGGAGCCGTGACCGCGCGTCAACAAAGGGTTCACAATCAACTCGGCCCCGCCGCAGTCCGGGTGTTTGCCGCCAACGATCGCATCAACCAGATTCTTATCGAACAGCTTGACCCTGCCGCCTGGAGAGCTAAACCGCCGGGCAAGGCCCGCACCATCGCGGCGATCTTTACGCACATGCACAATGTCCGCACCAAGTGGGTCAGGCTTACAGCTCCGCACCTGAAGGTTCCACGACAGCTTAACCGCGCGCACTCGACACCGCGGCAGGCCCGCGCGGGATTGGCCGAGAGTGCCGCTCGCTGTGCGGAGATGCTCGCCGAAGCGCTCGGCGGCGGTGGGGGCCGCGTCGAGAAGTTTCGCAGAGACGGCTGGGCCCGGCCTTGGCCGGTTGGCCTGGAAATGCTGTGCTACATGGTTTCTCACGAAGCCCACCATCGCGGGCAGGTGTGTATGCTCGCGCATCAGCTCGGATTCCCGCTGCCGAACAAGGTGGCGTATGGGATCTGGAATTGGGAAAAGCTGTGGAAAGAGTGCGGGTCGCCAGGCGGCCCCGGCTGCGATTCTTAAGGAATCGCTCAACGTTACTCTGACCAGAAACGCCCCACCCGCGCATGTGGCCGACCGCCGGATTCGTCAGGGCTGCCGGCTCGGCTTCCGCGGCGCGGCCCAATGTCAAGGCAAAGTAGAGATGTCCTTCTTTTGAAGGGTGGGAGGGAGGCAAAGTGATGTATAATCTCTCAACCACCTAACGACACGTTCGGGCACACGGTGTTGAGGAGGGGTCATGGCACTTGCCAGCAGAAAGCTTCCGATTGTGCTCACGGCGGCGGTTCTCTTCATGGCGCTGCTGTGGTTACTGGGGTTTGGGTTTGGACATGAGCAGCGATTGTCGCGTTGGCTCGGCCACCCTTTTCTGGGCAGTACGGTATATTTCGGGACCTGGGTCGTTTTCGTTGGGACGCTTGTCTTCGGTCTCGGGATTCCGTATATCGTGGCTCATTTCGTGCTGCACCAGCCGCTGCGGGACTTTGGTTTTTCGCTCGGCGAGACGAGTCAAGGGGCCACGTGGCTGCTCCTGCTCATCCCCGTTTACTTGCTCGCGCCGCTGGGCTCGGCGTTCATCGGCAGCGAGAGCTACTATACCTACCTGGTCGAGCCCGGCTTTCTAACACCGGGCCACGTGGCCCTCCACTTGGTGAGCTACGCCATGTTCGCTTTCGGCTTCGAAGGCCTGTTCCGCGGATTCCTGCTCTTTGGCCTGGTACAAGCGCTAGGGGGCTCGCGCGGCGCCCAGTGGGCGGCTGTTCTGCTCACCACCGCGCTGTCGGCTTGCTGCCTCGCCGGGCTGCCGTGGATCTTCGCCGTCTCAGCTTTGCTCGCCGGCGTTCCGGCGGGCTTCCTCAACCTCAGACTGCGGAGTTTCGTTTACTTCGCTTTCATTCACTGGAGCGTCGGCATATGGTCCGACGTCTGGGAGATCCTGAAGCTCAACGTGGCACACCGCATGTGGTGAAGCAAACCGCATCGGCACTGGAGGAGACAATCGCATGGCCAAGGTTCTGGTGACAGGCGTCAACGGTTTCATCGGCTCGCACCTGGCGGAACTCCTTCTGACGAGGGGAGACGAGGTGGTGGGACTGGTGCGGCCGACCGCCGATCTCCGTTCGCTGGCACCGCTGTCAGACCGGTATGGCGATCGGCTTCAGCTCGTCGTGGGCGACTTGCGGACAGGGCTAGGTCTTGCGGAGGCGGTGCGCGGGGTTGAGATCGTTTACCATCTCGGCGGCCTGGTGATGGGCACGTCGGAGGCCGAATTTCGAAGGACCAACCTGGAGGGTACGCGCAAACTGCTGGAAGCGGTTCTGGCCGGGCGCGGCCCCGGCTTCCGCCGCTTCCTGTACACGTCCAGCCAGGCGGCCGCCGGACCCGCTCCATCACCGGCGCCAATTGACGAGAAGGCCCCGCGCCATCCCGTCTCCTGGTACGGGGAGTCCAAGCGCGACGCCGAGGATGTCGTGATGCAGTTTGCGGAGCGCGGCGTGCCGGTAACGATCGTGCGGCCGGTGTCGGTCTTCGGTGAGCGGGAGACCGACATTTCGCGCGGGACGTTTCCCGCGGTACGGGCCGGAATCCGGCCGCGGATCGGGCTGGCGGAAAAGACGCTCTCTTTCATCTACGTGGGTGATCTGGTGCGGGGCATGGCGGCGGGAGCCGCCAGTCCGGCGGCCCTGAACCGGACGTATTTCCTGGCCAACCCGACTACGAACACATCCTCAGAATTCATCGCCGACATCGGGACCGTAATGGGCAAGAAGTTCAGCATCCCTATCCTCGTTCCGCACGCGGCGCTGTGGGTCGTTGGCGTGCTTTCCGAGTGGCTGCATGCCTTCACCCGTACTCGCCCACTGATCACGAGGGACAAGGTGCGGGAAGTGCGTCAGACGAGTTGGGCCGTCACGCCGGCGGCTGCGCAGCGAGACTTCGGATGGGTGGCCACCACGCCGCTGGAGGACGGCGTCCGTGCCGAGGTTGCGGACTGGGAGGTCCGGACCGAGCGGGCCGACCACATTACCGCCGAGGTGCCGCGCGACCGGGCGATCAAGACCTTCACACTGGCAGCGCTGGTCGGCGTGATCGTCGAGAGCCTTGCATACCTGGCGCACTGGTATGTCTACACACCCGGTTGGCTGATCGTGGTGGCGATGTTCGGGTTCTTCGGGCTCATCATCGGCGCCATCTCTTATCTGCTGGCGGGCCGCGCCGCCATCGCGCAGTTCGCGGCGGGCGCTGCGGCGTTTCTGGCGGTCGAGATCCCCAACCAACTGTGGCTGCAGCTCTGGCATTTCTCGCCAGCCCTGCCCGGCGACAAGAATCCGTGGCTGCGAGCCGCCGTGCTGGCCGTTCCGATGGGTCTCGTGCCACTGATCATCAATGAGGCGATTCGGCTGTTATACGCCGTCCGGCGGCGCTTAGGCTGACGCCAGGAGGAACCATGCTTCCGCAGACTGCCACCAAACCAATACAAGCTCGCGACGAGGCCAGGCATCCCCGCCCCATTCGCGTGACGGAGGCCGAGCTCGACAACCCGGGTGTGCTCACGGTCCTCAAGCTGATCTACAACAGCATCGTCCGGCTGTTTCATGACCCGATCGGGATGATCCTCGGCAGCGCGTTCGTGCTCATTATGCTGTGGGGAGCGCACGGCAAACTCGACTTGCTGACCTGGCTTTGGAGCGGCTGGGGCGGCCCGGGGAGCGATCCGGCGACACGTGCCCACATCCTGCCCGGCGTGCCTTGGGACCAGGAGTGGCTGAGCTTTCTGGCCGGCTTCGTGTTCGTCGTGGTAGTCCCCATCCTGCTCATCAAGCTGGTCTATCACCAGGACCTGCGCGACTACGGGCTCGGGCTGCCGCACCGTGACCGTTGGGGGCTGGCCCTGCTCTCCGCCGCGATGCTCTTGATCTTCAGCGCACCGGCGTTCTACCTGAGCACGCGCGATCCCGGCATGCGAGCGCTTTACCCCCTGTACCGCGGGCCGTTCGCCAGCGTGGGTGAGTTTGCAATCTACGAGGCCGGTTACTTCCTCTTCTTCGTGGCCATCGAGTTTATCTTTCGCGGGTACCTGCTGTTCGGCCTATATAACGCCCGCGACCGAGAGGCGCTGCCCGGAACGCATGGCATCCCGGGGCCGCTCCTATTCGGCTACTACGCCATCCTGGTTTCGATGCTCTCCTACACCGCCTGGCATCTCGGCAAGCCGATCCCGGAGCTTTGGGGCACGCTGGTGTGGGGCATAGCCACCAGCACCGTCGTGCTGGCCACCCGCAGCATCTGGCCCGTTGTAGTGGTCCACTGGATGCTTAACGTTTTCCTCGATGCGGTTATCACCTGGGGCGGCGCGGCCCATGGCGCTTCCGGGGCGCTTTAGTCTTATCTGGCGGAAAGAGGGCCTTCCCTATTCTTCGTAAACTGAGATGGAGCATGTTTCCGTACGACACTACGCTCGTTACAGCAGTTCAGGCCGCTCCGCAATCGATCTCGGATGTTCTCCAGACTCTCCAGTGCATCGGCGCCACTTGTGCCGACGCAGATGGCCTGAAATGGTTCAACTGGCTATATTTGCAGGTGACGCAGGCGGTCGAGGCGCGAGTTTCCAGCGGCGGATTCGCCGATCCCGCATGGCTGGCCCAACTCGACGTGCAATTCGCAGGTTTCTACTTTTCCGCCCTCAAATCCTCCCTCTCCGACGAGGCAACACCCACTTGCTGGCAAGTTTTGTTCGATAGCCGGAACCAGAGTGCGGTCGCGCGAATCCAGTTCGCGCTTGCCGGCATCAATGCCCACATCAATCACGACCTGCCTGAAGCCATCCTCGCCACTTGTCAGATGACGGGTACGACTCCAGATTCCGGAGGAGCGCACTATGGCGACTACACCGCGCTCAATTCCACGCTTGACGCGCTCATCGAATCCGCCAAGCACACGCTGAACGTGCGACTCCCCGGCGGGGCGCTCCCGCCGGTCTCTCACCTGGAAGATACAATCGCCGCCTGGAGCGTCAGAGCGTCTCGGGAGTCGGCATGGCAAAACGCCGAACATCTTTGGCAGCTCCGCACGACACCGTCGCTTACTGCAAGCTTCAGGGACATGTTGGAGGGCTTGACGAGTGTGATCGGCAAAGCGCTATTGGTGCCCGTGCCATGAACAGAGGATCGGCACGGCAGTAACGTGTCGCGCTCCGGTTGTATGGATAGGCCGCAACTCTTTTGAAGCCGATGGGCGAGCGGGCTTTCAGGTTCAAAGCGGCCAATAAGACTCAAGCCACAGTTGAAGCGTCAAGTCATGACGGCTTTCGTGGGCCAAGAGATTCGGGCGAAGTTCGGTGCAGTAGCGCTCCTTCAGAACCTCCGGCCTTAGATAGCCCGCTCGTGCAAGCGCCTGCACGTCGTCACGGTCGCGCTCCGCGTTCCGCTCCAGTTTGGAAAGCGCCAGATCGTGAGCTTCGAGCGCGAAGAGGTGGAGGCGGCGCCACGCGCCGAGGAACATGGGCACCAAGCGATCTTCGTAGTTCTCGGGCGGCGTGGCGACGGTCACGGCATCCAGATAGACCCTATGCTTTTGGTGCAAGTCGGACCCTTTCCCGCCGATCTTCATTAGTTCGCTCATCACGTTCGGCACGACGGCCAGGAAATCGACGTCGCTCGTGGTGCGGGCCACGCCGTAGAGTTGTGTCACGACGAAGCCCCCGCAGCAATGCAGTTGGACGTCTTCGTTGAGGTAGGAGTCCACTTCAGCGAAGAAAGATCGCCACGGCTCCGGCGACTCTTTAATGCGCGGCATACGGTAGTTGCTCGGCTGTGAGGCCGGTCAGCAGGCTCCAATGGGCAGCGGCTTCAGGACGATTTGCCCTTAACCAAGTGCGCTCGGACTCCGGCATCGAATCGCGGCAGAGCGTTCCTTCACGGGCGAGGCGGGCCTCTTCGAGTTCGTTTTCCCATCGAGACAGGACTCGAACGGCACTCTGGCCCGCCGGCAAAGCGCGCGCGGTTTGCTCTGCGAGATGCACGAGATAACCCAGGCGGTTTTGAGCGTTGTTCAATTTGGCGAGGTCTCGCAGCCATTCCCAATTCAGATCGGTATACGTGCTCAGGACCCAGGGCAGAGCTTCCGTCAAGCGCGTGTCCAAGTCGGGCTTCACCACGGCGCTGAGCATTACTTCAGCGGGATTGCTCACCGCCTTGGAACGAACATGTTCGAAGCCGGGGTAACCGAGAGAGGCAAGCTTTCGCTGAAGTTCGTCCGGCGTCCCTCCCCGAACGTTCAACGGCTCGGGCAGGGGGAGGGCCGTAGGCAGTTCGTAAAGCTTCGCTGCCTTGCGCGCAAGTTCAGCACTGGCCACCCTCAACCCCGCTTCGAGTTGCGACAGATACGGCTGCGACACTTTCAGCGAACGCGCGGCCACAACCTGGCTCAAGCCCGCCTTCTCACGTCCAGACTTCCACTGCGCGGCAGTCATATACTGTTGTCCCCGCAAAAGCCAATATAGCACAATTAGCTATATTCTGCAAAGCTGCGCCAACCAAGCAGGCTGGCGAGGGTGGCATTACGACGGCCGCCACCTCATCCACGCTCCCGTCGGGGCCCTCGCAATCAAAGACGCTCCGCTGCGGCGTGGCGTAGGTCTGCGGAGGTGTGCCGCTCCTGCATCGGCACGGACTGAGCTATGGCGTTCCATTGAACCGGGCAGACCTTCGACCGCACGTCCTGAGAACGAACGGCCTGGATTTTCTTCCAGGCCCTATCAACTGCTTTATAGTCTGTGGTGCGGAGAGGGGGACTTGAACCCCCACGAGATTGCTCCCGCTAGCACCTCAAGCTAGTGCGTCTGCCAATTCCGCCACCTCCGCGTTGTGTGGCTACTTCTTATTCGGCGCCGGCTGAGCCGGGATCTGCAGTGGGATCGGCTTCCCAGCGTTCTGTTTGGTCGGGATCGGGATCTGGATGGTCTGCGACGCCGGCGCTGCGGGAGCCTGACCCGGAAGCTGTCCCGGAGGCGGGATAGCTGGCGCCTGCGTCCTGACCGGAGCACTCTTGGTTGAGCCGCCCTCCAGAACCGTGGTTCCCAAGCCTGCGCCCTTCGTCGCCAGGATGGAGAGCGAAAGCGACGTGATCATGAACAAAACCGCTGAAATTGTTGTCGCCTTCGACAACAAAGTGGCGGAACCGCGCGGGCCAAACGCCGTTTGGGATCCCATGCCGCCGAAGGCCCCGGCCAAGTCCGCCGCCTTCCCGCTCTGCAACAGCACCACGATGATGAGGAAGACGCAGACCAGGATGTGAATCAGAAGAACAAGAGTATACATGCTGAATCACCAGTATAAGAGACCGTGTCGGGGCGGGTCAAACGGAGGTCAGGGCGGACCGGGTTTGCGCCGAGCTCAAATGGCCTGCTGGCGTTCACGCGTGAGCTCGCCGCGGCTGCGTTTGAGGGCGTAC
This sequence comes from Bryobacteraceae bacterium, assembly GCA_049587755.1. Lineage (GTDB taxonomy): Bacteria > Acidobacteriota > Terriglobia > Bryobacterales > Bryobacteraceae > Bog-375. The sequence continues at coordinate 111,430 of JBAVEN010000063.1, read as the reverse complement.
ATGGCGCGGTCGGCTTCATCCAGGGCGTCGCGGAGCGGGCGCTCGCGCGCGTCGGCGACGCCCCAACTGAAGGAAATCGGCAGCACGCCGAAGCCACGCACCTGGAAATCGTTCAGCCGTTGCTCGAGTTCGGCCATGCGCTTGGCCGCTCCCTCGGTACTCTGGTTCAGGAACAGAATGACAAACTCGTCGCCACCCCAGCGATACGCCTCGTCCTCATGGCGGATGGAGCGGCTCAGCAGGTTGCCCACATTACGCAGGATCTCATCGCCCACCAGGTGCCCATAGCGGTCGTTGACCTCCTTGAAATTATCCATGTCGCACACCGCCGCCACGCAATCCAGACCGGCCGGCTGCTCCACGCGCCGCGACAGCGCCGCCTGGTTGAGCAGGCCGGTGAGGCCATCCAGGTCGGTGCGGTTGCTGTTTTCGCGACGCAGGCTTTCGACTTCGGCCACCAGGCCGCGCAGCCGGTCCATTTGGGTCTCACTCCACATCGCCATGGCCGAGAAGGCCATCACGCAGTGAAGCGCGAAATCATAATACGTCTCGTGGTGCAGGTAACGGGCCCAGTCCGGCGCATTCCCCCGGTTGTACATCCACACGAAGATGAAGGCGTGCTCGAAGAAGGCTGCTGCAAGCACCAGCAGCGAGAACCGGAACATGCGAAACCCGAGCCCGCCGTGGCGCCGGAGCTGCAGGAACAGGTAGAGATAGATGAAGCCCAACAGGAGAGCGTGCGACGAATGGTAGGCTTCCAGCCGGGAGATCATGGCCACGGCGAACACCGCGGTCACGAACACCGGCAACAGGGCGATCAGGCGCAGGATCGCGCGCCATTCCCGCAAGCCGGTGCCGAACCCGGCGCGCGCTGCGGCAATCAGCACAATTGCGAAAGCGAAATCGAAGGTGGTGTAAGGCGCCAGCCAGCCCATCCCGCCGTGGCTCAGCAACTCGAAGCCGAACACCGTGGCAATGGCACGCAGCCCCCATGCCGCCGCCCACAAGCCGAAGTAAACGGCGCGCGACTGGCGCCACAGGAAGAGGAAGACCAGGCCGAACAGAAGCGACCCGATCACCTGGATGAAGAAGGCGGTGAGGTCGGCTACGGGGCTGGAGGGATCCATTCGCTCAATCTCCGCCGATGGCGTGGCGGCGCGCGCTGCGCGCCTTACCGGTGGCCTCGTCCACGTCCACGATTACCGCGTGCAATTCCGCGCCGTGGCGGGCCGCTTCGAGGCGCACCGGCAGCGCGGTCAGGAAACGCTGGATGACGATCCCCGCCTCCACCCCAATCACCGAGTCGTGCGGCCCCGTCATGCCGCAATCGGTCTGATAGGCCGTGCCGCCCGGCAGAATGCGGGTATCGGCAGTGGCAACGTGGGTGTGGGTGCCGATCACCGCCGAGATTTTGCCATCGAGGTACCAGCCCATGGCCATCTTCTCGCTGGTCACCTCCGCGTGGAAGTCCAGGAAGCGCACGCGAATCGCCGGATCGAGGGCGGCCAGCATCTGGCTCGCCTTGCGGAATGGGCAATCCGTAGCCGGCATGTGCGTGCGCCCTTGCAGGTTCAGTACGGCGCACTCCACACCATTGCGCGCCCGTACGGTTACGATACCGCATCCCGGTCCTTCGGGGTAGTTGCCAGGCCGCAACAATCGCGGCTGGCGCGACAGATAGTCGAGAATCTCGCGTTTGTCCCAAATGTGGTTGCCGCTGGTGAGCACGTCCAAGCCCATGCCGAAAAGCTCCTCGGCTACCGCCGGCGTGATGCCGAATCCGCCGGCCGCATTTTCTGCGTTGGCAATGGCGAGATCGATGGCGTTGGTCTGAATGATATCTGCAAGATGATCCGCGACGATCCGCCTCCCTGGAGAAGCAAAAACATCTCCAATGAAAAGAATATTCATTCTCTGATTTCTCAACCTTAGCACGTCCGCGTGGGGGGAACTGCGGTTTTGGGGGCGGCCGCCCTCAAAGGCGGTTATTGCAGCCGGGGGCGGTCCTGCTCGTTCAGCACGAGACCGTCGAAAATGGCCAGGACCTGCTTGCGGTAGCTGTAGACGCGGCGCAGGCTCTCCCGGAACGGGATCTCGAAGTCTTTGGCCTTCATCCACTTCTCGATCATGGAGCGGGGCACGTCGATATCCTGGCGGAGCGTTTCCACGTCATGGCCGCGGAGGAAGAGGCCGTAGAAAAAAGCGGCCTCGCGCTGCGGGGCTAAGGGATCGAATTCGTCTCTCGCCGTCATACAACACTCAGCGAAAATGTAAGTATACCGGGGGTCCGAACCGCACGGCAAGTACCCAGGTGCCGTTGTGCCCATTCGCCGATTGGGGATTAAGATCGCACAGGAGGCGCGGAGGCTAGCGCAATCGTCCGATTTTGTCCGGGGGCCAGTAAACGAAAACCGCTTTGCCGTAAATGCTCCGGCGCGGCACGTAGCCCCAGGAGCGGCTATCGCTCGATTGCGAGCGGTGATCTCCCAAGACAAAATACATCTCCGGAGGCACCACTTCATCGTGTGCGATGGCGCCCGGCGGCCAGGAAATCGTGTCGCGGTACTGCTCGGGGACGTAGTCCTCCTTGAGCGGGCGGTCGTTGACGAACACCTGTCCGGCGTTGATGCGCACGCGATCTCCGGGCAGGCCGATCACACGCTTGATGTAGGACTTGCTTTCGTCGTAATGAAAGACCACCGTGTCGCTGCGCTCGATACTGCCCAGCCCGAAGCGGTAAGTGAATTTGTTGATGAAGATGCGCTCCTGATCGGTGAGCTCCGGCTCCATGCTGGTGCCTTCCACTTTGACCGGCTGGTAGATGAAAACAATCAACACGACGGCGATGAGCACGGATAGCGCCAGGTCGCGCAACCAGGCCAGCGCGCCGCCGACGCCAAAGCGCGCGGGGCGCGAGCTCGATCGGTCGGGAGAAAGCGGCGGGACGGCTTCAGGGCTTGGTCCGTCAGGCATTCCGTATGCATTATAGATGTTCCCGGCCGGGCAGCGGTTGCCCGCGAAGGCGTTCTAGGCGGCGATGGGCTGCGGTTGGCGATGGCGGCGGGGGAACGGGACGGAGAGCGGCTGCCGGCGGTTTCGCTCTTGCAGCAACTGGAGCTGGCGTATCACCTGTCCCCGTGCGGCCACAGCGCGGCGCTCCTGTGCGCCCGCGCCCAGCAGGCAGCCCCACAAGAGGGCGACCGACACCGCAATCGCCGATAAGCCCTGTCCCGTTATCTTGAACAACGGCATCAATCGCCCTCCTCGCGGTCCGAAGATGCAATCCGTTTGCCACCGTCCAAGTCCGTGTGTTGCCGGGAAGTCGCGAGCAAAGCCCGTGTGCGCGCCCGGCACAGCGGGGTGGCGAGGGCACGTCTCAAAGGTGCGCCCGATGGCACACGCGTTTTGGAACATAATGAAGGGCATGACTACTGAAACGGTTGCCGCCGCGGCGGCGCCCGCTTTGCCGCTCACGCTCGAAGGGGCGAGCGTACTCCACCAGATGATGCGATTTCGCCGCGCGTCGTGTCGCGCGCTGCCTGCGGGCGGCCGCGCGGAAATTCTAGCCGAAGCCGCCGCAGTTTTGAGCCGCATGGAAACGCACGCCGATGGCTGCGAAAGCGCCCTCTACTCGCTCCTCGGACACAAAGGCGACCTGATGATCGTGCACTTTCGCCGCAGCTTCGAGGAACTGAACCAGGCGGAGATCGAGCTTGCCCGCTTGCGGCTGGGCGACTACCTGGAGCCGGCCACTTCCTATCTATCGGTGGTCGAGCTGGGCCTCTACGAATCCACCGCAAAGGTGTACGCCGGCCTGGCGGCGACGGGCATTGAGCCGAACTCGGAGGAATGGAAGGCGGCAATCGAGGAACTGCTGGCGCGGCAGCGCGCCGCCATGGCGCCGCGGCTGTGGCCGCGGATTCCCGAATCCAAATACCTGTGCTTTTACCCGATGGACCGACGGCGCGGCGAATCCGTCAACTGGTACCGCGAGTCTATGGCGGACCGCCAGCGCATGATGGCCGAGCATGGGCTGATCGGCCGGCGCTATGCGGGCGACGTGCGGCAGATCATCAGCGGCTCGATCGGGTTCGACGACTGGGAATGGGGCGTCGACCTGTTCGCGGACGATCCGCTGGTGTTCAAGCGGCTGATCTACGAAATGCGCTTCGACCAGGCGAGCGCTCTCTACGCACTGTTCGGCTCCTTTTACGTCGGGCTGCGCCTGCGTGCGGCCGATCTAGGCGGCGTGCTGGACTTCTGAACCGGGCGCGCTGCGTTCAGGGAGTCTTTGCCGCGTGCGGCCCGCCGCCGGCCAGATGGCGATAGAAGCCGAGATCGGCTCCGGTAAGCATTTTGGTGGCAAACAGAATCTGGCCGGTGTGCATGGAGAAATGTTCCACCACGTGGTAGACGGCCTCCAGCACCGAAACCCGGTAGCCCTGCACCAGCAACGGCGCGGCAAGCCGTTCGGGGGCGATGGCGGCGATTACCGTGGCCGCTTCGTCCACGGTGTGGCGCAGGCGGGCGCTAAGCTCGGGGATGGAGGCGCCGCCGCGGGCGCCGAATTCGCCATCGCGGTCACGCGCATCCACTTGGCCGCCGACGCCGGAAACGATCCACTGGCGCACGTTGCCGCACAGGTGCAACACCAGGTTGCCGATGGCGTTTTCGTTTTCCCCGCCGCGCGCCCACACCTGCTCCGGCGTGAGCTTGCCGAGACAGGTTTCAATGCGAGGGGCCAGCTCCTTGAGCCTGCGGACGGAGCATTCCAGAAACAGACGGTCGGTCTCCGACATGATTCTTTAAGTGTAGCCGTCCGCATCCAGATTGCGGCGCGCGGTGCCATGTCTGCGGGCGCCTTGGGCGTGACCGCTTCCACCGGGCCGATTACTTCTTCGGGTTCAGGTCCCGCTTGAGGCGGCTTACAATATCGGAGGCGGTGCGATTCATTTCCTTGCCGTCAAAATCCTTCGGCGGTGCATATATGGACCAGATGACCTGGCGCGACTTGGCGTCCACCAGAAACACCGTACCCCGCGCACGGCTGAACCCGGAGCTGGTGGCGGGGTTACTCAGCTTGTTTTCCGTGTCCGCCAGCAGGGCCGGGGACGATGGCTCATCGGCCGGTTTGGCTTTGGTATCCGAACGGGACGGCTTGGCCGGCGCTTCATCGCCCGGTTTGGCTTCGGACTCCGCATTGGCCGGCTTGGCTTCGGCCTCCGCATTGGCCGGCTTGGCTGGCGCCGGCGGCTTGGGCGCCGGCGAGAAGTCTTCCAACTGTGCCTGGAAACCTTCGCTGATGTGGTCCGTGAACACAGCATCGGCCAGCTTGGGATCCGTGACCACCCGGAAAACATGTTCGTTGGTGAGCTGGTTGGCCAGATACTGGTCCATGCCGCGCGCCATGGGCAACAGGTACACGGAATGCACGCCGGCGAGATCCGCCGCGCAGGCCAGCGCGCCGGCAAGCGGCAGCAGGCACAGACATCGCTTCATGTTTTTCATCATAGCAACCGGCTTCTCAGAGACTAGGACGTCGCGCGCGCAAAAAAAGTCTGCGCCGCGCGGCCGGCTCGCGGACTGAACCATGGCCTCCCGGCTCGAACACGAGATCGAACGCTACCTGGCGGAGCTGGCGCGAACTGCGGTCTCGCCCCACACGCTGGACGCCTACCGGAGCGACTTGCGGCAATTGCTCGAGTTCGTTTCCCCGCCGGGTGCCGAGCCGCCGGCGCCTGAAGCCATCGACCTGCTGCTGCTCCGCGAATGGATGCTCTGGCTTTACCGGCAGCAACTGGCCGCGGTCAGCATCCGCCGCAAGGTCGCGGCGGTGCGCGGCCTGTTTCAATTCCTGCAGCGCGAGGGCGTGGCCACTATCAACGTGGCCCGCCTGCTGCGGCTTCCCAAGGCTCCGCAGAAACTTCCGGTGGTGATGACGGCGGAGCAGATGAACACGCTGCTCGACCAGGTGGCCGCCGGAAAACTGGAACGGCCGCACCCGTCGCGCGACCGCGCCCTGCTCGAAATCCTTTACGGCTGCGGCGTGCGGGTCAGTGAGTTGGCGGGTTTGAACCTGGAGGACCTCGACCGCGGATCCCTGACGGGGCGGGGCAGCGGCATCGCGGCGCACGAGACGTGGATCCGCGTGCGCGGCAAGGGCAAGAAAGAGCGCCAGGTGCCGCTGCCGGGCCAAGCCGCCGCGGCGCTCGAAAAGTACCTCGCCGAGCGGCCGGTGGTGCGCGACGAGCGTGCAGTCTTTCTCAATCACCGTGGCCACCGTCTGGGTGTCCGCGGTATTCACGGCATCGTCAAGCTCTACGCCACGGCTCTATGCGGCGATCCGTCGGTCCACCCGCACGGCTTCCGCCACGCTTATGCCACTCATCTGCTGGCCGCCGGTGCCGATCTCCGCGCCATCCAGGAGCTGCTGGGCCACGCGCGCCTTTCCACCACCCAAAAGTACACCCAGGTTTCGCTCACCGACCTGATGAAGGTGTACGACAAGGCTCATCCCAAGGCGTAGCGAGTGGCGGACCGTGGACCTCATTTGCGCGCCGAATTCGCCCCCATGCTGCGCATGGCCGTTCCCCTGGCGCTGGCCGAGCTGGGCTGGATGGCGATGGGCGTCGAAGACACCATCATGGCCGGCCGCCTGGGCGCGGTGGCGTTGGGCGCCGGCAGCCTGGGCGCGATGCTGTTCTACCCCATCGCCATCTGCGGCACCGGCATGCTGCTGGGGATGGATACGCTGGTGGCGCAAGCGCACGGCGCCGAAGACGCCGCGGACTGCCGGCGCACGCTCGTCAACGGCGTTTGGCTGAGTTTGGCTCTAGCACCGTTCTTGGCGCTGGCGATTCTGTCGCTGATCCCTGTGCTCCGCGTCACCGGAACCGATCCCAATGTGATGGCGCAGTTCGATCCGTTCCTGAAGGCGCTGGCATGGGGCCTGCCGCCGCTGCTTTTTTACGCCGCGTTCCGGCGCTACCTGCAGGCGATCAACGTGGTCCAGCCTGTCACCTTCGCGCTGGTGAGCGCCAACGTGGTGAACGTGCTGGGCAACTGGGTGCTGATGTACGGGCACTGGGGCGCGCCCAGGATGGGCCTCGAAGGCTCGGGGTGGTCGACCACGATTGCGCGCTGCTACATGGCGGCGGTGTTGCTGGCTGCCATCGCGTGGCACGAGCGGCGTACTGGCGGTATTCTGCTGGCGGTTTCCTGGCGGCCTTCGCTCGACCGCATGCGCCGACTGGCGGGTCTGGGAATGCCTGCGGCGCTGCAGATTCTGTTCGAGGGCGTGGTATTCGGACTGGTGAGCGTGTTCGCGGCGCACCTGGATGAAGCCTCGCTGGCAGCGCACAGCATCGCCCTCAACGTGGTATCGACTACCTACATGGTGCCGCTGGGCATCAGCTCGGCGGCGGCGGTGCGGGTGGGGCAAGCCTATGGCGCCGGCGACGCGCGCGCTGCGGCAAGGCGCGGCTGGACGGCAATCCTGCTGGGCGCGCTGTTTATGGGCGGCGCGGGCGTAGTGCTGGGAACCGCGCCGCGCTGGATCGTCCGCATTTACACGAACGATGCCGCGGTGATCGCCGTGGGCGCGCTGCTGTTGCGCATCGCGGCGTTGTTCCAACTGTTCGACGGCCTGCAGGTGGTGGCTACCGGCGCGCTGCGCGGCCTCGGGGACACCCGCACACCCATGCTGGCGCACCTGGCCGGCTACTGGGCCGTTGGCCTGCCGGTGGCGTACCTGTTGTGCTTTAACTTTGGGTGGGGCGCGGCGGGAATCTGGGCGGGGTTGAGCTCGGCGCTGATTCTGATTGGATCGGCGCTGCTGGCGGCGTGGCGCTCGAGCGCCGCTAAGATTCGCGCATGACCGATACCCTCCGAACGGTCATGCGCGTCAAGGTCACAAGCGGCACTCCCCTTCGGGCCCGTTTTGACCCGTGCCGTTTGGTTTTGTCAGGTTGGATACATCGCAGGGCGGAAAGGATTCAGGTTTTTTGGGTTTCCGTGGCGCGCGCAGTCTTGCGCGCAGGGTCGAGATTCATCTCGACCTTTCTTTCTCATCGCGGCAGCCGCCAGATCAGGTAAAGCAGCCCGATGGCGAATCCGGCGGCGGCTTGATATTCCTGATTCTGGAGATACAAGCGAAAGCGGAACGGCGCTCGCGCTGATTCGCGGTCCGGCGTCAGGCGCGGCCACAGCGCTCTTACCCGTGCCGCATAGGATGCGTACTCCGGAAACAGGTGGCGCAGGTGTTGTTCTTCCAGTTGGATGACCGGCAGATATACGAACACGAAGACACAAGCGAATAGCAGCGCCAGCCACGGGCTGCGCGCGGCAATGGCGAGACCGGCAGCGACCAGCAGCGTGCCCAGGTAGAGCGGGTTGCGCGTGTGGGCGTAGGGTCCGCCGGTGGAAAGCTGCCGATTCTTATCCAAACACCCCGCCGCCCAGCCGCGCAGCAGAAGACCCAACAGCAAAACCGGGACTCCCCAGGCAATGGACGCCGGCAGGGGACGGGACAACCAGGCAAAGATCACCACGATGAGAAAGCCGGACGGCACGCGCAGCCGCGCCACGGCATCCGCGTAAGGTTTCGGAAACTCAATCATCCGGCCACGCACCCGCTGGAGCCGTCCGCGCAGCCAAGCGCGGCGCGCAGGGAGTCGAACACTTCCTCAGGCGCGATCCGGCGCATGCTCTCGTCGATGGCGTCGAGGCGCTTGTAAGTGGTCACGGCACCGGGCCACCGCAGTACGCGGAGGGAATTGCCATAAGGACCGTTGCGCGCCGGGTCGGTGGGACCAAACAGCGCCACGCCGGGTTTGCCCAGTGCCGCGGCCAGGTGCAGCGGTCCGCTGTCCACGCCCACCACCGCGGCGGCGCGGCGCGTGGCATCGATCAAACCGGGCAGGCCACAGGCGTGCGGCCAAACGCCTTCCGTAGTTCCGAGCGGAGCGGCCGGCGGAACGTTGAGCACAAGCGGAAGGCTACACTCGCGCATAAGCATTCCGGCCAGCGCCAGGTAGTTTTCGAGCGGCCATTGCTTGGCGCGCCAGCCGGCCATGGGCGAGGCGAGGACGAAACCGCCATCGGGCAACGCCCCTTCGGGCCGGCCGGGCGGCAACGGGAAAACGCGAATGGCGCCGGCGGCGCCGGCGGCAGCGGCAAGGTCGAGATTGCGGTCCACCACATGCGCGGCGGCACTCGAAGCGCGGATGGTGTAAAAAACGCCCGCCGCGGCCTCGCGGAGCTGGCTGCGGTCCCAGCCGAAAATGCGGCCGGGGCGCGCGGCCGCGGCCACCACGGCGGACTTTAGCAGGCCCTGGAAATCCACGGCGAAATCGAATCGGGCGGAACGCAGCTCGCGCCACGAAGCCAACAGGCCGGCGGCGTCGCGGCGGCGCAGCAGAATCACGCGGTCGACAAATGGATTGCCCTCGAGCAACGGCGCCCACTGCGGTTCGATCACCCAAGTGAGGTGCGAGCCCGGGAAACCTTGTTTCAGAGAAGCTACTGCGGGCAAGGCGTGGACGATATCGCCCATCGCGCCAAGCCGGACCACGAGGATGCGCGGAGGGTTCTGGGTCAAGGGAGGCTGCCAGTCCTTATTCAATCACAATTCAGCAGCGGGGCTTGGCGCGAAGCTTGGCCGTGGGCGTTGGGCATGAGAGTGGCAGGGCGTGGGATTCCAGGTGGTGGGTCAGTTCCCGACTTGGCGACGTTCCGCTCAAGTGGCCTCGCCAGTTTCCGGTATCCCCGTTTTTTGTCCACAACCGCCGGCTAATGACTAAGGGATATGGACAAAGGCTTGGAGATAGTATCCGCCCGAGTTCTTCCCAATCTGCGGATTCGTGCCTATCCCTAGCGACTCACCGTTTTTGCCGGTGATTTTCAAAACCGCGGTTTCCTGCGGAACAACGCCGTGTGGGATGAAGGAAATGTCGCAAACCATATTCTGTTTGAGTGTCTTCCCTTCCCGCGGCTTTAGGGTGACTTCAAATAGGCCGCTCTCAGGGAGCGCAACGATAGCTTCTTCACTGAGGGTGCTGCTCTTGTAGCCGATGAAATCGTAGAGGAACACGGTCAGCTTCGATCCCGGCGGCAGGTTAGACGCGCCCTTCAACGTCAACGTTGGCGAGTACATGCTGTACTCTCCGCTCGCAGCGATGTAAAACGTGGGCGCTGCCATGGTCTTGGCGGACTGTGCGTCCGAGCGAGGCAACGTTGCTGCAATCAGAAGTGCAGCCAGTGCGATGCGCACTCGAACTGGGAGTCTCTTCTGGCGCATCTCGGTTTCCACGGCTCCATGGTTGGCCATGCCTACAATGTCGCAGCCTCCGGCGCGATTGGCAAGCAGATTCCTGACGCGGCTGGCTGAGTAGCGGTCCAAAAGTGGGGTTATCGGAAAATGGCCTTCCTGGTGCCGGGCCCCGCCACGCCCATCTCGGCGACTGACCCACCGCCGGATTTTGACAAGATCCGCCCGCAAGCGGGCGTTGGCAGGTTGAAACCTGCCCCACCTACTCCGCCTGGTCGTAACCGCCTAGCCGGCGGATCCAGATATTGCGGTAGCGCACGGGATCGTGGTGGTCCTGCAGCATCAGCGGCTCTTCGGCCCCGTGCGGCGTGTAGTGAGCAACATGCCGGTAGACCATGGCGCCCATGATCTCCTTGTGGTTGTGCACTACCACGCCGTTGTAAAACACCGTCACAAACGCCGGCTTGGTCACCTGGTCGCCCGCAAAGCGCGGCGCTTCGAAGACGATGTCGTAAGTGTTCCACTCGCCTGGCCTTCGTGCCGGGTTCGCCAGTGGGGGCCACTGGCCGTAAATCGCGGCCGTCTGGCCATCCGCGTACGTCGGGTTCTCCCACGCGTCCAGCACCTGGATTTCATAGCGGCTCATGAAGATCACACCGCTGTTGCCGCGGCCCTGGCTGTTGCCGTGCGGCGGCGCGGGCGACGCCCACTCCACGTGCAACTGGCAATCGCCGAACTTCTCGCGCGTCAGCAGGTCTCCCGAGTTGCCCACCACCTCGAAGTAGCCGGGGCCGAGCTTCCACACGGGGTCGATCGGTTTGCCAGCGTTGGCGCCCCGGCCGCGCTGCACCCAGTGCGAGAGGTCCTTGCCATCGAACAGAACGATGGCGTCCGACGGCGGAGCGCCCGGCATGCTGCCGGGGACGATCACATTGGGATGCGGGCGCGCCGGATCGTGCACGTGCCAGGGCAAGCCCGGCTCCATGGGAGTGTCGGTGAAACCCAGGTCCGGATTGGGCTGCTGATTTTGAGCCGCGGCCGCGGTCGAAAGCGCGGCCGCGGCGGAGAGCTTGAGAAAATCGTTCCGCGTCATGGCGAACATCAGGATAATGCCGATGCAGCGTGCAAAACAACCGGCGCCACCCGGCATGCCTCGACCGCGCCGCGGCCGAATCACCGGCTGTGCGCGAGGATGCCATTGCGGCTTTCCGCCAATAGATGGGCCAACGATTCGCGAGGGAAGGTACGGATGATTGGATAGATCAGCCAGCCGAGGCCGGTCGCCACCGAGCGCGAAAGCGTTATGGAGCGGCACTCCAGGTAGACGCCGCCGTCCTTCTCTTCGATCCGCCAAAAGGTATTCAATCTCCACAGGAAGCCGTGGTCGTGGCCCACCGGGGCCTCGTGCTCCGTGGCTTGGCCCACATCCTTAACCTCGGCGATGCGGGTAGAGTGGCCCACGCTCAGGGCGCGGGTCTTGCTCAGCCGCACGTACGTTGCGGTGATGTTGGCGTTCACAACCACGGTCACGATCTTCTTCTTCGTGATGCGGTAGTACAGCCGGAATTCATTGCCGTTGTGGCTCAGCAGGCGGGAATCGATCACTTCAGGACGGTAGTAGTTCTTGTGGACCCCGTAATCCTGGAGGAAGGCGATGGCTTGCTCGAGCTTCACACCGGGGATGAAAACGGCGCCAATCCAGTCGTGGATCAGGGCATCGCCGATGTCCTCCAGGCCCTTACCGTTTCCCGGTTCGATCACCACCTCGCGGGCGCGCACACGTTGCAGGCGGGCCGCCGATTGCTCCGCCCAAAGAAACGGTGCGGACTGGACTTCGCGCTGGATGCGGGATTCTGTCTCGCGGATGTAAGCCTCGTACCTGGCGAGCGGTGCCGGCTTGAGAATGGCGTCAGCCCAAGCCGGCGCACTCGCTAGCGCCAGAAGCGCAAGGCAACGGCGGACGACCGGCAATGAGTTGCGCCACAATGGCACATGGGGCAAACCGGGTACAGGCACGAAGTTTCGCAAAAGCGGCGAAATTCGAGCCAGTCCCCGCTTTGCAGCCTGACGTTGCGTCAGAGTCAAGCTTTTTTGGCGATAACCGAACACACCGGGCAGAACTTCAGAGACGGCGCTAGCGGCCGTTGTGCAGATTGTTATGAATGGCGTAAAGCGCGAGTTCCAGGCGGTCGGAGACGCCAAGCTTATCGAAGATGTTGTGCAGATGGTTCTTCACCGTTTGCTCGCTGATAAACATCTTCTCGGCCATCTCCTTGTTCTTGAAACCCTGTGCCACCAGGGCGACGATTTCGCGTTCGCGCTGGCTCAGCGGTGAGCGCTCCCGCTCCCGGGCCGGCGAGCCGGCGAGTTGCTGGGGCGGCGGGGCGGCATCTTCGTTGGCCACGAACTGGCGGATCACCGCCGCTGTGGTGTGCGAATCCAGCCAGATCTCGCCCGCATGCACTTTGCGAATGCTCTTGATCAACTGGTCCGTCGCGGTCTGCTTGAGCACAATCCCGGAGGTGCCCAGCTTCATGGCCTGCACGAATTCGTTTTTGTCGTCGGAGGCAGTCAGCACGATGACGCGCGTCTTGCCTTTCGCCACTTGCAATCGCTGCAGCGTGGCGAGCCCATCCAGACCGGGCATTTTCAGGTCCAGAAGCAGAATGTCCGGTTCGAGCTGTTGTAACACATCAAGGACTTGCCGGCCGTCTTGTGCTTGCGCCACGACATCGAAGTCGTCCTCCAGGGCCAGCAGTTTACAAAGACCATCGCGAAAGATCGGATGATCGTCGGCCACCACGATACGGATCTTGGGTTTGACACCAACACCCGTGCCGGGCGTGGGCCCGTTGATTGCGGCGTTATTCTCAGCCATACACTACCCGCTAGGCCTATTGTATGGTTCCATTACTACCAAGTCAAACTGTTCCACAATCTTAAGCGGAAATTGCGGCCAGTTCTAATGCCGGCGGCCTATGCCGCTGGCGCCAAAGCAGATTCGCCGGATGGATTGCCTGTCGATATGCTGCCATCAGGTAACACCACTCGCCGCTTGTGTTTGGTAAGGTTGAAATCATATGGACGAAGAGTTGGCCGCCGTGGACTTCCAGCGATTTTGGCGCAGGCTGCAGCAGTTGGGGCTTAACGCGTATGAGTCGCGCTCATACCTGGTGTTGCTGGGACACCCGCGGTTTAAGGCGCTGGAACTGGCGGCGCGCGCTCACGTGCCGCGGCAGAAGATCTACGAGGTTTTGGACAGCCTGGTGGAAAGAGGCTTCGCACAAGTGGTGCAAGAGCGCACCAAGCTGTTCTCAGCCGTCGAACCGAGCCTGGCCATCCCCAGCTATCTGAGCCGCCAGCGCCAGGCACTCGAGCAGGAACTGACCGACAAGGGCCGCGCCGGCTCGGCCTTGACCGACGATCTGAAATCGCTTTACTCCGAAGGCCAGGGCGGGCGCGGCACGCTGGATTTCTTGCGCATCGTGACCGAGCCCGCCCAGACCGCGGCTGAATACCGGCGCATGCTGAGCGAGGTGCGGACGGAATACCTGGAGTTTTCGCGGCCGCCATACGCAGTGGACCCGCTGGACGAGAAACTGGTGAAGCAGGCCGCCACGGCCGGCGTCGCCTGCCGCATCCTGCTGGAAGCCGCGTCGCTCAACGAAGAGCATCGGCAACGCCTGGGCGAATATGCGGCCGCCGGCGTGGAAGTGCGGGTAGCCGATTCACTGCCCATGAAACTGGCGGTGTTCGACGGAATGCGCGGCCTGGTGGCGCTGCTCGATCCAGTCATCACCAAGCCTGCCTGGACATCGGTGGTGTTTGAGCACGAAGGCATGGGTGAAGCCATGAAGGGCCTGTTCGACGTGCACTGGCACAAGGGAAGAGCGATGTAGGGGGACGCGATCAGCAATCCTTCTACGACCGTTTACTCAGCAAGCCGCGATAGGAAGCGCCCGCAAGCGGGCGTTGGCAGGTTGAAACCTGCCCCACCTACGCCCGGCGCCAGGCAAACTGGCCGTTGACGATGGTGGCTACCGGGCCGCCGCGGAAAGTTCTTCCATGAAACGGGGAGTTGCGGCTGCGGGAAAACGACTGGTTGACGTCGTACGTCCAGTTAAGCTCGGTGCTGAAGATGGTGACGTCGGCGGGTGCGCCGGGCGTGAGCGTGCCGCGGCCAAGGCTCAAAATGGACTCCGGACCGGTGGTGAACAGCTCTACCATGCGCGCCAGCGTGATCTTGCCCGAATGCACGAGCCGGTCGAGCGCCAGCCCCAGCGCCGTTTCGAGACCGATGATGCCGAACGGGCAGCGTTCAAATTCCTGCATTTTTTCGCTGCCCGGGTGCGGAGCGTGGTCGGTGGCGATGGCGGCGACGGCGCCGGCGGCAATGCCCTCCACTAAAGCCGCCCGGTCGCACGCCGAGCGCAGCGGCGGCTTCATCTTGTAATTGCTGTCGTAAGCCGCCATGTCGTCGTCGGCGAGCGTGAAGTGATGCGGCGTGGCTTCGCACGTGACCGGCAGGCCCTGGCGGCGCGCGTGGTCCACCATGGCGACCGCGTTGCGCGTCGAGATGTGGGCCACGTGATAGCGCGCCCCGGTCAACTGCGCCAGCACCAGGTCGCGGGCCACCATCACGTCTTCCGAGGCGGCCGGGATGCCGCGCAATCCCCAGCGCACCGAGCGGGCGCCTTCGTTCATGTCCCCGCCCGAGCTCAGGTTCAGATCCTCGCAGTGTTGGATGATCGGCAGATCGTAGGAGCGGGCGAACTCCATGGCGCGGCGCATCACCCGCGCGTTCATCACCGGCTGGCCGTCATCGGAAATGGCCACCGCTCCGGCGGCCTTCATGGCGCCGATGGTGGACAGTTCCTCGCCTGCGCTTCCCTTCGTGATGGCGCCGATGGGGAACACGTTCACGGCCGCCATGCGCCGCGCCCGCTCCACGATGTAGCTGGTGACGGTGGCGCTGTCATTCACCGGTTTGGTGTTGGGCATGGCGCAGACGGAAGTAAACCCGCCTGCCGCCGCCGCGCGCGAACCGCTCTCGATGGTTTCGGCGTGCTCGAAGCCGGGCTCGCGCAGGTGGACATGCATGTCGATGAAGCCGGGAGCCACCACCAGGCCGGTGGCATCGAATACTTCGGCGTTGGGGGACGCCAGATTCTGCGCCACGCCGACGATGCGCCCGTCGGCGATCAGCACGTCGGCGGTGCCGTCGGTCTGCGAGGCGGGGTCGATCACGCGGCCGTTCCGGATCAAGATGGGCATGGCCTATCCAATCACCCTTTCCAGCACCGCCATGCGCACGGCGATGCCGTTTTCCACCTGGTTGAGGATGACCGAGCGCTGAAAGTCGGCCACCTCGGAGGACAGCTCGCGGCCGCGATTGATCGGGCCGGGGTGCATGACGATGGCGTCCGGCCGCGCCAGATCCAGGTGTTCCAGTTGCAGGCCGTAAAACCGGAAGTATTCGCTGGCCGGAAACGACGCTTCGTGCTGCCGCTCCAGTTGCACGCGCAGCATCATGATGACGTCGGCATCGCGTATGGCCTCGCGGATATCGGTGGTCAAGGCCACGCCGGGAGCCAATTGCGCGAGCTCGGCCGGCAGCAGGGAAGCCGGACCGCAAAGCACGATTCGCGCGCCGAACTTGGCCAGCAGGTGAACGTTGGAGCGCGCCACGCGCGAGTGCGCGATGTCGCCGATGATGGCCACCTTGAGGCCTTCGAGCGACGGGCGCCGGTCGAGAATCGTGCGCGCGTCGAGCAGCGCCTGCGTGGGATGCTCGTGCGTGCCGTCGCCGGCATTGATGATCGGGGTCGGCAGGTGGCGCGCCAGAAAGTGCGGCGCGCCCGAGGCCGCATGCCGCATCACGATCGCGTCCGGCCGCATGGCGGCCAGCGTATTCAGCGTATCCACCAGCGATTCGCCCTTGGAGACGCTTGATCCGGCCGCCGTGATCGACACCGCGTCGCCGCCCAGCCGCTTGGCGGCGATCTCAAAACTGGTGCGCGTGCGCGTTGAGGCCTCGTAGAAGAGGTTGACGATCATCTTGCCGCGCAGCGTGTCGAGTTTCTTTTGCGACTGGCTCTGGATGGGCTGGAAGTCCTTGGCCCGCGCCAAAATGGCTTCGATTTCGGCGCGGTCCAGTTCCTCGATTCCGAGCAATCCGGCCGGCATCGCTTACGCCTCCTGGGCGCCTGTCCGTTCCACCAGTAGCACTTTTTCCATGTCGTCCACCTCCTGGAATTTCACCTCGATGATTTCCTCGTCGCTGGTTTGCACCACGCGGCCGACGAAGCGGGCCTCGATTGGCAATTCGCGATGCCCGCGGTCGATCAGCACCAGAAGCTGCACGCGCGACGGCCGGCCGTGATCGAACAGCGCATCGAGCGCAGCGCGAATGGTGCGCCCGGTGTACAGCACGTCGTCCGTCAAAATGATGTCCTTGCCCTGCACCGAAAACGGGATGTCGGTGGCGCTTACCACCGGCTTGATATCGACGGTGGTCAGGTCGTCGCGGTAGAGGTTGATGTCCAGGATGCCGGTCGGAACCTTGCGGTTCTCGAGCGCCTCGATCTTCCGCGCCAGCCGTTGCGCCAAGGGAACGCCCCGGCGGCGGATGCCGATGAACGCCAGCAGATCGAGGTCTTTGGTCTTCTCGAGCACTTCATGCGCCAGCCGCACCAGCGTCCGGTCGATTTCCGAAGCGCTCATGAGCTGGGCCTTTTCGCGGGTGAGAGGCATAACGGTTCCCAGGACAGGGTATCACGCTGCCCGACAGGTGGGCCGCCACCCGGACCGGTGGCGGCCAGCGCGGGTTGCGCATAGCCCGCCCGGTCCTGCCGCCTTCCTTCCCTCCGCGCGCTGAATTACCATCGTCGGTGGTAACCGATTCATGGGAATCAAAACGATATGCGCGGGCCTGGCGGTTGCGCTCTCGCTCGCGGCGCAGACGCCCATCAGCGTTCAGGTTCTGAACCAGACCAACTCCACCAAGGGTGTGAATGGCCGGCTTCAGTCTTTTATGTCCACCGCGTTTCAGCCCGCGGAATGGGATGATGCCTTTTTCACCAGCATTTCCGCCGCCCCCGGCTTTCTCTGGCAACTGGCGCCGCAGCACATTCGGTTGCAGCCGGTCTCGCAGGGCGTCCCCTTGACCTCTTCGAACCAATGGGACTTCAGCACGCTCGATGCCGTGCTCATCCCCGTGATCGGCACCGGCGATCACAGTCCCGAGTTGCAACTCGCCACCGCGCCCGCGTCCATGAGCAACTCGAACGGGGACATCCTGACGACAACGGCCAACTTCCAGGCCTTCGCGGCTTATTGCGCCAACGTGGTGCGCTATTACAACACCGGCGGCTTCGACGTCAATGGGGTGCACTACCAGTCGCCGAGCCCCTATCACATTACCTGGTGGGGCATTTTCAACGAGCCGAATGGCAACGAGGTCACCGCGTCCCAGTACGTAACCCTCTACAACATAGTGGTGCCGGCCATGCAGGCGGTGGATCCCACCATCAAGTTCGTGGCAATTGAGGAGTCTGACTACGGTAACCAGTCGCAGCAATACGTCCCAACCTTCGTGCAGCAGGTGACGGCCCAGGTGGACGCGGTCGCTTTGCACTACTACTCCACCTGCAACCAGAGGGACACGGATCAAACGATAATGGGCAGCATTCCGGGTTTTTTGTCCGACCTGCAATACGTACAGCAACAGTTGCAGATCAACCCGGCGCTGAGCAATGTGCCTGTCTGGGTCACGGAGAACAACGTCAATGCCGATTACGCTGCAGCCAACGGTATGAGCGCCTGCAATCCCGGAGAGGTTTACGTCACCGACCTGCGCGCCACCGACGCTTTCTTCGCGGCCTGGCGTCCCTACTTGTTCTCGCAATTGGCCCAGGGCGGTAATCAGTCGCTGTACCACTGGGACTTCGACGCCGATGCGGAGTTCGCCGAGGTCGACTACACGGCCGGCACCACCTACCTCAGCTACTGGGTCGATTACGAACTGGCGCATCTGTTTCCCTCGCCGCCCGGCGCAACCATTTTGCAGCTAACGAACTCCGACCCGAGCGCTCTCGAAGCCCTGGCCGTGCGCAACGATGACGGCTCGGTGGTGATCCTGCTAGCTAACCACGCGGTCCGCAACTCGACCGACAATAACGGACCCGGCGTGGCCGCCACCGTCACCCTGGATGTGTCGGCGCTGGGCTCGTTCTCGCTCGCCACGGTCACCTCCGTCAACGCGAACACCGATCCCTCCGCTGGCCCCTCAACGCAATCGGTCACGCCGCAAGGAATCATCTCGGTTTCCTTCCCCGGCTACGGTGTTGCGTTCGTGCGCCTGGCGCAGGCGCAGCCGCAAATTCTGCCGGGCGGCATCGTCAACGCGGCCAGCTATGCCGGCGGCGGGGTCGCACCGGGAGAAATCATCGCCATCTACGGGACCAACCTCGGCCCAGCCACCGGTGTGAGTTATCAGGTCAGTGCGGGCGTGGTGCCCAATTTGCTGGCCGGCGTGCGGGTGTGGTTCGATGGCATTGCCGCGCCCGTCCTTTACGCTGCCGCCGGCCAGGTCAATGTCGTGGCGCCCTACGCGATTGCGAATGAGGCCAACACCAGCGTGCGGGTCGAGTACCTGGGCGCATTTTCGCCCGCCCTCAGTGTGCCGGTGTTGCCGGCGCAACCAGGCGTGTTCACTTTGAACGGTCAGGGCACGGGGCCGGCTGCGGTTTTGAATGCCCTCTTGAATCAGCCTTACTCGGTGAACTCGGCCGCCAATCCGGTGCCGCGCGGAGATTACATCATGATTTACGCCACCGGCGAGGGCGCCATGTCGCCAGCCGGCGTGGATGGACTGGTCGCCTTAGCCGCTTCACCAGGCCCGCCGCCGCCGGCGGTCACAGTCCAGATCGGCGGCCAGCCGGCCACGGTTTCCTATGCCGGCAACGCACCCGGCTTTGTGGAGGGAGCATTCCAGGTCAACGCCATAGTGCCCACCACCGTGACGCCTGGAAGTGCGGTCCCTATCGTTGTCGCGGTGGGCACTGCCTCCAGCCTCGCCACTGCCACCATCGCCGTGCAGTAGAACCGCGGCCCGCTTCTCATGGTGATTGCGCCGAAGCCCAGGCTTGACATCCCGATACTGATCACCATAAACTCTATAGACAATTGGTATTTCAAGGCGAGCGATGCTCGATCATCTGCCGATAGCCCGAAGGAACGTTGTTTTCGTGGCCGGCCGCTGGCAACGCCGATTGCCCCTTTGATATCTTCGTGAAGGACACTCCATGCCAACTACAGAGAAGAAACTCGGACTCGGCACCCTTGCGCTGCACGCCGGACAGGAACCCGACCCGGCTACCGGGGCGCGGGCCGTTCCCGTCTACGCCACCTCAAGCTACGTTTTCAAAGACTCCGAGCACGCCGCCAATCTCTTTGCCCTGAAGGAATTCGGTTTCATCTATTCACGCCTGATGAATCCGACCAATGATGTGTTGGAAAAACGCCTGGCGGCGCTCGATGGCGGCGTGGGCGCGCTCGCCTTCGCCTCCGGCCAGGCGGCGATCACGGCCGCCATCCTCACCATCACGCACGCGGGGCAGAACTTCATTTCCGCTACCAGCCTCTACGGCGGCACCTGGACGCTCTTCACGCAGACGCTGAAGAAACTGGGAATCGAGGTGCGCTTTTTCAATCCCGATCGCCCCGAGGAAATTTCGAAGCTGGTGGATGAGAACACGCGCCTGGTCTACCTGGAATCCATAGGCAACCCGAAAAACGACGTCCCCGATTTCCGCCAGATCGCCGATATCGCTCACCGGCACGGCTTACCGGTGATCATCGACAACACCGTAACCACCCCGGCGCTGCTGCGGCCCTTCGAGCATGGCATCGACATCGCGGTTTACTCCACCACCAAGTTTCTGGGCGGCCACGGGGTGCACGTCGGCGGGGCTATCGTCGATAGCGGCAATTTCCTCTGGGAAGCCAACGCGCCCAAGTGGCCGGAATTCACGGCGCCGTCGGAATCCTATCACGGCGTCGTCTTCACCGAAGCCCTCAAGCCGCTGGGCAACCTCGCCTACATCATTCACATCCGCACCCACTGGCTGCGCGACACCGGCGGCTGCATGAGCCCCTTCGCCGCCTTCCTGTTCCTGCTCGGAATCGAAACTCTGCACTTGCGCATGGAGCGGCACACGCAAAACGCGCAGGCGCTGGCCGAGTGGCTGGAAAAGCATCCCGCCGTCACCTGGGTCAACTATCCCGGCCTGCCCAGCCATTCCCACTACCAGTCCGCAAAAAGATATCTGCCAAAGGGAGCCGGCGCCGTTCTGGGATTTGGCGTCAAGGGCGGACAAGAAGCCGGTGTCAAGCTCATTAATAGTGTCAAGCTGTTGAGCCACCTGGCCAATATCGGCGACGCCAAGACGCTGATCATTCACCCGGCCTCCACCACACATTCTCAATTGGAGCCCGCCGAACAAGAAGCCACCGGCGTCACCCCCGAGTACGTCCGCGTCTCGGTGGGCATCGAGGATATCGAAGATATCAAGGCCGACCTCGACCAGGCGCTAGCGGCCTCACAAAAGTGAAGCGGCTTCTATCGCGTGCCGCGGCTCATTCCGGGCAAGCTCCCCGCCGTTTAGCCGCAGATACTTCTCGATAGGAAAGCTGACTCAGTGGAGCGGGGGTACTGAAGAAGCAACCTGCCGGAGAGCCACTTCGAACGCGCTGGGCAGGCAGCTTGGCTGGGACGCAGGGATTCGAACCCCGATACGCAGATCCAGAGTCTGCAGTCTTACCGTTAGACGACGTCCCAACTGCAACTCATTTTAACACCGGCCAGTAGCGGAATTCATCTGCGGCTGCGTAGTACACTGAATCTTCAAGATGCGGAACTGGTTGCGGGCAGGCTTGGCGCTCGTGGCGTGTGCGGCGTCGGGCTGGGCGGTGGACTGGACGACGCTCCATCCGCAAGGCTATGTGAGCGACTTCGCGGCCGTGGTCCCGGATTCCGACCGCGCCACGCTCGATGCCTATTGTGGCATGGTCGAGCATTCGACCGGAGCGCAGATGGCGCTGGTCACCATCCCGTCGCTCGAAGGCGAGCCCATCGAGGACGTTGCCAACACCATTTTCCGCGCCTGGGGCGTGGGGCAAAAGGGCAAGGATGAAGGCATCCTGATGCTGCTGGTGATACGCGACCGGCGCAGCCGGCTGGAAGTCGGTTATGGCCTGGAACCGATTTTGCCCGATGGCCTGAGCGGCAGCATCCTGCGCCAGATGCGTCCGGCGCTGCGCCAAGGCGATTACGGCGATGGTATGCTGGCGGCGGCCGAAACCATCGGTAGCGCCATTGCCCAAGCCAAGCACGTAACCCTTACCGCGGGCCCGCCACGGCGCTACCGGCCCAGCGAGTCGGATTCCATCCCCTGGCCGCTGATTTTCGGTGGAATCGGTTTGCTCTTCTGGCTGCTGCGCGCCGGCGCGCCGCGCGGCTACGGCGGGTTCGGCGGCGGAGGTATTCTGCCCGCCTTGATTCTGGGCAACCTGATGGGCCGCTCCACCTGGGGCAGCCGCGGCGGCGGCGGGTTCGGCGGGTTCGATTCCGGTGACGGCGGGTTCGGCGGTTTTGGCGGCGGTGATTCCGGTGGCGGCGGCGCCTCCAGCGACTGGTAGGTGCGGCATGGACAAGCGACTCGATCAACTGGTCGAAAAACTGAAGAAGGCTTACGGTGAGCGGCTGGTATCGGTGGTGCTGTACGGCTCGGCCGCAGCCGGCGATCATCATGCCGGCTTCTCCGATTTCAATATTCTCTGCGTACTCACCACGCTGACGCCGCGCGAGCTGGCCGCGTCCGCGGAAACATTCCGCTGGTGGCGCGAGCAGGGCAGCCCGGCGCCCTTGCTCCTCACCGAACACGAGCTCGCCACTTCCGCCGATTGCTTCGCCATCGAGTTCCATGACATGCAAAGCCACCACCGGCTGCTCTTCGGCAAAGACGTCATCCCGGCGCTGGTGGTGGACGATACTTTCTACCGCGCGCAGGTGGAGCACGACCTGCGCGCCAAGCTGCTGCGGCTGCGCCAGAAGGCTTCCGGAATGCTGGCCGACGAGAACCTGCTGCGCCGCCTGCTGCTCGATTCGGTGTCCACGTTTTGCGTGCTATTCCGCCACGCGCTGCGGCTTCATGGCGTCGAGGTGCCGCCGCAAAAACGCGAGGTGGTGAGGCTGGCGCAAGAGCGTTTTGGCATCGATCCAACGCCCTTTGAGAAACTACTGGATGTGCGCGAGGCGCGCATAAAGCCGAAAGAGATGGACCCGCTCACCGTGCTGGCCGCTTACCTGCGCGCCATCGATACGGTGATTGACGAGGTGGACCGACTGGAGAAATAGGAGAGACACGTGAAAGTTGCCCTGATTGTGATTCTGGTTCTGCTCGTGCTGGGGCTGATCATCGGCGGTAGATTCATAAGCATCCGCAACGACCTGGTGACCGAGCGCGAAGCGGTAGCCAGTCAATGGTCCGACGTGGACGTGGCGCTGCAGCGCCGCGCGGACCTGATTCCCAACCTGGTGAATACCGTGAAAGGCTTCGCCCAGCACGAAACCGAAGTGTTCAAGGATATCGCCGACGCCCGCGCGCGGCTGGCCGGCGGGCGCACGCCTCAGGAGAAAATCCAGGCCAATCAGCAGCTCGATACCGCCATCTCCCGGCTGTTGGTGATCGCCGAAAATTATCCCCAGCTCAGATCCAACGAGAATTTCCTGCAGTTGCAGGACGAGCTGGCGGGCACCGAAAACCGCATCGCGGTGGAGCGACGCAAGTACAACGAAGCGCTGCAGCGGTACAACACCTCGATCGAGCTGTTCCCGGACAATATCGTGGCTGGAATGTCGGGGATGACGCGCAACGACGCGTACTTCCAGACCGAACCCGGATCCCGCACCGCGCCGAAAGTGCAGTTTTGATTGCAGCGCGCGGCAGGCCGGCGCTCCTCCTCTAGCTACCGCAGGGTGGCCTGCATCCGCGCAGAAGCGCCATTGACCATCGGAGAAACATCATGCATTTGGGACAAGTGAAAGTTGAAGGCCGGTTGATCGCCGCGGTTTGGGAAGGAGACCTGGCGCGGCCCATCCCCAGCCACACCACGCTGGACCTGATTCGGCGAGCACAGACCGAGAATCGGCCCCTTTCCACTGTGGCCGCGGAACTCGCCAGCCGGCACGCCGAAAAGCTGGCGCCGGCTTTGCCCATACAGCCGCCTGAAGTCTGGGCCTGCGGGTGCACCTACGAAGCCAGCTCCAGCTTTCGCGACGCCGAGCACGGCACGCCCGAAGGGATGTACGCCTATGTGTATCGCGAGCCGCGGCCGGAAATTTTCTTCAAAGGCACCGCGCGCGTTTGCGTTCCCACCGGGCAGCCTATCGGCATTCGCGCCGATTCGCACTTCACCGCGCCCGAGCCGGAGCTCGCCGTGGTGCTCGGCAGCCGCGGCAGCATCGCGGGCTACACCCTGGCCAACGACGTTTCCGCGTGGGACATCGAGCGCGAGAACCCGCTTTACCTGCCGCAATCCAAGGTTTATGACAGTTGCTGCGCCCTCGGCCCGGTGATCCTCACCGCCGACGCCCTGCCCGATCCCTATACGCTCGAAATCGCCTGCACCATCGAGCGCGCCGGGCAGGTCGTCTTCGCAGGCGCCGTTTCCACTTCCAAGCTGCACCGGCGGCTGGATTCGCTGATCGCGGCACTCACGTTCGCCAACCGCGTGCCTGCGGGCTCCGTGCTGTTGACCGGCACCGGCATCATCGTGCCGCGGGAAGCCGCGCTCGCACCCGGTGATACCGTCCGCATTCGAGTCGCCGAAATCGGCGAGCTCTCGAACACCGCCGCGCTCGTCGGATAGCGGCCGCCCGGCCGGCCAGTTGCGCCGGCGCTATTCGCCGACCACCAACACGTGGAATGTGTCAGGCAGAATCGGCGGGCGGACCCGCTGGCCGGGCTGGGCTGCGGGCATGGGACCGAACTCCGCTGTCAGCAGGTAGACTTTGTGGGTTACCGTATCCACCGCCATGGTGCGGGCGCCGCGCTCGGTGGTGACGGTCTCGACGGGCTGCCATTTGCCATTTACCTGTTTGACCAGCGTGAGCGTGCCGTCGCGGCCGTTCGAGCTAAAGGCGATGCCCGCGCCTGGATCATAACCGGCCGCATCCGGCCCCTGGCCGATTTCCGGCGTGGCGATCACTTTCATCTCCTTGATATCGGTCACCGCCATCATCTTGTTGCCGCAAACGGAAAACAGCACGCCGTCCTTGGTATCGATCGCCAGGCCGGAAGGCCCGTCGCAAGGGTCGAGCTTGGCGGTGCGGATGACCGCCGGCTTAGCGGCATCGATTTCCACCAGCTCTGACTTGTCCTCCAGATTGTCGTAAATCTTACCGTTGCCGGCGACCGCGCAGAACTCCGGCTTGCCGCCCAGAGGGAAGGTTGCCACCACGGCGTTCGATTTGGCATCGATCGCGGTGGAGTTGCCGGAGCGGCCGTTGAAGGTGAACACGCGCTCCGTCACCGGTTCATAGCAGATGGCATCGGGATTCTGCCCGCCGGTCGGGATCTCGGCAGTCTTGGCGAAACTGGAAAGATTGAACACCGTCACCGTGCTGGATCGTCCGTTGCTGATGAACCCCTTGTTGAGCTTGTCCGCGATCGCGATGCCGTGCACGCCATCCAGGCCGTCAATGGTCCCCAGTACGCTGCCGCTCGCGGTATCGACAATCGCGACGCTGGTCCCGTGCGAAACGTAAAGCCGATGGTTGGCGCCATCGGCGGTAACGTAATCCCAGCCGCCGGTGCCGCCGATCTTGATCTTGTTGAGAACGTGGTAGCCTTCCGCGGCGAACGCTGCGGCCGCAACCAGAACGAGTGCAAAAGCCTTCTTCATTGATTTGCTCCTTCAACGTGATTCGTACCTGTTTCCAGGTAATACCGCACGGCCGGCGTTACCACGAGGGAGAGAACCATCGAGGCGAGGATACCGCCGATGACCGCGATAGCCAAGGGCTGCAACATTTGAGAACCGGCGCCCCAGGCGAGCGCCAGCGGGATCATGCCGGCCACCGTGGCCAGCGCCGTCATCAGAATGGGACGCAGGCGGCGTTCACCGGCGCGCAGCATGCTTTCCTCGGCCGCCATGCCGGCGGCACGGAAGTTCTGGTCCGCATCCAACAACAGAATTCCGTTCTTGGCCACGATGCCGATCACCATGATCAATCCCATGAACGAAGAGAGATTGAAGGTGGTGCCGGTGACCAGCAGCGCCAGAAACACGCCGGAAGTGGAAAGGATGGCCGAGGCTAACACCGCCGCCGGCGCGGCGAAACTGCCGAACTCGAACAACAGCACGGTAAACACCAGCACGATGGCCAGAATCAGCACCACCACCAGCTCGCGGAACGATTTTTGCTGCTCTTCATACTGGCCGCCGTAAGCCACGCGGATGTTGGATGGTATGTGCAGATCGCGAACCGCCCGTTGCACCTGGTCCATACCCTCGCCCAGGTTCAAGCCTTCAAAGCGGGCGGTCACCTCGACGTCACGCTGCAAATTCTCGCGGCGGATCTCGGTCTGCCCCGGAATTTGCACCATGCCGGCGAGCGAGCCGATGCTGGCGGTCTTGCCCGTTCCGCTGACCAGCACGGTGTTGCGGATGGCATCGAGCGTGGCGCGCGTCCGCTCGGGGAAGCGAACGCGAATCGTGTAGGCGCGGTCGCTCACCACCACCGGCGCCGTGGCGGGCTCGCCTTGCAAAACGGCGCTGGCGTCGACCTCCACTTCCTGCGGTGAAAATCCGGCGCGCGCCGCCACCACCGGGTCCACGTTGAAGACCGTGGCGGGGCCGCTGATGGTGTTCTCGATCCCGTCCAGTATGTCCACCACGCCGTGAATCTTGCCGATTGCCTTGGCCGTTTCCGGCGCCCACCGCCGGAGCGCATCGGGGTCGTTCGAAAACAGCTTGATGATGCAGGGTTCCGGAGCGCTGGTCAGGTCGCCGATCATATCCTGTAACACCTGGGTGAACTCGATATCGAGCACCGGCTCCGCCTGCCGCACACGCGCGCGGACATCGGCCATCACTTCCTCAACGTCGCGGCCGCGATTTCTTTTCAGCTTCACCGCGATGTCGCCGGTATTGGCTTCGGTCACGGTGGCCAGGCCAAGCTGCATCCCGGTGCGCCGCGACGTGCTCTCCACTTCCGGCGTTGCGCGCAAGATTTGCTCCACGTGGGTGATCACCCGGTTGGTGGCTTCGAGCGACGAGCCTGCGGGCATGATGTAGTCCAGCACGAAGCCGCCCTCGTCCATCTCCGGCAGCAGGTCGGATCCCAGCCGCGTGTAACAGACATACGATGCCCCGATCAACGCCACGGTGAACAGGCCCATCGCCAGTCGGTGCTCGAGGGCGAATTGCAGCACGCCCGCATAAACGCGCATGGCGCGCGGCGGCGTATGCTTAAGCTCCTCCGGGCGGCGCCGGCCCCGGCGGCGAATCAAGTAGTGGCTGAGCGTGGGCGTCCAGGTGAGCGCCAGAGCGAGCGAGGTTACCAGCGCGATGGCGACGGTGATGGCGAGGGCGCGGAAGAAAACACCTTCGACCCCGGTGATGGAAATCAGCGGCAGAAACACCACGATGGGCGTTACCGTGGAGCCGACCAGCGGGACGCGGATTTCCTGGATGGCGCTGCGGATTGCCTCCGAGCGCGTCTGGCCGCGGTCGCGGTGCATGACGATGTTCTCCACCACCACGATAGCGTCGTCGATCACCAGCCCCACCGCCGCCGCCAGGCCTCCCAGCGTCATCAGGTTGAAGCTTTCATTCAGAACGCGGAGCGCGATGAACGTGATCGCGATGGTCGCCGGTATCACCAGGCCAGCCACCAGCGACGTGCCCCAATCGCGCAGGAACAGCACCATAATGAGCGACGCGAGAACCAGCCCTACCAGGATGGCGTCGCGCACGCCGCGTATCGAGTCGTTGACCAGTTCCGATTGATCGTAGAACGGCCGCAACTCCACGCCCTTTGGCAGCGTCCGCCGGATGCTTTCGATCTCAGAATGAACCGCATTAGCCACCGTCACCGTATTGCTATCGGGCTGCCGGTAGATGTTCAGCAGCACGGCGGGCCTGGCGTTGGCGGTGACGATGGTGTAGACCGGCATCACCGAGGGCGTAACGCTTCCCAGGTCGCCGATGTGGATGGGCGCGCCGGCGAGCGTGGTCTTCACCACGATATCGCCGATTTCCGCCGGCGTCCTGGCTTGCCCGCTCACCAGGCTGAGCACAAGTTGATGGTTGGTTTCGATCAGTCCCGGTGAATCGACCATGTTGCTGCGGGAGATGGCATCCAGAATGTTGGGCACCGTAGTGCCGGTTTCGACCAGCTTGGCGGGATCCGGCTCGATTTGAAACTCGGGAACTTGCCCGCCTTGCACCAGCACGCTCGAAACGCCGGTGGTGCGGTTCAGCCGCGGCTTCAAATCATAGGCCGCCATCTCCCAGATGCGCGTTTGCGGCACCGTGTCGGATGTCAGACTGTAACCCATGATGGGAAACGCCGCGAAGGTGAGCCGGTTGGCGGTGATCTTCGCAGTGGGCGGAAGGGTGGGCTGGACGCGAGCCAGGGCTGCGTTCACCAGCTCCAACGTTCGGTACATGTCGCTCTTCCAACCGAAGAACAGGTCGACTTCCGCAGTGCCCCGGCTGGTGATGGACCAGAGGTGGTCCAGGCCGGGGACCGTGTTGACAGCCTCTTCAATCGGCCTGGTGACGGTGACCAGCGTCTGGTCGATGGGATAGACGCCGTTATCCGCGCCCACTACGATGCGCGGAAAATTGGTTTCCGGGAAAACCGCAACCGGAATGGTCAGCGCCAGGTAGATGCCGACAGCCACCAGGGTGAGGATGACGAAAACGATGGGCTGCCCGTGCCGCGCGGTCCAGTGACCGGAGGCGGCCGCGTCTGTGCCAGGTGGCGGCGTGCCGCTCATTCCTTCTCTGCGCCCCTGCCGCCAGCTTCGCCAGCCTCGTCCTTCGCGCCGGGCTTGACGATCCGCACCCTGGAATTGTCGTCGAGACCCACGCCGCCGGCGGCAACCACCTGCTCGCCGGGCGAAACGCCGCTCAGGACCTGCACCTTGTCGCCATCGCGCGAGCCGGTCTCGATCGTCTTGCGATGAACCGTGGAATCGGCGCTCACCACCAGCACCGCGTCGCCGCCCTCTTCGCCGGGCAGGATAGCGGCCGCGGGAATCACCACTGCGCGCGGAATGGTTTCGGTGACGATGCTCAAACGCACGCTGGCGCCCGGCTTGAGCCCTTCGCCGGGGTTGGCCGCCTCCGCCCAAACCTGCAGCGTGGTGCTGGCGGGATCGGTGGCTGGGCTCACCACCGTCACTCGCGCCGGCACTTCCGTCTGGCCATTTGTGAGCCGGATGGCCGCAGCGTCGCCGATTCGGATACTGGCGGTCAACGCTTGCGGAATGTTGGCGCGCGCCACCACGCGGGAAGTGTCCATCACCGTCAGCAAGGGGCCGCCTGGCGCGGCCATTTCGCCGGCGTAGAGCGGCCGGTCGGCAATCACGCCCGCAATTGGGCTCAAGATTTCCGAATAGCTTACCTGCGCCGCGGCGGCGCGGTATTGCGCCTGCGCCGCGGCCACCTGCGCCTGCGCGGTCTTGATTTGCTCCGGCTTGCCCACGTTCTCGAAAGCGCGAAGGTACTCGCTCGCCGTTTCAAACTGCGCTTTCGCCTGCGCGTAAGCCACCGCTGCATCGTCCACCGATTTGCGCGCCAGGGCGCCGTCCTGGAAGAGCTTCCGCCGGCTTTCCAGCACTCGCCCGGCGGCGTCAAGCTGTTCCCGGTCTGAGGCAACGTCGGTCTGCGCTTTGGTGATGGCTTCCGGCACCGTAGCCGATTCGGTGCTGCGCAGATTGGCTTCGGCCTGATCCACCTGGCTCTTGGCGGCGTTTTCAGCGGCCACCAGGTCGCGATTTTCGAGCACCGCCAACAGTTGCCCCGCCCGCACGTGGTCGCCCCGATTCACCAGGAACTTCTGCACCGGCGCGCTGATTTTCGGCATCACCGAAGCCTGGTCGATGGGGTACAACACGGCGTCGGCCTCCACTATCCGGCGAATGGAATCCTGCGTCACCGTGGCTACTTCTACGGCAGCCACACCTTCCACCTCCGCCGCTTCCTTTTTGGCGCAACCGGAAACCAGCAGGCAGCAGACAACGAGTAAGAATGGCAATCCGGGAGCCGTGGTGGGGCGGACCCCCTGGTCCTCCCGGGGCTCCCTGGCCCCGCTGCCTTGTCGAAGAATCAACTGCCCACCCGCCGAAAGCCGGCGCGCGGGCCGGCTGCGGACGAGGGCGTCCGCCTCGCTCTGCCGCTCTAAGCTCATTCCTAAAACGCTCCCGTCAGAGTCTGCAAGTCCGCCAGCGCCAGGCGGTAGCGCGCCAGACCATCGACCCGAGCGTTGCGCGCCTGCGTCAGTGTCGTCTGTGCATCCACCACTTCCAGCACCGTAACCTCACCCGCCTGGTAGCGCAGCAGCGTTAGCCGCAGACTGTCGGCGGCAAGCTCCGCCGAATGTCTGAGCGAATCCACCTGCGAGCCGGCCACCTGCGCCTCCTGGTAGAACGCCTGCAGGGTGGAAAGCAACTGGCGCTCGGTGAAGCTCAAATCGTTCTTGGCTTGTTCGAGCCCGATCTGCGCCTGGCGAATCTTGCTGCGCGCCGCGCCCCAGCTCCACAACGGCACCGTTAATTGCGCCTGCGCCACCGAGCCGAGGTTATTCCGCTGCTGCGCGTCGTGCAGCGCGAACTGGTTGGCATTGATGCCGAAGAAATAGTCGAAGGAGAGCGTTGGCAGCAGCGCCGCCCGCGCCGATTCGACCGCGTGAGTTTGCTGTTCCACCATGGCCTGCGCCGCCCGCATATCGGGATTGTTACGCCCCGCCATCTCCTGCACCTGCGGAAACGGCGGCAAAGCCGCTACGCTGTCCAAATCGTCCTCGATTTCGAAATCCTGGCGGAAATCGGGAAACAACAGAACTGCGAACGCCAGGCGGGCTTTATCCAGCCCAAGCCGGCCATCTTCGGCGTCGCGCTGGCGCTGCTCCACTTGAATCTGCGCCTTGATGACATCGGAGTGCGCCGCCTCGCCGCCGCGCTCCTGCTGTTCGGTGACATCGAGGAAATGCTGCGCTTCGCGCAGCGCCTGCCGGGCATTCTCGAGCTTGCGCCCGGCCACCGCCATTGCGTAATAGTCCTGCACCACGACGGCCACCAGCCCGCGCGCCGCAACGTCGGCCTTGGCGCGCGCCACGGCCTCGGCGGCCAGCGCGCGGTGATAGTCGGCGCGCTTTCCCGGCGCATAAAGGTCGCCGTGAACCAGCGCCTGCTCGTTGTAAACGTGCGGCCCATCGTTCGACACAAAAATGCCGGTGAGCGTGTCGTTCGGCTGCGTGTAGATGTACTGGCTGAACGCGCTGACACCTGGCAGCAGCGCCGCCCTGGCTTGCACCGCGTCTTCGTGAGCGCTGGCGGCGGCCAGATTCGCGGCCAGAAAGCTCGGTCCGTATTGCTTGGCGCGGTCGATCGCCTGTTGCAGCGTCAGCGTCAATTGCGGCGCGGCCGGCTGCGCGAGGCCGGCACTCGCCAGCGCGAGCCCGAGCGCTACCCGCAGCGCCGCATGTGGCAGGAAAAACATTTTGAGCGGTGGGTCGCGGACTAGGCCCGCGACTCGCAACGATGTCCTCTATAGCTATAGCATAGACTTCGCCACATGAACATACGATGAATCAGCGCGTCAGCAGGAGAGTGGCCTTGTGTCTTCCATATCATGCGCAACCCGCGCGCGAGATGCAGGCTGGCGCCTGGAACGCGGAAAACACCGAAGCGTGGCGCCGAACTGTCGACGTCCCGCAGGCGCTCTGAGCCGGGATAGCACTCAGGGATAGTACTCTGCTCGGCAGCATTCTATTTTGGAGCTTCTGCTGTAGGTTGGCAGATGAAAAGAACCAGCGGAATGACAGAAAAGCACTAGCTTGCAGTATGTCACCATGGAAGACGTGCCTGTTTGCGACCCTTGCTTCCGGCATAACCAAGGTTAACCGCCGCTTTCCAGTCATTGCTCACCTTGCTGGACTTACTCAGCGACGGCCGAGTTGTCACGAACCATCGTCAGAAGTGCGCGGCGCGGTTTACAGTTGGGTAAATGGACAGCAACTCCGAATCAATTACAGAAAAGGAGCTCTCTATGGGCGTGCTCGTTCTACGGCGGCAAAAATGCGGGCAATGCGCTTTGGGGAACCCCCGCTGGCGGCTAATAATTGCGGTTATTCGAATTAACGGTCATTTGGTGCCTTTGAAATCTCACCTCTGTTGTATAATGACCGCATGAATGCACCGCTTCGGGCGTTCTTACTACTGGCATTCTTATATCATGCTCAGGCCCAAGCTCCGGAATTCTGGCGCGGTAAGACATCCGAAAATCACACACTTAGTATTTCGGTGGTGAAGGGTGCCGTGGCCTCTTTGTCAATTGATGTGGGGGTTAGTTGTGCCAGCGCGGTGGACGAGGGAACGAAGGTGTTTACCGGACCGGCGGTTCCCATCGCTTCCAAATCGATGAAGTTTACCGGGCAGACGATAACCTTGTGCGGAGCGATCCAGGCGCGGCTTGACGGAACTATTGACGGTGCCAAGGCGAGCGGCAATTTGACGCTCATCCCCCCGAAGCTATCTGACGATCCGGCAAAAAAGAAGGTGACCTGGACAGCTCAGGAAGATGTCACTGCCCAATAGGGGTGCTCTCCGTCCGTTTGCGTCCGATTGTTCACTCTGAAGTGGTCCGATCGTGGTCGCTGCCTATTCTGCACGCAGTAACTTGCCTTTCCCGGCGCCGTCCGCAGCCTGCCTCGGGTCGAAAATGCGCCTATCCACGGGCACGGCGTAATAGCGGGAGGTGTCGGGTGACTTGGCGAAACAGTCGGTCAGATCAGCGGCGGCGGCATCGAACAGGTTGAGCGGCGGGAGCTGCAACAGGCGCAAGATGGTCTTCAGCAGTCCCGGAAAGCTCACGTTGCGGTGCGAGACGTAGCCCGATTTCGCCCACGGCCCGGCGCACAGCAGCACGGTGCGGTGCGCATCCACGTGGTCGACGCCGCCGTGCGTATCGGCCTCGGTGACGAAAACCGCCGTGTCCCGCCACCAGGCGGTGCTTGAGAGGTATTCGATGATGCGGCCCAGAGCATAGTCGTTGTCGGCCACGTGCGATTCCTGGTACGGGTATCCATCCTCGGGACGCGCTTCCGCCAGGTAGTCGCCGGGCAAGTGGACAAACAAGAGCGCCGGCAAGGCTGCGCCGGTCTTTCCGTATCGCCGCTCGATTTCCTCGATGAACCGCGACGCGCGTTGCTGGTCGGAAATGGCCAGGTTGAAGCCCGGATACTGTCGCACGGTGTTGCGGAACAGCGCTTCGGGCATCGGCATGTTGGTCAGCAGGCGCACGCCCGTGGGCCCCAGGCCGGGCCCTTCCAGCGCTCCCGCCAACTCGAATCCTTCGCCGAAGTTCAGGAACGAAACGCCATGGGCCGCCAGGTGGTCCCACAACGTTCCGGCTTCGCCGAGATCTTCCGGCTCGACCGACGCCGCCATGCCGGCGAAGTTGAGCCGCCCTGGGGCAGAGCCTAATTGGAAGCTCTTTCGGCCGCCGTAGGCCGCCGCCACCGAGCTCGCCACCCAGGGATTCGGATAAACGCCCGCCAGCCAATGGTGCCCTTCCACGCTGGCTTCGCCATCGGCGTAGAAGTTGTCGCTCGAAGCCCAGCGGCGCGCCAGGGCGTGTTGGTTGGGCGTGAGGTTCACGTCCTTGATGCTCAGCCGCTGCCGCCTTCCGTCGGCTAAGCCGTGAGTGCCCAACCGCGCCAACCTGGGATCGCCCATCACCGGCCCATTGCGGGCGCTCGCGATATCGCCCAGCACTTCGTCATAGCTCATGCTCTCTTTTACGATCAGCACCACGTGGCGGATGGGCGGCAGCGCCGGCACGGTTTCCGGCCGCGGCCGGAAGCCGTTCAGCTCCAGTACCGCATCGGTTTGCGCTTTCAGTTGCTCGCGGGCCGGCAGAGGGAATGTCGTAATCGTCCCCTGGTACAACCAGGTTGGCAGCAGGCCGCCCACAACGATTCCCGGTGCGTTCGGCCCCACGCCGTGGCCACGAGCGTTGGCGACGAGCACGGTGTCGCCGTCGAGCGCCACCCGCGTCGGGAACCAGGCCACCGGTAGGTGCCCGATGACGCGTCGTTCGCGCACGTCGATCACGCCCACCGCGTTGATGCCTGCTTCCGCCACCAGCAGCCAGCCGGACCCTTCGTGATAGGCCAAGCCGATCGGGATCACGCCGCGCAGCCCTTCGAGGCCGGGGATACGGATCGGGATCTCCGCCTCCACCTGATTGGTGGCGGCGTCGAGTATGCTCACCGAATCGTCGCTCGAGTCGGCGACGAACACCTGGCCGCCGGCGGCGAGGATGCCCGCCGGACCGCTGCCGCCGCGTACCGCGCCGCCGAACTTCAGGCCGGTGCGGACGAACGTCTCCACCTTGGGCGCGGCTGGATTCGCCACGTCCACCACGGCGACCGAATCGGCCTCGCGCGCGCTGGGCTCGCCTAATCCGGGCACCCGAATGCCGGCCTGCTCGATGCCGCGCACCGCTTCCGCGCTGGGGAAACCGAATGCCGGAAACGAGAGGCCGGCCTCCGGCGCTCCCGGCAGCGCGCGGTATTCGAACATCCCGCAGTTGGTGACGTAGAGTTTGCGCCCGTCCGGCGCCAGCGCCATGGCGAACGGCAGCCGTCCCACGCGCACCGAACCCACCACCTGGTGCGACCGCACATCGATCGCGGCGATGCGCGAATTCGCCTGATCGCCGACGTAGAGGATCCCGCGCGCCGCATCCAACGCCAGGTCGCCGGTGAAGCTGTCCGTGAAACCTCCTTGGTTGAGATTGAACACCCGCCGCCGCTCGTCGGCGGAATCGAAAAGGCTCACCCGCCCGTTTTCGCCCTCCGCCAGGTAAATTCCCCGCTCACCGGACAACGCGACTCCCAGGGAAACACTGTGCCAGTCGGCCGAGTTCGACTGCCCGGGATTGTCCAGCGGCGCCGCCACCGCCTGCTCGACCTGCCAGCCGCCTTCCCGCGATGCGCGCTCGAGGACGGTGTAGGAATAGCGAAACGGGCCGATATTGGCGGTGACCACGGTTCTGCCCGAGGCGCTCACCGCGATGCCGAACGGGCCCGGCCCGGTGACGTAATCTTCGCCTAGCGGCGCGATGATTTTCCCGCCCGGAAGAATCGACGCCCCGCTCCGCCGCAATGCGGGGCGGTCGCCCGCGGGCGCCGTGTAGGATTGCGCCGTGATGGCGCTTCCGAGGACCACCAGCGCCATCAGCAGACGGCCGGTTCCGGGCACCCCTCCATCATATAGCCCGGCTCGCGCTGCTCGCCGCACGCTCTCCGCACGCGAAGTTGCGATGTCATGCGGTTCGCGCAGGCTGTTTCCGCCCGTAAGAGCCGTTGCGCGAGGAATCAACTTGTTAATTTGCGGTCTCGCCGGAACGCCCCGGCTGTAGGCCCCTGTCTGGCTTCCAAGTGTATGTTTCTACACGGTCGAATCGACAATGTCCCCAATGGAGCGAAGTGATTGATGCCACTCAGTACCCCCTCCAAAGGTCCAATGCTCTGACTTGCCGCCTGAACTTCGAACGACGTATCATCGTGATAGTTAGTGTTACTTTCCGGTTTGGGCTATCTCAGAAGCTCAACTGGTACCGGACGGCGTGTCGGAGGAATAACTGCAGCCTGAATGGAGGGTATGGAAATGGCAACTAGTCCGGCGGTGATGGTGCCATCGCGGTCTCTTGAAGATCCCCTGGCGCACCTGCCGCGTACCAATGTTGTGGAGTATCCCAAGGGTCAAACCGTCTACGATCAACATCAGCCTTCGTTTGCGGTCTACCTGGTGATCAGTGGCAAAGTCAAAGTTTCGCGAGTGGCCGGCGACGGCCGCCAGGTAGTGGTGGATATTTACAGGCCGGACGACTTGTTCGGCGAATCGGCATTTCTGGATGCGCCGCCGCGGTCCGATCAGGCCGTCGCCATGGAAGATACGCGGCTCATGTCCTGGAGCTCCGCCGAAATCGAGGCGGCCATTGCCAAGCGGCCCCGCCTGGGCATGGCGTTGCTCCAGATTCTGGTACAGCGGACGGGCGACCTTGCCCGCCGCGTGGAAAGCTTCTCGGTGGACAATATCTCGCGGCGGCTGGCGCGCTCGCTGATCCGCTTTGCCGAACGCTTGGGAACCGGGGGCCAGGACGGCATGGTGTTTATGGCGCCGTTCACCCACGAGTTGCTGGCGCAATACGTCGGCACTTCGCGCGAGATTGTCACGCATTACATGAGCCAGTTCCGCCGTGAAGGATTGTTGCGCTACTCGCGCGCCGGCATCGCCATTGATCGCGCCGCGCTTAACGCGTGGCTGGACGGAGGCCGCTAGCGCGAAACGGGACCGGCTCGAATTTCGCCGCTCTCGCGAGACTTCGCGCCTGCGCCCGGTTTGCCTTACGCGGACTCCTGTTCCGCTGGGGCGTGCGCTGCGCTCAAAAATTGGCGCGCGTGGTGGTCGCGGTTCCGGCCGTGTTTACCAGTTGCACCGTGAAGGCGCTCACCTTTGATGCATCGCCGGTCACCGGGAAAGAGGCCGCCAGGGCGAACTGGCCGCCATCGCCCGATGCAGCGAAATAGCTGCTGAACGCGGCCGTGCCGTCCGTGGCGATGGCGCCGGGCGGGATGACATTGCCGGCCGCGTCGTAAAAGGTGAAGCTCAGTTTGCCGGCCGTGCGCGTGTTGTCGAAGCCGGTGATATCCACTGTCAGCGCCGAGGCCTCCCGCGCGCCCGCCACCGCGGCCACTGCGATAACCGCCGGCGCAATGACGACGCTCTGCTGGCTCGCCTGGTTGCCGATCTGCGCCTCCAGCGTCAGGGTTCCGGCTGTGGTGCCGGTCTGAAACGCGGCGCTGCCGGCCCCGCCGAAGCTCGCCGCCGTGTCGCCCTTGTTGAAGGTGAACTGCGTGGTTTGACCGCCGGTGGCGAACACGATGGCCGGGTCCGTTGCGCCCGGCGTCTGCGCTTCGAAGGATAGTGTCACCGTGCCTGAGCCGCCTGCCTCGGCGGGTGCGCCGAAGCTCACGCTCACCGAGCCCTGCTGCGCGCTTTGCGCTTCGCCTAACGCAACCGACAACGTGGGGATCGGCAGGGGTGGCGACACGCCTGAACCCGTCAGCGTGAACTGCCGGCTGCCCAGCGACAGCACCGCCGTGCGCGTGCCGGCCGCCGTCGGAGTGAACTGAATCGCAAAACCGGCGCTTGCCTGCGGATTGAGCGCTGTACCACTGGGCGACGGCCCAACCAGCGCGAAGTCGCCTGCCGCCACACTGATCGGATCCACCGTTAAGACAAGCGTAGTTTGATTGACGGCCAGGAAATTGAGCGTCGTATTCGATCCTACCTGCACGCTGCCGAAATCCACCGGCGCAGCGCTCAGCGGGCTAGTGCCGGAAGGCAGTTGGACTTCGTAGGTGAGCGCCTGCACCACATTCGCCGTCAGCAGCACCGAAATGCCGGTCATATCCAACGAACCGCTGTAGGCTCCGGCTGTCGCGCCTTGAAACTTGATCGTGAACTGCACGCTGACGCCTGCCTTCAGGATCATCGGAGCCGCCGCGTCGGTCGAAAACCCCACGCCGCTCACCGCAAGCAGAGCCACCGTCTGCGTCTGGCTGGTGGTGTTGAGAAGCGCAAACGTCACTGTCTCCGGCGCGTTCGGGTACTCCGATCCAAAACTGAACAGCGTGCCCACCGGCACTTCCGCACTTCCCGACACCTGAGATAGGCTGAACTGCGCCAGCGCCGCGGGCGCCAGCAGGCCCAGCAGCAGGATCGCGGAGCACCAGCGCTTCATGGTCTGCCCACCGTGATGCTGGGTGGCCCGATCGTCAGCGTGGCAGTGCTCGCGGAGCCCGGCGACGAGTGCGTCAGCGCCAGCGCTCCCCCCGCCGCCCCGGCTCCAGCCACCGCGGCAACGATCAGCCACTTTTTCCGAGGATGCCATCGGCCCTTTTGCTTCGCCGCCGTCGCAACACCGGGACTGTCCCCGGCAATGTACTGGAACGATACCGTACCTGCCCGCGCCTGTTCCTTGGAGGCCACGATGCGGATTTCCATGCGTCCCGCCACGCGGTTGAACTGGACCACGTGCACGGTGGCCCGGCCGCGGTCGTCGGTGGAGGCCACTTCGGTGTGCAGCCCGTTGACGAAGGTGCCGCTCGGTCCTCGGTCCGGCAGGTGGAAGCTCACCGCCGCGCCCGCCACCGGGCGGCCAGTTTCGTCGGTTACCAGCACCGTAATGCCGCGGGAATCGCGTGAGCCCAGAGTGTGTACCGTTCCCTCCCCGCTGGACACCTGGATCTGCAGGATGGCCACCTGCGCGGCCGCCGGCTGCCAGAGTGCAAGAAACAGCCCCGCCAGCAGGGCCGCGCTGCGCGGCAAAAGCTGACAAAAAAGCTGCTGAAGCGCGCGGCCCGGAAGCCACGCTCCCTGTCTGTAAGCGCTTGCGGAGTCGCAACCGTAAGGCAGCAAAGGCCAACTGGTTTTTTTCGACATCCCACCAGACACTTACTTCACCTGTGTCTAGATGGTGAATCCGTCAGGCGGCTTTTCTCATCAGAATGACGGTGACGTTGTCAGGGCCTCCGGCCTCTTTGGCGGCCTCGATCAATTGACGGCAGATTGCTTCCAGTTGTGCGCCATCCCGCCCGCCCTCCAGGATCCGCTGCAACTGGACCGCATCCACCACGCCGTGCAGCCCGTCGCTGCAGATCAGAACCAACGATCCGGTTTCGAGCGGCACCGAGTAGTAGTTGACGGTGAGCGGCGTGCTCGCCCCAATCGCCATCGTCAGCACGTGGCGCATCGGATGGTTGCGCAGGCTCTCTTCGTTGAGGCCCAGCGGGCGGCCCACTTCGTTAACCCACGTCTGATCGTCGGTGATGGCGTGCAGACCGCTCACGTCCAGCATGTATGCCCGGCTGTCGCCCACGCTGGCGATGTCCAACCCGGCGCCGGTTTCGAGCGCCGCCACCAGCGTCGTGCCCATCCCTTCCAGGCTGCTATCGGACCGGGCCGCGGCCAGCACTCGCTGGTTGGCCTCTTCCACCCCGCGCAACAACGCCTGCGAATCGCGGAAGATGGCCGACCGAACGATCTCCACTACCGTCTCCACCGCTAGCCGCGATGCGTGCTCGCCCGCCTTGGCTCCGCCCATCCCATCCGCCAGCAC
This sequence comes from Bryobacteraceae bacterium, assembly GCA_049587755.1. Lineage (GTDB taxonomy): Bacteria > Acidobacteriota > Terriglobia > Bryobacterales > Bryobacteraceae > Bog-375. The sequence continues at coordinate 72,675 of JBAVEN010000063.1, read as the reverse complement.
GTACAAGCCCAGCTCGGCCTCCACCTGGTAATAGTCCTCATTGTTTCCGCGGACACAGCCCTGGTCCGACATGGCGCGCACTTCAAGCATAGCGATGCTGTCCCGGCCGAAAACCCGTGTCGCCACGCTGGCGGACCTTCTCGGGAGCCGGCAATGGATCATTGTATCCAAACCCGGCGGCGCGGCGGTAGAATACTTCCAAAGCCCGGTGGGGCAGTTTCAACCTGCCGGCGCCCGCGTGCGGGTGTGTCTTTTTCACGAGCTTCGCAAGTCATGGGAGGGGCGGTCTGAAGAAGCCCCCGAAGGGGGCGGAAGAGCCTCCTGCGAAAGCTCCACTTTCATGTCGCAGACCCTTGCCAAGCCGGCCCGTCCGCGAGCGCTTTTCCTGCTGCTCAAGCGCTTGCGCCTGACGCTCGAAATGATCAAGTTCGAGCATTCCGTCTTCGCTCTGCCGTTCGCCCTTACCGGCGCCTTGCTGGCGTTCCGCGAAGAGGGATTTCACGCGCGCTCGGTTGCCGCGACCTTGGCCTGGATCGTGGTCGCCATGGTGGCCGCGCGCTCCGCCGCCATGGCCTTCAATCGCCTGGTGGATGCCGATCTGGACGCACGCAATCCACGCACCCGCATGCGCCATCTGCCCACCGGCCTGCTTTCCCGCAGCTTCGCCTGGGGATTCGTCGCCGTTTCCTCGGCCGTCTTCCTGTTCGCCGCAGGCCGCCTCAACCCGCTCTGCCTGCACCTCGCTCCGCTGGCTCTGGCCGTCGTCTTCTGCTATTCCTTCACCAAGCGCTTCACTTCGTTCTCTCACCTCGTGCTCGGCTTCTCACTCGGCATCGCTCCCGCGGCGGCCTGGATCGCCGTGGCCGGTTCGCTCGATCCGCGCATTCTCTGGCTCACCGCCGCCGTCACTTTCTGGACCGCCGGCTTCGACGTCATCTACGCCTGCCAGGATTACGAATTCGATTGCGCCGAAGTGCTCTCGAGCGTTCCCCGTCGTTTCGGCATCTCCAGCGCGCTCTGGGTCTCGCGCTTCCTGCACGTGCTGATGGTCGTCTGCCTGCTCGCTCTGGCCGATTCGCTCTCGCTCGGCTTCCTGGCGTTTGCCGGCATTGGCGCCGTCGCGGCCCTGCTCATTTATGAGCACAGCCTTGTCCACGCGCACGATTTGTCGCGCGTCGATGCCGCCTTCTTCACCATGAACGGCTGGGTGAGCGTGTTATTCTTTATATTCTGGGCCGCTGATATTTTCCTGCGTCGTTCGGGTGTTTGATCACATGCAAGTCCTCTTCGAAGACACGCATCTCAACCCGATTCGTCAAAAAGTCGAACGCGGCGAGCGGCTGTCTTTCGAGGACGGCGTTACCCTCTACCGCACCGGCGACATCCTCGCCGTCGGCTACATGGCCAACCTGGTCCGCGAGCGCCTGCACGGCGACACCACATATTTCAACGTCAACCGCCACATCAACCCCACCGATGTCTGCGTCGCCAGTTGCCGCCTTTGCGCTTTCGGCAAGCGCGTGCGCGATCCCAAAGCCTACACCATGTCCCTCGAAGAGGTCTGGCAGCGCGCTGGCGAAGGGTACACCGAGGCGGTCACCGAGTTTCACATCGTCGGCGGCTTGCATCCCGAGCTGACCCTCGATTGGTACTGCGAAATGCTGCGCGGTCTCAAGACGCGCTTCCCCAGCGTTCATCTGAAGGCGTTCACGATGGTCGAGATCGCATACCTGGCGCGGCGCGCCAGAATCGGCGTCCGCGAGACGCTGGAGCGCCTCCGCGATGCCGGCATGGATTTCATGCCCGGCGGCGGCGCCGAGATCTTCAACGAGCGCGTGCGCCGCATCATCTGCGACCACAAGATCGATGGCGCGGAATGGCTTGAAACCGCACGCGCGGCGCATCAGCTCGGCCTGCGGTCCAACTGCACCATGCTCTACGGCCACATCGAGAACGACGAAGACCGCGTCGATCACCTGGTCAAGCTGCGCGCGCTACAGGATGAGACCGGCGGCTTCGTCACCTTCATCCCGCTGGCTTTCCACCCCGACAATACGCCGCTCCAGCACATCCCCAAGACCACCGGATTCGCCGACATCCGCAACATCGCCGTGGCGCGCCTGATGCTCGACAACATCCCGCACGTCAAGGCCTATTGGGTGATGATGACTCCGCGCATGGCGCAGATTGCCCTCCGCTTCGGCGCGGATGATATCGATGGCACCATCGTTGAAGAGCGCATCTACCACGATGCCGGTGCCACCACCAGCCAGGGCCTCCGCCGCGCCGAACTTCTCCAACTCATCCGCAAAGCCGGCCGCACCCCGGTCGAACGCGACACCCTCTACCACCCGGTCGAGCGCACCGAAACCGCCTTCACCGTCATGGTCTAGTGGGCTAGTGGGGCAGGTCTCCGACCGTCCCCGACCTGCCAACCGGGTGAAGCAGTTTTGTTGGTGTAGTGTTTTCAAAGGGCCGGCAACGACGTTACTACTCAAACCATCGGGTGGCCGAAACGCGCGGCGAAAGTGCGCGAAGCTCCGGCCACCCGCAACGTAATTTGCACTTCTGACCCATCGCCCAAAGCCAAAGTGTCTTCACTCTTCCCCAATTCCCTTAGCGCGCTATTGCAGCGTCAGGAGCAGGGTGCCGCCACTGCCGATTGCGACGCAGTTGCCGATTTCCGTCGTGCTGCCGTTCAGGCCGGTCTCGTGACAGGTCATGCCGTTCGGGATCAGTTTCTTGAAATTGAACTGTTTTCCGTTCAACGTGAACGTTTTGGACGATGTCAGCGTGGCTGAGAAGATGAACGTGTCTGACGCGAATCCGTCAATCGTGTAGAGCATTCCGGCAGTTCTGACAAACGTCGCTACGGGCGTGCCCCAAGTAGTCCGATCATTGTGGATGGGGTCCGTCAGATCCCGGGCCAACGGGGTCGCGCTGTAATAGATGGTGGCCGTTCCGGCCGGCGCCTGCACGCGGATAAACTTATTCTTGCTCGGGTCGTCCATATACTGCGCCTGGAAATCCGAGACCCAGAGAAGGTAGGCATTTTGCATGCTCGGCGCATTGGTCGGACCCGGCAGGTAGAACAATGCCGGGCTATAGCTGCCGTCAGCATTGAAAACTGTGTATCCTGCAACCAACGGCAGGTACCACATGCAGGTGCCGCCCGAATAATCCGGGAGCCAGGTCGACCCCCCCGAAAAACCGATGGCAACCTGGGACGAACCCGCCGGCTCGGCGGCGTTCAAGGGAGCGAGAGATCCCAGCAGCAGGAATCCCAGCAGTACTAATGTTGCGAATCTCATATCTATCCTCCGTTTACGCTAGAATTTGTACGGATCAGGATCTGAAACTCTGCTTTCAGTCCGGACCTGTACGGGAACAGTATCACCGGCGTGGGCCGAACAAGTCTTGACGGAAACTTGATGGTTTCTTGATGAAACTTCAACGGACGTCGCCGAGTCGAATCGCCGTTCCTCGCGGCTCCGAAACCGGCGCCCAGGCGGCGGAGCCCCAAGCCTATGCCTTCGGCCCGTTCCGGCTGGTGCCTGGCGAGCGCATTCTGCGCCGTGGCAACCAGGTCTTGCCCCTGCCTCCCAAGGCCTTCGAAACGTTGCTGCTGCTGGTACGCAACCCCGGCCACCTGATGCGCAAAGAAGATCTGATGAATGTGTTGTGGCCCGATACCTTCGTCGAAGAAGCCAGCCTGGCCAGCAAGATCTCGCTCCTGCGCAAGGTTCTGGAGGAGACCGGGGCCAGCGACTCCTATATCCAGACGGTCCCGAAACTGGGGTATCGCTTTCTCCCCGCGGTAACGCAGATCTGGGCTTCCGCTTCGGCAGCGGGGACTCCAATCCACGGGGAGGAGACGCAAGCGGAGCGAGTGATCCGGTTTATCGCGCTTCCGTTCACGATCATGAACGGCGACGAGCGCATTGCTTTCCTCGGGCACAGCCTGCCCGAGGCGATCTCCGCTTCGCTGGCCGGACTGCGCTCCCTCACCGTACGCTCCAGCCTGCTGGCTGCGCGGTTGGCGGAGGGCCAACCGGATCCCCGGCACATCGCACAGGAAGCGGACGTAGACATGCTGCTGGCAGGGAGCATCCTATGTGAGGGCGACCAACTGCGCGTCAGCGCGGAATTGATCAGCGCACCGGCCGGCACTGTGGTCGGCTCTTATGTCTGCCAGATCGGCCGCGATAACGTGATCGAGGTTCAGGACAGCCTCGTGCGCGGCATCGTGGAGCTGCTGATGCTGCGGTTGACCGAGCGCGAGCGGCGGGTCTTGGCGCACAATGTGCCGGCTTCCGCGCGAGCCTACGAGTTCTACCTGCGCGCCAACCACGTGCAGCGCCAACGAACCTTTGAGAACGTGTCGATGGCGCGGGACCTCTACCGCGAATGCCTGGACGAGGACGCGGACTACGCTCCGGCCTGGGCGCGTCTGGGACGGTGCTATCGGTTCCTCGAAAAGTTTGGCCAGGAGGGGCCGCAGAGCCTTGAACTGGCAAAGTGGGCGTTTCACCGGGCATTTGCATTGAGTCCCGACTTGCCCATCGCCCACAATCTGTACACGTCGATCGAGGCCGATTCAGGGCACGCCCAGGCGGCCGTGGTGCGGCTGCTGAGGCAAGCGGAGAGGCATCCCAACGATCCCGAGCTGTTCGGAGGCTTGGTTCAAGCTTGCCGTTACTGCGGTCTTCTGGAGGAATCGATCCGCGCCCACCATCGGGCACGCAGTCTCGATCAGGGAATCGCGACCAGTGTGGCTCACACTTTTTTCCTGATGGCAGACTACCAGCGCGCCCTGGAGTTGTACCCCCGGGGCGCTCTCTTCTATATGGATCTGGCGGCGTTGGCCGCAGCCGGGCGGGAGGCCCAGGCCATCGAGTTGTTGGGCCGGCGCAGTTCTCCGGGCGGACAATTTCCGGCTATGCTCGACTCTTTGCGCTTCTTCCTCCAGGGCGACCCTGCCCGCAGCCTTCAGGTCGTCAGGCAGGCACTCGAAGTGCATCCGGCGTGGGATCCGGAAATCAAGTTCTACCTGGCGCGGCAGTTGGCCCGGGCCGGCGCGCCCGGGGACGCTCTGCAGACCATACACGATCTGGTGGACGAAGGCTTCTTCTGCTCGACTGCCCTGCAACGCGATCCGTGGTTGCGCCCGCTCGCTGGGCTTCCCGATTATAGGGAAGTTCTAGATGCGATTCTCAGGCGCGAGACGGAAGCCAGAGCGGCTTTTGAGGCGGCGGGCGGACCTCGGGTTCTGTCGTGACCGCCGTTGGGCGCCACGTTCCTCAGTCCCCGCTAGTCTCCGGCTCCACGCTCTTGATCAAAGATGGCTCCAACGAACCGTTGAAGTCCCGCCTGCCCGCAGGGCCCTGGGCGCCGTGCCACCGGTTGAGACAGTCCTTGATCACGCGATAGATCGCGCCCCGGTTCCGGGCGGCCAGTTTCAGCCAGCTCCACGCGCCCTTCTGCGGAAAATAGATTCCGCGGAAGAACAGCCGGGACATCAGGTGGCTGATCTTATAGGCCGCCGGCTCATCCGCGATCGACTCGATGGCCCCTTCGATCGCCGCCGGGCTGTAAGAATTCTCCCAAGCGTAGAGGACTTCATCCTGCACTTGGGCAACGGTAAGTTTGAGCGGCGTGTGCGCCATCCGAAACGGGGCGAATTCAAGCCAGTGTTTCGGCCGCGTCAAGCGGCCTTCCTTTTTCAGACGGTCGTACAAAGGAGTAGCGGGGAACGGAGTGATCTGTCCAAAGACGGGCAGCCCCGGCGGCCACTTGCGAATCTCCGCCAACGTCCGCTCGGCCACTCCCGGAGTATCGTTGTCCAGCCCAAAGATAAACGAAGTGATCGCATAGACGTGGCGCCGCGCCAGCGCCTCCAGCACGCGCGCGTAATCCGCCGGCTTGTTGAAGCTCTTGTTGACGCTGGCCAGATTGGTGGGATCGAGAGACTCCATCCCGACGAAGATCCATTTCCCTCCCGAAGCCGCGATCAAATCCAGCAGTTCTTCATCCTTCAACAGGTTCGCGCTGATCTGCCCCACCCACGACAGTTGGGCGCCGGCCGCGATGATATCGCGCAGGAGTGACTTGGTCCGCTTGCCGTTGATGGCGAAATTGTCATCGACGAAGAACACCGCGGACTTGCCCCTGGCGCTGCGCGCGCGCTCCTTGATCTTGAGCATCTCCCCGACGATGCTCTGGTTGGAACGGAAGCGGATCGAGTCGCCAAAGAAACCCGTCACCGTGCAGAATTCGCATCCATAAGGGCAGCCGCGTCCGGATTCAATCGGGATAATATGAAACGTCTCCCATTCGAATCCGAAGTGCCGCATGATAGGACGAAAGAAGCCTGGAATCCGGTTGAACTGCCGAAGGTCGATCGAGTCCCACGGAATCATCGGGTAATCGGCCAGGTTCGGCTTGCGTTCCTGGCCGAACGCGTCCACCGGAGAGTAAACCTCCTTGAGCTCGCCCCGCGCCGCATCCGCCACGATGCGCGGCCAGGTTTCGTCCGCTTCGCCCAGCGCCAGCGCATCCGCGTGACGCGGTCCGCCGTCGCGGCCGAGGGCTTCGTCGGGCACCTCCGTCACGTGCGGACCGCCCATGATGACCGGAATGCCTGCCGCGCGGACCGCATCCGCCACCCGGTACGCCTTGGCGATCATGCGGGTCATGGCGCCGATTCCGACCAGTCCGATCCGCCGCTCGAGTACGAACTGAACCAGCTCGGCATCGCTCATCGGCTGCGTGTTGCCATCGATCAGAACCACCTCGTGCCCGCTGGGCGTAAGCGCCTGCAGCAGGAACATCCAGAGATGAGGCATGAAGTTTTGCGTGACCCCGTTGTCGGGGTTATAGAGAAGGATTCGCAGTTTACTTGCCTTCCTCAGCTTCGCGTCACGAAGCTGGTGTTCCCTTTCACCGGCAAGTAATCCGCGAGTGCATGCGGATGAGAATTCCATGCCGGGTTACCTATCTTATCATCGATTTGCAGCGCTACTATGTTCAGTAGTGAACATTCTGGGTATTGAATCTTCCTGCGATGAAACCGCCGCGGCTGTGGTCGAGAACGGCGAAACGGTTCTGTCCTCGGTGGTGGCGTCGCAGATGGAGACCCACGGCAAGTACGGCGGCGTAGTGCCGGAGCTGGCTTCGCGCGAGCACTTGCGCGCCATCGTCCCGGTGGTGCGGGAAGCGCTGGAGCGGGCCGGGGTTTCGTTGAGTGGCCTGGACGCCATTACCGCCACCTCGGGACCGGGCCTGGTGGGGTCGCTGCTGGTGGGCCTCACCTACGCCAAGTCGCTGGCCTTCGCCCGCGGCCTTCCGCTGATCGCGGTCAACCACATTGAAGGCCACATCCACGCCGTGATTCTGGAATCGCGCCGCGCCGGCACCCCGGTGGAGCTGCCCGCGCTAGCGCTGGTGGCGAGCGGCGGCCACACTCACCTGTTTCGCGTCGACGAAAACTTCGGCTACGCCCTGCTTGGCAAGACGCGCGACGACGCCGCCGGCGAAGCCTACGACAAAGTCGCCAAGCTGCTCGGCTTCCCCTATCCCGGCGGCCCCATCATCGATCGCCTGGCGCCGCACGGCAACCCGCTGGCGGTGCGCTTCACCTTCGCTAAGATGAAAGGCAACGCGCTCGACTTCAGCTTCAGCGGGCTCAAGACCGCCGTGCTGCGCTGGGTGGAGGCGCGCGACCTGGCCGCCGGGATCGCCGCCCGCCGCGCCTTGGCCCGCGCCGAAGTCCGCGCTTCGCTCGACCAGTGGCTGGCCGTCACGCCACCCGAGACGCTGGATCTGCTCGCCTCGTTCCAGTATGCGGTCATCAACGAGCTACTGACGCGGGCCGCCGCGGCCGCGAACCAGATCCACGCACGAGCGCTGATTGTTTCCGGTGGCGTCAGCGCCAATGCCGGTTTGCGAGCCGCCGCGCTCGCGGCCCATCTGCCGTATCCGGTTCACTTCCCCCCGCCCGGACTCGCCACCGATAACGCCGCCATGATCGCCGCCGCGGCCTTTCCCAAGCTGCTGCGCAAAGAGTTCGCCGGCTTCGACACCGCCGCCGAAGCCAGTCTCACCCTGGCGTAACCAGGCCTAAACGCCCGCGCACGGCTGCTATCATCAGGGCGTGGATCAGCCAAGAACCGCGCGGACCTACCTGCTGGTATTGCTTTTCATCAGCCTCAGGGGCTGCGGCAATCTGATGCTGGCGTGGGGCACCAAGCGCTTGCCCGCGGCGCTCACGGTGCACCCGGCGGCGTATCTGCATTCGATGCTCGATCCCGCCGTGGCGGCCGGCATCGCCATGCTCATCTTCTCGCTGTTCACCCGCATGGCGCTGCTCAGCATCGCCGATTTGAGTTTTGTCCTGCCGGTGACCGCGGTAGGCTACGTGCTGGCCGCCGCGCTGGGCAAAGTGTTTCTGCACGAAGAAGTAACGGCCGTCCGCTGGCTGGCGGCGTTTCTCATCTTCGCCGGCGTGGCTGTGGTGGGTTCCACCCCGCAAAATACCACGAAAGAGGTTTCCGCGAAATGAAGTGGCTGCTGGTTGCGATCACCGTGGTGGCCACGGCGTTGGCCGACCTACTGCAAAGCTACGAGCTGAAGCGGGCCGGGGAACAATCCGTCAGCGCGCGCGGCATCGCGCGCCTGGCGCTGACGGTGGCGCGCCGGCGTTACCTGATTCTCTCCATCGTTTGCTACGCGTTTTCGTTTTTCGCCTTTATGGCGCTGGTGCAATCGCAGCCGTTGAGCTTCGCCGTGCCCGTCTCCGCGGCCAGTTTCATTCTGGAGACGGTGGCCGCCAAGCTGCTGCTGCGGGAACAGGTGGGACGCCGCCGCGCCGCCGGCACGCTGCTGGTGCTGGGCGGCATCATTTTGCTGGCGCGCTGAGTGCGCCGCTGAAGCTTCTGCGTTGAGGATCAGGAGTTTGTGCGCGGCGGGTCCAGTCTCTCACCCCGGCTTCCGTCGGCAAGCCCACGGCGTAAGCCGTGAGGACCACGTCGAACCCAGCGTAGCCCCGGAACGGGGCGTAAGTCTTCCGCCCCGTTCCGGGGCTTTCGATTATCACCTTCGATTCCGCACGGCTTACGCCGTGGGCTACGATCTTTCGCCCTCCGGGCTCGCGGTTTGACTTCACAAAAATGTGGGTGCACCGAGCGCCAACTCACTCGCGCGTCGCGACCGCAACCAGCGCACCATCTTGAATGGCGTAATCGTGGCCGCGCCAGCGTAGTGTGCGGCGGGTGAAACTGGCTGCCCAGATGCCGAATGCCACCGCATCCCACAGCGGCACCAGCAACAGCTTCCGGGCGACTCCCGGCTGCCGCAGCCCCCAGGCGGCAATCATCCACGTCAGCAGCCACCGCATGGCCAGGTACATTCCCCCATATGCCAGGGCCACGCTGGCGGGCGCCAGCACCAGCGCCGCCAGCAGCCACGGCACCGCCTGCGTGAACAGCAGCCCGAAGTGTCCCCACGGGCGCATATGCCGCATCACCACCATCCAGCGCAGGCGTTTTTGCAGCAGCTCGCGCATCGAGGTGAAATCGGCAACGGCTTCCACCGTGTACGGCAGCAGCTTCACTTCGTATCCCTGCTCGGCGATCAGCCGGCCAACCAGGAGGTCGTCGCCGGGCATGTTCTCGATCGCGCGGTACCCGCCGAAGCCCGCCAGGCGCTCGCGCGTGGTGGCGATGGTCGGTCCGAGCGCAAACTTGACCCCGTCCAACTGCCAAGCCACAATGATGCCGGCGTAAAAATCCGACAGCATGCCGGTGGAATGCAGGCGGTCGGCGAAGGTCTTCTCCTGCGCCGTTACGTAGAAACAGGTCGCGGCGCCCACCTTCGGATCGGCCAGCGCGCCCACTACGGTGCGCAAATAATCGGGGCGCACGCGAACGTCGCTGTCGCTGATCACCACCACCGGGTTCGCGGCTTCGGCAACCAGGCGGTCGAGCTTGGCAACTTTATCGTTTGTGGCGTCGCGGCCTGACCCGTAGAGCACGCGGATCTGCCGTTCCGGGAACGCGCGCCGCAGTTTCTCGATCACCGGCAGCGCGGGGTCTTCGCGATCGCTCACGCAGAACAACAGCTCGTAGTCGGGGTAATCCTGGCGGCAGAAGCTGGCGAAGTTTTCGTAGGCGTCGGGATCGGCGCCGCGAATCGGCTTCAGGTTGCTGACGGTAGGCGTGAAATCGGAGCGGACCGTCGCTCCGCTCCGCACCGTCCGGAAAAAACGCCAGGTGCTGAAAATGGCAATCGCGTAGTAGGCCAGCGGCGCGGCGGCGATCGCAAGCAAAATGATCTCGGTCAGATTCATCGGCAACTCGAGCTGTGCGCAAAGTTAACAGACGTTGCCCGCCCCGCGTACGGTTACAGACGATTCGAGCCACACAGGCCGATTTCGGTCCCGCCGTATCTCTAATACACGCTATCATTAGCCGCCCGCGCAAACCGATTCACAAGCTCCCTTACTTGGTGCGTCTGCGCCGCGGTTTACTTGGCTGCCGTCTCTTCGGTGATGCCCATCTCGGTCAGCACCTTGGGGTTTGCCTCATCCATCGCCAGCAGGTTGTGACACGCGTTGCAATCCTGCGTGATGCTCTGGCCGTTCTGGGCGTTGTGGCTTCCGTCGTGGCAGCGGAAACAACCGGGGAAATCGGTGTGGCCGATGTTTTGCGGATATGTGCCCCAGGTGACCTTCATGTCGGGAAACACGTTGCGATCGTAGATGGCCAGCACCTGGAAAGCGGCAGCGACGATTTCGGATTGTCGGGCCGACCATACGGCGGGGTAACTTTGCCGGTAAAACGTTTCGAAGGCCCCTGGAATCAGGCCCGCGGCTTCCTCGCGGCTCCGGTAGTTCACCTTGAGGATTTCCAGTGCCTTCTTGCGCGCAAACGGCAAGGTGGGCGATACCAGGCCGACCGCCATGGCTTTATCGAGGGCGCGGTCCGGCAGGTCGAAAGCGTGCGTGGGACGGTTGTGGCAATCGATGCAATCCATTTCGCGCATGGTCAGCCCGGCGCCATTGGGTTTGGCGCCGGCCGCCGCGTAAACGGTCTTGCGGCCGTTGTCGTTATACTCCACCCAGGGGATGACCTGCCGCGCTTCGTCGGAGTGCCCGTAACGGATCACAACGCCCGGCCCGAGGTGCGTGCCGTGGATGCCAATGCCGTGGTTGCCGCCGCCGATCTTCATCAGCAGCACGTCTTTGGTGGCCGTGTTGCCCTCGTCTTCGGCAAAGTGGGTGATGATGTCGATGCGGTCCGCGCTGTACTTTTCCGGCCAGTGGCACTGTTCGCAAGTTTCGCGCGCGGGACGCAGGTTGTGCACGGGAACCGGGATGGGCCGCGGATAGGTGTCGAAGGTCACGGCGAAAACCTGGCCCACGCCGGAGAGCTTGCTGCGCACGAACCAGGAAGCGCCGGGGCCTATGTGGCACATGACGCACGCGACCCTCGAGTGCGGCGAGCCCTGATACGCGGTGTGTTCGGGCTGCATCACGGTGTGACAGGTTTGCCCGCAGAACGTGACCGAATCCATGTAGTTCACGGCGCCATAGCTGAGCTGGCTGGCGATAACGAGATTGGCGCCGGTGGTGATCAGGATGAAATAGACCAGCTTTCGCAGTTCCGGGTTGCGCCACTCGGGTCTGGGAAAATTCGGCGGATAGATGCCGGTGTGCTTTTCCCGTTTCCGCTTGAGCCACATGCCGAGCGGGATGAGAACCAGCCCGGCGAAGAATGGGCCTGGCAGGACCAGAAAAGCCAGAATGCCCATGTACGGGTTCGTCGCCTGGCCGCGCAGCGTGGTGGGCAGCAGGAAGAGCCAGAACACGGTAGCGGTAGTGACCAGAATCACGCCGATCAGGCTGATCCAGTTACTGGATAAATGAATGACAGGGGACAGCCAGCCCCCCAGCGGGCGGTTCGTTTGTTGAGGCGTCATCGTGAGTGATCAGTCTCCTGGAGCCTCGTGCGCTTGCGCTTCCGCCGCGCCGCGAGAATCATCCTTCCTGACACTATAACCTGTGAGAAATGCGGTGTTGAGGGGATAGACGTCGGGATCGAAGATGATGGAGTAGAAATGCCACACCACGATGGCCAGCGTGGCCAACACGGCTTCGTAGAAATGGATCGAGGTCGCCACATCCAGCCAGAGTTTCGGAAGCAGCCGCATGACGAGCGAGTTGGCCCACAACATGATTCCGGTCGAGATCATCACGATTGCTCCCCAGATCACCGCCCAGTACTCGGCTTTTTCGATATAGCTGTGCGACGAGCGCGGCGGCGGCGTGTCTCCCAAGCCCAGGTTGTAGGCGAAGTTGTTGCTGGCTTCGCGCGCGTCGCGCACTTTGGGAATCATTTCCTTCCAATGGTCGCGCAGTTTCCGGCTGACGATGAGCGACACCAGGTGAGTGACGCTGACCCCGATGAAGACCGACGCCGCGATGCGATGGATGAGGCTTCGCATGTCGTGCCGGACCTCGAGCAGAAGCAACGGCCGGGCCCACCACTGGTCCGGGTACTTGAGGGCGAAACCGGTCCACACCAGGGTGATGAACGAAAGCGCCAGCAGGGCATGCTGCACCCGCTCAAACGGCAGCATGCGGAGCCCGGCGGGCGCGCGGCTGGCGAAGCGCAGTGCGCCCGCCTGGAACCGCTCGCGCACCAGCTTGCGGATCCAATCGCCGCCATTATGCAGCAGCATCAGCCCTATGGTCACCGGGATCAGCAGCAGGTAGAACCGGCGGATGAAACCGAGCACTGGCGGTTCGCTGGCCGCGTCCGTCACGTGCACCTGGCCGATGGCGAATCGCTCCCCGGCGCCGGGATGGCACTGGCCGCAGGTCTTGGGCAGGTTCTTCGGATTGATGGTGGAATTCGGGTCGGAGGAGGGCAGAATGTTGTGCACGCCGTGGCAACTGGCGCAGTTGGCCACTGTCTGCACGCCTTCCTTGGCGGCCAGACCGTGGTAGGAAGCATCGAAGCTCACCAGGCGGTCCGAAGGCATGCCGAACTTGCGGTCGAGCCGGACATCGCCGTGGCAACTGCCGCACGTTTCGCGGATGTGAGCCGCGTTCACCGGCGACGCGGAGTTGCTCGGTTTGATGATCTTGTGCTCGCCGTGGCAGTCGGTGCAGAGCGGGGCTTGAGTGACGCCCCTGGCCAAGGCTTGGCCGTGAACGCTGGCGCGGTATTGTTCGACCACCGACGGGTGGCACATGCCGCAGGTGTCCGGCACCGCCATCCGGAAGGCCTGTGAGCTGGGCCGCACCAATTCGTGCGCGCTGCCGTGGCAAACGCTGCAATCGGGTGCAGACTCGTTGCCGTTTTTGCGCGCCTGGCCGTGAACGCCGCTTTCGTAGTCGCCTGCCTGGTCCGCATGGCAGGTGGCGCACTGCGGCTTCGGAATGCCGGCCTTGTGCGGATACTCGTCATGGGATTCGTGACAGGTATCACAGGCCAGTCCCGCGTGCGCGCTTTTGGCCAGCTTCTGCGCTTGGTCGTGACAACCCGCGCAATCGAGCGCCGCGGCCGCCGCCAGGCGTCCGCCGGCGTCCCCAAGAACCAAAGCTAGCAGGGCAATTCCCAGCTTCAATCCAACCCGAGGGATCGCCCGCCGCATGCCGCCGTCAAACCCCCGCTACCCAGCTTTGATACACGTAGATGCCGCCCAGAACAATGCCGTATACGACCACGACCACGGTCAGCGTCTTGCCCCATTTGTCGATCTGGTCGAGTTTTTGGGAGACCGTCACCTGCTGAGAGGTGGCTGATGTGGCGGCCTCGCTGACGTGAATCATGTCGTCTTCGCTCGCCGATACAAACCTGCGGTAGATGATCAACCCGATCACTGCCAAAGCCAGCACAGCCCAAAGCACTACAAACGGTACATAGGGACTCATGGATTACCTCCTCGTCGCCTGCATTGTGGATTTGGTGAAGTTGGGGCGCGCCCGACCGGCGCACCCGATTTGTCGTCTGCCGGTATGATGGCATTCATCCAACTCGGGGCCCTGCCAATCTGCTTCCGGATATTGCAATCCCATTCTACCCGAACCCGCAACATGTGCGACGATTCCATATGTGGACTTATCAACCAGTGCACGCTAAAGTCCACCGCGTAACCGAATCTAAGTTATTGAATTTTGCAACGCCTACCGGCAGAGTGGATGTGATGTGGGGCTATTGGCGCAGAATCCGCCTCTGCAATGGGGGAAATTCCGCTTGAAATGTCGGGTTTGCAGGGATTTGCAACGCGCAGGGCAGCGGCCATGACAGCCAATAATACAGTGCTCATGGGGTCCTGCTGGGAAAGCACCGAAACCAGGCCCGCATCCCAGGCTTGGGCCAGCAGTTGCGGATCCTGCCGGGTAATCAACACGATCCGCTCGGGATGAGACAGGGGGAGGAGCAGATGCTCGAACGCCGCCTCGTCGAGAACCAGAACGCAATCGGCGGCCGGATCCGGCCTGGCAACCGATTCTACCCGCCATGCGCAACTGCGGCACAGTGCTTCGCGGAGGGCGGCTGCGTAAGCGCCGTCGGCGAGCGCGAGCTGAACTGTGTGCAACACGGCGGACTCCACGCCTCCACCCGTCACGGGCTACTTCGCTTCCTGAAAGCCGTCCAGGCTCTTGTGCTCGTGATAATACTTGCCGGCGGCGGTCAGGTTCTTGCTCATTACGTCTTTATCCGCGGACACCTTGGCATGGCAGTATACGCATTGCTTCTTGGTGGCCTTGGTGTATTCCGGCTTGGCGAACGAGGCCGTCGTCGAAACCAGAACACCGCCCAGCACAATGGCAGCGGGCACTATGACTTTCAAATGGGACATTATGCCTCCGCAGGGCGAGTTTGCAATTGCATCGCCACCGGCCAAATCCCTGTTTTCCGATGGTGTTAGCGCCCTGTCGGCGGCGGCGGGCGGGGCAATTCCCCCGTTTGACGGTTGGGCAGTTGGGCGTAGTGCCCCAACAGGCCTGCTATACTTGAGATCAAATCGTAAGGTAATGTCGAAGCTAACACCTGCATGGCAGAGGGTTGGTGTCCTGGAGTCGGTTTTTGACCAGCTTTCGGATGCCCTAGTCCTTTATGATCCGGAGTTCCGCGTCACCGGCGTCAACCGGGCGGCGGAAAAGCTGTTTGGCATCCCTGCGGACGAGATGCTGGGCAAGCACTGCCAGGAGATCTTCAAGTGCCCGGTTTGTGAGCCAGGCTGCGGGGTACTAGTGGGTTTGAACCAGGCGCCCAATTCGCCCTCCTGTACCGTGCGGCTGCACACCGATAACGGCATGGAGCGCCTGGTAGTGATGCACACCACCCAGATGTTCGACGAGCACTCGCAGTTCGCTGGCGTGGTGGCCACCATCAAGGACATCACCGACGAAGCGGCGCCGCAACGGCGCGAAGTGATCGCCGAATCCGCGGCGATGCGCGAGGTGGTGAATTTCGTGCGCCGCGTGGCGGCCAGCGAAGCCACTACCATCCTGCTGGATGGGGAAAACGGCACCGGCAAGGACTTGATCGCCAAGACCCTCCACTATCAGAGCCTGCGTCAGGCCGAGCCCTTTATCGCCATCAACTGCGCGGCCATCCCGGATTCGTTGCTCGAAAGCGAATTGTTCGGCTACGAAAAAGGCGCATTCACCGACGCGCGGACACAGAAACGCGGCATCTTCGAGTTGGCCGATAAGGGTACCTTGTTTCTGGACGAGATCGGCGAGATTCCGCTGATGCTGCAAGCCAAGCTGTTGCGGGTGCTGGAGGAACAGACCTTTCGCCGGCTGGGCGGGCTCAAGGACATCAACCTGGATCTGCGGGTGGTGGCAGCCACCAATAAGAATCTGCGCGAAGCGGTCAAGGAAGGCGCTTTCCGGCAGGACCTGTACTTCCGCCTCAACGTGATTCAGATATCCATCCCGCCGTTGCGCGAGCGCCTGGACGACATTCTGCCGCTGGCGCGCTTCTTCATCGACCACTACAACCACAAATTCAAGCGCAGCATCGATGGGGTGAGCGAAGGCGCGGCCAAGCTGCTACTCTCTCACGACTGGCCGGGCAACGTGCGCGAGTTGCGCAATGCGATCGAGCGCGCCATGATTCTGGAGGAATCCGCCCTCATCACGGCGCCGAGCTTGCCCATCAGCGTGGCCCACTCCGAGCAGGGGATGGCGTTGCCGGTGTCCTCCGGCACCGAAACGGCCGGCGACGGCCTCTCGCTCGAAGACAACGAGCGCAGCCTGTTGGCCCGCGCGCTGGAAAAGACGAACGGAAACCAGACTCAGGCGGCCCGGCTGCTGCGCGTCACCCGGGACACGCTGCGCTACAAGATGAAGAAGTTCAACTTGCGCTGAAGGTGCGGGCGGCGGCGTTCTTGCCGTGCACAGTGTGCGCGTTTGCGCACGGGCTTTGCCAACGCAGGGCCGTGCTAAGATCCCGAACGGAGGGCAGAGGTGAAACTACATCGAGCAATCATTTTTGGTTTGCTGGCGGTAATGATGGCCGCGGCGCAATCGGGGCGCGCGCCGAAAGTGGCGCTGGTCAATATTCAGGACGCCATCCTGGCCACTACCGACGGGCAGAACGCGGCTAAGGCGCTGGACGCCGAATTCGGACCGCGCAAGGCTGCGCTCGACCAGGAACAGAAGGCCATCGCACAAAAGCAGAGCCTGCTGGAACAGGGAAAACTGAGCCCGGAGGAGCGCAAGAAGCTCCAGCAGGAAATCGACGACGCGATCGTGGTGCTCAACGCCAAGATGGACCAGGCCGATGCCGATCTGGACCGGGCGCAGAAGAAGACGCTGGCCGAGCTGGGCAAGAAAATGGTGGCCGTGATCGTTGAGTTCGCTACTACCACGGGCTACGCGATGGTGTTCGACACCAGCACCTCGCAGGCCCCGCTGCTTTATGCCGATAACGCGACGGATATCACCAGCGAAGTGATCGCCGCCTACGAAAGCCGGTACAAGAGCGCTGCGGAGCGCTGAACCATGGGCGCGAGTGGGGCAGATTTCCACCTGCCAACGCCCGCTTGCGGGCGCGTTTTTTCGCGGCTTCCGCTGCTGCTGGCGGCGCTGACGGGCGTGCTGGCCGCGCAAAGCGTCGACATCTACTCCGAATTCTCGCGCCCCGATCCGTTCGGAGAAATCGTGGCGGCCGACCGCGGTTCCGGGCCGCGCGAAATTCTTTCGCCGGCGGTGGCTCGTAACGCCTGGGCTTCGTTCCACCTGGTGATCTCGGCGCCGCCCGAGACCACGTACCTGCTGTACGTGGTGACCAACCCGCTCAACGCGTGCCGCGTGGCGCTGTATAAAGAGCATTTCGAGAAGACGCTGGCGGGATGGGCGCCAGACCGGCTCACTGAGCTCACACGCCTGCCCGATTTCGGCGTGAGTCCCGATCCCGACGACGGCGTGGACGGCCAGACCACACGCGCCTACCTGCTGGATCTTTGGATACCGCCCAACGCGGAGATCGCGCGCTTCCGGCTCGAGGTGCAGTTGAAGGTGGGCTATTGGGTGGTGCGGCCGATGGAGGTGCGGGTGATTGCGCCGCGCGTTCCCGATCTGCGTGTGGCAACCGCTCCGGTGCCCTTGCCGCCGGTTTCGAGCGGCGCGGATGCCGCGGCACTCGGCGCTCTGTTTGATTACACTGGCCGCACCTACCCGCCGCCCGTGACCATCCGCGCCATCATTCGCCGCGACGCCGTCCAGGATGTGGCGCTGGCAAGCCGCCTGGATCCAGCGGTCGCAGGGCCGGAGGCGCTGCGCCAGCGTTGGGAAACTCTAAAGTCGGCCAGCGGCGATGGCCTGATCCCGCTTCCGACCGGCGCCGAGCGGTACCTGCGCTTACGCGACTGGATCTACGCCGAAGCGCAGCGGAAGCCAGTCGAGGATTGGTAGCGAAGCGCGCAGGAACATACGCCGCCGGAATTTGGGAAATCATGCCGGTTCACAGGCCGGGGCCTGGCCGGGGGCCTGCGCCACTCAGTCCGCTACCGCTTTGCTGTCGATCAAGGCGCGGATGGCGGCGATGCACTGTGCCAGGGGCTTGACACCCTGGTCGCCGTGCTTGCGGTGGCGGACGGCCACCTGCCCGCTCTGCTGCTCGCGATCGCCGACCACCAGCATGTAGGGAATCTTCTGCAATTGCGCGTCGCGAATTTTCAGATTCACCTTTTCGCTGCGCTCGTCCACCGTGGCGCGAATGCCGGCGTCATCGAGCTGCTTGCGAATGGCGCGGGCGTATTCGGTCTGCCGGTCGGTGATGGGTAGCACGATGGCCTGCACGGGCGATAGCCACACAGGGAACGCGCCGGCGTAGTGCTCGATGAGAATTCCGAAGAAGCGCTCGATGGAGCCATACAGCGCACGGTGCACCATCAGCGGCTGGTGCGCCTTGCCGTCTTCGCCGATGTATTCGAGCTCGAAGCGGCGCGGCAGGGTGAAATCGAACTGCACCGTGGAGAGCTGCCACGGGCGGCCGATGGCATCCACCAGCTTGACGTCGATCTTCGGCCCGTAGAACGCGGCTTCATCGGGCATCACCTTCACTTTCATGTTGAGCCGCTCGGTGGCGTGCTGGAGGGCCTTCTCGCCGACCTTCCATTGCTCGGGCGCGCCATCGTACTTGCCGCTCGCGCCGTTGTCCCAGGTGGAAAGCTCAGCCTCGTATTTGTCGAAACCGAAAGTGGTGAGCGTATCGACGGCGAATTGCAGGCAGTTCACTATTTCGTCTTCGATCTGCTCCGGGGTGCAGAAAATGTGCGCGTCATCCTGAGTGAAGCCGCGCACGCGGAACAAGCCGTTGAGCACGCCGGAGCGTTCATACCGGTAGACCGTTCCCAACTCGCCCAGGCGCACCGGCAAATCGCGGTAGCTGTGCTGCTTATCCTTGTAAATCAAGATGTGGAAGGGACAGTTCATCGGCTTGAGCTGGTACTCGGCGTCGTCGAGCTCCATGCGCGTGAACATGTTGGCGGCGTAGAAACCCGCGTGGCCGGAAGTCTTCCAAAGATCGAAGCGCGCCACGTGCGGCGTGTACACCAGCGAGTAGCCGCGTTTCAGGTATTGGTCGCGCATCCAGTCCTCGAGCTGCTTGCGGATGATGCCGCCCTTGGGATGGAAGAAAATCAGTCCCGGCCCGGCCAATTCCTGAATGCTGAACAGGTCGAGGTCCTTGCCCAGCTTGCGGTGGTCGCGCTTCTTGGCCTCTTCGATCTGCTTGAGATGCGCTTCGAGCTCTTTGGGGGTGAAAAACGCCGTGCCGTAGATGCGCTGCAACTGCTTGTTGTGCTCGCTGCCCTTCCAGTACGCGCCGGCGATGGAGAGCAGCTTGAAGGCCTTGATCTTCGAGGTGTCGGGCAGGTGCGGGCCGCGGCAGAAATCGATGAAATGCGGTCCCAGCGTGTATTCGCTGAAAACTTCGTCGGCCTTTTCGTCGATCAGTTCGCACTTCATCCAGGCATCGGCGTATTTTTTCAGGCCGTCTTCCTTGCGGGTGTAAACGCGCTCATAGGGCAGGTGGCGCGCCTGGATCTCCCACATCTTCTTTTCGATTTTCTCGAGGTCCTCGGGGGTAAACGGAACGGCGCGGTCGAAGTCGTAGTAGAAACCGTTATCGATGGGCGGCCCGATCCCGAGCTTGGTCTCCGGGTAAAGCTCCAGCACGGCCGCCGCCAGCAGGTGAGCGGTGGAATGGCGGTAAACGACCAGCGACTCCGGGTCCTTGGGGGTGAGGATCTGCAGATTGGCGTCCTTGTCGATGGGACGCGTGAGGTCCACCAGCTCACCGTTGACTTTGGCGACGATGGCGGCGTCGGCCAGCCGCGCGCTGATGGACTGGGCGACATCGATGGGGCGCGTCCCGGCTTCGACAGGCTTCTGGCTGCCGTCGGGCAGGGTAATGACAATGCTGCTCATAGGGAAATTTCAGCGTAGCACGCGCGGGGCGGAGGGGCGTCGCTCGCCGGCTCGGTGGCCCATGCCTCCGCCAGTCGGCAGAGAAAGCACCGGCGCCCCCGCGATATTTACACATCTGGGGCTGAGAGTTTTGTCCAGGGCAGCCCACTGCTTTTACTGGGGTGTTCCGCCAGCGAGCCCGAAAGGGCGAAAGATAGTAGCCCACGGCGCGAGCCGTGGTGGACGTGTCAGGCATCGCCGTAGCCCCGGAACGGGGCGTAAGTCTTATGGCACACAGCTATGCGTCTCTCCTGGTTCACGCCATCTTCTCCACCAAGAACCGGGCCTCCGACCTATCGCCTGCGATCGCCAGTCGCCTCTTCCCTTACATGGGCGGCATTGTCACCGAGCGGCGGGGTGTTGCGCTGATCATCAACGGCCCGGCAGATCACGTCCATTTGCTCGTGTCGGTTTCCACGAACGAGTCCATCGCCGAGTTGCTGAGAGTGGTGAAAACCAATTCGTCCCGTTGGGTGCACGAACACTTTCCGGCGCAAGGACGGTTCGGCTGGCAGGCTGGTTACGGCGCGTTCACAGTGAGTGGCTCACGTGTGGCGGACGTGAGAGATTACATCGCAGGACAGCAGGAGCACCATCGCCGCGTGTCTTTCCAAGAGGAGTTTCTAACATTTTTGCAGAAGCACGGCATCACATACGATGTGCGCGATCTTTGGGGCTGAAAAGGGACTTACGCCCCGTTCCGGGGCTACCGCGGTGCATGACACCTTCCCCACGGCTTGCGCCGTGGGCTACTATCTTTCGCCCCTGCCGGGGCTCTGTCCTACCGTTCGTGCACGTCTTCCAGGTAGGTGTAGCCGTGCAGGCCCTCTTCGTAGAACTTGAGCAGGGCGCCGGTTTCTTCGTAGGTGAGGCGGCCTTCCCGCAAAGCGGATTCCACGTCGCGGCGCAGCTTCGCCACCAGGTGATCGGATGCGAATTGCACGTAGTTGAGGACTTCGCGCACGGTATCACCCTTGATGACCGAATCGAGAATCACTTCGCCGGCAGGCCCCTGGCGGACGTGCACCGCGTTGGTGTCGCCGAACAGGTTGTGCAGGTCGCCCAGGATTTCCTGGTAGGCGCCCAGCAGGAAAGTGCCCAGGTAGTAATCGCCGCCGGCGAACGGATGGAGCAGCAGGGTGCGCTTCACGTCGCGGCGGTCGATGAAGGCGTCCACTTTGCCGTCGGAATCGCAGGTGATGTCGCCCAGCACGGCGGGGCGGCAGGGCTGCTCCTCCAGTCGATGGATTGGCATGATGGGGAAGAGCTGCTTGATGGCCCAACTGTCCGGCATGCTCTGGAAGAGCGAAAAATTGCAGAAGTAGGTGTCGGAGAGCATGGCGTCGATGCCCTCCAGCTCTTCGGGGAAATAGTCGAGCTCGCTGGCCAGCTTCTGGATCTTGCGCGTGATCGCCCAGTAGAGGTTCTCCGCGATGCAGCGCTGGTCGAGCGAAAGATAGCCGAGGCTGAACAGGTTGAGCGCCTGGTCGAGCGCCTGCTGAGCGTCGTGATAGCTTTCGAGCAGGTTCTTGGCGGTGAGGCCGCGGAAGGTTTCCTGCAAATCGATGAGCGGCTGCTCAGCGTCGGCGGGCGGCTCGGCGGGAGTTTCGCTGTCTCCCATGCCGGACACGCCCAGCACGTTGAAAACGAGCACGCTGTGATAGGCGGCGATGGCGCGGCCGCTTTCGGTGATGATGGTGGGATGCGGCACCTCGACCTCGTCGCACACGCTCTGCGCGTGATAGACGATGTCGTTGGCGTATTCCTGGAGGGTGTAGTTGACGCTGGACTCGAAATCGGTCTGCGAGCCATCGTAATCGATGCCGAGGCCGCCGCCCACGTCCAGGTACTTGAGGCCGGCGCCGGCGCGGTACAGGTCCACGTACACGCGCACCGCTTCGTTCACGGCTCCCTTGATCTGGCGAATATTGGTGATCTGGCTGCCCAGGTGGAAGTGGAGCAGGTTGAGGCAATCGGCCATGCCGAGATCCTTCAGCTCCTGCAAGGCGCGCACAGCCTCGGTGGCCGAGAGGCCGAATTTGGAACGGTAGCCGCCCGACGATTTCCAGCGGCCGGAGCCGCGGCTGGCTAATTTGACGCGCAGGCCGATCTTGGGACGCACGCCGACCCGCGCGGCGTATTTCAGGATCAGGTGCAGCTCGGTGTACTTTTCGACCACCGGGATGATATGGCGTCCCACCTTCTGCGCCAGCATCGCCAGCTCGATGTACTCATCGTCCTTGAAGCCGTTGCAGATGATGGGGGTGTCGTTATCGGCCAGCGCCATCACGGCGATCAATTCGGGTTTGGAGCCGGCTTCCAGGCCGAAGCGGAAGGGCTTGCCGAACTCGATGACTTCCTCGACCACTTGCCGCTGCTGGTTGACCTTGATGGGATACACGCAGCAGTACTCGCCCTGGTAGTGGTGTTCGGCGATGGCGGTTTGAAAGGCTGCGTGCAGCTCGCCGAGGCGATGTTTGAGGATGTCGGCGAAGCGCACCAGGATGGGCAGATCGATGCCGCGCAGCACCAGCGTGTCAATCAGTTCCTTGAGGTCGATCGAGCGCGCCGGGTCTTTTTCGGGGTGCACCAGCACGTGGCCGTTGTCGCCGACCGAGAAGTACCCCTTGCCCCAGCTCGCAACGTCATAAAAGTCGCTCGCCACCTGCGGCGTCCATCGTTCGGTGGGCTCGACTACCACCGAGCCCTTGCGGCCATTTCTCTCCAACTCGGTACACCTCTCCTTAAACCACCAGTGTCCTTCGAAAGCCAACAGCGTGGCAAGAAAAAACTGCATGGCGGAGAGGGATGGCAGTAAGATTGTTGCGATGTGGTCACAGAGTGGTATCCGTTGGGCACACGCCGCGCTGCTGTTTGGCGTGTGCGGCGCCGCGTCATCCCAATTGATCAACCTGGATGGCTGGAGCACTTGGGGCAACTTCCTGCTCCCGATTCCGTTCGGCATCGCCGCCGCTTGGCTTTGCGTCGGAAGCGTCGTCCCCGGCATCGAACTGGTCATTCTCGATGCCGCTGTCTGGCAACTGGCTTACCGCATGGCGCACGTGTTCGCTTCGGATGGTCCGCCTTTGCAAAGAGTGGTCATCATGTACCTGGCAGGCCTGGTGGGCGGTTTGGGAGTGAGCCTGGCCGCTGCGTTCGTCAAGCGCCAGGCGCCTGCCATGCGCCCGGTGGGAATCAGCGCGCTCGCCGGCGGTGTCTGCGCCCTGCCTTTTGCCTGGTGGGTAATTGCCGGTCACGACGTGCCGATCCCCGAGCCGGCCTTCTGGACGCTTTGCTTTGCGCTCTGGCAGGGAGCCGTCGGCGTTTGCCTGTGGCACGGCTTCCGGCTGGGCAAACCTGACCCGGCGACGTAGCCTTTCCCCGGCTGTCCAGGCACATTTCGCAACCGTTCGACCCGCCGCGGCATCCATTGGCTGAGTAATCTTGACTAGAAAGTACAGATTGGCTAATCTGGTTGTAGACTAAAGGCTTAGGAGTCTGCGTCAGTGAGCGATTCGACCAACACCATCGAAACGATTGCGAATCAGGAATATAAGTGGGGGTTCGTCACCGACATCGAGGCCGACTCGATCCCGCGCGGGCTGAACGAAGACGTGATCCGCCTGATCTCGGCCAAGAAGCACGAGCCGGAGTGGCTGCTGGAATGGCGCTTGAAAGCTTACCGGCACTGGCTGACCATGACTGAGCCGACCTGGGCCAACGTCCATTACCCGAAGATCGACTACCAGGACATCATTTATTACGCCGCGCCGAAGAGCCGGAAGAATGCGCCCAAGAGCCTGGATGAGGTGGACCCGGAGCTGCTGCGCACCTACGAGAAGCTGGGGATTCCGCTGAAGGAACGGGAAATTCTCGCCGGAGTGGCGGTGGATGCGGTGTTCGACAGCGTGTCTGTGGCCACCACGTTCAAGGAAAAGCTGAAGGAGATGGGTGTCATCTTCGGCTCTTTTTCGGAGGCGGTGCAGGAGCACCCGGACCTGGTACGGCAGTACCTGGGTACGGTGGTGCCGTCTTCGGACAATTTTTTCGCCGCCTTGAATTCGGCGGTCTTCAGCGACGGCTCGTTCTGCTATGTGCCCAAGGGCGTGCGCTGCCCTATGGAGCTGTCCACGTACTTCCGCATCAACGCCAAAGACACGGGCCAATTCGAGCGCACGCTGATTGTGGCCGATGAAGGCGCCTACGTGAGTTACCTGGAAGGCTGCACGGCGCCGATGCGCGACACCAACCAGTTGCATGCGGCGGTAGTGGAGTTGGTCGCGCTCGACCACGCGCAGGTCAAGTATTCGACGGTGCAGAACTGGTATCCGGGCGACAAAGAAGGCAAGGGCGGCATTTACAATTTCGTCACCAAGCGCGGGGCGTGCCGCGGGGTGAATTCGAAGATCTCGTGGACGCAGGTGGAGACGGGATCGGCCATCACCTGGAAGTACCCGAGCTGCCTGCTAATCGGCGACCACTCGGTGGGTGAGTTTTACTCGGTGGCGCTGACCAACAACTATCAACAGGCAGACACCGGCACCAAGATGATTCACATCGGCAAGAACACCACTTCGACGATTGTGTCGAAGGGCATTTCAGCCGGCCACGGGCAGAACACCTATCGCGGCGGCGTGAAGATTCTGAAGAACGCCACTGGCGCGCGCAACTATTCGCAGTGCGATTCGATGCTGCTGGGCGACCAGTGCGGCGCGCACACGTTCCCGTACCTGGAAGTGAGGAACACGTCGTCGCAAGTGGAGCACGAAGCCTCGACCTCGAAGATCGGCGAGGATCAGATTTTCTACTGCCGGCAGCGCGGGATATCGAGCGAGGACGCAGTATCGATGATCGTGCACGGGTTTTGCAAAGAAGTGTTCCGCGAGCTGCCGATGGAATTCGCCGTGGAGGCGCAGAAGCTGCTGGGCGTGAGCTTGGAAGGCAGCGTAGGGTAATGTGGGGCAGGTTGGTGACCTGCGGCCGATTGTCAATCGGCCTTCGCCGGCTAGCGGCGGTTGGCAACCGCCGGCAGGATGGCATCCTGCCCCACAATCGCAGAAGCTGCCGGTGCAAGGCAAACGTTGTAGGGGCCGGGCATGCCCGGCCCGCATAGCTGACGAGGAACGAATGGCACTGTTAGAGATCAAAGACCTGCACGCCAAAGTCGGCGAACGGGAGATACTGAAGGGTATCGACCTCGCGGTCGAAGCCGGCGAAGTGCACGCCATCATGGGGCCGAACGGCTCCGGCAAGAGCACGCTGGCGCAGGTGCTGGCCGGGCGCGAACTGTACCAGGTGACCGGCGGCCAGGTGACTTACGACGGCAAGGACCTGCTGGCGCTTTCGCCAGAGGACCGCGCGCGCGAGGGCATTTTCCTGGCGTTTCAGTACCCGGTGGAAATCCCCGGCGTCAGCAACATGTATTTTCTGAAAGCCGCTCTGAACACCATTCGCAAGCATCGAAACCTGCCGGAGCTGGACGCGATGGATTTTCTTGAGCGTATCCGCGAAAAGATGACGGCCATGAACATGGATGAGACACTGCTGAACCGGCCGGTGAACGCGGGTTTCTCGGGCGGCGAAAAGAAGCGCAACGAGATTTTTCAAATGGCGGTGCTGCAGCCGCGGCTGGCGATTCTGGACGAGACGGATTCCGGGCTCGATATCGACGCGCTCAAGCTGGTGGCGGCGGGCGTAAACGCCATGCGCAGCGCGGACCGCGCCATGGTTGTGGTGACGCATTACCAGCGGCTGCTGAACGAGATTATCCCGGACTACGTGCACGTGCTGGCGGAGGGACGAATCGTCAAATCGGGCGGCAAGGAATTAGCGCTGGAGTTGGAAGAAGGCGGCTACGCCGGCCTCGGCCTGGTGGACGAGGAGGAGCCGGTCGGCAGAGTATGACGGCTGCGACGGAACAGATCGGCCAGTGGCTGGAGCAGTTCACCGGACATGTCGAGCGGCATCAGGGTACGGAGCCGTGGTTGCAGAAGCTGCGCGAAGACGCTTTCGCGCGTTTTACCGACCTGGGCTTTCCCACTCCGCGCGACGAAGAGTGGCGATTCACCAATGTGGCGCCAATCGCGCGAACCGAGTTCCGCCATTGGCATGCGGACCGGCTGGTGATGACGCCATCGGAAGTTGCGGAGATGGACGAGGACGAGTGCGAGCGCTACCTGGGCCGCCTCGCCGGTTTCGGCC
This sequence comes from Bryobacteraceae bacterium, assembly GCA_049587755.1. Lineage (GTDB taxonomy): Bacteria > Acidobacteriota > Terriglobia > Bryobacterales > Bryobacteraceae > Bog-375. The sequence continues at coordinate 46,481 of JBAVEN010000063.1, read as the reverse complement.
AGAATGCGTTCGTGGCGCTGAACACGGCGTTTCTATGTGATCGAACGGCGCTGCGGGTTCCGCGCGGCGTCTTTGAACAGCCGATCGAGATCAGCTATGAGGCCTCGGCGGACGTGACGCGCGATCCGAAGGAAACGGCTCCTGTGGCTATCCATCCCCGCACGTTGATTGTGGTCGCGCCCCGCGCCCAATGCACCATTGTCGAGACCTACAAGGGTGACGGCAACTACTTCACCAATGCCGTGACGGAAATTGTCGCCGGCGAGGGCGCAGTGGTCGACCATTACAAAATTCAGCGCGAATCGCCGGAAGCGTTCCACGTGGCCACGATGCAGGTTGCGCTCGGGCGCAGCGCAAATTTCACCACGCACAATATCTCGCTGGGCGGCGCGCTGGTGCGCAATGACATCGGCGTGACGCTTTCCGAAGGCGCCGAGGCCACGGTGAATGGCCTCTACCTGGTGAACGGCACCGAGCACGTGGACAATCACACCGTGATCGACCATGCCAAGCCGCACGGGACGAGTCACGAACTTTACAAGGGCATACTGGACGGCCACGCCAGCGCGGTGTTCAACGGGCGCATCATCGTCCGCAAGGACGCGCAGAAGACCGATTCCAAGCAGACCAATAAGAACCTGGTGCTCTCCGACGACGCGGTGATCGATACCAAGCCCGAGCTGCAAATCTTCGCCGACGACGTGCGCTGCACGCACGGCGCGACCATCGGTCAACTGGATGCGGAATCGCTGTTCTACCTGCAATCGCGCGGCATCGGCAAGGCGCAGGCGCGCAGCCTGCTGACGCGGGCGTTCGCGCAGGATATTATCGACCGCATCAAGGTTCCCGAGTTGCGGAGCCAACTGGAAGAAGTTCTGTCCGAGAAATTCCATGAGCACGCTCACTGCTGATATCGCGGCCGGCTTCGACGTCGAAAGCATCCGGGAGGATTTCCCGGTCCTCAAGCAAACCATACACGGCAAGCCGCTGGTGTATCTGGACAACGCTGCCACGGCGCAGAAGCCGTATGCGGTGATCGAAGCCATTCGCAAATTCCATGAAGTGGATTGCGCCAACATTCATCGCGGCGTGCATGAGCTGAGCCAGCGCTCCACGGCGGCTTACGAAGGGACGCGCGCCAAGATGAAGCGCTTCCTCAATGCGCGCAGCAAGAGCGAGCTGATCTTCGTGCGCGGCACCACCGAGGGCATCAACCTGGTGGCGTCGAGCTGGGGGCACAAGAACGTACGGGAAGGCGATGAGATCGTCATTTCCGGGATGGAGCACCACTCCAACATCGTGCCGTGGCAAATGCTGTGCGAGGCCACCGGCGCCAAGCTGCGCGTGATTCCCATCGACGATCGCGGCGAACTGATCCTGGAAGAATACGCCCGGCTGCTCAACCCGCGGACGCGCATGGTGGCCGTGGCGCACGTTTCGAACGCGCTCGGCACCATCAACCCGGTTGCTGAAGTCGTCGCCATGGCGCATCGCGCGGGCGCGCTGGCGCTGGTGGATGGGGCGCAGGCGGCGCCGCACCTGAAGGTGGACGTGCAGGCCATCGACGCGGATTTCTACGCGCTTTCCGGCCACAAGATGGTGGGGCCGACGGGTATAGGCATCTTATACGGCAAGAGCAAGCTGCTGAACGCCGTGCCTCCTTACCAGGGCGGCGGCGACATGGTCAAGACGGTCACCTTCGAAAAGACCACTTACGCCGACCTGCCATATAAGTTCGAGGCGGGAACCCCCAACATCGCCGGTGGCATCGGGCTGGGCGCGGCGGTGGATTACTTGAACCGCATCGGCCTGGACCGGATTGCCGCGTATGAACACGAGTTGCTGCTTTACGGCACGCAGGCGCTCGCGGAGATTCCTGGGCTGAAGATCATCGGCACGGCGCGCGAAAAGGCGGCGGTGCTTTCGTTCGTCATCGATGGCATTCACCCGCACGATATCGGGACGGTGCTGGACCGGCTGGGAATCGCGGTGCGCACCGGGCACCACTGCGCGCAGCCGGTGATGGACAGGTTCGGCGTGCCCGCCACCACGCGCGCCTCGCTGGCTTTTTACAACACCACGCGCGAAATCGATGCGCTCGCCGCCGGCCTTCGCAAGGTAAAGGAGATTTTTTCCTGATGGTCCACGACCTGTACCAGGAAACCATTCTCGACCACAGCAAGCACCCGCGGAACTGCCATGAGCTGCCGGGCGCCAACCGCAAAGCCGAGGGCTACAATCCGCTCTGCGGCGACAAACTGAAATTGTATTTGAAGATGAACGGTGACGTGGTCGAAGACGCCAGCTTTGTGGGCAGCGGCTGCGCCATTTCCACCGCGTCGGCATCGTTGATGACCGAAAGCCTGAAGGGCCTGAAGCGCGAGGAAGCGCTCAAGCTGCTCGAAAAGTTCCACGATCTGCTTACCACCGATTCGCCGGTGACCCAGGAACTGGGCAAGCTGGTGGTTTTTTGCGGTGTGCGCGAGTACCCGGCGCGCGTCAAGTGCGCCACCCTGGCGTGGCACACGCTGAAATCGGCGCTCGAAAACAAGGAAGAACCGGTAACCACGGAATGAGCCTGAAGGACGAAATTGTCGCCGCGTTGCGCAACGTCTACGATCCGGAGCTGCCGATGAACATCTACGAGCTCGGCCTGATCTATGGCGTGGACGTGGATGACGGCGGCAACGCGCGCATTCGCATGACGCTCACCGCGCCCAATTGCCCTGTGGCGGGGTCGCTTCCCGCCGAAGTGGAGCGCCGCGCGCGCGCCGTGCCGGGCGTGAACAGCGTCAAGGTGGAGTTGACGTTCGATCCGCCGTGGTCGAAGGACCGCATGTCGCCGGCGGCCAAGCTGGCGCTCGGCCTCGACGATCTCATTCCCATCGCGAGGCTGCGCCCATGAAGCTGAGCGCCAATGAGGAATACGGCGTGCGCTGCCTGGTGCGCCTGGCCTATGCCACCGAAGCCGGCGGCGGCCTGACCATCCCAGAGATCAGCCAGGCCGAGGGCGTCTCGCCCGCGTACGCCGCCAAGATTCTGCGCGTGCTGCGCAAGGGCGGCTTCGTAAAAGCCGCGCGCGGCAAGGCAGGCGGCTACAAGCTCGCGCGGCCGGCCGGGACCATCGTCATCGGCCACGTCCTGGACGCGCTCGGCGGCCGCCTCTTCGAACGCGATTTTTGCGACAGCCACGCCGGCCAGGCGACCATATGCACGCGCTCCGTCGATTGCTCCGTGCGCTCGCTATGGCGCGCCGTGCAGGTGGCCGTCGACCAGGTGGTCGGCAAAGCCACCCTCCGCGACCTGCTGCAAAACGAACAGGAGATGAACTCCTGGGTGCGGACGATTCCGGGGCCAAGCGCGCTACGCGTGATGTAGCGATGGGCAGGACGATCCGCACGGCGAGCCCCTGGTCTGAGGGCCCAGTTGGACCGATTACGTCCCGTCCCCTGGTTTCCCTGGTTTTCCCCATCCCCTGGTTTTCCGAGTCGGAATCGGAAAACTGGTCGCCTAGGCAGGATGCGAATCCCCGCTTCAGCTTGTGAATGAAGCGGGGATTTTTCCGTACTGCCGCTCCCACCGCAGATGCTCTTCGCTGCCGATCTGAACCGTGTACGGCGGACTGGACGGAATCATCACCATTCCCTCCGGCACCCGATAGTCCGGCGGCGCTTCAAGCGTGTGCGGCTGTTCCGGAACCTTTGCCGTCAAGTCGCTCGCGCATCCGTGTTCCTTGCATTCAGCATCCTGAACTTCTTTTTGAATCACGGTAGTCCCGAAAAGGACCGCGGCCGCAGCAATCAATAGGCGCTTCATAAGCCCAGCATAGCGCGGAACATCCTTGCTTGCTTCTGTTTTTGCCGCCTAGTCGAGCAATCGGCGGAGGCCTTTTCCGCCGAGCAGAAGGCCGAGGCAAAGACCGTTCCCGTCAAGCCTTCATCGGCAACAGTGTCGGCTTCCCACCCGCCACGGCTCAGGACCTCGGCGCACTCCCTCGGCAGGTTCTCGTCAATTTTCAGCTTCAAATGGTATGTTCCAAGGGAAGCTCGGCCGTGCCTTCCCGCGCGAGTTCCGCTGCGTAGGCGAGAGCAGCCTGAATGTCCAATTCCTGCACGGAAGGGTAACTGCTCATTATCTCCTCGTGGGGTACGCCCGTAGCGAGGTTGTCGAGAATCACGGAAACCATCACGCGTGTGCCGCGGATACAGGCCTTTCCGTGACAGACCGCGGGGTTAATGGTGATACGCTCCTGCCACTCGGCCATGCCTCATTCTACCGCAGGCCAAGCCACCATCCGCACGCGCCCCGTCGATTGCTCGGTGCGCTCGCTATGGCGCGCCGTGCAGGTGGCCGTCGACCAGGTGGTCGGCAAAGCCACCCTCCGCGACCTGTTGCAAAACGAGCGCGAGATGAACTCCTGGGTGCGGACGATTCCGGGGCCGAGCGCGTTGAGGGTGATGTAGGGGAGATTACGTCCCGTCCGTCCCCGATTTTCATTAGGTGGACGATGGGACTCAAAGACATTGGCTTTCTGGTACACTTTCTTGAGGTAGAGGTAGCCCGATGCTTCTGAGCATAAACACGAAGAGCCGCTATGCTGAAAAGAAGCGCACAGAGCGATTGCAGTCCTTTGGCCTTGACGAGCGAGGACTGCAAGATATACTTTTCAAATCGCTTGATAGGCTGATCCCCGACGACGAACTGCTTCTGCTCATGCAGTCTCGCTGTTGGCAGGAAGAACCGGATTTGATGGCGGTAGACCGAGATGGGAAGCTTTACATTTTCGAGTTGAAAGCATGGGAGGCACAGTCGGCCAATCTCCTTCAGGTGCTCCGTTACGGCCAGCTTTATGGTGCGTCGAAGTACTCTGATCTTGATGGCTGGTACAAGAAAGCCACCAACACGTCACAATCCCTGAGAGTTTCCCACGCAGCCAAGTTTGAGGTTGATCTACCTGAAGACCAATTCAATCGTAGCCAAGTCTTCATCGTCGTGACGAACGGCCTCGATTACCGAACTCGTCAAGCAATTCAATACTGGCTGCATTGTGGCTTGGATATCCGCCCATGGGTGTATCGGGTCTATCCCGGTCAAGCCGATGAGATGCTGCTTGAAATCTCAGCGTTCCGTGTCGGGGACAATCCATACGAGGATTTGGCCGAAGGATACTACATCCTCAACACAAACATCAGCAACAGCCGGGAAGACCACGACGACATGCTTAAGAACCATAAAGCGGCTGCTTACTTCGACCCATGGAAGTTCAAAATTGAACGGCTGGTGAAGGGCGATGTCATTTTTCTATACCAATCTGGCATCGGAATTGTGGCGCTTGGGGAAGCGGATGGAAACCTGCTCAAACTTCCGTATCAGGGCAAACCGGAGAATCCCGACGAGGAGTATTCCATGAAATTGCGTCGGTTCCAGACAGTCGCCCCTCCGCTAACTGCCGCTGAGATAAAGAAGATCACCGGAGTCAACCATCGTTTCATGGGCACCATGTTCGGCCTCGACGTGGAGAGCGGCAAAGCGATCCGAAAGGCCATTCAAGATAAGGTAACTTCGGCGTAAGCAACTCTGTAGTGATTCACCATTGAACTGAGCGGTTCGCCTGAGAGTGAGCTTCATACCTTGCCACTAGCAGCAACCTTCCATGTGTGATCGTCCTTCGGCCAGTGGCGTGGCGCTTCATATGCCCCTACTTTCTGCTTCTTTGCGAAGTGGAGGAAGTCTTCCTTCACCTTTGCTGAAAACTGACACCTGTAGTTCCTTTCGACTCTGAGGGCTTTGAGCTCTTTCGGCAAGTCCATCGCATTCGAGCCGAAGTAAGCGAACCTTCTTGATACGAGAACCCGCCCCCCGCCCAAATCCTTTTCCTTGCTTCCGGCGTTCTCACGCATCTTACAGTGTTGGTCCGAATGGTCCGAAGGAAGTTGGAGGTACCCAAGACTGTGTTGTCTTGACGGCTTGTAAATATTGTCGCCGTTCTTCTCAACCGGGCCGCCGTGCAAGTTGGGCCGTTTCTCCTTGAATCTTGGGTCCCGCCAATAGGCATCAAATGTCAGTGTCTCGTCAACCTGCATGAAGTAGACGATCTTATTCCCCTTTCCTTGTGCCCTCGGCGTTAGTCCGATGATCCAGTCCTTCGCCTTTGCGGCCTTTCTGATTCCGGCTTTGCAGCAAGCCAGCGTACAGTAGCCGAAGAACGGGTTTGGTGCAAATCCGGTATCAAACCTGACGATGTACGAGTAGAGCGTCATCGGCTCGTCCGGGGAGATAGTAGCACCGGGGACCAGACCAGGACAAACGGCACGTTTTCCAGGCGGTCCAAACTGCTTTCCCGTTCCCCCCTCTTTCCAAGGTCGCCACGCCTACACCGGCATGGTTTGTTCCGCGTCGGCGACCGTCGGGTACCGCGTGAAGACATCCTCAATCTTGCACTTGTGGAACAGGTCCCGAGGAAAGCCCGTCAGCCTGAACTGCGCGACTTTTTCGGAATCGCATCTCGGAAGAGCCGAAGCTGGCCAATTGCAGTAAGCGCTCAGTTCGGAGAAGTCGCGTCAGCCTGAACTGCGCGACTTTTCCCAACGCGTTTTTCCCCAGTCTCCCGACGATTATCGGCCCGCCTGTGGGGCCTGCATCGCCGCGATATGCTCCTCCATCTGCCGCGTGAGGTGCGGCGTGATGCCGAGCATCCGCTCAACCACCATCAACTGCCCACGGTGATGCATCTCGTGTTCCTTGGGCGCAATCAGCATTTCGAAACGCGATTTCACGCGCGGCTCCATCCCTTCCGGGTACCCGACCTGCTCACCCAAAAAGGCATCCGAGGCGCCTTCCAGAATCTTGGCGTACTTCTCGCCCTCGGTGCGCAACAGTTCCAGCACCTGCGCCTTGGTGCGCGGCGCCTTCACTTCCGCTTGCAGCTTCTCGCGGAACCCGAAGAAATCGAAGCCAACCAGCGTGCTGCGGTGCTCGATAGCGTGGATCTGCTCCTGCACGCGCGGCGTCACCGCAATGTGCACCAACGTCTGCGCGATCGAGCGGCATCCCTCCGCCGGACGAAAACCGTATTTCTCTTCCGGGATCTCCTCGGCAATGGTGATCGTATTATTGCGGACCGTGCGGAACGATCGCGCGAGCTCTTTTGCTCCGTAATAGGTCATGACTGACTTTTCCCTCCTGAGTGATTTCGAGACTAGTGTATCGCGCCGTCCGGCTACTATAAAGCTCGATGCGTCTTTTCAACGAGGAAAGGCGACAGGCGCATCTCTCTGAGCACTTTCCCAAATGCGTTCCCTTTTCCCCCTCATTCCCGCTGCTGCCACGCCTAGATCGGCATGGTTTGTTCCGCGTCGGCGACCGTCGGGTATCGTGTGAAGACATCCTCAATCTTGCACTTGTGGAACAGGTCCCAAATCCGATCGTTTAAACCCGCAAGAAGCAGACGCCGGCAATTTCGCTCGAACGACACGTATGCGCCGATGAGGACGCCGAGCCCGCTGGAGTCCACGTATCGGACCCGGCTCATATCGACCACTAGCGCCGCGGAGTGGTTCTCGCGCACCCAATCGCGAAATTGAAAGGCCGTCTCGGCATTCAAAACTCCCTCAAGCACCATCACTTTTTCGCCAGGGCGTGCACCATCGAAAATGCGCAGCTCGAGTTTGTCTTCAGCCATAACAGCGTGCAGTGTATCACCAAGCAAGAAGATTCTGCACGTGCTGCGTAAGGGCGACATCCGGCCGCGTGCAGATATGATGGCTACCCTTAATCCGCTCAGTGAAGCCGAGGGCAGCAAGGAGAGATCGCAGATCGCTGAAACGGATGTTGACGTCCGCGGCACCCTGGAGAACCCGTCAGTAGACCGATTCGCGCACCCTTTGATTATGTAGGAAGCCGCTCTCCCGTCGCTGCTGCCCAGCTTGGGTGGGAACAAGGGGGCATGGGCAAGCTAAAGCGTGCCCCACCGACGGTCTACCGCGCCAACTCCGCCACTCGCTGTCTCACTTCCGCCAGCTCGCGTCTCACTTCGGGCAGATTGGCGAGGTTGGCGAGTTGCTCCGAGGTGCTGGCGCGGGAGCCTCGTGGACGGAAGACCGATCTGTTGTGACATGACCGCCAGGAATCATCAGAAATAGTTCTTGACAACTGGGGAAGGTAAGGCCTATTCTTGTCCCCATGCTCTGCACTCAAGCAACGGGAAAACTCCGCGCGGCCGGTCTTCTGCTCTGTCTGACAGGCATTGCCGTCGCGCAAAACACGCCACAAAACACGTGGATTCGCGTCACCACTGTCAAAGTCAAGCCCGAGATGGTTCAGGAATGGCGGGAGATCGAGAAGAACGAAATCATGCCCGCGTACAAAAAGGCCAATGTCCCGGCGTACGCCGTCTGGCAGACTTCGTTGTTCGGCGACGCTTATGAGTACAATGTCGTGGTGCCGGTCCGTAAGTTCGAACAGTTCGACGGCGACAGTCCTTTCGTCAAAACGATGAAGCCTGAAGACCGGGTGCGGCTTGGCTATAGGCTTACCAAATGCATCGTCAGCTCGCACAGTTCGGCCCTGCTGATGCAGGCGGACACCTCGGTCATAAAAGACGGTGCAGCGATGCCGGACTTGATCATGGTCAGTCAGATACAGCTTCAGCCGAAGAACGTGAATGCCTACCTCAGCTATCTCAAGGAAGAGATAAAGCCCGTCATGCAGAAGGCGGGGGTGGATTGGTGGCTGGTGTACCGCGATATCTTCGGCGCCGAACGCACACAGATCACAACGGTACGGTCGATGAAGAATTGGGCGGAAATCGACGCCGGCCCGGTCACTCGACGGCTCCTGAGTCCGCCCGAGTACACCAGAGTTACGGACAAGGGGAATGCCTTGGTCGAGTCGACCACGATTTCGATGGGTCATTTAGTGAAAGATCTGAGCTACTAAAGAATCGAACACCCGCGCCACCGCGAAAGGCCTACCGCCCCAGCTCCGCCACCCTCCGCTTGAGCTCCAGCACCTCGTGCCGCAATTCGGGGAGCTTGGCGAGGTTCGCCAATTGCTCGAGGTGCTGGCGCAGAGGTCGCGCGGGTGTGCCCCATACCGTCTCGCCGGAATGCACCACTTTCGACGTGAGCACGCCGCAGCCCGAGCCCAGCACCGCCCGCGACTCGATCCGCGCCTTGTCGCCAATCCCTACCTGGCCGCCGATCACGGCGTGATCCTCCACCACCACCGAACCCGAGAACCCCGTTTGCGCCGCCACCACCACATGGCGGCCGATGCGGCAATTGTGCGCCACGTGTACCATGTTGTCGAGTTTGGTGCCTTCGCCAATCACGGTCACCCCCAGCGCCGCGCGGTCGATGCAGGAGTTGGCGCCGATCTCCACGAAATCGCCGATCTCGACGCGCCCTACCTGCGGGAATTTGTGCCAGCGGTCATCCTCCATCACATAGCCGAATCCGTCCGCGCCAATCACGGCGCCCGAATGAATGATGACGCCGCGCCCTATGTCCACGTTGTCGTAAATGGTGACGTTGGGATGGAGCACCGTCCCGTCGCCGAGCGAGACGCGTTTGCCGACCACGCAGCCCGCGCCGATGCTCACGGCCACTCCCGCACGCGTTCCGTCGCCCACAACCGCGTGCGGCCCCACAAAAGCCAGCGTGCCCAGTTCGACGCCGGCGCCCAGTACCGCCGTGGGATGGATGCCGGGCTTGATTTCCAGCGTGGGATAAAAGCGGCTCATCGCCCGCGCGAACGCTGTGCGCGGTTCCTGCACCCGGATCACGGTGCGGTAACACGGTTCCGGCCAATCGAGCGGCACCAGCAGACACCCTGCTGCCGAGCTTTCGGCCTGCGCCGCAGCTTTCCGCCCGCCCACAAACGCCACTTCCGACGCGCCGGCTAATTCAATGGTCCCCGCGCCGGTAAGCTCTTTCTCGCCGTCGCCTTCAAAGGTGGCGCTCAGCCACTCGGCCAGTTCACGAACTCGCATGGCCTTATCATGACAAATCCATCGCGCGTTGGGGCCTCAATGCTAAACTGCGCAATGATAGACTAAAGGTTCGCGGCCCTCCACCGGCGGCGCCCGAGACTCTTCCAGCCGAAATCAATTGATGAAAACCAGCAATACCGCCATCCGCAATGTCGCCATCATCGCCCACGTCGATCACGGGAAAACCACGCTGGTCGACGCCATGCTGCACCAGAGCGGCATCTTCCGCGACAATGAGCAGACCGTTGAGCGCGTGATGGATTCCAACGAGCTCGAACGCGAGCGCGGCATCACCATCCTCAGCAAAATCACCGGCGTTCGCTACCAGGGCGTGAAGATCAATATCGTCGATACGCCCGGCCACAGCGATTTCGGCGGCGAGGTGGAGCGCGCGCTCAAGATCGTCGATGGCGTGATGCTGCTGGTGGACGCGAGCGAGGGGCCGTTGCCGCAGACGCGCTACGTGCTTTCCAAGGCGCTCGAGGCCCATCTGCCGCCCATCGTGGTGATCAACAAAATCGACCGGCCTGACGCGCGCTGCCAGGACGTGCTTAATGAGATCTACGACTTGTTCATCGATCTCGATGCCACCGAGGACCAGCTCGGTTTCAAGGTGCTCTACGCCATCTCCAAGACCGGCGTGGCGAAAGAGTCGCTCGACGACGACTCCACCGACCTGCGCCCTTTGTTCGATGCCATCCTGGCCCACATCCCGCCGCCGGTGGGCGAGCCCGATGAGGTGCTGCAAATGCTGGTGGCCAATTTGGATTACAGCGACTACCTGGGCCGGTTGGCGATCGGCCGCGTCTTCCATGGCACGTTGCATTACGGCGACACCGTGGCCGTCGCCAAGCGCGATGGGTCGCTCCAGACCACCAAAATCACCAAGCTCTACTCGTTCGAGGGACTGAAGCGGGTCGATGAAACGGTGGGCCGCCCTGGCGATATCCTCGCCATCGCGGGCGTGGAGGGCATCACCATTGGCGAAACCGTCACCAGCGTCGAGACCCCTATACCGCTGCCCCATGTTGCGATCGACGAGCCCACCATCGCCATGGCGTTCACTATCAATACGTCGCCTTTCGCCGGCCGCGACGGACAATGGGTGACGTCGCGCAACCTGCGCGAGCGGCTCGACAAAGAGCTGCTCACCAACGTTTCCATCCGCGTCGAGGAACTCGGACACGACACCTTCAAGGTGATGGGTCGCGGCGAGCTGCAACTGGCCATTCTGGTCGAGATGATGCGCCGCGAAGGTTATGAGCTGGCCGTGGGCAAGCCCGAAATCCTCACCCGCAAAGTCAACGGCAAGATCGAAGAGCCGGTGGAGCTGCTGGTCATCGATTGTCCGGAGAGCTTCCTCGGCGTGGTGATCGAAAAGCTGGGCGCGCGCAAGGGCAAGATGAACAAAATGGTGAACCACGGATCGGGCCGCGTGCGCCTGGAGTTTCACATTCCTTCGCGCGGCCTCATCGGCCTGCGCAGCGAGATCCTCACCGATACCCGCGGCACCGCCATCATGAATTCGCTGTTCCACGGTTACACCGAGTGGCAGGGCGATATTCCAACGCGGCCCACCGGGTCGCTGGTGGCCGATCGGCCGGGCAGAGCCACGGGCCATGCCATCTTCAATCTGCAGGAGCGCGGCGAGATTTTCATTGCTCCCGGTGCCGAGGTTTACGAGGGCATGGTGATCGGCGAAAACGCGCGCGAGAAAGACCTCGATGTCAATATCGTCAAGGAAAAGAAGCTCACCAACATGCGCGCCTCCACCGCCGATGAGGCCATCCGCCTGGTGCCGCCGCGCATCCTGAACCTCGAGCAAGCCATCGAATTCATCCGTGATGACGAGTTAGTCGAGGTGACGCCGGCATCCATTCGCCTGCGCAAGAAGATTCTGAAAGCCAACCAGCGCTAGCCGCTCGCCGGCCTTCTGCTACGCTGCGTTACCGGGGCGCCGCAGCCGTCGAGTGGTAATAATTGCGGAGGACGTAGTAGGCCTCCTTCTTCTGTCCGCGGTCGCTGAGCAGGCCTTTGCGGTTGTAGTAATCCTGCACTCCGTAGAGGAACCGCCGCGGGCAGCGAAAATCCACCAGCACCCAGGCGGACATGCCTTGCAGAAAGGGGATGCGCTGCAGCATGGGTATCTGGTGACGGTAGACGTTGGCCTGATACTCCTCGGTCCAGGCGGTCGCGTCGTCGCCATGGTCGCCGGCAACAGCGCCGGCGCCGAATTCGCTCATCACCAGCGGCTTGTCGTAAACGGTTTGGAAGCTGGTGCGGTCGGCCTTTTCGGGCGGGCCGTCGTACCAGCCGATGTACTCGTTACACCCCAGCACGTCGAGGGACTTGCCCAAAGGGTCGTCGATCATGATCGTATTGGGCGCGCCGGCGTGCGGTAAGGTGGCGGCTGTGACGAGGCGTGTGTCATCCAATTCGTGTGCTTTCATGGCCAGCGAGGAAAGGAACTTCGTGCGGGCGTCGCCAAGCGGCGTTTCATTGGCCACGGACCAGAAAACCACCGAAGCGCGGTTCTTGTCGCGCGAAATCATTTCGGTAAGCTGGCGCTCGGCCTTGGCGTAGACTGCGGGATTGTCCCATTCCACAGCCCAATAGACCGGGATCTCCGACCAAACCAGCAGGCCCATCTCATCGGCCAGCCGGGTCATGACTTCATCATGGGGATAATGGGCCAGGCGGACGAAATTGCATCCCAGCCCCTTGGCCCAATTGAGCAGCGTGCGGCCCTCGGCTTCCGAGAAGACGCGCCCGGCGCGGAAGGGAGCCTCGCCGTGAATGGCCACTCCGCGGAGGAAAATCGGCTTGCCGTTGAGCAGGATTTTCGTGCCGGAGGCGGCGATGCTGCGGAAGCCGATGCGGTCCTGCACGCGGTCGGTCTCGCCTTCGATCGACACCTCGTACAGTTTGGGATTCTCGGGCGACCAGAGCGAGAGCGAGGCCGGGAAGGCGAACTTCGCGTAGCCATCCTCGCCGGTCTCGACCGAAACGGACGCGCCCGCTTCCGGGATACGGATTGCGACCCTCTGCCGTTTGTGCGTGCCGTTCAGCCGCACCCAGCCGGCGACGTTGTTGAGCGAGCCCTTCTCCAGTTGCACCTCGTAGTCTTGGATGAATGTCTCGGGGACATCCACCAGCTTCACACTACGTGTCAGCCCGCCATAGTTCCACCAGTCCGTCATGGTGGGCGGGAGTGCGTCGGGATGGCGCTGGTCGTCCACCATCACGATCACCGCGTTGGCGCGGTTTTTGAGCAGGCCGGTGACTTCGAACTGGAACGGGGTGAAGCCGCCTTCGTGCTCGCCCAGCTTCTTGCCATTGACGAAGACCACGGCCTTGTAATTGGCGGCGCCGAACCAGAGGAACTGGCGGCGTGGCGTGGCGGGCGGAGTGTAATCGAATTCGCGCCGGTACCAGATGGCGCCTTCATACCATAGGAGCTCGGGCCTTTGCGTATTCCAATCGCCGGGCACCTGCAGAGTCGGAGTGGCGGGAACAAAGGCCAACTCGTACTTGTCGCCCTTGTTGGCGGGGGCGCGGTTGGCGCCAAGGCCTCCGCCTGGAATGGGGTTGAGGTGGAAATCGTAGTAGCCGGCCTGGTACGGATCCATGATGGTCTGCCAGCGGCCATCGAGGCTCGCACCCTGGCGGGCGGAAGGATTCTGGATCGTGTCGATCTGCTGGGCGCGGGATGCGGCCGCCGCCAGCGCAAGAAAAAGCATCACGGAGAGTCTCATGCGCTATTCAGGATAGCGTGTAGCGCATCGCCCAGCGTTGGCTTGTCAACGCCCCCCGCGAACTCCCTGGCGCCACGCTAACGCCGGCCCATGAACACCGCTCGACCAGCCGGCATATTGAGTGGCAGGGCGTAGCCGATGAGGCACAACTGATCGAGCGCAAACAGCACTACCGATTCCACGCCCGCCGCCAGCGCCAGGCTTCTTTCCTTGGCCCACGGTGTTGTGTAATCGCTGATACCCACCAGATGGCTGCTCTGCGAAGGGGGGAAACCGAGCTGCTGCGGTAACTGAATCGATTGGCGCGCCAGATCCAAGTTGTGGTCGCCGGTGAAAGTAAAATTCTCGGTCTTGAGGCAAGCCAGATTAGCGGGCGTCCAGTAGGTTGCCGGATAGTTGATCAATTTGTTCAGGGGCGTGTTATTGACATCCGGCGGGTACAGCACCTCAAACTTCGTGTTTGGCGCCGACTGGCGAACGAAGGTCATGATTGCCTGCGTGAATTGGCCAATCAGACCGGGCAGAAAGGCACATTCGTTTGGATAGGAGGTCGGGTCGGCGTTTTGGCTCGGAATAACCTGTATCGGCTGCCCATACGCCGCCTGAAAGGCCGCTGTCGTATTGGCGTCGTAAAACGGCATGCCGCCGTGCGCCGCCGTATACCACCACTGAACCTCGCCGAACTGAAGATAGGGAGTAATGCCGGCATCCAGCATGATCTGCGCCATGTCGAGATACGCTTGCTGCCAGAATGCCGTGCTTGCGGGCCCGAAGTTGGTTTGTAGGGCTGGCGTGCTCACTGTGCACGCGGTACCGTCCGGATAGCGCTGGGCGATGCCGGCTCCAGTGCTTTGGTCGCCATTACCGAGTTCCATGCTGAATGAGGCGGTGACGCTGATGCCATAAATGCTCAGAGCCTTGAAAAAACTGAGACTCCAGTCCCGGGCCGCTCGGTTCATCCGCGGCGCCACGGTCAGGTCTGTGATCCAAGTGCCATCTTGGCCGCCCGTGAGCGAGTTCGTCGCCAGGCTGGCCGTGAACTGCGTGCTGTTGGTATTGACGCTCAACGCGATGCCGTTGCCCGCGGAACCTAACAGCCGCGAAGTGATCGTGAGGCTGGCTCCGCTGGCTTGGGCCCACACCTCGGTCGAACCTGCATTGATCAGCAGCTCGAAGCAGGTGGCAATGCTTTCGGCCGTGTCGCCGATCAGGTTCCAGTGCTGCAGCGCGGTGCCGTCCAAATCGATTTCGGTCACCCCGCCGGAACCGAACACCGGCTGTCCGGCGAAGGTGATCGTCGCCGCTGCGTACTGATTGCCCTGGCACACCAGCTCGTAGAACAGCAGTGCTCCTGCATAGTGATTCAACCGGCCCCGCAACCCTAAGGTTTCAACCAACCACGCCGTTCGTTCGGGGGCAAGCGCCAGCGAATGGTTGGTATCCCAGTCCGTCGCCGCCGCTGTTGTCGGCATCGCGCTGAAAGTCGGGAGGCTGCTGGTCGGAACAGCAATTTCGAGGAAATCGAAGTACACCGATGTGCCTGCCGTTCCGGAATGGGTAATGGTGATGTTATGTTCAACTGACGCGGCTTGCTGCCCCAGCGATACTCGCATCAGCACATCTTCGCCTGCAAGCGCTAGGTTAATCAGGATCGGCGTGCCGCCGTCTACCTGCACCGTGGCCTGTCCACCGCTCGCGAGGGCCCGCGTGCCCAGATACAGGGTGTGGGCAAACGTTGATATATACGAGCACTGGATCGCGGAGCCAGGCGCAGTCGTCGATCGTATCGAGCCGCCCGAGTAGTTACCTATTTCCGCTACCCAGCTCCCGGTGTAAGTGAGCGTCGCGGAATCGTCTTCGATTCGCCGGCTGCCCGGTCCCGCCACTTCATATTGCTGGCCGGTTCCGCTGACTGTCCAATTCGATACTACTACCGAAAACTCGCTTCGTTGGAACGCTCCCGCCTGCATGTCCGCGGCCCAGGTCCATCGCAGCTTCCGCACATTGGTCATGCTGGCGGCGGGAATCGAAACGCCATTCAAATCCGTCAGGTTTGCGAAGTCGAGATTCACTTGCCACGCCGCCGGCGACACGCCGCCCTGGAATAGCGCCGCGGCTGGCGCCCAGGATTCGCTTCCAGCACCATGCACCGTCCCATATACGCCGATCCGGTTTCCGTTTGATCCTGGCACTCCCAGATAGGTGAGTGTAATGGTCGAGCCTTCTGCGGTGGCGCTAACAAGCCCGGTCTGCTGGTTCGCTGTGATAATCGCTGCCAATGCTGCCGCCGCGCTGCCCAGTGTATCTCCGGAGATGAACTGGTAATTGTAGTGTTGGTCCAGCCAGGCTAGCTCAATATAGTCTCCGGTTGTTGGCGTGCCTTGTAATTGGAAATGCGTGGTGGCGGGAATAGCACTCGACAGAGGCGTCGCGTATTGCAATAGAGGGATTTCGTAGATCTGCTCCCCTCCGCCTATATCTGCCCAAATCCTCAGGTAAGGCCATGGCACCGTCGGGTACCACGTGGAATCAATACTGACGCAGTTCGTGCGGACTTCCTGATACGATAGCTGTAATCCGCTCAGGTCGCCGTCCGGAAGGTTGCGCAGAGCTGGGTATTCGAAGACATTGTCCCGGTTCCATTCGACTACCGCCCAATCGGCCTGGCTCCGCCAGCAACCGGAGACCGTGAATCCAGTCGGACTCGTCTCACTCAGGGCTGCGATCGCAGATGGCTCAAAGAAGTAACACTGGAGATCCCGGTCGGGGCGCAGCTTTGACAGCGTGTCTCCCATCAGAGTCGAATGATCACGCTGAGGTCCGCGCCTGGATACGTCTGGCCAACGGATTGAACGGCTAGCGTGATTTGATCGCCCGCCGCTAACGGCGGCAGGCCCTGCCCGCTAACGTCATTGGAAATAGTCTCATTGGCTTGAAACACCAACTGGCAATAAGCCGAACCGTTGACGTTGAGCTGAAGTTGTACCGCTGCGTCCGCTGCCGATCCAAGAACGGCGTAAATGTCTCCGGCTGAGTGCGCCGCGTCCACCACCAACGCCGGTGCCGCTGACTGGTCTACTGACAGGAACCCCTCAACCTGAATCGAATACTGCCCGCCGGAGAGCGTCCGCAGGCCGCTGTCTACGGTGTGCGTCAAACAGGCGCTCGCCGTCGGACTGTTTCCTTTTTGGTTGGTAACGTACAGTTGTGCGCTCGCTACCCGCACGTCCGGAAGTGGCACCGGAAAGCTCCAGGTGCCGCTGTACGGGCTGCCAAAAAACCCCTGCGGAAACCCGGCGACCGCCGTTAGACCCGTCAGGTGATAGACCGCCGCCTGCGCCGCGTGCGCGCTTGCCGGGCTGCTATGTACGCCCCTCTGAACCGTATACAGCACCCCGCCCCCGCTCACGGCCGTGACTTCGAGCACCTCGCCATCGATCTGCAAAATGCTGCCCGCCTGCGCAGGTCCTGGCGCATTGAGTGTCAAGGTCGTATCGCCCGCTCCGATAGCGTTGGCGAGCGCGAAGCTAGTGGCGCCCTGCAGTTCGTCCCAGTAATAAACCGCTAGCGTCGCGGCTGAAATCGTCTGCGTGTTCGTCAGGCTGCTGAACGAAACTCCGCTCAGCTCCACCGTCCCGCCGCTCTTTCCTGGGCCCAAACCAAAAAACGGCGCCGGCGGTGCGGCGCTGTCGCTGATCCCGCTTCCCCCAATCTGCCAGCGTGTCACCGTCGATAGCAGCAGCGGGCACTCCACGTTGGCGGCGTTCGCCGACCGCCCCGTCACCTCAACTGTCTCGCCACCCTGATTGGGGACAATGAGGCTGATGGGGCTGCTCTTAGTCATTGCGCCAAAATGCCAGCCCGATTCCGCCACCACAAAGTAACTCGTGGCGTCCGGAGGCACTACCAACGCGCTTGCGAGAGTAAGTATCGTCCCGTTGTTACTTGCAATGCCTGCCTCCTGTCCCGCCCCGGTCCCGCGTGTCACCCGCGCCGTCATGCCCTGGTAGCAATTTGGGTTCATCTGAAGGTTCCCATTGCCCAGCGTCGTTGGCGAGAAGATGCTGGCCGCCATCTCCGGTTGAAGTTCCATCCGCCAGTAGAAATTGGCATGGTCAAAATTCGCGTCTGGCGGGGCGATCAACTGAGGTTGCGCGCCGGAATCGGTGAAGCTCGCCGTCATCGTTTGGTTCGAAGCGATTCGCACCAAATCGGCTGGCGTCGTCCCGCGGTAGACGTTGAACGTACTGGTTCCCGGAGCGAAGCTCAGTCCCGTCAGTGTCACCGAAGACCCATCGCTCGTAATCATCGCCGTCACAATAAACGAAAGCGAGCCTTCGTCCCCAGCCGCGTCCACGCCTGAAACCGCGTAGTACAAGACTTGGTTTGCCGTCAGCGTGCCACCTGTTCCAATCGTCGCGCCCAGCCCGATCAGCGGCACGCCCGGTCCTGCCGCGGTTGCGGCCGCCGGCGCCACAAAGCTCACCGCCAGATTGGCCTGAATCGTCCCGTCGCTGCTCGTCGTGTCCGTCTCAGCAATGCCAAACTGCACCAGGCCGTTCGCGTCCACCGTGCTTCCCAGCAACGGCCGCGGTACACCCATGGTAGCTGTGGCCTGCTGGTTCGCTCCCGCCGCCGAGCTGTCTTGCCCATTCGAGTCCAGATACCAATCGTCGTCGTGGATCTGCGCTGTGATTACCGCTGTCCGGTAGTTCGTCGCCGGAGATATCTTGAGGACTCGGAATGGCTGCCGATTGAACCCTTCCTTTTGATAGGTGACGGTGATCACATCTCCAGGCCGGATCCCGAATCCCCTGACGCTGGTTTCAAATTGAATATACGTGTTGCCTTGCAGCGACTTATCTAGATTGAATTGGAGGATTCGAGCCGCCTGGTCGTAATCGGGCAACCCAATCGCCATCAGCGTGGCCGTCACTTGCTGGCCTGTCAGGATCACATCGTCGGGATCCACAACCGTGTAGCTGTCTTGTTGGTATCCGTTCAGGTCGTCTTGAAAGTCTATGCTCAGAGAGTTCGGCGTGTCCGCGATATTGCGCGACGATACCACTACATTGGGTTCCCCCGTGGGTTTCCGCAAGATTCCCGAGACGCCCGTGGTCCCGTCGCCAAACTCGTAAGTCGGCCATCCCCCGTTTAACGATTCAGTACTATTGGAATAAGGACCCTGTGTGGGCTGTTGGAGCGCTATCGAGTTCTCTACATTGATCTGCAGTACGCCCCCGGAACCGTAAGTCAGGTACAGCCGTGAGGCATTGCGAATTCCCCGTATCACGTCGCCGGCGCTGCGCCTGTTCTGCAGCACCAGGTTGCATCGGAACCGGGAAATGCTAATTGGGTTACCGTTCAGGTCCGTCGAGTCAATTTGCTCATCGGAATACGCAGCCGCTGCTGCCACGCTCGAGTAGTCGATCTCCGAGCTCTGCCAGCCGCTGCGCCGCAGTATGTCGTGCAGAATCCATACGGGATTGCTGTTGAATCCCTCGCTGAGCTGGTTCCCTTGCGAGTCATATGTAGGAACCAATAGGCCCTGCACTAACACCTGTACCGAGGGCAGCGAGTTCCCATCGCTGATCTGATTCGGCACCACGACTGACAGGTATGCCATACCGCCATAGGGATCTCCCGCCGGCTGGCCGCTGGAGTTCACAAAATTCAGATCGAATGCGCCGTCTCGGGTCCCCAGTGTGGGAATGTTGTACCATCCCGTGCCAGTCATGTTCTGTCCACTGACCCCAAGCGGTATCTGATAGCCGTTCACCAGCACGGTCAGCACCCCCTGAATCACTCCGACCCCTAACAGCACCTCTAGCCGTGTCAGGTTCCCGTCGTTGCGGGCAAATACGACTGGCGGGTAGTACCAGGCTGTTCCGTACACCATCGGAACATAGTCGTTGTAACGCGCTTGGTTCACCGCCACAGCGGAACTTGTCCAATTCTTGCCGTAACCTCGTACCGCGATCACCGGCGGAATGTATTCGATTCCGCCGAAACGTGTGAACATTCCGCGGGCCTGACAATCTGTCGAGGTGTACCCGCACGACGTAAACGGCACGCCGTTATTCAACGTCCCGCAGCCCCCCGGTAGGCCGGCCGAGTAGCCGCACGGATAGTAAAGGGAATAGCTGCCCCCTGATCCTCCGCTAATGGCTTCCTGCTGTTGGGCGGGTGTTGATGGAAATGTCCAAGGGCACCGGCGCTGGATCCTTATTTCGGGTAGAAACACCCGCTGTAGACTCATTCGGTTCGTTGCCGTTACGCGCAGCGTTGCTTCCTTGATCTGGTCCGGGGGGTTACAGATTCCCTGGAATACGACCACGGTGTCCGTCAGCGGCGCGTTGTTTGGTAAGTCGTAAAACACGAAGCTGACGGTAATCTTCGCCCCTCGGAACCCCGTACTCTGTTCGATCTCGGAAAAATAGGAATCCGCATTGGCTAGCAGCAGTGTAATCGTCGGGCTCCCGTCCACACCCTGGTCCGAGGCTGTCTGGATATCGAACGCGCTGTGCTGCAACACGCGGGCAGCATAAGAATTGCCCCCAACTGTGATACCGTGCGTGCACCAGTGTTCGCTGTCCCCGTTCGGCAGCAAGCAGTCGAATATCACCAGCGGCGCATCCGCAACCGCACACTCCTTTAACTCAGAGACTGTTTGCATACAATATGTTCACCGTTGCGGAGTGGTGATTCACGTCGGTGGACGTAAATGTGAACGCGTCATCGCGGAAACGCGCGTTCGCATAAACTCCGCCTGTCGTCCCCACCTTGTAAGCCGATGGCGCAGGCTGCGCTTCCACTTGCGGTCCAAACACGCTCACCGTAACCCCTGCCGGCAGTTCGATTCCGAACTCAATCGAGCTTGCCGTAGGGTCGCCCGTGCCTGAGATCTGAATGCGGCTCCATCGCGGGGTCAGCGGCGCCTGCGCGGAGTTGCTCCCAAGCTGCAACTGGACCGTCGCCGGTTGGCTGCTGAACGCATACACGCTCAAGCAATAGGTGTAATTAGTGGGAGCATTCAGCGTTTGTGTCAGCGCCTGCGCGCCCCCTCCTGAGTTCGTCAGTTGCCATGCGTTGCTGCCACCCAGCGGATCCGCCATGCCACCTGATAAAGTCAGAAACGGCGCCGGTTCCCAGACCGCGTTCGTCAGGTCTTCGCTCCAGGCGAGAAGGTTCGCTGCGGGGTCGAGGAAGGTAAACGTATTCAACGATCCTTCCATCGCCGTGAAGAACTGCTGTAGTGCGTCTAGCTCCGCGTCGCTGAGGTTGGCGTACCGTATTTGCCACCCAACGGTTTCGCCAGCGGGGTCCGCCAGCTTGATCCAGCTCCCGTCTGCCGCCGCATTCACCACAGTCCGCGGTCTCCGCTGCTTCACAATTGGAAACTGGCTCATCACCCCGGTTACTAGCTGTGGATAGACATTCATTAGTTATCCACGGTTCTCCCTCACCGTAACCGAGGTCTGCCCCCGCATTTCCTCCACCGAAGTCAGGTCCATGGCATCGCTTGCAAAACTGCAATTGTTGTATGTCTGGTTATCCCAGGGGTCCGTGAAGGTAAAACTGCCGAAGCTACCCTGGTTCGATTCCAGAAACCGCTCTAGCGCAGCCATCTCCGTTTCGTCCAGCTCGTTCAGGCGAATCACCCACTGGTGTAGAGGTCCGGCGCAATCGCGGTATCGCTGTTCGCTGCCATCCACAAAACGCACCACCTGGTTCTGAAATGTGACGGCTTTGGTCGCTGGATACTGTGCGACAGCGCTGGTTTTGAGTTCTGGAAATGAAGCCATGTTACAGGTCGCTGATCACGTCGTTGATTGTGCTCATGTTCAACATCGCACTGCGTACCGCCTGTGCGATGTCGCCACTACGGTCCAGGATGGATTGCGCATCCATCGCCTGGACGTTCACTGTCACCTGCGGCGTCGCTGTTCCGCTCTGCCCGCCGCCGCTTCCGGACGCAGGCGCCGAAGAGCCGCCTCCTTCCGAGGTACTCGCCCCTGTCGTGGCCGCTACCGCCGTATCCGCCAGCCGCGGCATCCCCAACTGGTCGTAGTCCGCCCCCGCCAGTCCGTTCGGCGTGTCCGCGCTTACGAAGTCGATGGAAGAGGGCTGCTGGTACTTCTCGAGCTGAGGCGGAGCCGAGTTGCCTCCGCCGAACAGTCCCATCAGGCCGCTCACCAGCGGAACAATCCCAAGCCCGCCTTCCAGAAACGTCGTCAGCGCCGATTCGATCGTGCTCCCAGTCCCACCCGAGCTTTGCGCGGGGCTCTCCGCGCCGGCTCTGGTGCTTGTGCCCACCGGAGTCGCCGCATAACTCTGGCTGTTTCGAGAGTCGCTCGTCGATCCCAACGCCTCACTCGAGGCGGCGTCCGCCACCGCGCCGCCGGTGGACCCCGCAATGTCGCTTGCGATCGGCGTCCTGGAAACATCCGTTCCGGCGGCCTCCGCGAAGAATCTAAGAAGCTGCTCCTGCGTTGTGCTGCTCATACCTGAGTTCCGCTGTGAGTTCCTTTTCGAGAATGGCGAACGCTTCCACTTGGCGGGCCGTCAAATACTCTTCGCGCATCAGGCCCAGCCGCCTTCGAATGAAAAACTCCTCGACCGTGGTTTGGCTTTCCGCGGTAACCAACGACTTGGGACACGTACGCAGACTTACCGCTCTGCGCGCCCACACCGGTGGCCCGTCCTCTTCGACCGCGGGCAGCCACCCGCACCTGCGCTTGCGTTCCAGGCCGGATTTCCGGCAAACGTCGCACCTCCACCCGGCCTGGTTGGAAAACTGAAAATGGAAGGCGACGATCAGTTTTTTCGTTCTGCTCCGCTCAGCCCGGTCTCGGCCTTCACGGCCGCTAGCGCTTCTCGAAACAGGCCCTCGGGTCCGCATTCTGCCAGCACCGCCGGAGTTGCTTCCGCCCCGTCCACTTCCAGGCCGGAAACTTCCACAAGGCCCCACATCAGGTACAGCCGGTCGGCTTCCGCCTGCACCAGCGCCGCCTCCATTTTTTCTCCCGGCTCCTGGCCCGCCTCCAGAAACTCTATTCGCCGGGCCAACTCCCGAACCTGCCGCATCAGTTCCATGCGCCGCGCAAAGGACATTCGCGCGACACGAAACCTGACTCCCGGCGCTATTTTCGACTCGACATCCTTCACGCTCTCGTATGTCATGCTTATCCAAACGCGACCGCGATTTCGTTGTCCACCGTGCCCTGTGCCCGCGACGGCTTGAATACCCATTGCAGCCGGTTCGCGCTGTCGTCAAACTGCGGAACCTCCGGGATCACGCTCTGTAAGTACACGCCCATCACTTGTCCCTGCAGTTGGCCCAGTTGGAACATCACGCTGATCGGTGCGCGCTGCCGCGCCGCCTGGTAGAGTGCCGGCGTTGCACTGTCAGTCTGGCTGTAGAGTCCGATCGATGCCTGCACGGTTCTTTGTCCCGGTGAGATCGCTTGCGGAAGGCTGAATCCGAATTCCCGCGACCGCGTGTCCAAGCCGTTCTTCAGCACCACCGATGCTTCCGTCACCGTGAAGAATTGCGCTGGCTGAGTTCCCAACCAAGCCTCGCCTAGATTGCCGGGCACGATCGAATAGTCGAATGCCCCGATCCCCGGCTCCACCGGGAAGCTCATCAAATTGCCAGCCCCCGCCATGAAGCTTGCGCTGTCCAGCACGTCCTGCGCCACGCCGCTAAAATGAAACTCGTGAAAGTCGCCGTTGATTTGGATCTCCATCTGATCTACCGCGGCGCCGCTCAGGATTCTCTGCACCGCGCTCGCCGGATCCCAGTAGTCGAACACGCTCGCGCTCGGCAACTCCGTCGCCGGCTGGTAGGTCACTGCGGCGCCGATCGTCGTTCCACTCGCCGGGGCCGCGGTAAACGGCGCGTTGATCTGCACCGTGTTGGCGTCCACCACCGCGGTCACAAATCGTATCTCGCCCCCGCTTGAGACCGCTTGGCTCGCATTCAGCCCGTGAGGCGCCGCAAAAGCCAGCGTTGTGCCCGAGTATGATGCCACCATCCCGCCATTGAATACCAGCGGCGCTGCGCCCAATGCCGCCTGAAACAACGGCCCATAAGCCGGACCGCCCGCTGCCGCTTGCCAGCTCGTCATGTATGTCTGCAGTTCGAAATTCGTGCGCCGCCGGCCGCCCACCGGCAGTCCGGGAAACGTCCGGCTTCCCGTTTTGTCTTTCCGGCTCGTGACCTCCAGTTGCTGCTGCACGGTCAGCTTGAGCGCCGGTATCCGGTTGCCCGCCGCAATCGCCGCCACGCTGCCGTATGCGCTCTCCAGCGCCGTGTAGAACCGGTTTGCGTTTGAGGAAATGTAAGAGGCCATCTTAGTTAATGCTCACTCCAATCTCGAATGTCACCTTGGCCGTCTGCACGAAGTTCTTCCCCCCGCTCTTGACAGCCCCGAACGTAACCTGGTACCCGCCCGCATAGTACATCCCGCCACCCCAGTCTCCGCGGTTGGCATCCAGCGTTTGCGTCACCGCGCTTGTGTATAGCTCAACCGTGTCTTGCAATCCGTCGATCCGGTCCTGCGAGTGGCGCACTTCAATCGCCATCTGAGATACCCCGGAAAACGTCCGGAACTTCTCCACCAGTTGGTTCGCGATTTTCTCGCAGTAGACGTTCACCGCCGGGTACTGCGTAGCCGTCGCCCGCTCCACCAGCTCAATCGCTACGTTCTCGGTGCGAATCTGCGCTGTCCCCAACGGTGCAACCGCTGTCTCGCCGCTCAGCGCTAGCGCCTCCAGGCTCGGATTCACGCCGCTGGTCCCGGTCAGCAACCGCACGGTCTTCGCTGTCACCGTGTTTCCAATCGTTGTCGGCATCAGCCCCTCTGTATGATCCGCGCCAGCGTCTGCACGTAGTTTGGAGCCTGTCCGCACCCCGCCTTGCGTCCTGTGGCGCTGATCCACACTGGCTGCACCCAGGCCGTCCCAACCCCGAGCGGTGAGCTATTCTGCAGCGTCATGCCGTCGGGATCCGTGCCAACGTACACGTTCCAGCCGGTCGCGTTCGCCGGCGCCGGCCCCATTTGCGCCGAAAACGAGCTGGACGACGTCGTAATCGCCCCTGCAATCGCGCTCGCGCCTTCTTCGTTCACCCGGTTCGCCCAGGCTGCGGTCACGTAATAAATGTTGTCCGGCAAGCTCCCGCGCGACGCCGCCAGCGTTGGCGTCATCGCCCGTGGAACCGGTATGGATGCCATCCCGGCTCCGGCCTCGATCAGCCGCTCTCGATACGACACCGCCATCTGCTGGAACTGATCGCGCTTGCCCATGTACCGGTCGTTCAGTTGGCTGTTGTACGCGTCGCTATATACCAGCTCCAGCGTTCGGTAGGCGAACCACAGCTTGAGCGCCGCCGTCACCACCACGTCTTCCAATTTCGGTTTCACCACCGCCCACAACAGGCGATCCGCCGGACTCGTCCTCTTTAGCAATGCATGCAGGTCCAGAGCGATTTCTTCATGCGCCATTTCCAGCTTGTGCGTCACATCGAGCCCCTCAATGCTGGCCACGCTTTGCAACTGCGAGTCCAGCATCGCCAGGTGTTCGATGCTGCAAGGAGGTCCGTCCGTGAATAGTGCCATTCCCTTATGCCTGGTTTTTGGCGCGCTTCCCCGCGTCCTGAATTCTGTTCCATTCCGTCACGGGCAGGAACGTCATCTGCACCTTCGCCGCCGCCAGGGCTTCGTCCGCCGCTTGCTTTGCCTTGGCGCGCGCCTCGCGAAAAGCCGCCGCGTCCGCTTCCTTCGCCAGCCGCGCCGACCCTTCCACAATCAGCTTCGCCGCCAGCGCTGGCGTCACTTCCGTCAGCCTGCCCTCGGTTCCCCCATCCGGTGTTTCACAGCTCTCCACCACCGGAAACGGATCGGCGATCTTCGCTTGCGTGTCCCGTATCTTCTGGTAGTACAGTCTTAGATCCATTCCGCCCTCCTGGCCTCTCGCGCGGGCCGGCTGCCCGCTTTCCTCCGCCGGCCCGCCTTGTGGCTCCGCCTCGTTAGGTGTTTACCTGCACGCCGCATTCGTTGCGCAGCACGCCGCACCCGTACAGCACATCCACCGTGAACTGCTGCGCCAGCGTGTTCGGCTGGTAGCTCATCACTACCCGCATCCCGAAGTTGCCCAGCTCGGCGTATTCCGCAATCGCTCCCGTCCCCGGAAGAGGTTGCGGCAGCCGGCGAACCACCAGGCCGATCGCATCCCGCGTGAACGCCAGGTTGTGCGTATCCACCGGGCTGCTCCCCGTCTTCGGCACAAATTGTGAACGGAACACGTAGAAGTCTTTGTACTTGCCGATCGTCCCGTCAATCAATGCCGTCAGGCCTGCGGCGCCCGCCGTCTGGAACTCCTCGAACAGCGGAATCTGCCGCCAGGCCGAATAGGCCGCCGCGTCCACCACGATGAACTTCTGCTCGCTGGGAGGCACTCTGGCCATGAACAGGGCCGTTTCTGCCGCGTCCACTGTGGCTTCCGTCAACGCCGTACCTGCTGTCCCTACCGGCGTGTTGGTTGTGAATCCCGCATACAGGTTCAGCAGGTTGGTTTCGATACTCTGCGCGATCGCCGCCACCGCCGGCTGCATGTAGATCTTCAGCAGATCCGGCACTGCCAGCACCTTCGTCACGTCCGGAATCTGGAAGGTCGCTTCCGCGTGCGTGTTCAGCACGATCTGCGCGTTGCCCAGACTCGGATTCTGCGGCGTCACCGTGCTGCCGTCCGCGATGTTGTTGGCTTGCATCGTCGGCGGTATCGGCACGTTCACCGTATCCCCGGCGTTTGCCAGCACGGGCTCGTAATCGCGATTCACCAGGTTGCCCATCACCAGGTTTCCTACCAGCACCGGCAAAGCGTCCGCCGCTACCAGCTTCACAATCGCGCTTGCGACGTTATTGGTTGTAATTGCTCCCATTCTTTCTCCTTCTCGTCTCTTACTTGCCGGCCTGCTGGCCGGGCTTGTCACTACAGACCCTTTAAGGTCTGCGACGCCACGCGCACGATTTCTTCTCGTACCCGCCGCATGTCTTCCGCGCTCATGCCCGGCCGGATTCTGTCGAGCGTCACCGCTTCGCCTCCGCCCACCGGGCTTTTCAGCATCCCTGCCATTCCGCTTCCCCCCGGGATGCGCGCCGGCAGGAACTCCGGATTTTCTTTCACGAACGCCGCTAGGTACTCGCGAACCGGCAGTTCGCCTCCCTCGCCTCGCGCTACCAGCCGTCCGTCCTCGCTCCGCACGATCTCGTCCTGCACCGCCTTGAAGGCCAGATCCACCTTCGCCACCCCCAGACGCTGCAGCTCGGCCCGCACTGCCGATGCCCGCTCCGCTTCCTCCGCCACCAGCCGGCTGCGTTTGTTCTCCTCCACCAGCTCGTTGACGCGGCGCTCCAGTTGCTCCCTGCGCCGGCGCTCTTCCTGCAACTCCGCTTTGTGCGCCGGCTCGGCTTTCGCTTGTTCGTTGTTCACAAACTCCTGGATCGCCTGCCGCACGATCGCCTGAACGTCGATTCCTTCCATACACCCCTCCCCCCGAACTCCCTCGCAGATTTGTTCTTGTGCCGCTGTCCTCGCGCAACCAGGTAAGTCCGCCCGCGTCTTCGGCCGGTCTATCTCGTGGCCTGCCCTTCGATCTCTTCCGCCACCCGGCTCTTCACTTCCTGCCGCGCGTCGGCCAGGTATTGGTTCGCCAGCCGCTTGTAAATCTGCTTGGTCAGCGTCGGCGACTGGATACCCAGGTTCAGCAGCTTTTGAGCGTCGTCCAACTCCGTACTGAAATCGTCGATGTCGAACTCGTCCATCCCCGCCACGTCGATCGAGACTTGGTCCTGCCGCGCGGCCGCCACCGCCCACAGCACCTGCTTCATGCTTTCCCGCACCGCTGTCCCATATGCCCCGAGCACCTCGGCCGTGGTCGCGAAGTCCAGTTGTTTGCCCAGCGCCGATTGATTGGCCGTGCTCGATGCCCCTCCCATTGCCTGGTTGTTCAAGTAACATACCCGGTAGATTTCATCCTTCATCTGCACCAGGTTGTCCGCCGCGATTTGGTAAACCTTTCCCTCTGGCTCCGTCCAACCGAACCTGTCCTCCGGCCCAAGTTGGATGTAATAGGACTCGCCCACAATCTGGTTCCATTCCCGCTCCGAATACACCACCGGCATCGCGAACAGTCCCATCGTCAGCGCCCACGCCAGCGCATTCGACTTGTTGAAGTGTTCCAGTTGCAGCAGCGCGGCTCTGTTCATCAGCCACAGGCCCTCCGTCACCCGCATCTGGAATAGGGGCACCCGGCCTAGCGAAGCCAGCGCGTGCCGCCCTTCGTCGATTCTCTCGATCGGCTTCCCCTCGCCCGCTTTCCGGTAAACCTGAAAGTTCTCACGGTCGTAGTAAATCCAGCGCGTCTCCTGTTCCCACCTCGCGTCCGTCACCTTCGATTGCTGCAGGCACGACGTCCGGATTACCGCCCAGTCCATCCCCCCGTTCGAGTCGTAGTTCCAGTTGATGACTTCGTCCGCGCCGTAATCCGCCAGGTACGCTCGCGACGTCCCCGCGGCGTCTTCTTCCGCCCTGGTCAGCGCTGGCCCCGTCGTGCGCGGAAAATCCACTACCAGATAACTCGAACCGCATACCAGCGCTTCCACGAATTGTTTGCGGAAAAACTCGCTCAGGCTTGTACCCTTTAGGTCGCAGTCGTTAGCCAGCAGGCCGTAAAAATTCTTCGCCCCGGCGTCTGTCCCTTCCAGCATCAGCGCCGGCTCGCGGTGCATCAGCGTCGCTGCATACCAGTCCACAATCGACCCGATGTAGTTCTGATAAAACACCCGGTTCAAGCGTTCCTGGTAAACCTCTCCCGGTTCTTTGTGCCGCCGCAGCAGGTACTCCGCGGCGCGCGCCCGCAATTGTTCGCCGCCCGCATACAGGTCCCTGTAGCGTCGCCACGTTGCCTTTCGCGCGATGTACTCTGGATGCTCCCGGTTGATCGTCTCCATGATTAGAACAGTCGCTCCCGCCGCTCCCCGATTTTGGGAAGCGTTCTGCACTCCTGCCACAGCAGGTATCCCAACGCATCCGATAGGTGCGTCCTCATTCGGTCCCGGTCCTTATCGATCGCATTCGAATCGGCCTTGTAAGTCACTTGCTCCAGATCCTTAATCAGCTCCTTGCACTTCGGGTCCACCAACAGCCCGACTTCTCCTGTCGCCGATCGCAGCTTCGCATTCGTCAAGTTGATCCGCTCCCGCACGCTCGGGTTCGTTCTCGGAACGTGGTACTGAAGCGTCATCCCCGAGTGCGCCTGAAAGTATTCGCGGATCATTTCGTAGTCTGACGCTCCCGTCGTCTGCCGCTGGTTGCCCGATGCGTCTCCATAAATGTGAACGCCCGCCCAATGCTCCGGATACCTCTTCAGGAATTCTTCGCAGGCTTCCATCGTCGTCCCGTTCCGCACCACGATTTCATCCAGCACCCGCACCTTGCCGCCCGCGATTTGCACCACCAGCGAGCTCATCGGGTCCACGTTGAAGTCCAATGCCCACAGCAGCGGCAGCCTCTGGTCCGGGCCCACCTCCGTCATGTTTTGTGCCCGCGCAAACGAGCTGTAGACCGTGCCTCCGCTCAGGCTCAGGTACGTACCCAGTGCCTCCTGCTGAAAGAACTGCTCGTCGTAGCTCTCCCGCAACCGGTCGTAAAAATCCGGCACCTTCGCCAACAGGAACCGGTTTTCGTAAGGCTGCGCCACCACCACTCCATACCCCTTGGTGGGTCCATCCACGAATTTCCGGTACACCCAGTCGTAGCCCTTCGGCGTCCACACGGCGAAGCCGCATAGCCGCTGCGCTTTCGGGTCCCGCAACCTTCCTTCCAGCCGCAACCACGCCGCCTCTGGCGTGTAGGTCAGCTCATCCAGCCCGAACCACGCTAGGTTGGTTCCCCGCAACCGTTCGAATTCATCCACCGGCCGGAACACGATCCGCGATCCCGTATCTCTCATCCGCAGCGTGTTCTCCGCCTTGTTGTGCTCGTAGGGAATCCGGTTGCTGTCCAATATCTCGAATAGCGTTGCTTGAGTCGCATCCCGTAACATCTGGTAGGTCGGCGCCCCCAGCAGTCCCATCCGCCTCGGATTCAAGTAACTCAGCCGGATCGCTTCCTGGCAAAGCGCCTGGCTCTTGCCGCTTCCGATCGGCCCCGAAAACCCCTTAAAACGCGCTGTCAGATCGTGAAAGGATTTCTGGGAGGGCAGTGGGTCATAGGCTATCTCTCGGAGTCGGACGTCACTGGCTCGACCCATGTCACTTTGATCTCCTTCGCCTCGTCGGTCGTCTCTTCTAACTCCTTCTTCATCTGTACGAGCTTGATGTAATCCGCCACCGATGGGCTGAAATCGGTCTCCGTGATCCTTTCCTCGAACTTGGCGATGGCCCTTGCCAGTACTTCCGAAACCTTGAGTTTCTGCTTGAGCTCCTGGTAATAGCTGCAATCCTCGCAAGGCTTGGAATTCGTTTTGGCGTCTCTCTTCACCTTGCCGGCCATCGTTTGCCCCAAAAAAATCGGCTCCGCGATTAACTCGCGAAGCCGCGCGACCCTCTTCCCGTTTTGAATGTATCATCGGGGCGCTCACACACCTGCCCCGAATTGGTTCTCAACTTATTGAAAATCCACGAAAGAATCTTTTTCTTGCATTGGTGAAGACGATTTACATCGCCTGCGCGACGTCGGGGCCGGGCATGCCCGGCCCGGCCGTCCGCGAAGAAACACGCCAGCCTAGGTACAAACGAATGTGCTTAAGGTTCAACCGCCGGTAAGTGCTTCAAAGCGTATCCGAGCCGCGGCCGTCAGGGAGCGGTTGGTACCAGCGCTGCGCTGCGGCGCCTGCTACTCGGCCGCTATTGCCGGCTCTGCCGCCGCTTCCCGATGCAGCTCCACCTTCCATCGCTTCATCCACAGGAACAATGTCAGCAAGCCCCATAAATGATAGCCGGCATTGACGCGCCTCTCCATGTGATTGCGAATCAGCGCCTCGATCGCCCGCTCGTGGAAAATACCGCTTGCTTTGATCGCCTCTGGTGTCAGCGTGTCCATAAGTAGCCGCCGAAGTGGCCGCCGGAACCAGTCATGGGTCGGTATGTCGAACCCGGCTTTCTTCCGCGTGAGTACCCGCTCCGGCAGTTTCCCGCGCATCAGTTCCTTCAATACGTACTTTTGCCGCCACCCGCGAATCTTCAACCGCACCGGCAGCCGCGCCGCAAATTCCACGATCCGGTGATCCAGCATCGGCGGCCGCACTTCCAGCGAATGCGCCATGCTCATCCGGTCAGTCTTGTACAAGATGTCGTCCGGCAGGTAATAATTCTGGTCCACCCGCAGATATCGCTCCACCACGCCGCCGCTGCCTTTCGCCACTTCCCGCGCCAGTTCCGCCAGTCCATTGTCGCCGCCGCCGCGGCGGATCGCCCTGAGCTGCTCGCTCGAAAACGTGCCGTTCCAGAAGAAGTGCGCCTCGTCCGGATCCAACCAGCTTCCTTCTATCCCGCGCTTCAGCTTGTACTCCAACCCGATCTTCTCGTCCGATACCGGCACGTATCGCTCCAGTGCCCCGTGCACCGCCCGCCGCAGCCAGAGCGGTGTCAACCGCAGCGGCCTCGCCAGCCGGTCCGCCTGGTACGTTTCATACCCGCCGAACAACTCGTCCGCGCCTTCCCCGGATAGCGCAACCGTAACGTATTGCCGGCTCATGCGCGACAGGAACCAAACCGGCAGAGCTCCCGCGTCCGCGCTCGGCTCATCCGAGTAATAGGCGAAATTCTCAATCGCGCTCTCCAGCTCCGTCTCCGGATTCAGGTCAAATTCATGATGGTCCGTCCCATACACATCCGCCACTTCACGGAAATACTGACTCTCGTCGAAACTCCGCCCCCGAAAGGAAATCGAGAATGTCTTCAGGCGGCTTTCGCTCTGTTCTGCCGCATAATGCAGAATCGTCGACGAATCCACTCCGCCCGAGGCCCACACTCCCAACGGCACGTCGGAAACCAGGTGTTCTCGTACCGATTCGCGCAGCAGCCCGTCCAGTTCTTCCTTCGCTGCCTCAAGCGAATACCGGCGCGAGCCCTCCCGCGGCAGTTCCCACCACTGTTCCATCCGGCACTTCCCTCGGCTCCATTCGAGCAAATGCCCAGGCGGCACCTTTCGAATCCCTTCGATCAGCGTCCGGTCGCCCGGCACATAATTCACCGAAAGAAAGCGGTCCAGCCCCCGCTCATCCAGCCGCCGCGGAATGTGGGCATGTTCCAGAATCGCCTTGAGCTCGCTCCCGAAGTACAAATCGTCGCCGCTGCCGTAGTAGTACAGGGGCTTGATCCCCATCCGGTCGCGCGCCAGCACCAGCCGCCTGCGCGCCTCCGACCACAGCGCCACCCCGAACATCCCGCGCATCCGTTCGAAGCAAGCCGTGTCCCATTGCAGAAACGCCCGCAGCACCGTCTCGGTGTCGCACTGCGAGTGGAACCGGTGCCCCAGCCGCTCCAGCTCGCGGCGAACCTCCCGGTGGTTGTATACTTCGCCGTTGAAGACAATCGCTGTGCCGCCGTCATCGCTGACGATCGGCTGGTCGCCTCCGGCCAGGTCGATAATCTTCAGCCGCACCGCGCACAGCGTGACTTCGCTGCCCTCGTATGTCCCCTGTTGGTCCGGCCCCCGGTGATGTAACGCCTGGGTGATCCGCCCGGCCACCTCTCGGTCCCGTGCACCGCTCAGACGCGTGAATCCCGCAATCCCGCACATCCTTTTTTCGCGATTCCCTCGGAAACTCTCAGTGTATCCAGGTGGGGCATGCTTTAGCTTGCCAACGCCCGCTTGCGGGCGCGTTCTTCTTGTTCCCCGAGCCGATTGCTTATCGCGCCCGCTCCCGCCCTGGACGATAATAGGAGCGATGGCCACGGAAACGGTTTGCGCCAAGTGCGGTGGCACCGGCTGGATCATCGTTGAGCGCGCCAACGTCTCCGGTGCCGAGCCGTGCCCCTGCCGCAATGAAGGCCGCGCCAGCCGCCTCGAAGAGCGGGCGCAGATCCCGCCCCTCTACCGCCATGCTTCGTTCGAGAATTTTAGCGTCCCCGGCCCGGAGAATCCCATCGCGCGCCGCGAGTTGACCAACGTTTTGCTTGCGGTGAAGAACTTCGTCCGCGATTTTCCCAATGAAAACCGCCCAGGCCTGCTGCTGGTCGGCGAGCCGGGCACCGGCAAGACGCACCTGGCAGTAGCCGCTCTGCGCAAAATCGTCGAGAAGGGCTTCGAGTGCCTCTTCTGGGATTACCAGACGCTGCTCAACAGTATCCGCGCTGGTTACGATTCCAGCTCCAATTCGTCCAACCGCGAGGCTTATCGCGTTGCCCTCGACACCGAAGTGTTGCTGCTTGACGATCTCGGTGCCCAGCGCGTCACCGATTGGGTCGAAGACACCGTCACCTCCATCGTGACCCACCGCTCCAATCACCGCAAAGCACTCATTGCCACCACCAACCTCCCCGAACCCGAGGCCGGCAGCTCCTTTATGCAACGGTCCGTCCTGGGGACGCCGGAGTACCGTAAAACGCTGGCCGACCACATCGGGCCGCGAGCCCGCTCCCGTCTGTTCGAAATGTGCACCGTCATCCGTATGCCCGGCGACGATTACCGCCTGCGCAAGGCGCGGACGCTTTGATGCAAACTGGTTCCGCGCCCGCTGGACACGGTGTCGCCACCACACCGTTCGCCGGCCTCCCCGGCTCCGAACCAAGCCACGACCGTGAGCGAGTGGTTCGCCGCGACAGTGCAACATCACGCGTTCGCGGATCCGTATGCCACATGGGTCCCGGTATGTCCGCCGCTTCCGCCGTGCTTGCGCTCTTGCTCCTTGCGCCCGCCGCCGCCGCGCCCACCGCCAACACCCGCCCCGCGGAATACCTGCAAGCGGTCGAGTTCCCTTACTATCTATACCCGCGCACCCAGTGGGAACGCGAGCTGGTGTGGCTGAAGAACATCGGGATTCGCACCGTGGAATTCGCCATCCCCTGGAACTGGCACCAACTCGCTCCCGGCGACTTCGATTTTACCGGCCGCACCAGCCCGCGGCGCGACCTGAACGGCTTGATCCAGATCCTGCGGCGGCTGGGCCTCAGCGCGTGGGTGCGCCCCGCGCCGCCCCTCGAGGGCTGGCGAAATCTCGGTGTGCCGGAAGCCGCCGGCCCCGCCGCGCGCCTGATGTGGCTTAAGCGGCTCTCCGACGTGCTGGCGACGCAGACCGCCAGCCACGGCGGTCCGGTCGCCTGGGTCGAGGGTACGGCGCTTGAGATCGATGCCGCCGCCCCGCCTGCCGCGCTGCGCATCTCCGCCACTGATCCGGCCGCGCTGGCGCTCAGCCGCCAGGCCCTGGCTGGCGCCAAGAGCGTGCTCTGGACTGATGTCGAAGACCAGCTCTACCCGGCTGGCTGGAAGGACGGCGGCGGAGCGCCGCTGGTGGCTGGCGTCGTCGGCTTGAGTGGTGATGAGCGGCCCGCGGCGGAAGCGCTGCTCCGCCAGGCCGCTCTCTTGCGTCACTGGGCCGCCACCGTCCCCGCCCTCGAGCCCGTGGCTGCGCCTCGCCCGCCGTCCACAAAACTGCCCACCGGCGTCACCGCCATTGAGCTCGTTTCGCCCGGGGCTTCGGTAGTCAGCGTCATCAACCGCTCCTCCCAGCCATTCCACGACGAGCTTCGCGTCTTCGAGCCGGCTTCCAAACGCTCCATCTCGATTCCCGTCGCGGTGGCCGCCGGCGAATCGGCGTGGCTCCCGCTCAGCGTTTCCCTTGCGCCCGACGGCCTCTGTCGCGAATGCTCCAACTTCTCCGCCGCCGAGCGGCTCGTCTACGCCACCGCCGAGCTGCTTTCCATCGAGTATGAGAACGGCATCCTGGCCATGGAATTCGCCGCGCCCCAAGCCGGCGAAGCCGTGTTGCAACTGGAGCGCAAACCGATCGGCCCGTTTCTGGCCGCTGGCGAGCCGACCGAATACGACTGGGACGATCGTGCGCTGCGCGCGCGCTTGCCAATTCCCAGTTCGAATGCGCCCGGCCACCGTGTGCGCATCGGCATCGCCATTGAGGTGGCGGACACCGCGGCCTTTTTCACCGACGCCCGCCGGCTCATCATTGGCCAGCAGAACCCGATTGCCACCACCTATTCCTCGGATCGGGTTGCCGCCCGCTCCCGCCTCCGCCTGCCGGAAGGCTTCACCGCGACGCCCAAGGTCAAATCGCCCGACGAGATCGAATATCAGGTCGCCGTTCCCCCCGATGCGCTGCACGGCGATTTCGCCACCCTCGCGCTCGAAGCCGACGGCATCTTGATGGGCCGCGCCCGCCTGCAATTGTTCCGCCCGTTTTCCATTCGCTTGCTGGAGGCGCTCCACATGCACTTCGGCCAGCATTCTGAATTGACGCCCGATCCGCCCATCGTGCCCATTGAACCCAAGGCCGGCGGCAACCTCGAGATTTCCATCCGCAACAACTGGCCGGCCATCCAGACCTACCGGCTGGAAGCTTACGGCGACGGCCTCGAGTTCTTCCCCGCCAAAACCGAGATCAGCATCGGCGCCATCGCCGAGCGCCGCGTCAGCCTCCGCGTGTTCGCCGCCGAGCCGGCCGCCGGCCTCCGCGACTGGCATTTGCGGGTGACCGGCGCCGGCGAGGCCGATCTGCCCATGCGCGTTCTCCTCCTGCCCCGCGGCCGCACCACTGTATGGAGCGCGGATCTGGACGGCGACGGCACTCCCGAATGGATTCTCGAAACCGACCATGCGCGCGCCGTGTTTTCCTCCCAGGACGGCGGCCGCTGGATGGAGTTCACGGCCAAGCAAGCCAACGTGAATTTCCTGCCCGAGGCCGGCGCTTTCGCCGCCGCCGGCCCGGTCGCGGTGCGGGCGTTGGAGGATGGTTTGGAGTTCGCCTCTGCAGGCTGGCGCCGCACCGTGCGCCTGGCGGGCGGCACTTTGATCGTCGAGCAGGAGGGGACCCCGCTTCCCCCGGCCGTCGGACCCACCAAAATCGGCAACCTCACGCTCACCGTCGAGCATCCATCCGCCACCCGCGCCGTGTACACCTTGCACTGACACCGGCATCCGCGGCTACGCGCGCGAAGGCGGCCGGTCCAGGTGCGAGATGCGGGTGATGCGGGTGAATCCTTCTTCGGTCGAAGGCGCCGTCAAACGCTCCTGCATTTTGGCGAGAGCTTCCGCGGGAACCACGCGCGCGCGGCCGGCATTACGCTCGCAGCACACGTCCGGCGGCGCATCGAAGTACAACGCCTCCACCTCGCAGCCGAAGGCGGCTCCGATGCCGATGTATGGCCGCCGCTCCTGGGGCGTCAGATTCGTGGCGTCGATGTAAGTCACCGGCCGCGCCAGGGCAAGACGCTGCCGCAGCAGGTACCGTAGCGTCTCAAATACGCGGTCGTGAATGGTCTGGTCGGTCGCGTCATCGGCCAGCAGTTGGCGGATCGCATCGGAAGACAAGCCCACTACGCCCAACCGTTCGAGGTAAGTCGATTTGCCCGAACCAGGCAGTCCCACCAGCACCACGATTCGCATCAGTGTCCAGCATAGCTCCCCGCCGCCGCTGGGGCATGCTTCCGCTTGTCCGCCCCTGTTGCCCGCATCGTCGCCGCGGCCAACGCCGGCTCTATGCGTGGCGCAGGCTGTCAAGCCTGCTGAGTCGAGATTCATCTCAACTCCTGTAGCGCCGGCGGTCTTGCCGCCGGTTCTTTGCGAGCCATGTCGGCAGGAATGCCGACGCTGACCGGGCTCACGCCCGCTTGCACCGATTGCCAATCGGTGCGCGGGTTACCAACCCGCCCCACAAGGCCGCGGGTCAGCCAAAGCCGCCGCGGGCAACGCAGCCATATGCGTGGCGCAGGCTGTCAAGCCTGCTGAGTCGAGATTCATCTCGACTCTTCTGACCGGCATTGAAATGAACACTGGAGTCAAAACAAGGCAAGGCGATGTTTCGCCCGTCACACGTAAACCCGCCGCACCCGGGCGCTGATGCTGCACAGAATGTTGTAAGAGATGGTGCCGGCCACCCGCGCAATCTGCTGCGCATCCAGCCGCGCTTCGCCTTCCTGGCCAAGCAGCGTCACTTCGTCGCCCGGGCCCAAGGCGCTGGTGTGGCTGAGATCGATGGTGGTCAGGTCCATCGAGATCGTTCCCAGTATCGGCGTCAGCTTGCCATCGGCAATCACCTTGCCGCGGTTAGAGAGCCGGTGGAACATGCCGTCGGCGTAACCCGCGCCCAGCACGCCGATCCGCATCGGGCGCGGCGTACGGAACGTGCCTCCGTAACCGACCAGCGCGCCCTCCGGCAATTCCTTAACGGCCAGCAGCCTGGCTTTCCAGGTGAGCGCGGGATACACTTCGAGGCGCTGCGGCGGCGCTTCCCCGCGCGCCGGGGAGACGTACCCGTAAAGCGCGTGGCCGGCGCGCACCAGGTTATGGCCGGCGCTTGCGCGCCCGTAGGCGATGGCGTTGGTGCTCGAAGTATGCAGGCGCAGGCCGCGGTGCCCGGCGCGCTCAATGGCCGCCGCGACCGTCTCGAAGTAAGCTAGTTGATCGGTGGTCTGCGTGGTGGTGTAGTCGGCCGCCGAAGCGAAGTGCGTCATCAGCCCCTCGAGTTGCGCATGCGGCGTCGCCGCCAGAGCCGCTAGGATCTCCCCAGCCGGGGCGCGCGTGCCAAGCCGCCCCATGCCGGAATCGATTTTGAGGTGATAACGCAGTGTTTTCCCGGCCGCTGCTGCGAGCCGGTCGAGATCGCGCATCTGCTCGAGCGAGTGCACGGCCGGCGTAAGATCGTGCTCCACCAGCGCCGCCTCCTCAAACCGCAGAAACCCGCCCATCACCAGAATCCGCGGTGCGGCCACGCCCGCGGCGCGGAGTGTGACTCCTTCATCCACCGAGCTCACCGCCAGCCAGCGGGCGCCTTCGGCGACCAGAATCCGCGCCACCTCGATGGCGCCGTGGCCGTACGCATCGGCCTTCACCACCCCCAATACTTCCACTCCGGGGCCAACCATCGAGCAGACGCTCCGATAATTGCGCGCGATCTGGCCGCGCGACACCAGCACGAAAGAACGAAATGGAGCCGACACTGTTTTCATTCTAGCGGGCGCGCTTGCACGTTGACGCGGTTTATGCGAAACGGCGGGCCTGGACGCCTGGGCAGCAGAGGGCGCGCGACACAAAAGTGGATACGGACACCGTAGACACGGAGGCGAACTACAGCCGTTAGGGCGAAAGAGGGTAGCCCAAGGCGTCAGCCTTGGGAAAACAGTCCGCGCAAAGAGCCCCGGAACGGGCGGAAGAAGCGCCTCCAACCAACCCATTGGCTCCCAGTTGCACACCCGCGGGCAAGCCGGCAGGCCTTTCGCCGGCCGCCTGGGCGCCCGGTGCGATACTACGGATAAGTGCATGCGAGGCAGAGAATTCTAGCGGGTGCAGTCGGGTTGGGGATTCTGGCCTGTGCCGTGTTCGCGCAGCGGCCGTTCCGCGAATACCCCGCCTGGGAGTACAACAACTTTCCCATCCCCAAGGACTATCTGGTCCCGGGCGAATGGACTTTCGCCCGCCTGATGTATCCCACTTGGCACGGCTACATCGACTGGCAATCGGAATACAAGCGCGGCTATGACTGGCATCAGGGCAACACCAATTGGACCATCGACTACCCACGCTCCGACCGCCATCTGGCGCTCGCCATTCGCCGGCTCACGCGTATCGACGCCAAATCGGTCGAGCAACCGATCAACCTCGAGGAAGACGACGACGTTTTCAATTACCCCTGGCTTTACTCAGTCGAGGTGGGGCACTGGGAGCTGACCGATCTGCAGGTTGCCAAGTTTCGCGAATTCCTGCTGCGCGGCGGCTTTTTCATGTGCGACGATTTCCACGGGACGGTGGAATGGAACGTGTTCGTTCACAGCATGAAAAAGGTGCTGCCGGACCGCCCGATCGTCGACATCTCCAACGACGACCCCATCTTTCACACCGTGTTCGACCTGGACCATCGCTACCAGGTCGCCGGTATGCAGTACACGCAAACCCACAGCGTCTGCGAGAAGTGCCCCACCAACCCGCGCTGGGGTTCGGGAGGCGACACCCCGCGATGGCGTGGCATCTACGACGACAAAGGGCGCCTGATCGTCGTCATCTGCCATAACATGGACTTGGGCGACTCCTGGGAAAACGCCGACGAGCCCACCTACCCCACCCGTTTTTCCGAGCTCGGCATCCGCATCGGCGTGAATTACCTGATCTACGCCTTCACGCATTAGCCGCGCCGGCTTTACTATCCGGATTGCGTCTCGGCAAGCCTGTCCGTTATCGTGGAATTGTCGCCGGCAGAAGGGTCACAGAGGTTCCACGCCGTCGCATCGCGGCTGCGCAGGCCGGTGTCGAACTCCCTCCCGGCGGCTGCAGCAGATTGGCTAACACAAGTGCCACGTCAAGCAGAACCCAAACGGCCAGGCAAGGTTCGCGTGAATCACCTGGCGAAGATCAAGCAAAGCGGTGGCAGAATCGCCGCCCTCACGGCGTACGATTTTCTCACCGCCCAACTGCTGGACCGGGCCGGAATCGACATGATTCTGGTCGGCGACTCGCTGGCCAACGTTGTTTTAGGCTACCCGACCACCTTGCCGGTCACGCTGGACGAGATGCTGCACCACGCCAAAGCCGTCGTGCGCGGCGTCACGCGGGCGCTAACCGTTGCCGACATGCCGTTCCTCTCCTACCAGACCAGCATGGATGACGCAGTTCGCAATGCAGGCCGGTTCTTGAAGGAAGCTGGCGTCGAAGCCGTCAAGGTGGAAGGAGCGGGCCCGGTTCTCGCCGTTGTCGAGAGACTGGTCGAACTCGGGATTCCGGTGCTCGGCCACCTCGGGTACACGCCGCAGTCGGTCCACCGGTTCGGCAGCAATATTGTGCAAGGTAAGACGGCGGCGCGCGCCGGCGAGTTGCTCAATGACGCCATCGCACTCGAAGGCGCGGGGGCTTTTGCCGTGGTGCTGGAATGCGTGCCGGCCGAAGTGGCGCGGTTGATCACCGAGCGCTTGACCGTGCCGACCATCGGCATCGGCGCCGGCCCCTTCTGCGACGGCCAGATCCTGGTGCTCCATGATGCACTGGGGTTGACGCCGCGAAGCCCGCGCTTGGCCAAACGCTATTGCGAGTTGGGTGGTATGATCTCCCAGGCCGCTACATCGTACATCCGCGAGGTCCGGGAGGGAGCGTTTCCCGCAGCCGAACACTGCTACGAGATGCCCGAGGACGAGTTGCGCGCGCTGATCGCAGACCAGCGAAGCGGCGAGAGAAACTCGCGCTGATATGGTGGATGCTTGCTAATTGCGCCTCGCCCCTACTTCGGCGCCGCCGTCTCCTGTAGGGGCCGGGCATGCCCGGCCCGCTTGGACCGCCCCATGAATACAGATAAACAATGTCGCAAATGCGAATTGTAAGAACCATAAGTGAGATGCAGGCCGAAGCGCACGCTGCGCGCCTCGCCGGCGATACCGTGGGCCTTGTCCCGACCATGGGCTTCTTTCATGAGGGCCACCTGTCACTGATGCGCCGGTCGCGCGCGGAGTGCGGTCTGGTGGTCGTATCTCTATTTGTGAATCCGACCCAGTTCGGCCCCGGTGAGGACCTCGCGGCTTACCCCAGAGACTTCGCGCGGGACTGCACTCTCGCCGCCGCGGAGGGCGTGGACGTGATGTTCGCGCCGGAGGCCGCCCAGATGTACGCGCGCGATCACGCCACCTTCGTCGACGTGGAGCGCCTCACCGCCAACCTGTGCGGTGCATCCCGGCCGGGCCATTTCCGCGGCGTGGCGACGGTGGTGGCCAAGCTGTTCAATATCTGCCAGCCGCAGCGCGCGTACTTTGGGCTGAAGGACTATCAGCAACTGCGCGTCGTTGAAACCATGATTCGCGACCTGAACTTCCCGGTCGAGCTCGTGCGTTGTCCGATCGTGCGCGAGCCGGATGGTGTGGCCATGAGCTCGCGCAATAGCTATCTTTCCCCGGAGGAACGCCGCGCCGCAACCATTCTGCGCCGGTCGCTGCTTGCGGCCGGGAAGCGAATCGAACAGGGAGTGCGCGATGGCGCCGAAATCGCCCGGCAACTGCGGGAAACGATCGAGACGGAGCCCCTGGCGAGCGTCGATTATGCCGAAGTGGTGGATACGGAATCGCTCGCGCCGCTCGGCCAGATCCATCGCCTCGCGCTGCTGGCCGTAGCCGTCCGCATCGGCCGCGCCCGCCTGATCGACAATCTGGTGGTCGAGGCAGTGTGATCCGTTGGCTGCCGGCGTTACGCCAGGCTCACCCGAATAATGCGGCGAAATCGCTCGCGGATATGATGCGCGTGGCCTTGTGATGGCCGAGCACAAGCAGCCCGCTCTTGTCACCCGTCACCAGATAATCGGCTTTCCCCGCTTCGGAGAGAGCCAGCAGAAAATCGTCGGTGGGGTCGGGCGAGCGTTCAACGTGCGGTAGCGTGTCAACAACCGTGGCCAGCTCCTTCAGTTGATTGACCAGGCGGCCGGCGTTGTACGGCTTGATGCGCGCCGCGAGTGCCGGCTTGTGCAGGGTGGCCCGCAACTCGTCGAGCTGCTCCTCGCAGATCAGGAGCGTGCAGTTCCCCTCTTGCCAAGCGCGATAGATCGCGGCCGGGTTGCCTGCGGGGACCAAAAGGGCGGAGACCAGAACGTTCGTGTCGAGCACCACGCGCATCAGGCTTGGTCAGCCGTGACGTTGGCGCGACGCTCGACGCGAACCTCGCGCACCGCATCGTCGATCAGGCTT
This sequence comes from Bryobacteraceae bacterium, assembly GCA_049587755.1. Lineage (GTDB taxonomy): Bacteria > Acidobacteriota > Terriglobia > Bryobacterales > Bryobacteraceae > Bog-375. Next base: position 4,848 of record JBAVEN010000063.1, on the reverse strand, counting down.
TGCAACTCCTCCGGGCTGGCATCGGCGTTGCGCGCCTTGATGTCCTGCACGGTGCGATCAAACACCCGCCAACGGACGGCCTCTTCGATGAATTTCGAGAGGTCGCCTTTTTTCATACCCTGAGATCCCAAATAGGTGCGAAGTGTCAGGTCGGTTTCCTTCGACACCTTGATGTTCCAGCGGATCGTCACATCCATATAACACCTATACACGTAAGCGCATAAACGTATAAGCGCCTACACACCGATTGTACAGCGAATGCCTTCACAATGCAAGATACTTAATAAATTGTTATTTATCAATAACTTGTAGCTTATTGATCGCAACGAGCCAGCCCTACGCCTGCTTCCGCAGCATGGGGCGCAGCGCCAGGTTCACCAGAATCATAATCACCGAAAAGCCGGGCAGCAGGAGCAGCGCCGTTCCCAGGCCGTGCTTATTGGCCACGTCGCCGATAATCGGGCTGCTGACCGCGAGCCCCAGCCAGCCGCAGGTGATCACGATGCCCATGGCGGTGGCGCTCATGCGCGGGAAGGCGTCGCCCACCAGGGCGAGCGTGGTGGGAAATACCGGCGCCATCGCAAGGCCGGCGCAAAACACCACCACCCATGCGGCCGATGGGCTGGTGACCTGCAGCATGGCGAATGTGGCGATGGCCATCGCCACCGAAGCGCCAAGCGTCACCGACAACGCGGACACCTTAATGAGAATCCGCGAGGCCGCCAGGCGTCCCACCAGCAGCCCCAGCGCGAAGCCCAGCGAAAGGACATTGAGCGCGGTGGCCTTGTCGAGCCCCCGCACGACGGTGAGATACCTGGCCAGCCAGTTCCAGACACCCACTTCGCAAGCGATGTAGAGGAACAAAAACAGCGACAGAACATATAGCACCGGGCGGCCCACCACCAGGCCGATCTCGGAAGCCTTGAATCCGCGCTCGCCGGTGGGTTTCGGCATCGGCGTCACGATATTGAACAACAGCACCATGGTAGCCAGTACGGCGGCCACGTAGCACATGCGCACCGCGCTGCCGCCAAGCACGTTGGCGGTGACGAATGGAGTGATCAGCCCGCCCAGCCCGAAGAACAGATTCAGGATGTTCAACATGCTGCCCCGGCGCGATTCACTGACATCGGATACCAGCGCGTTGGCGCCCGTCACTACCACGCCTCCACCCAGGCCCAGCAGCGTCAATGCCACCAGCACCAGGGTGAAATCGCTGCCGGCCGCTGGTAGCAGCCAGAAGGAAATAGAAATCAGCGCCAGGCCGCCGACCAGCGCCGTCTTCTTGCCTTTAAGATCAATCAGCGGCCCGACCGAGACCGAAGCGACCACCAGCCCGATCGCCTGCGCTGCAGCGATGGTTCCGATCTGCGCGTCGGTGAATCCGAGCGTCGGGTTGAATGTTCCCCAGGTTGCGGCGACGATGCCGTAGATGAGAATGCCGAGGATCGCGGCTAGGATCAACATGGAGAGTTGATCTTATCACTACGCCCTGCCGGCCGGTTGGCTGGCGAGTTCCAGGTGGGCCGCGGCGCCGGTGGCGGGCAGCGTGATCGTGAATCGCGTCCCTTTGCCGGGAGTGCTCTGGACATCGATCACGCCATGGTGCGCTCTGGCGATCCACGCGACAAAGCTTAAGCCCAGTCCCAAGCCCTGATCGGGTGCCGGGGCCGTGCCCGAGCCGGGAACACGGTAGAAGCGGTCGAAGATGTGCGGCAGATGCTCGGCGGGAATTCCGCGGCCGGTGTCTTCCACCACCACCTCCACATTGCCCTCCATCCGCCGCGCGCTCAGTCGCACCTCGCCGCCTTCAGGTGTGAACTTGAGGGCGTTCGAGAGCAGGTTGGTGATCATGCGTTCGATCTGCACCCGGTCGGCCTCCACGAAACAGCCACGCTGGCAATGCGCGGTGAGCCGCACGCCGGCCCCCTCGGCGGGAATCTGGAACTGCTCGGCCAGATCCTCCAGCACCACGCCGAGGTCGATTCGCGCTCTCTGCAGCGCCAGTTGCCCGGATTCGGCTTGCGAAAGCAGCAGCAGCGCACGCACGATTTGCGACAGCCGGTCGATATCCTGCAGCGCGTTCAACATGGCCTCGCGATATTGCTCGGTGCCCCCAGCCGTCATCAAGGCCACTTCCAGTTGCCCGCGTATGCCGGTGATCGGCGTGCGCAGCTCGTGCGAAACATCGGCCGAGAACTGCTTCATCTGCCGGAATGAGGCCTCCAGGCGCTCGATCATGCGGTTGAAAGTGAGAATCAGGTAGTCCAGCTCATCGCCGGAATGCCGCGAAGGAATACGCAGCCCCAGGTTGGAGCCGGTGATGCGCTGTGCCGCCTGTGCCACGTCGCGCACCGGAGTGAGCGCGCGCCCGGCTACCACCCAGCCCACCAGCCAGCCCAGAAGGGTTGCGCCGGGGATAACGCCGAAAAAAATCATGAATGAGTATTTGCGCAGGAGTTCTTCGTTCTTCGCCAACGATGTTCCCAGCGCTACGTAAAACGGATTGTGCCTCTTCTCATCCCACATCACCGCCGCGCGAATCAGAAACAGCTCTCCCGACGAGTCGCGCTTCTCCATCCAGAACGGCTTGCCGGCCTGCCCCGGCTTGGAGGCCGCCACCCACTGCCGCACCCGCGCCTGAATATCGGCGGGGCGGTCCTGCGGCAGATCCTGATAGATGGTCGATTCGGCGGGCGCCTGTGTCTCGTGGTCCTGAATCACCTGCCCGCTGCTGTCGGTGATCAGCAGAACCTTCTTGATATCCAGCACCACCGTCGTTTCGTCGGGATCGTCTTTGTCGTAATACCAGTTGGCTTCAAAGGCGCCCGAGTCCGGATCGCGGTCGATGCGCAGGATGTTGCCTTTGACCGCCGTCCAATCCTCGTCGAGCGAGTCCGTCGCCAGCGTCTCGAGGCTGCTTGCCAGTTGCGTGCGCGCCAGCCACGCCGCGCCCACCAGCAGCACCACAAACAGCGCCGCATAAGTAGCCGTGAGGCGGAAGCGCAGGCCGCGCGACGCGCGGCGCAAGTCGCGCCCGATGCGAAGCAGGTCGCGCCGCGGGAACCGCATGCTACGCCTGCCGTTCGGGAACGGCTTCCGGCGCCCGGTCCGCCGCCTTGTCCGGAGCCTCGATCATGTAACCGATCCCGCGCACCGTCTGGATGATCTTCTGCGGAAAGCGGTCGTCGATCTTGCTGCGCAGGTGGCGTATGTAGACGTCCACGATGTTGGTGAGCCCATCGTAGTCCATATCCCAGACGTGCTCCACGATCATCGTCCGGCTGAGCGGCCGGCCGGGGTTGCGCATCATGTATTCGAGTATGCCGAACTCCTTGGGAGCCAGGTCGATCGCTTCGCCCGAGCGCGTTACCTTGCGGCGGATGCAATCGAGCGTCAGGTCGGCCACTTGCAGCTTTTCCGGCGTGGGCTGGCCGCGCCGCAGCAGCGCGCGCACCCGAGCCAGCAGTTCGACGAAGGCAAACGGCTTCACCAGGTAGTCGTCGGCGCCCTGCTCCAGCCCCTTGACGCGATCGTCGAGCGAGCTGCGCGCGCTCAGGATCAGCACCGGCGGGCCCACCTTTCCGCCGCGGATTCTCTCCAGCACCTCGATACCGTCCATATCCGGCAGCATCAGGTCCAGAATCACCAGGTCGTAGTCCGCCGTGTGAACATGATCGAGCGCGCTCGCCCCATTGGCCGCCACATCGACCGCATATCCCGCGCCTTCCAGCCCCCGGCACAGGAAGTCGGCGATGCGTTTTTCGTCCTCCACCACCAGGAGTCGCATTTGTTATCAGCTTATCAACAACCCGGAGGCGGTGCAGCGGCGGGGCGGAGCTTTTGGATTTGGACGATGGGAAGCGGGTTGCGTGTCACGGGCTTCGTGGGTCCCGGGTATGCACCTTCGCGGCTCGTGCGGCTCGGCGGGTGTGCCTGCGGGGGCATTTGGGCAGAATCGCGCAAGAATTTTCCGAAGACAATGAACTTAACTGCCGTTTTTGGGCAGATTTCTGCCCAAAATGCCACCTTCGGAATTCTGCGCGAATCCCGCTTTCAGGATCGCGCACGGCAAGCGAAAAACCGGCGTGCCCGGCCGCGAGCTTCCGCCGAAGCCATTGACCAGACTGGCGCAACACGATTTGGGGCTATTTGGGAACGTGTGCGACTGGCGCTCAGGCGAGTCGGCCGGGTTCGCGCGCACCTTGGAGGGGCGCGGTAGGAACCTGGGGAAACTCGCGCGGATCAGGCTGACCCGTTTCCCCCCTTGAAACGTCTATGCGTTAGAATCGCCAAAAAAAGGAGGTTCGTATGAAAGTGCATCTCGTCTATGCGGTGCTGCTGGCATCATCTTTGGTGGCGCCGGTCTTTGCCGCGCCCGATCCCCAGCAAACCATCGAGCAGAACAAGGCGGTGGCTCGCAAGCTCTTCGAAGTGGCGCTGAACCACCAGGACTGGGAGGTGTACAGCCAGATTCACAGCAAGGATTTTGTCGCCCACCAGGAGAAGTACAAAGGCGATCTGGCGGAGGATCTGCAGTCTGCAAAGAATTGGCGGCTGTCGTTTCCGGATTTAAAGTACTCGGTCGATCGCGTGATCGCCGAAGGCGATTTCGTGGTAGTGCAATATACATTCCGTGGGACCAACACCGGCCCATGGCGGGGGTTTCCTGCCACGGCCAAACCAGTGGAACGCTCTGGCATCATCATCTTCCGAATTGTGGCAGATATATACTTGACTAATACGTGATTTTGGGGTACGATTGAAGTATGGAAAGCCCATACGAACCCCAAACCCTTCAAGAGGCAATCGTCTATTTCTCGAACCCTGAGAACTGCCTGACCTACC